>MLAA01000021.1 GCA_001998905.1 Rodentibacter caecimuris | reverse complement strand
TCTAAGAAAATCCTTTTGTTGAAAATAATCTAAATTTGATTCTAAAAATAAAGCTGATATATCAAATAATGGGTAGTTCATACCGGAATATTCCCAATCAATAAAGTAGGTTTTATTATCAGATATAAGAATATTCTCTGGTACAAGATCATTATGGCAGGGAACAAGAGGGAGTTTTTTATATTTATAATCTAAACAATCTATAACTTTATAAAAGAAGCAGACGATTTTATCAATAGTATCATTAAACTTGTAAAAATTACTTTTATCTTTTAACAAACTTAGATATTTATTAAACTCTAATTTAATATCAAATACATTAGCTAGTTTAATATTAGAAGTATGTAGGTTATATAGCCTTTTAGCGATTAATTCCAAGTTTTTATTCTTTTGTATGTCTGTATGATTTAGAACAATACTCTTTTCCAAATATCTAGTTATTTTTATTCCCGTTTTATGATTAAAATATAAAGTCTCAACATTATAACCATTTTGAGACATCACTGAACTATTGAATTTCTCATATTCTCTATTAATCATAATCGAGGTTAGTTTCTTCGGTAACCTAACGACATATTTTTCATTTTTACTTGATACTAAAAAGTTACTATTAGTCATTCCTCCAATAGGAGTTATACCTAAAATATCTTTATTTAATATTTTTTTTAAGAATTTTATAATATCCATTTATTTGAATTCTAATTTTCTACCTAAAGTTTTATTATCTAATATCTTTTCAAAGTCTTTTATTCTATTCTCATAGTCGTATATTCTGGGTGTCATGAAATCATGTCCATATATTTCTTGAAGATGAGATGCTATATTATTAGGTATATATACATTCGTATCAAAAAATTTAGTTTCTATTAGATCGAAATGTGATAGACTTATTTGTACTGTTCTTAATCGATTATTATATTTAATCAAGGTGTCTTTGTGTTCTAGCCCTTCTTCTCTATCAAATGAATAACAAATCTTCTGATCTTCAAATTTTTTAAATACAAATAAGTCTATTGATACATATTTTCCATATTTAAAAGTATATTCAGCATTAAAATTGTTTAGCTCTTTCTTATTACTTTCTATTATAAATTTTCTTGATAAACTAAAGCCATACTCTTTAAGATGTTCGATTAAATCGTCATTTATATCACATTCATCTATACCAAAATCTATATCAATATCATGTTGAATCAGCTGTTTTTCTCGATAAAATCCTAATAGAGTACCAAATTCTAACCATATTTTTATAGGTTTTGAATATAGCGATACTGCGTGAAAAAACATTTGAATTGCAGAAGGTGCAAATTTATGAAATATGTTAAGATGGTTTTGGTGTCTTAGTTCCTGTCTTTTCTTTTTATTGAAAGGATGAAGTAAACTAATTAAAAATGTAGGTTTGTATATATTGAGCATATCTTAAAAACCTAAAAAATAGCTTGTCCTGCAAACAAGCTATTTATAAGAAAATTATTTCATTCCAGGAATTTTGAAACGGCTATTGAAACGCTCTACTCGACCGCCAGTATCAACAACACGTTGTTTACCCGTATAAAATGGATGGCAGTTGCCACACACATCAAGGTTGACGTTTTTACCTAAAGTTGAACGGGTTTTGATTACATTACCGCAAGAACAAGTTGCCGTAATTTCTTTATATTCAGGATGAATACCTTGTTTCATAGAAAACCTCAAATTGAAGCCACGCCGCTATAAAGCCTCTCGCCTTACACCGCATGTAGTTAATATTACGCCAAATTTGGCACCATAAGAGTTGCGGATTATACTAAAAAAAACGGATTGATCAAGTAATGAATTATCTCCAAAGGCTAAGTATAATAAGGCAAAATTTGAATAAGTCTATGTATGATGAAAATAGTCCGTGTTGCCCTTTCTGTTCCTTTAATGCGCTTCTTTGATTACCTTTGTCCAGTAATAAATATTGAAGTCGGTTGCCGTGTACTTGTGCCATTTGGAAGGCAAAAATTAGTCGGTATTGTGGTTGCACTTGATAACCAATCCGAAGTCTCGCCAGAACAATTAAAAACTGTTGTGGCAGTGCTAGATGAAAAATCATTATTTAATACTATAACTTGGAACTGGTTACAATGGGCGGCATATTATTATCAAGCCCCATTAGGGGAAATCTTATTACAAGCCTTACCGGTCAAATTACGCAATGGTGAAAACTTATTGGAAACTGACCGCACTTTTTGGCGAATTACGGATATAGGTCAGCAAGCCTTAACCCAAGGAAAATTAGCGCGAGCAAAAAAACAAACGGAAGCATTGTGTTTGTTAACGAAACAAGAAATAGAAAAAGGCAATAATGAATTTAATACCACAGTTTGGTCCTCTCTAAAAAGCAAAGGATATGTAGAAGAAATATTTCGCCAAACTGAAAAATTAAACTGGCAACAACAATTAGGTGATCAACTGTTCGTTAATCAAAGTAATCGATTTGTGCTCAATAAACAACAAGCATTAGTATTGAGTTTATTGATTTTTCAGCAAGGCTTTAATGTCTGGTTACTGGATGGCGTAACCGGTTCGGGGAAAACCGAAATTTATTTGCAATATATTGAAGAAATATTAAAGAGCGGCCGGCAAACGTTAGTTCTCGTACCAGAGATTGGTTTAACTCCTCAAACCGTCCAACGTTTTCAGCAGCGGTTCAATGTGGAAATTGATGTGCTTCATTCTAACTTAACAGAAACCCAACGTTTAGCAGTATGGACTCGAGCTAAAACTGGACAAAGTGCGATCGTTATCGGCACAAGATCGGCTTTATTCACACAATTTGATAACCTCGGAGCAATTATTATAGATGAAGAACACGATATTTCGCTTAAACAACAAGACGGTTGGCGTTACCACGCACGAGATTTAGCCGTTGTATTAGCACAAAAACTGGATATTCCTATTTTACTAGGATCTGCAACGCCAAGTTTAGAAAGTTTGAATAACGTAAAAAATGGAAAATACCGTTACTTATCGCTAACAAAAAAAGCGGGAAATTCAACCACACTGCGCCAATTAGTGATCGATTTGAAACATAACCAACTACAAAGCGGCTTATCTTCAACATTATTAGAGAGAATGAAACTACATTTAGTTCAAGGAAACCAAGTTTTACTTTTTTTAAATCGACGAGGTTTTGCCCCAGTTTTGTTATGCCACGAATGCGGTTGGATAGCACAATGTCAGCATTGTGAGAAACCCTATACTTATCATCAACATAAACGCGTATTGCGTTGTCATCATTGCGATTCACAAAAAGCGATTCCCTTCCAATGTGCCGAGTGTGGTTCAACTCATTTAATAACGACAGGACAAGGAACAGAACAAATTGAAGAATATTTAACTCAATATTTTCCTGATTATCGTATTGCTAGAATAGATCGAGATACTACTGCTCGTAAGGGAAAATTAGATGATTATTTAGCAGATATTCGGAATGGAAAAAGCCAGATTCTTATTGGTACTCAAATGTTAGCAAAAGGCCATCACTTTCCAAATGTTACATTAGTTGCATTAATTAATATTGATAGCGCATTATTTTCGCTAGATTTTCGCGCTGAAGAGCGATTAGCTCAACTTTACACGCAAGTCGCCGGACGTGCTGGTCGCTCGGATAAACAAGGAGAAGTAATATTACAGACTCATTATCCAGATCATCCTTTATTGAAAACTTTATTATCAAAAGGCTATGCGGCATTTGCTGAAGAAAACTTACAATTACGGCAGAAAATGGGCTTACCTCCTTTCAGTTTTCAAGTATTATTTAAAGCGCAAAGTCGACATTCTCAAGAGGTAGAACATTATCTTGAACAAATTGCGGTTTTTTTACGCAAAACAAACACTGAAGGGTTACAGATTCTTGGTCCAATGCCCGCACCTTTTAGTAAAAAAGCAGGGCAATTTCGTTGGCAACTGCTATTACAACATAGCAACCGTAAAAAACTGCATCAGGTTTTACGCTATTTTCAAACTTCTGGTTTGGTTAAACCAAACCAAGTACGGTTAGTTTTAGATGTCGACCCACTTGACTTGAGCTAATAAAAAGCCCCTAGAAAAACACCTGATTTTTAAGTAGAATTAAGCGTTTTTTATAAATTAAAATAGTAAATTGAGTTTAGGATCTTCATCGTGGCACATCGAGATTTCGCCGCACGGCGTAGCGTAACAAATAAAAAGAAAAAATCAAAAGGAAGCAATAAAAACCTATTGATCTGCTGCGCTTTAGCAATTGTATTTAGCTTTATCGGCGGACTTTATTTTTTAAAAAGCAATAAAGCAGCACAAACTGAGAATACAACTTTAACCACTGAAAAAACACAGCAAACAAAAGCTTCTCAGCCTAAAAGTGTATTACCAACTCGCCCAGAAGAAGTATGGAGTTATATTAAAGCCCTAGAAACTCGTACTGTTCCAGTTGATAAAAATGTGGAATTAACCGATGAGCAACGTAAAATTTTAGCTCAAATGGAAAAAGAACAAAAAGAAGCTGAAGCTGCACGAAAGCTAATGGAACAACGGAAACAAGAAACGCCTAATCAGGTCGGTAACACCAATAATACAGGAAATTCAGTACAACAAACAAAACTAACAGAAACAAAAACTGACTTGAAATTAGCAGTAACTAAAGAAGATCCTATTCAAAACATTCAAACAAAAAGCGACACAAAGAAAGTGGAGCCAATAAAATCAGAATCCGCTAAGAAAATTGAACAAAAAACACCGGAAGTAAAAACAACCGAAAAAGTAGCAAATAAACGTTTTGGTTTGCAGTGCGGAGCATTTAAAAACAAAACGCAGGCAGAAAACTTACAAGCCCGCTTAACTCTGTCGGGACTTAACACAACTATTGTTTCTAGCGAGGAATGGAATCGTGTTCGAGTCGGTCCTTTTAACAACAGAGAAAGCGCAGTACAAGCACAAGAAAAAGCAAAATCGGTAACCGGGTGTGTTGTTATCGGGATATAAAAATTATGTAGCGATTATGAAAAGCTTCATTGTGTACACTTTTACTCTCCATATAGCTAAATAAGCCAAAACACTTTGTACTCTAACGCTCAATTCTATAATTTCAATCCGTTATAAATAGAGTTGCCAAATGTCGCATCTCTATAATCCGTTGACTAGGATTTTCCTGTATTGGTTATGTAAGAAAACACCTACAATTTTTACCCGCACTTTAATAGTGATACCCTTTCCTAATAAACCTTCACTCTATATTGTCAGAAAAGACTTTCCACTACTCTTTTGATCTATCTCAACAAACTTTCAACTTATTATGTAATTACCTCTTTTGAGTAATATTCCGTTGCTCCAATTTCTTGATAATGCCAGCCTGAAAATAGGTTTATAAGGCTATGCTGATGAAAGCGGAAAAAATCAGTCGAAGACATTTCTTGCGAGGAAAATTTTTATCCGGTTTGCAATCACAATCGCAAAAAACTTTAGGGCTGGCTGCTATTCGCCCACCCTGGGCGGTATCAGAGAATGATTTTACAATACAGTGTAATCGCTGTGGGCACTGCATCACAGCTTGTGAAAGTCGTATTTTAGTGCAAGGTGAAGGAAATTTTCCTGAGGTTCGTTTTGATCAAGGAGAATGTACCTTTTGTCAGCGTTGCGTTGATGTATGCCAACAATCGGCGTTTCGCCCAATAACGGAGCAGCCTTGGTTTCATCAAGTGAAAATTCAAAACACTTGCTTGAGTTCTCAACGAATTACGTGCCGCAGCTGCCAAGACAGTTGCCCTACAAATTCTATTAGCTTTCGTTTGCAACCCGGAGGCATAGCTCAACCGCAACTAAATCTAGACAGCTGCAACGGATGCGGAGCTTGTATCTCAAGTTGTCCTGTTCGAGCAATAACCCTCAGTAGTATAGAAGATAATGAAACAACCGAACATCACACCTGAAAATGCACAAGATTGGTATGTTTGCGGATTAATGGTACAAGCATTGCCACAAAAAATAATGCAAATTTCGACCGCACTTTTGGCTATTCCGCATACTGAAATTCCGGTAACGGAAGAAAGCCAAGGGAAAATAGTGGTCGTTATGCAATCACATGATCAGCAAATCTTGCTTAATCAAATGGAAAGCGTGAAGGACATTGAAGGCGTAGTCAATGTTTCACTGATTTATCATCAACAAGATGAACACTCTATTAAATAATATCGTGGGGAGAATACTATGAATTTAACACGTAGGGAATTAATGAAAGCTAATGCGGCAATTGCTGCCGCAACTGCTGCTGGCCTAACGATTCCCATCAAAAACGTATCTGCTGCAGAAAGCGAAATCAAATGGGATAAAGCGGTATGCCGTTTCTGCGGAACCGGCTGTGCAGTATTGGTTGGGACGAAAGATGGGCGTGTCGTTGCTTCTCAAGGTGATCCTGATGCAGAGGTCAATCGCGGACTAAATTGTATCAAAGGCTATTTCTTGCCGAAAATTATGTACGGCAAAGATCGCCTCACTCAACCAATGCTACGAATGAAAAATGGTCAATATGACAAAAACGGTGATTTCACCCCTGTTTCTTGGGAAACGGCATTTACTACCATGGCTGAAAAATTTAAAGCGGCAATGGCAAAAAATGGAAAAAACGCCGTGGGAATGTTCAGTTCAGGTCAATCTACTATTTGGGAAGGCTATGCCAAAAATAAATTATGGAAAGCCGGCTTCCGTTCTAATAATGTGGATCCAAATGCTCGCCACTGCATGGCTTCAGCCGCCGTTGCCTTTATGAGAACGTTCGGTATGGATGAACCAATGGGCTGTTATAACGATATCGAACATACCGATGCCTTTGTTCTTTGGGGTTCCAATATGGCGGAAATGCACCCGATTTTATGGTCTCGTCTAACCGATCGCCGTATTACAAAACCCGACGTCAAAGTAGCAGTGCTTTCTACTTTTGAACATCGTAGTTTTGAATTAGCCGACTATGGAATGATTTTCAAACCGCAAACCGATCTCGCAATCCTGAATTACATTATCAATTACTTGATACAGAATAATGCAATAAATTGGGATTTCGTCAATAAACACACAAAATTCAAGCGAGGCGAAACAGATATCGGCTACGGTTTACGTCCTGAGAATCCGTTAGAACAAAAAGCGAAAAACCGCAAGACTGCAGGGAAAATGCACGATAGTACGTTTGAAGAGCTGAAAAGTTTGGTATCGGAATATACCTTAGAAAAGGTCTCTGCAATGTCGGGGGTCGACAAAGGATTATTGGAAAATTTAGCCAAACTCTATGCAGATCCAAATAAAAAGGTCGTTTCATTCTGGACAATGGGCTTTAACCAGCATACACGTGGCGTTTGGGCGAATCACTTAATTTATAACATTCACCTTCTTACCGGTAAAATTTCTATTCCAGGTTGTGGTCCCTTCTCTCTCACGGGTCAACCATCCGCTTGTGGAACAGCAAGGGAAGTGGGGTCGTTCCCACATCGTTTACCGGCAGATTTAGTGGTAACTAATCCAAAACACCGCGAAATAGCCGAAAAAATATGGAAATTACCGAAAGGTACTATCTCCGATGTCGTCGGATTGGATACGATTGCACAGGATCGCGCGCTACACGATGGTAAAATGAATATTCTATGGACAATGTGTACTAACAATATTCAAGCAGGACCTAATGTGAATGCAGATCGATTACCCGGCTGGCGCAAAGAAGAAAACTTTATCGTAGTTTCTGATCCCTATCCAACTGTTAGTGCACTATCTGCAGATTTAATTTTACCCACTGCAATGTGGGTTGAAAAAGAAGGCGCTTATGGTAATGCAGAACGCCGCACTCAATTCTGGCGTCAGCAAGTGAAAGCACCAGGTGAAGCAAAATCTGATTTATGGCAATTAGTTGAGTTTTCTAAATACTTCACAACAGACGAAATGTGGACAGAAGAATTGCTAGCACAAATGCCACAATATAGAGGTAAAACTTTATACGAAGTTTTATTCAAAAACGGACAGGTTGATAAATATCCTCTAAGCGAATTAGCGGAAGGTCAACTTAATGATGAATCTTACGATTTTGGTTATTACATTCACAAAGGTCTATTTGAGGAATATGCTGAGTTTGGTCGTGGGCACGGACACGATTTAGCTCCGTTCGATATGTATCATAAAGCGAGAGGACTACGCTGGCCTGTCGTGGAAGGTAAAGAAACCTTATGGCGTTATCGCGAAGGCTATGATCCTTATGTGAAAGAGGGTGAGGGCGTGCGTTTTTACGGCTATCCGGACGGAAAGGCAATTATTCTTGCCGTACCTTATGAAGAACCTGCGGAATCACCAGATGCCGAGTATGATTTATGGCTCTCAACCGGACGTGTTCTTGAGCACTGGCATACCGGTTCAATGACCCGTAGAGTTCCGGAACTACACCGCTCGTTTCCAAACAATTTAGTTTGGATGCATCCATTAGATGCACAAGATCGAGGATTACGTCATGGCGATAAAATCAAAATATCTTCTCGCCGCGGAGAAATGATTTCCTATTTGGACACTCGTGGGCGCAATAAGCCACCGAGAGGCTTGGTTTACACGACATTCTTTGATGCCGGACAGCTAGCAAACGCACTAACATTAGATGCGACCGATCCGATATCTAAAGAAACTGATTTTAAAAAATGTGCAGTAAAAGTGGAAAAAGCCATTTAAAGCATCAATATGATATAGCAGTAATATATTGAATCTTTAATAACGATACTCGCACTATGCTTACGGCACAGAGTAAAAATCAGGGATATTTAGAGAGAGACAAATATGCTCTCCGATCTTTGAAAACATATTTTGTAACCGTCGAATAATCACATAAAACTATAAAAAATAACCGCACTTCTTGTTGTATTAGCACAAATAACACATAAAAGTGCGGTCAAAAATCGAATAGAAAAATGAGTAAACCAATAATTAATCCAGAACGCAGACGTTTTATCAAAGACGGCGCTCGTAGCTGTGCCGGTTTGGTATCAGTAGGGCTATTATTAGGTTTACAACAAAAACAAAGCCTTGCTCGCGAAGGAATTGCATTACGTCCACCTTTTGCACTAAGCGATAATAAAGCCTTTTCTGCGGCCTGCATTCGTTGCGGTCAATGTGTACAGGCCTGCCCGTACAATATGTTGCATTTAGCCTCTTTATTATCACCGTTGGAAGCAGGTACCCCCTACTTTACAGCGCGTAATAAACCCTGCGAAATGTGTGAAGATATTCCTTGTGCCAAAGCCTGTCCAAGCGGTGCATTAGATTCGGATGCTGATAATATTAATCAAGCAAAAATGGGCTTGGCAGTATTACTGGATCATGAAACCTGCCTAAATTGGCAAGGGCTACGTTGTGATGTCTGCTATCGAGTTTGTCCGCTCATTGATCAAGCGATTACATTAGAACGGCAGCATAATCCCCGCTCGGATAAACACGCATTATTTATTCCTACGGTGCATTCCGAATTATGTACTGGCTGCGGTAAATGTGAACAAGCTTGCGTATTAGAAGAAGCGGCAATCAAGGTACTACCGATTCCATTAGCAAAAGGAATGTTAGGCATGCATTACCGTTTAGGATGGCAAGAAAAACAAAAAGCGGGACAATCTCTCGCACCAGATGATTTAATTTCTCTGCCAACTCGAACACCGGAATTCGTCCCGGAAACGGCACCGGTTTTAATACCGAATAAGGAAAAATAATGGCAAACTCACCCAAATATGCTGGCCGAGAATCCCGCCAAAAATGGGGTTGGTGGTTCGCCAATCGCTTTTTATTTTGGCGTAGATTAAGCCAAATCAGTATTTTGGCAATGTTTTTATCCGGCCCTTGGCTAGAAATTTGGATTTTAAAAGGCAATTACAGTGCCAGCTTATTGCTTGATACTCTGCCGCTAAGCGATCCGTTAATTGTGGCAGAGAGCCTTGTTGCAGGTCATTTACCCAATTATCTAACCTTACTTGGTGCAGTGGTAGTAATTGTTTTTTATATGCTGGCAGGGAGCAGAATTTTCTGCGCCTGGGTTTGCCCATTAAATATCGTTACTGACAGTGCTGCTTGGATACGCCGTAAATTAGGAGTTCGCCAAAATGCAAAATTACCACGTTCTTTACGCTACAGTTGGCTGTTAATGATTTTAGTCGGTAGTGCTATAAGTGGTATGTTGCTATGGGAATGGCTAAATCCTGTTGCCGCATTTGGACGAGCATTAATTTATGGTTTTGGTGCGACTATATGGCTAGTTTTCGCCATATTTTTATTCGATTTATTTATTGTGGAGCATGGTTGGTGCGGACATCTCTGTCCGATTGGCGCCGCTTATGGTCTTATTGGTGCAAAAGGATTAATTCGTATTAAAGTCATTGACCGAACGAAATGTGATAACTGTATGGATTGCTACAACGTTTGCCCGGAAGCTCAAGTATTACGCTCACCATTACATGGAAAAAAGCACGAAAGTCTACTTGTACTTTCCAAAGATTGTATCAGTTGCGGACGATGTATTGATGTTTGCGCTGAAAAAGTATTTAAATTTTCAACAAGATTTCATTCAAAGGAGTGATAACGATGAAGGAAAACTTTTTATTTTCATTTACGACCGGAATTTTAACCGCACTTTTGGCTCTTAGTGTACAAGCAAGCAGCCAAAATATCGGTAAAGATTTAAGTAGCTCACCGGATAATATCGCACCAGCATTTCATAATGCGCCCCGTCAAAGCGAATTACCTGCATTAAATTATGTGAACCAACCACCAATGGTACCACATAGTGTTACTAATTATCAGGTAACCAAAAATGTAAACCAATGCTTAAATTGCCATAGCCCGGAGAATGCCCGTTTAACCGGTGCCACTCGTATCAGTCCAACGCATTTTACAGATCGGAACGGTAATGTTGGCTCAAGCTCATCTCCACGCCGTTACTTCTGCTTACAATGCCACGTTTCACAGTCTGATGTTGAACCGATTGTACCAAACGAATTTCAACCGATGAAAGGCTATGGGAAATAGAGGTTGATGATGTCAGAAAAGAAACCAAATATAATCATCCGTTTTTGGCGTTGGTTCCGCACTCCAAGTCGTATGGCAGTAGGAACATTAATTATTTTAAGTGCATTGGGTGGTATTTTTGCTTGGAGTGGATTTAATGCAGCTGTCAATACAACAAATACCGAAGCCTTTTGCTCAAGCTGCCATACCAATGATGCTTATGCCGAATACTTACACAGTGCTCATTATCAAACCCGTACCGGGGTTGGAGCAAGCTGTCCGGATTGCCACTTGCCACACGAATTTATTCCGAAATGGACAAGAAAAATCCAAGCTGCTCGTGAGGTTTATGCTTATGTAATGGGTTATACGGATACTCTGGAAAAATATAATGAGCGCCGTTTACATATGGCACAACGAGAATGGGAACGGATGAAAGCAAATGATTCACAGGAATGTCGTAACTGTCATAACGTGGATCGGATGAATTTCAATGAACAACGTGATGTGGCAGCGAAAATGCACGCAAAAATTAAAAGCGAAGGCAAAACCTGTATTGATTGCCATAAAGGTATCGCCCACCAATTACCGGATATGCGAGAAGTGGAATCAGGTTTTAAATCCAAAAAATAAGAAATATCATATTCTGCAAAGCTAATCGGAAAAAGCCCCTTCACAGAAGGTGGTTTTTAGTTAAAAATAAAAATAATCCCGCTATAATTTGCTTATGGCGGGATTATTTTAGCGTTAGAATCTATGAAATTAGACCTTATAACACAAGTTCTAGCTTATCATAAGCCCTTTGTGCTTTTTCTAAGGCTTTGGCAACAGAAATATCACGCGCTAAAATGACCCCCATGCGACGGTGCCCATTCACTTCCTCTTTACCAAATAAACGAATATTTGTGTTCGGCTCAGCCAGCACCTCTACTAAGTTCCCAAATTGAACACTATTTGATTGCCCTTCTACAACAATAGCTTTTGAGGCAGAAGGACTAATGAGCTCAATTTCCTTTGGTATAGGTAGACCTAAAATCGCACGAGCATGTAATGCAAACTCCGACAACTCTTGTGAAATCAGTGTTACCATACCTGTATCATGTGGGCGAGGAGAAACTTCATTAAAGATAACCTCATCACCACAGATAAACATTTCAACTCCGAAAATGCCTCTTCCGCCTAAAGCGCCAGTAATTTTCTCGGCGATATGTCGCGCCTTATGTAGTGCTCTTTCGGACATCTGTTGAGGTTGCCAAGATTCTCGATAATCACCGTCTTCTTGGCGATGCCCGATTGGTGCAAGAAAGGTCGTTCCGTTAATGTGGCGAACCGTCAATAAGGTAATTTCGTAATCAAACTTAATAAACCCTTCTACAATCACTCTCCCCCCACCGGCACGGCCACCTTGTTGTGCATAGTCCCAAGCTTTTTGCATATCAGCGGGCGATTTTAGTATACTTTGCCCATGCCCAGATGAAGACATAATTGGTTTTACTACACAAGGAATACCGATTTTTTCAACCGCACTTTGGAAATCAGCGAAATTATCCACAAATTGGTAAGGAGAGGTAGGAAGCCCAAGTTCTTCCGAAGCCAAACGTCGAATCCCTTCTCGGTTCATTGTCAATCGAGTCGCTTTTGCTGTCGGAATGACATTAAAACCAGCTTCTTCCAATTCAAGTAAAATATCGGTCGCAATAGCTTCCACCTCTGGCACAATATAATTTGGGCGTTCTTTTTCTACTAACGACTTTAGAGCCTGCCCGTCTAACATTGAAATAGTGTAAGCTCTATGTGCAACCTGCTGTGCCGGTGCATTTTCATAACGATCGACTGCAATCACTTCAACACCGAATCGTTGTAGCTCAATTACAACCTCCTTACCGAGCTCTCCTGCACCAAGCAACATAACTTTTGTAGCATTTGGTGTTAACGCCGTTCCTAATTTAGCCATTATTTTTCCTTATTTAAGTAGTGATTCATCTAATGTCAGTTCTTCATTTTTATTAATACCGATACTACGCTCAATCACTGTTTTCGCAATACTATGAGCATCAGATAAAGAATGTTCAGTATAAGTACCGCATTGATATTCATTCAGTTCAGGAATATCTCGTTGGCTCTCCACCTTCAGCACATCCTGCATAGATGCTAACCAAGCTTCGGCAACCTGTTGCTCACTCGGCGTACCAATTAACGACATATAAAAACCGGTACGACACCCCATTGGAGAAATATCGATAATTTCTACCTGATCATCATTTAAATGCTCACGCATAAAACCAGCAAACAGATGTTCTAAAGTATGAATTCCTTTTGGAGATAAAATTTCTTGATTCGGGCGACAAAAACGTAAATCAAAGACGCTGATGTCATCACCTTTCGGTGTTCGCATCGTTTTTGCAATACGTACGGCAGGTGCAGTCATTTTGGTATGATCAACTTTAAAACTGTCAAGTAACGGCATAAATTTTCCCTCAATATTAATTTTCAGACTATTTTCAAAATATATGAACTTTTCTGTTGATGCTTGGTCTTATAGTACAAGCAACTTGCAGTTGTTTAAATAAAATTGGTTCCTTAGGTTATTTGCCCCTTACTCTGTAAGGGGCTTTTTTTTGACGATTATTTTGCTCTATACGCTCAAAGGCAACACCAAGAATAGTAAAAATCCATAACGTAACAATTTTCCTAAACTGATAAAAAGCAAACAATGCAACCAATTTAAACGCAGCCAACCTGCGACAACACAAAAAACATCGCCGACAATCGGTAGCCAACTTAATAATAATCCCCATAAACCATAGCGCTGCAACTTACTCATTACCCATAAAGTGCGGTCATTTTTCAGTACGTTTTCGGGAAATAAACGCCCCACCCAATAAGTGGTTAAACTACCTAAACTGTTACCAGCCGTTGCAATGCTCAATAACCATAGAATATCCCAATTAGAGAGCATTCCCAATAATAACTTTGGCGCAGCAAAAGTAACAAAAACGAACTCTGAATTTCCCGGTAACACAGTGGCACTCAAAAATGCGCTGACGAACATAATCAGCAACATATTCTGCTGCCAGAATTCCCAAGAAATAATTTCCCACATAACATTAACAACGAATGAGTTTACCCGTTCTAACGTCAAATACGTCCATTCCGGCAGCAAGCCCCGCTTGGACACCAAGATCAGCATCTTCAAAAACTAAACATTGCTGCGCGTTAAGCCGCATTATTTCAGCACAACGTAAAAATGTTTCCGGATTAGGTTTATGTGCTTGTACATCATCTGCACTGATAATACCGTTAAAATAGTGCTCTATCTGTAATTTCTCCATCAGTAAATCAATCATGGCCCGATGAGAACCAGAACCGATTGTCATCGGTTTTACTCCATAGTACTTCTTAACAAGATCAAAAGTCGGCAATAAGGTAGACTCTTGTGGCACTAACTGATAAGAGAGTTCACGTTTTTTTTGAATGACTGCCGCTAATTGCTCTAAAGGCATACCCGCTTTTTGCATAATTGCCTGTGCAATGGTAGTAACAGTTGCGCCACCAAGTTGATACATAATCTGACAATCAAAGTCATAATTGAAAAATTTGCCTGTTAAATGCCAAGCTTTAGCATGAATAGGCATCGTATCAATTAAAGTACCGTCCATATCAAAAACAAATCCGGCATATTGTTCTACTGTATTACTATCTAACATCATTCTTTCTGTGTAAAAAATTTTTTACTATTTTGCATCAATTTTGTGATCTCTGCACTATTTTATTGTGAGAAATTAGGTTAGATTAGAGTCATGCAGAAAGGGGCAAAAATGGCACTTATTGACAACTTAACGCGCTTAGAAAATCGTGGACAAATTAATGCCCATATCATTAATATTGTATTTCAAGTTAAAAATCGCCTTGAAACTTATTGGCATGCCGATACATCGACTTATCAAGTCGAAATGTTATTACTTCACCTTGCATCCAGCCTTGCCCGCATTCAACGTGGTTATTGCGCGTCCCCTCTCTATAAAGTGATGTTTGAAGAAATAAAAAGTGCGGTTATTTTTCCACAAGTTTTTAATATCCACCTTGATTTACTTCGGTTTATGCCGTTTGATATTCCGGATGCAGAACAAAGTTATTTCATCGCTAATATTTATTCATTATTGCAGGAACAAGGAAATCGCATTATAAATCCGCCTTTTCTTTCAAAAATACAGCAAAATAGCGATAAATTAACTAAAAATTGACTAAAATAAATTCGGATTCCGGATTTATGATAATGAGGGTTCATTATATGCGTTCAGCACTTCACCAAACTAAATGGGGATTATTTAACCTTATCGAAGGGGATTTTATCAGCCAATATGTAAAAACCTACGGGGAATGGTCTGAAGTGGAGGTGCAATTTTTTCGTTGTATCTTAGCTAAAAACAGTAATGTTATTGAAGTTGGAGCCAATATAGGTATGCATGCCGTGCCACTCGCTAAATTTATTCCTCACGGAAAACTCTTCTACTTTGAACCGCAACGTATCATTTTTCAAACGCTATGTAGCAATTTAGCATTAAATCAACTTACCAATGTCTATGCTTATCATCAAGGTGTAAGCGACACTTGCCAACAAATAGAAATTGCCTCATCAAACTATGATACAGCTTGGAATTATGGTAGTTTCTCAATTGATAAAGGTTTCAATACGGAAGGAAATTTTCAGGGTATCCAACACAAAGAATTTATTCAAGTTGTTACACTTGACGAACATCCTGAAATTCAAAAATTAACAGAATTATCTTTATTAAAGATTGATGCTGAAGGGTTCGACTTGAAGGTATTAAAAGGCGCTCAAAAAACAATTACACAACACTTACCAATTATTTTTATTGAAGCTCACCCTGATAAATCTACTGATATTCTTCATTATCTAATGAATTTAGATTACCAGTGTTTCTGGTTTATTTCAGAACGTTATCAACAGAATAATTACTTTCAACAAGAAAAAACTTTATCGGGATTTGATATTAATCTCGCTTGTTTTCCCCAATCGCTCACACCAAATTTACCAAAAGAATTGCTTGCAACAGCAGAAACTGATTTTTCCAAAATCCCATTGTTGAATTATCATGACTAACCTGCTCTCAACAAAGCAACACATAAGCATTTTATTCGGTGAAATACTTTGCAAAAACCCAATAACCAAAACTAACTAAATAAAAGCAATAATAGACTGAGGGTTAGAATAAGAAGTTTTAAATGGCGCACCCGAGAGGATTCGAACCTCTGACCGCTCGGTTCGTAGCCGAGTACTCTATCCAGCTGAGCTACGGGTGCGTAGGAAATTCTATTTGTTTCTAAACCACTTCAAATATAGAGTCGATTCAAAATGGCGCACCCGAGAGGATTCGAACCTCTGACCGCTCGGTTCGTAGCCGAGTACTCTATCCAGCTGAGCTACGGGTGCAGAAACAAACAAAATGGCGGTGAGAGAGGGATTCGAACCCTCGATGGAGTTTTTGACCCCATACTCCCTTAGCAGGGGAGCGCCTTCAGCCTACTCGGCCATCTCACCGCAATCGGTTTGTGGGCGGTATGATACGTTTTTCTAAAAATATGTCAAATTATTTTTTCTGATCACTCCATCAATTGCCTGATTTATCAACAACCTTAAAATTAGATTTAGCTTTTTAACATTTCTCGCAAACGGCTTAATTGATTCTTTGTTTTTTGCTGCTTTTGTTCGGCACTTAGCGCAGGCTTATCCCGTTCCCATTGAATATCATCTTGCGGAAGTTCGCGCAAAAAACGACTAGGCTCCGGCCGAATTAATTCTCCATATTGTCGCCGCTCCCGACATAGAGAAAAAGTCAACATTTGCTTAGCTCGAGTAATCCCCACATAGGCTAAACGCCGCTCTTCCTCCACATTATCTTCATCAATACTGGTTTGATGCGGTAAAATCCCTTCTTCCATTCCAATTAAATACACATAAGGAAATTCCAACCCTTTAGAGGCATGTAAGGTCATTAATTGCACCTGATCGGAATTATCCTCCTCTTCGCCCCGTTCCAACATATCCCGTAGAGTTAAACGTGCCACAACTTGGTTTAATGTCATCGGTTCATCTGTCTCATTACCTTTTAACATATCCGCTACCCAATCAAATAGGATCGCTACATTTTTACTTTGCATTTCCGCTATTTTCGGGTTGGCAGCATATTCATACAAATATTCTTCATAACGAATTGAGGATAACATTGAACGTACAGCATTTTCAGGTTCTGAGCGTTGAATTTCATCATGTAATTCTACAATCCAACGTCCAAATTTTTGTAATGCATCGTAAGCTTTTGGGGTAAGTCTTTGAATCAATTCAAAATCAAAAACGGCCTCAAATAAACTAATATGCTTTTCTTGAGCTAATACCCCTAACTTTTCTAAAGTTGCGGCTCCAATTTCGCGTTTTGGTGTATTCACTATTCGTAAAAAAGCGGCATCATCATCCTGATTAACCAACAACCGTAAATATGCCATCATATCTTTAATTTCCGCCCGTGAAAAAAAAGACGTGCCGCCTGAAATTTTATAAGGGATTCGGCTAACCATCAGCATTTTCTCTAATAAACGCGATTGGTGATTGCCTCGATATAATAGTGCGTAATCTCGATAACGTGTTTTATGACTAAAGCGATGAGCGATTAACTCCGCTACGACACGCTCCGCCTCATGTTCTTCATTTTTGGCTTCAATAATTTGTAATTTTTCACCTTCACCAATATTAGAAAACAATTTCTTATCAAACACATGTTCGTTATTATCAATCAAAATATTCGCACAATGCAAAATACGCTGAGTAGAACGATAATTCTGTTCCAACTTAATCACATTCAGTTGTGGAAAATCATCTCGTAAGCGTACCATATTTTGCGGCTTTGCTCCTCGCCAAGAATAAATAGATTGATCATCATCTCCTACAACAGTAAAACAAGCCCGCTCCCCTACCAACAATTTAATCAACTCGTACTGACTGGTATTCGTATCTTGGTATTCGTCTACCAATAAATAACGAATTTTCTCCTGCCATTTCGAACGAACATCATCATGCTGTTTAAACAGTAGAGTAGGTAACATGATTAAGTCGTCAAAGTCCAAAGCATTATAGGCACGTATTTGCTTTGTATAACGTTCATAACAAGTGGCGAATAACTTATATTTTTCATCCCGAACTTGCGCTAATGCGGTCTTAGGTAACACCAAATCATTTTTCCAATTAGAAATAACTGAAACCAATTCTCTCAGCAAATCCTTGTCTTCACTTAATAAATCCGACGTTAATTCTTTTAATAATGCAACCTGATCATATTCATCGAATAACGTCATATTGGATTTAAATCCTAACTGTCGATATTCCCGTTTAATAATATCAAAACCTAATGTGTGAAACGTAGAAACAATCAATCCCTTGGCTTTCTCTTTACCAATGGAATGCGCAACCCGCTCCTTCATTTCTCGCGCTGCTTTATTCGTAAAAGTAACGGCTGCGATTTGTTTCGGAGAATAACCGCACTTTTCAATTAAATAAGCGATTTTATTAATAATGACACGGGTTTTACCAGAACCTGCGCCAGCTAAGACAAGACAAGGACCGTGGATATGCTCGACGGCTTGCTGCTGCTGTGAATTGAGTTTCATCATATTTCTATTAGAAAACAAATTAAGATAGGATATTACGCTGTTTTAACGCTTGTGATACACAAGCGGGTACAAGCCCGCTAACATCACCTTGGTGAAGGCAAATCTCACGCACGATAGTGGAAGAAACATAACCCCATTTCTCACTCGGTGGTAAAAATAAACTATCCACGCCCTGAGTAAGTACTCGATTTAATGCCGCCAATTGTAATTCGTATTCAAAATCCGTTGTACTACGAACTCCACGGATAATTGCATTAATTGGTCGGCTTTTAATGACATTCGCCAATAAATCGGAAAAGCCAAAAACTTCTACATTTTCTAAATGTGAAACGGTTTGCCGTACTAAACGTATTCGCTCATCCAAACTAAATAACGTCTTTTTACTCGGACTATTGGCAACAGCAACAAAAACGTGCGGAAAAATGACCGCACTTCTCTCAATAATATCTAAATGTCCGTTAGTAATAGGATCAAAAGTGCCGGGGTAAATTACATTTGTCATTGTGATCATCCAAATAAGGAGAAAGTAAGTCTAAAAGTCGTTGTAATGCGCCACGATTTTCAATAAGAATCTGATAACCAGCCTCCCCGAATCGTTTTCTCAGTATCGGAGAATTCAGGAATTTAGCCACAGCAGAATAAAGTGCGGTCGAATTTGAGTTAATTTCCAACACTCCCGTTGCTTCTCGCAAATTGTTAAATACCTCTGGAAAATTAAAGGTATATTTGCCGCTAATAACCGGGATTTTAAATGCCAAAGGTTCCAACGGATTATGCCCACCATGTCTAACCAAACTACCACCAACAAAAGCGACATCAGAAACACCGTAGAATAATAACAGCTCCCCCATCGTATCTCCCAAAATAACTTGAGTTTTATCAGTCGGTATTTCGCTACTTGAACGGCGTATAAATTGTAGATGATGTTTTACAATCAATTCTGCAACACTATTAAAGCGTTCCGGATGACGAGGAACCAATAACAATAATAAATTGGGAAATTTTTCCAGTAATTGATGATGCGCCTGTAAAATAATATCTTCTTCGCCTTCATGGGTACTAGCTGCAATCCAAACAGGACGTCGTTCCGCCCAACATCGGCGTAATGCTTTAATTTGTCGAAAAAGCTGTTCAGTAATGACTAAATCATATTTAATATTACCTGTTAATTTAAGCTTATCCTTATCATACCCAAGTTGTAAATAACGTTTTCCGCTAATATTATCTTGCGGTGCGATTAAACTGATTTGGGATAACATTCCCTGCAATCGTAATTTAATTTTGCCATAACGTTGCGCCGAACGAGCAGAAAGGCGAGCATTTGCCACAATAAAAGGAATATGGCGTTTATGTAACTGTAAGATTAAATTTGGCCACAATTCCGTTTCAATAACTACACAAAGTTTGGGTTGAACAAAATCAATAAAACGATTTACTGCATCTGGAATATCATAAGGCAAATAGCAATGTGTAACATTCTCGCCAAAAGCGGACGTTACTCTATCCGAACCGGTTGGTGTTACTGTCGTAAAAGTAATAGGTAAATTCGGATATTCTTGCCGAATACGCCGAACTAACGGTGTTGCCGCAATCACTTCTCCAACTGATGCAGCGTGAATAATTACCCCATTTGGTTTCGGGCAAGGCAACGGTCCATAAAAACCATATCGCTCCCCTAATCTTCTACGATAATTAGGAGATTTCACACTGCGCACTAACATAAATAATATGAGCAATGGTTGAATCAGGTACATAAAGCTCGTATAAAAAAAACGCCACATATCGAAAATTCGGATATACTTAGAAAAATTTTCGCTAGTATAGCAAAAAAAGGATATCCGTATGCCAACAATTAGCGTTGCTCTTATCGTAAAAAATGAAGAACAAAATTTGCCTCAATGCCTAGATAGAGTAAAAGACTGGGTGGACGAAATAGTCATTGTCGACTCTGGCAGCACCGATAATACAGAACAAATTGCACATGCTTATGGGGCAAAATTCTATCGCCACACAGACTGGCAAGGATTTGGCAAACAACGCCAACTTGCTCAACAGTACGTTACCAGCGATTATATACTCTGGTTGGATGCCGACGAACGGGTAACCCCAGAATTACAAAAAGCTATCCAACAAGCCATTCAGCAAGATATACCAGATACCGCATATCAATTTACCCGCCTAAGTGAAGTATTTGGTCGAAAAATTTATCATTCCGGTTGGTATCCTGATTATGTAGTACGCTTATACCGCACAAATTTTGCTGGCTATGGCAATGAATTGGTACATGAAAAGGTCCATTTACCGATACATGCTAAAGTTATAAAGTTGAAGGGAGATTTAGAACATTTTACCTACAATAACATCCACCATTATTTAGTAAAATCCGCAAGTTATGCCAAAGCTTGGGCGGACCAACGGGAAACACAAGGAAAAACCGCCACCCTATGGCAAGGCATAAACCACGCTATTGGCTGTTTTATCAAAATGTACCTGCTTAAAAGAGGTTTTTTAGACGGAAAACAAGGTTTACTACTTGCACTCCTTTCTGCCCATTCAACATTTGTAAAATATGCAGATTTGTGGTCTAGAAAACAAAAATAGCGTATTCCATAAATAATGAATAATAAAGTGCGGTTAATTTTCTAGTGATTTCTGATAGGAATCTAATTTTTCGAAGCCCAGTATAGACCGAACAAGATCGTTATTTTCATACCGATGGAAAAGATACAACATCAACGTTAGCAGCTTTAAGAATGTAAGATGTACGTCCAAACCGGGCATAATCATTGCGCCACTTATGAGTTAATACAATGATATCGAGTAAATAGATTAAGAACTTTCAGAAAGATAAGAAAAAAATTGCATTCTTAAGTCTAATTATGATACCAAACGACTACGCAAATATTGAACGGGATACAAACCGCAGCTAGCAATCCTTCGTAACCGCTACCAAACTGGCAAGGCTGATTTAAACTGATTTTATCTTTATCATAAGCGGTCAATTTACAAAATTTTGTTGCAAACCGACCACTTATCAATAAAGGACTAGTCGTTTAAGTTACAGTGCAAATCTTGCACGGCATAAACATCATAGTTACTTAAACTTGCAATCCCTTCTGTGAGAGCTGCGGCACCAGCAAGAGTGGTTTGAATTGATACTTTTTGCTGTAGCGCATTGCGTCGGATTGAGTGGCTATCGGCAATCACTTCCGGATCACCGCTCACAGTGTTAATCACCAACGCAATTTCACCATTTTTGATCGCATCCACAATATGTGGGCGACCTTCTCGTACTTTATTAACGATTTGCACCGCAACGCTGTTTTCACGCAGATACCTTGCGGTTCCCAAAGTCGCACATAAGCCATAGCCATGCTCTTGTAAACGTTTTGCAATAGGTAGGATACCCTCTTTATCATTATTATCCACCGAGATAAACACTTTACCCGTTTTCGGTACACGCTCGTTTGCTCCAAGTTGAGCTTTAAGGAAAGCTTCAGAGAAGGTTTTACCCACTCCCATTACTTCGCCAGTCGAACGCATTTCAGGACCTAAAATCACATCAACTCCCGGGAATTTGATGAATGGGAAAACCGCTTCTTTCACAAAGTAATGCGGTGGAATCACTTCGCCTTTCACATTCTGTTCTGCAAGGCTAATACCCGCCATTACCCGCGCGGCAATTTTCGCCAACGGTTGTCCAGTGGCTTTACTTACAAAGGGTACGGTACGGCTAGCACGAGGGTTAACTTCCAATACATACACCACGTCATTTTGCACCGCAAATTGCACGTTCATTAACCCTTTCACCCCTAAAGCGAATGCCATTGCTTTGGTTTGACGGCGAATTTCATCTTGGATTTCGTTGCTTAACGAATAGGGAGGTAGAGAACAGGCAGAATCACCACTGTGAATACCTGCTTGTTCAACGTGTTGCATAATACCGCCAATCACCACGTCCATACCATCACAAATGCAGTCCACATCGACTTCAATCGCATTATTTAAAAAGTGATCGAGCAAAATCGGACTATCGTTTGAAACAGACACCGCTTCACGCATATATTTATTTAATTCTTCATCGTTATAAACAATTTGCATTGCCCGTCCGCCCAATACATAAGACGGACGCACGACCAACGGATAGCCAACTTCGTTCGCCAACGCTACGGCTTCTTGTGCATTACGGGCAGTACGGTTAGGTGGCTGTTTAAGGTTGAGGTCATTGAGGATTTTTTGGAAACGCTCACGATCTTCGGCAGCATCAATGCTGTCTGCAGATGTACCGATAATATTCACGCCGTTTTCGTGCAACGCATTGGCAAGCTTAAGTGGCGTTTGCCCACCATAATGTACAATTACTCCCCACGGTTTTTCAACCCGCACAATTTCCAATACATCTTCCAGAGTTAACGGCTCAAAATACAACCGATCAGAAGTGTCAAAATCGGTAGACACGGTTTCGGGATTGCAGTTCACCATAATGGTTTCAAATCCACTTTCACGCAAGGCAAGGGCGGCGTGTACACAACAATAATCGAATTCAATCCCCTGTCCGATACGATTCGGTCCACCGCCTAAAATCATTACTTTTTTACGCTCAGACGGGTTAGCTTCACATTCTTCGTCATAAATAGAATAGAGATAAGCGGTATCAGAGGCAAATTCCGCTGCACAGGTATCGACCCGCTTATACACCGGTAAAATGCCTAAGCAATGACGATAGTCCCGTACTGCTTTTTCGCTTACTTTAGTAAGCTGAGCGATACGTTTATCGGAAAAACCTTTACGTTTTAATTTGCGAATTTCTTCCCGATCTAAATCGCTTAACTGTTTTTTCTCCAGCGCTAATTCTTCTATGACCAAATCTTGAATTTGGACTAAGAACCACGGATCAATTTTTGAATAGTGGTGGACTTCCTCAAGACTAAAACCTGCTCCGAAAGCATCCGCCACATATAAAATACGGTTCGGCCCC
This sequence comes from Rodentibacter caecimuris, assembly GCA_001998905.1. Lineage (GTDB taxonomy): Bacteria > Pseudomonadota > Gammaproteobacteria > Enterobacterales > Pasteurellaceae > Rodentibacter_A > Rodentibacter_A heylii_A. Next base: position 39,406 of record MLAA01000021.1, on the reverse strand, counting down.
GGATTGGCGAGTTCTCGGCGGATTTTTTCCGGCTCTTCAGAAAGCAGATTAAAACCGCAAATACCGGTTTCCAAACCCCGCAAGGCTTTTTGTAGACTTTCTTGGAATGTTCTCCCCATTGCCATTACCTCGCCAACTGATTTCATTTGCGTAGTTAAACGGTCGTCCACATTAGCAAATTTCTCAAAGGCAAAACGAGGAATTTTGGTTACAACATAGTCTAAGGTAGGTTCAAAAGAAGCCGGAATTAACCCACCAGTAATATCATTACGCAACTCGTTTAAAGTATAACCAACAGCCAATTTTGCCGCTACTTTAGCAATTGGGAAACCCGTAGCTTTGGAGGCAAGGGCAGAAGAACGACTGACTCGCGGATTCATTTCGATGACAATCATTTCACCATTTTCAGGGTTGATCGCAAACTGCACGTTAGCCCCTCCAGTATCCACCCCTATTTCACGCAACACCGCAAGGGAAGCATTACGCATAAGTTGATATTCTTTGTCAGTTAAGGTTTGGGCTGGTGCAACTGTGATCGAATCGCCAGTATGTACCCCCATTGGATCAAAGTTTTCAATGGAGCAAACGATAATACAGTTGTCCGCTTTATCCCGTACGACTTCCATTTCATACTCTTTCCAGCCAAGAACAGATTGTTCGATTAACAATTCATGAGTTGGCGAAGCTTCAAACCCCCGTTCGCAAATTGCCATAAATTCATCACGATTGTAAGCAATACCTCCGCCCGATCCACCCATTGTAAAAGACGGGCGAATTAAGGTTGGAAAGCCTACTTGTTCTTGTGCAGCTAAGGCTTCTTCAAAACTATGAGCAACAAAAGATTTTGGCGTATAAAGCCCGATTTTTTCCATCGCTTCTTTGAAACGTCCACGGTCTTCCGCTTTATCAATAGCCTCCTCCGTTGCGCCGATTAACTCAACCTGATATTTTTTCAATACACCGTGGCGAGATAAATCGAGCGCGCAGTTCAACGCCGTCTGTCCGCCCATTGTCGGTAAAATGGCATCTGGATGCTCTTTTTCAATAATTTTTTCAACCGCTTGCCACTGGATTGGCTCAATGTAGGTAACATCTGCCATATCAGGATCTGTCATAATGGTTGCAGGATTAGAATTCACCAATATGACTTTATAACCTTCCTCACGCAACGCCTTACAGGCCTGTGCCCCAGAATAGTCAAACTCACATGCTTGTCCGATCACAATCGGACCGGCACCAATAATTAAAATTGTATTTATGTCGTTACGTTTTGGCATAGTTTTCTCTCTTTGTTACGAATAGGAAGTTAAAGTGCGGTCATTTTCTTATCATTTTCAAAGATTCATCTTACCGCCTACTAGCTCCTGAATTACTACTAACCATCTAAGAATGTTACATTCCCATTTCGGTTGATAGTAGATTACAGCTTATGTGTTTTACACTTCACAAACATACTGAAATGTATCTAACTCAATTTGAAAATCAGCGATTTCCAAATCTCTAAATCAGAAAGAATGAGGCAAATAAGCGAACTTCCGAATATTTCGATCTCCATAGCAGTTACCAAATTCTTGCACTAATTCAATGAAAAATTATCTGATAATTTCCTTCTCTTGTTGTTTTCCTGAACAATTCATTCATCGATTTTGCAATAGGCTTCAACTATTGCAAAATTGCTCGCAATATGCGTTACAGTCCTACAAATGTTAAGAGCTGAGTGATTAGTTGGGTATAATTGTTCATTATAAAAATTTCTCACTGTAGTTACCTCTCACTACACCAATTTAAATATGCCTTCGCCAATTTCAATCACATTGCCACCGATATAAATAAATTGATTTTCATCGAGTTTAAGATGTAACCTATTCGGTCTGCACATTAGATCCCCTTGGTGTATGAGGCGAGAAAGAGGGTACTTACGCTGGGATAGGAAATATGCACCAAGATTTGCACAGGCAGAGCCTGTGCCACTATCTTCCTGAACCACCGTTTTATTAGCATAGAAAAAACGGGAATAAATATTCTCGTTTTCCTCATACCATATATAAATTGCAGAACGTTTTTGCTCATCAATCTGACAAATTTGATTCAATAGACAGGGATCAATTTTCACATTCTCAAGCCCAGCATATTCCAGCACCTGCAAAAGAAGATGAGGTGAACCACTATCAAGCCAATATGCAGTATCAGAAATTTGTTGCTCATTTAATCCCGTTATTTGAGCAAGTTGATGAGGGTTTGCAAGGCTTTTTTGAATATCATAGCCCTGTATCGCTAATTCCATTTTTGCCTCTTTTCCCGACAATCCGACTACTTTAGCCTGTGTATTCAGTACAAATTGTTTCGGTAGATTGTGCAGTTTCTGTAATACAAAAGCTGCACCTAGTGTTGGATGTCCTGCAAAAAGAAGTTCTCTGTGCGGGGTAAAAATACGTAAATTTGCAACCGCACTTTGGTCTGAAGAAAAAGCAAATACCGCTTCGCTTAAATTAAATTGTTTCGCAATTTGTTGCATTTCCTCATCACTTAAGCCATCTGCTTGTGGAAAAACAACCAATGGATTACCACCAAACTGCGTTTCAGCAAACACATTGACTAGCTTAAAAGGGTAATGACGCATTATTATCCTCACAACTTTCCAAACATTCTTACTATCTTACTGCCGATCTATTCATAAAAGTTTCGCAAACTCGTCTTTATTTGGATCTCGATTCCAAATGTATTCAGCATGCGTCGCAATTTGTTCCGCCAGTAGTTCTCCGTACAAATCACAGATAAAACCAAGTGTCATATCCATTCCTGCTGAAACTCCTGAAGATGTATAAAATTTACCGTCTTTTACCCAACGGGCAACTTTTCTCCAATTTACTGCTGAATTAATTTGCTGCACCCAGTTAAATGCAGATTTATTGGATGTTGCCATTCTCTCATTTAACCTTGATGTTGCCGCAACTAATGCAGAACCAGTGCAAATACTTAAGCAAAATTGTGAACAATCAACTAATTTTGTTAACCATTCTAAAAAAATTTGATCATCAACCAATAAACGAATACCCAAACCTCCCGGCACAACTAAAATACTATTTCCGGGTAAATATTCTATCTTGGTTGTTTTAGTAAAAAATCCTTGGCGACTTTTTACCAAACCACCAGCTATTGAAATATAGTGCAAATTTGCTTCAGGCAAACGAAATAAAAATTCAATCGGCCCCATTAAATCAAGGGTTTCATAATCATCAAATAGTAAGCAGTAAATATTCATATTGCCTCCATGTTGCCATTAGCTCAAACGCTAAGGCAAAAATGACCGCACTTTTATTACATTATTGAGAAAGATTACTTTTCGATTTTCTCAATTCGTCAATAAATCTATCAAACAAATACGCTACATCATTTGGACCCGGGCTAGCTTCGGGATGACCTTGGAACGAAAATGCTGATTGCTCGGTTAACTCAATGCCTTGAACCGAGTTGTCAAATAATGAGCGGTGGGTTACACGCACATTTTCCGGTAAGCTGGCTTCGTCTACTTCAAAACCATGATTTTGGCTGGTAATCAATACTTTATTACTATCAAGATCTTGCACTGGATGATTCGCCCCATGATGCCCGAATACCATTTTTTTGGTTTGCCCACCGACTGCCAAGCCAAGTAGTTGATGTCCTAAACAAATGCCAAACAGCGGTTTTTTGGTAGATAATAAGGTTTTAATAGCCTCAATCGCATAATCGCACGGCTCAGGATCTCCCGGTCCATTAGAAAGGAAAATTCCGTCTGGATTTAGTGCTAATACGACTTGAGCCGAGGTCATCGCTGGTACAACGGTAATACGACAGCCCCGCTCTGCTAACATTCTCAAAATATTACGTTTTACGCCGAAGTCGTAAGCAACAATATGAAATTCAGGATTCGTTTGTTCATTGAACGCTTTACCATTATTACTGACTGGTAAATGCCATTCACCTTCCGTCCACTGATAAAGTTCATTACAAGTTACTTTTTTAGCTAAATCTTTACCTGCCATTGAGCCAAAACTTTTGGCTAGTTCCAATGCTTTAGCTTCGTCATTACCGACTAAAATACAACCGGCCTGCGCACCTTTATCTCTGAGTATTCGCGTTAAACGACGTGTATCTATATCAGCAATAGCCACAATATTATGTTGTTTTAGATAATCGCCTAACCCTTGTTCAGAACGGAAATTACTATGTAGTATCGGCAAATCTCGAATAATAAGACCGGATGCATAAACGCTATTGCTCTCAAAATCTTCATTATTTGTGCCGGTATTGCCAATATGAGGGTAAGTTAGGGTAACAATTTGTTGAAAATAAGAAGGGTCGGTTAGAATTTCTTGATAGCCGGTCATCGCGGTATTAAATACCACTTCGCCGATGGAATGGCCACTAGCACCGATAGATACACCATGAAACACCGAGCCGTCGGCCAATACTAAAATTGCCGGTTCAGACATAAAATACTCCTTGTTGGTCGAACACTTACGAATGCTCATTAACCATAATGGAGGAAAGGTTATCTTTTACCTTTCCAGTAAACTTTACTGATATCAAAAGTCTTCGAAATTTGACCGCTCTTTGACTAAATTTCATCTAATATCGTAAAGCTTGTGAAGTTTAAAGGAAAATGAGTATTCTAGCAAGTGTATAAAAAATCATTAAAATGAATTAATATTCCACTATTCTGCATAAAAATTCAATTATTGCAAGACTAGAAAAATATTTTTGAAGAAAAGGAGGAAAGACGGGAAATTAAAAACTAGCCCCGTCAGCAAACAGGGCCAGATATGCTCAATAAAAATTATTGGCTCAATAAGCGAACGGCTTCCACGACAACGGAAATTGCTCTGTGTTCGGTATTTTTTGCTGCTTCTTCATTCGGAATTTCCTGCTGAGTTCGATTGACAATCACGCCAGCAACCATACCGGAGCGTAAGCCTAATGCATTACACATTGTAAATAATGTTGCCGATTCCATTTCATAGTTCATTACATTTAGATCTTGCCATTGTTTTAATGAACCTTGGTACTCTTTATGTACTTTACCGCTATACGTATCATAACGCTCTTGCCCCGGATAGAAAGTATCAGAAGAAGCGGTAATACCGACATAAGGTGTAATGCCTTTATTTTTTGCTGCATTAAATAACGCTGTGGTACATTCAAAATCTGCCACGGCAGGATATTCTAATGGCGCAAAATGACGACTCGCACCATCAAGTCTAACTGCTCCGGTCGTAATCAAAATATCGCCTACATTGATATGCGGTTGAATTGCCCCTGTGGTACCAATTCGGATAAAAGTACGCACGCCAAGCTGTGCTAATTCCTCCACACAAATAGAAGTTGAAGGGCCACCAATACCAGTAGAACAGACTACGACTGGTTGATTATCCACATACCCTAACCAAGAATTATACTCTCTAGTACTAGTCAAAAAGCTTGGATTTTCCATTTGTCTGGCGATACGTTCACTGCGAGCAGGATCACCCGGAATAATTGCAATGGTTGCGCCTTTTAACATCGCTTTGGTTAACCCTAAATGAAATACTTCTGACATAACGTTCTCCTTATTTTTTCAATGCACCTAAAATACCGCGCATTATTTGCTTAGTAACTTCATTACGAATATTGCGTCCAACAGATTTGGCGACACTATTCACCATTTGTTCGGTTGGCGTTAATTTATCTCCGCGTTTTTTAGTGCCAAAAATCATACGGCTTAGACTACCGAAAATACCGGCGTCTTCTTCCGCTTGCGCTTGTTCTGTCTGCTTTTGTGCCACTGCAGCAAGATCAGCTTGCGCATTTAACATCTCAAAAGCAGATTCATTATCAACATAATTTTTATAGAAACCGTATAGTTCATCATCTTTCACCCAATGTTGACGTTGTTCATTAGAAAGCGGGGAAAGCTGGCTTTTCGGTGGATAAATATAAGCGATTTCGACTGGTGTTGGCATGCCTTTTTCATCCAAAAATGAAACTAAAGCCTGCCCAACTCCCAAAGTTGAAATCGCTTCGACAACATTCACATTTGGATTGGAACGAAAAGTATCTGCAGCAGACTTAACTGCTTTTTGATCTCTTGGCGTAAACGCCCGTAAGGCGTGCTGCACGCGGTTCCCTAATTGCCCTAACACAGTATCTGGTAAATCTAGTGGGTTTTGCGTAACAAAATAAATACCCACCCCTTTTGAACGAATTAAACGCACCACCTGTTCGACTTTATCCACCAATACCGCCGGTGCGCCATCAAATAATAAATGGGCTTCATCAAAAAACATCACAAACTTCGGTTTATCTGGATCCCCCACTTCTGGTAATGTTTCAAACAATTCGGACATCAGCCAAAGTAAAAAAGCACTATACATTTTTGGGGAATTAATCAGTTTTTCAGAATTGAGAACATTTATCACTCCACGTCCGTCTCTGGTCTGCAACCAATCTTCCAAATTTAATGACGGCTCGCCAAATAAATTTGTCGCCCCCTCATTTTCTAGCGTTAATAATGCTCGTTGAATAGCCCCCACACTTGCCGCCGATACATTACCGTATTCAACTTGGAATGTTTTGGCATTTTCCGCTACATATTTCAACATTGCCCGTAGATCTTTTAAATCAATCAGCAATAATCCTTTATCATCCGCTACTCGGAAAATCAAATTTAATAAACCTTCCTGAGTCGCATTCAAATTTAACAGGCGGGACAATAACAAAGGCCCCATTTCGGAAATAGTCGTGCGCAACGGAATGCCCGTTTCACCAAAAATATCCCAAAAAGACACAGGATAACCGCTTAGATAATTTTCTCCACCTAATTCAAATTGCTCAATACGTTCAGCAATTTTACCTTGCATTTGTCCAGAATTAACTAACCCGGAAAGATCACCTTTAACATCCACTAAGAATACCGGTACCCCATCATCACTAAAGGCCTCTGCCATTTTTCGTAATGTTACGGTTTTTCCCGTACCAGTTGCACCGGCAATTAATCCATGACGATTCGCCATTTTTGCCGTAATACCAAGAGTCTGATTTTTTGTTGTTCGAGCTAACGAATAGTACATATAAAGTTCCTATTTTATCTTGGAATAAATGTTTGCCATTATATGCCTCTTTATTGTAAGTTTCATTAACAAAAATCAAGAGTTACCGCTAATTCAACACATCCGGCAACTAAGGTATAAAGTGCGGTCAAAAAACAAAGTATTTTGTGTATAATGCGTATTTATAAGGAGGGAGTATGGCGCAGGGAAAAATTCTAGTCATAAAAATAGGCGGTGTGCAAACACTCCGGTTTTCTGACGGGAGTTTATATGAAACAGCAATTCGTAAACAACCGGTTGAAGCCGTGAATATCCATACTTTCGGCGCAGAAGGAAATGATGTCGGCTTAAAAGCCCATCATGGCGGTATAGATAAAGCCTTATTCTTCATGTCGGAAAACGGTTTTCAACAATTAAATCTATTATTAGATTCAAATTTTAGTTACCAAGACACTGCTGTTTACGGTGAGAACTTCGTCGTATCAAAATTAAACGAAGAGAATATTTGTATCGGTGATCAATACCAGATTGGTAGCTGTGTCGTCGAAGTCTCCCAACCGAGAAAACCTTGCGAACGGCTTTCTAAAAATACGGAACTGCCCGATACCCAAAAGACGATTTTTCAATCCGGTTGGTCAGGTTGGTATGTACGGGTATTACAAGAGGGAAAAATTCAAACTGGTGATTATATCCTATTAAAAAAACGCCCCTACCCGAATTTAACTGTACGATATTTAAATAAATTACTATCTACACCAAACTCAGCAGAGGAATTGGAATCGGCATTAGCTTGCAAAGCTTTAGCCGAAGCATTTAAGCGCTCATTACAGGCTCAACGCGCTAAACTCTCCAATAAGGCTCCAAAATGACTCAAAAATCAACCGCACTTTTATGCCCCTGTCAATCCGAACAACCTTATGAACATTGTTGCGGAAAATTTCATCAATATATCAACTATCCCTTGTCGGCTGAACAATTAATGCGTTCACGTTATAGTGCTTATGCATTGAGAAATACCACTTATATTATTGAAACTACTGTGCCAGCACAACAATCACTATTGGATAAATCCGCCTTACAAAATTGGGCTAATAGTACTAACTGGCTCAAATTACAAATCCTCAATCAAGAAACTTTAAGCCGTACACAAAGTGCAGTCGAATTTAAAGCATTTTTCGGCACAGATGAGAGGCCACAAATTCATCATGAACGTTCTATTTTCGTGAAAATAGCCCAACGTTGGTATTTTATTGATCCTACTGTTCCCCTACCAACCAATAAACAGCCTTGTTTATGTGGTTCAGGAAAAAAATTTAAGCATTGCTGTGGAGAATTTTTATGATCAGCTTCAAATCATTTTTACATTTATTTTGGCTACGTTTTAACGAAAACAAATTAACCCAAGCGGCCGGTTCGCTAACTTACAGCACAATGTTAGCTATCGTACCGCTTATTATGGTCATTTTCTCAATTTTTTCCGCTTTTCCGGTTTTTAACGAGCTTACCAATGCACTAAAGGAATTTATTTTTACTAATTTTGCCCCATCGGCTGGTGATACTGTCGGGCTCTATATTGACCAATTTGTAGATAATACTAAACAAATGAGCGCTATCGGTATTGTCAGTTTAATCTTGGTTGCATTAATGTTGATTAATTCTATTGATAGAACATTAAATAGTATTTGGCAAGGTACAGATTCTCGCCCAATTTTCACTTCCTTTGCTATTTATTGGCTAATATTAACCTTAGGTCCTGTCCTAATTGCAACCAGTATCGCTGCCAGCTCCTACGTTACCACATTATTCGAGTCTCAAGTTTCCCTTTCATTCGGTCAAAAATTGCTCGGTTTTGTGCCTTTTTTATCTACTTGGTTTATTTTTACTCTGATTTATATGGTTGTGCCAAATAAAAAGGTCAGCATTAAACATTCGGCTGCTGGTGCACTAATTGCTGCCGTATTTTTTACTTTAGGTAAGCAAGCTTTTGCTTGGTACATTAATACCTTTCCGTCCTACCAACTGATTTATGGTGCGATGGCAACGCTACCGATAATGCTGTTATGGATCCAACTAAGCTGGACGGTTGTGCTTATCGGTGCACAGTTAGCCGCAGTATTATCAGAAAGCAGAGTAGAAAGCATGCAGTCGGAGAAGCAAGAAAATTCACTCAACTCGGAGACATTGGAATGATCGCGTTAATTCAGCGTGTTACGCAAGCAGAAGTAAACATTTCTGGCCAAAATATCGGCAAAATTAAACAAGGCTTATTAGTATTATTGGGGGTAGAGAAAGAGGATTCGTTGGAAAAAGCGAATAAATTAGCAGAAAAAGTCTTAAATTATCGCGTATTTAACGATGAAGAAGGTAAGATGAATCTTAATGTTCAACAAATAGCTGGCGAACTATTGATTGTCTCACAATTTACTTTAGCAGCAGACACTCAAAAAGGTCTGCGTCCAAGTTTCTCCAAAGGTGCAGCACCGGATCAAGCAAAAAGTTTATATGAATATTTCGTCAAAAAATGTAGTGAAAAGATAACTGTTGCAACTGGTCAATTTGGCGCAGATATGCAAGTGAGTCTAACTAATGACGGTCCAGTTACATTTTGGCTAAATATATAGGATAAAAACATGACAGAATACGCCATTGGTAAAATCTCGCCGAATGATAAAAAAAGCCTTGCTAGGATAGAACAATTATTAGAACAAGAAGGAATCCGAAGAGACCCACATTTAGATTATGTTTGTGCAGTTTTCAACCAAGAATCTGATATTATTGCTACAGGAAGTTGTTTCGGTAATACATTGCGATGCCTAGCCGTGGCAAAGGAGCATCAAGGAAAGGGATTGATGAACCGTATTATTACCCATTTAATTAATATTCAAATGGAACGGGGACATAGTCATCTTTTTCTATATACCAAAGCGGACTCAGCAAAATTTTTTCAAGATCTAGGTTTTTATGAAATTACACAAATCCCTCGTCAAATCGCCTTTATGGAAAATCGCCGCAATGGTTTCCAACATTATTTGAAAAGATTACAAAGTGCGGTCAATATTTCCTCTAATTTAAAAATTGCCGCCTTGGTAATGAATTGCAACCCTTTCACGTTAGGTCATCAATTCTTAATAGAAAAAGCTGCACAGGAAAACGATATAGTTCATGTCTTCATAGTGAGTGAAGAACAAAGCCTATTTCCTTTTAATACTCGAAAAGCACTAGTTATCAAAGGAACAGCGCATTTACCAAACGTTATTTGTCATGAGAGTGGTTCTTACATAATTAGTCAAAATACTTTCCCTAGCTATTTCCAAGAAAGCGAGGATGCGGTTATTGAAAGTAATGCGAAAATTGATCTTCAAATATTTATCCAAATTGCCAAAGCACTAGGGATAAAACGCCGCTATGTAGGAAGCGAACCTTTCAGCCGAGTTACCCATATTTATAATCAAATTATGCAAACGACATTACCCGAAAAAGATATTGAATGTATCGAAGTTGAACGACGAACCATTGACGGGCAAATTATTAGCGCCTCTAAGGTTCGCCAAGCTATTAAGTTAAAGGATTTTGAAAGGGTGAAACAGCTTGTTCCAGCTACGACTTACCAATTTTTAACAAGCGATGAAGCAAAAACAATCATCCAAAATATTCAAAATACGGAAAACGTTGTCCATTATTAAGTTTAGCGTAAATAAAATACGGAAAATCAGCATATAACGTAGTAAACTAGTGCTACTTTTACTTAAGGAGATCCCAATATGAAACCTTTTCTTATTGCGCCATCTATTTTATCAGCTGATTTAGCACGTTTAGGTGAAGATGTACAGAAGGTACTGAACGCTGGTGCCGATTTGATTCATTTTGATGTGATGGATAATCATTATGTGCCGAATTTAACTTTTGGACCACAAGTGTGTAAAGCACTACGGGATTATGGGATTATTGCACCCATTGACGTCCACCTAATGGTAAAGCCGGTTGATCGAATTATTCCAGATTTTGCTAAAGCCGGTGCCAATTATATTACTTTCCATCCAGAAGCCAGCGAACATATTGACCGTACATTGCAACTTATCCGTGATTGCGGCTGTAAAGCAGGCTTAGTATTTAATCCAGCAACTTCACTGAGTTATTTAGACTATGTAATGGATAAAGTGGATATAATTTTATTAATGTCGGTCAATCCTGGATTTGGTGGTCAAGCCTTTATTCCATCCACATTGGATAAATTAAAACAAGTACGCCAACGCATTGATGTAAGCGGTTTTAATATTCGCTTAGAAGTAGACGGAGGGGTGAAAGTGAACAATATCGCAGAGATTGCAGCAGCAGGTGCTGATACTTTTGTTGCTGGATCGGCAATTTTTGATCAACCAGACTACAATACAGTGATCAATCAAATGCGTAGCCAATTAGCAAGTATCAGGTAACTAATGAAATTAAATCACCCGATTTACTACAGCATTTTAATTCTATTTTTTATGTCCTGCCCGATTTATATTGAAGTATTCGGTGTACATTATCATGCGCAAAAGTTAGGTATAGATATTTGGGAATTGACTGAAAAAAACTGTTTATTTATTAATTTTTGGCAATATTCCTATATTACAGTTCCTATCGGGTTACTAATATTAGCCACACTATGGATTAAATTTTTTAGAGATTTTTTAAAAAGGAAAAAGAAAACAGATGACACAATTTAAACTTATTGGCTTTGATTTAGACGGCACTTTAGTTAATAGTCTACCAGATCTCGCACTTTCGGTTAATTCTGCTTTATTAGAATTAAACTTACCGCAAGCACCAGAACAATTAGTTCTAACTTGGATAGGTAACGGAGCAGCAGTACTTATTGCCAGAGCGGTAGATTGGGCACAAAAACAAAGCGATCGCCTATTAACGCAGTCAGAAATTCAGAAAATTAAAGCTCGTTTTAATTTTTATTACGGTGAAAATCTTTGTAATATCAGTCGATTATATCCCAATGTAAAAGCAACCTTAGAAGCACTAAAAAGTAAAGGTTATATTTTGGCGGTGGTTACTAATAAACCAACGCAACACGTCCAGCCCGTATTAGAAGCGTTCGGAATCAATCATTTATTTAGCGAACGTTTGGGTGGGCAATCTTTACCGGCAATCAAACCGCATCCTGCACCACTCTATTATTTATGCGGGAAATTCGGACTTTATCCTCATCAGATTCTATTTGTCGGCGACTCTAAAAATGACATTCTTGCCGCCCATGCCGCAGGCTGCCCGGTAGTAGGATTAACATATGGTTATAACTATAATATTCCAATTAATGAATCCAATCCGGATTGGGTCTTTGAGGATTTTGCGGATCTGTTAAACATTCTCTAAATAAATCAACCGTACTTTACTCCCTCTACTTAACGCCGATAATACGTTTTAAGAATAAAGTGCGGTCAAAAAATCACTATGGCTGCTCATAGCGACTAATATATAATGCCGAATATTTTCAATCTAACTCTACCCGATTATTTAAGGATACTTATGACAAAACCTATCGTATTTAGCGGCGTACAGCCTTCCGGAGAACTGACTATCGGTAACTATCTGGGTGCACTACGTAACTGGGTAAAAATGCAAGAAAACTACGATTGCATTTTCTGCGTGGTCGATTTGCACGCTATCACTGTTCGTCAAGATCCTATCGCATTACGCAAAGCGACCTTAGATGTGCTAGCGCTTTATTTAGCCTGCGGTATTGACCCTGAAAAAAGTACTATCTTTGTGCAATCCCATGTTCCGGAACACACTCAGCTAAGTTGGATATTAAATTGTTATACTTATTTCGGTGAAATGAGCAGAATGACCCAATTTAAAGATAAATCAGCTCGTTATGCGGAAAATATTAATGTAGGCTTGTTTGACTATCCCGTACTAATGGCAGCAGATATTTTATTATATCAAGCCAAATCAGTACCCGTTGGTGATGATCAAAAACAACATTTGGAAATCACCCGAGATATAGCAAATCGTTTTAACGCCATTTATGGTGACATTTTCACTATCCCTGAAATTTTCATCGGTAAGGCTGGGGCAAGAATCATGTCTTTGCAAGATCCAGACAAAAAAATGTCTAAGTCGGATGATAATCGCAATAATGTAGTTACTCTACTAGAAGATCCAAAATCCGTTGCGAAAAAAATTAAGCGCGCAGTAACAGATTCCGATGAGCCGCCTATAGTGCGTTATGATGTGAAAAACAAAGCGGGTGTATCAAATCTACTAGATATTCTTTCTGCCGTTACCGATAAATCTATTGCAGAATTAGAAAAAGAGTTTGAAGGCAAAATGTACGGACATTTAAAAACGGCCGTTGCCGATGAAGTGTCTGTTCTATTATCCGGTTTACAAGAACGTTTTCATCAATATCGCAATAACGAAGCCTTACTTGATGAAATTCTACGCCAAGGTGCGGAAAAAGCCCGAGCAAAAGCAAAAGAAACCTTAGACAAAGTCTATCAAGCCGTCGGTTTTGTAACCGCAAAATAAGGAGAAATGATTATGTTAATGAACAGTGATAAACCTATTGAATGTGTAGGTTGTAATACTTTCGATGTAAAATCCCATTTCGATAACAGCGACTGCCATTTTCCAATCGAATGGATCTATGACACTAAACAAGATGCACAAGCAGCATTAGATTTTTTCACGGAAAAAGCAAAAGAAATAGAAAGTGAACCTTGCCAAATTCAATCGGAAATTACGCAGGTTGAAAATGGCTATTTATTGAAAGCTGACTTTACATTTTGCTGTCAAGCTGAAGTTGTCATTTTTCAAATGCGAATTGCCTAATCACCAACATTCCAATAATGTTGGAATAAAAAGTGCGGTTGATTTTAAAAATGTTTTTAATCAATCGCTCTTTATGTTTTTTTGAACAGTAATTGAATCAATAACATTACAGCTGCGATGTCATCAACTAACCCGAGTGGTCCAAGTAAAGCTTCTGGTAAAATATCTACCGGACTTAATAAATAAATTAGAATCAGCGCAATTTTTAACCATTTTGTTTTTTTCATTACTTTATCACGGAACTTGTTACCAAATAAAACTTCTAATGAGACATCTATTTTATAAGGAAATGCAATGAAATTACTCAAAATTTTTTCTCTTGTACTCGCCGCATATATCCCGGCGGCATGGGCAAATGTTAACTACAACATAAAATACAGCTCAAACTACCTTATGCCCGCTTACGTTCATTTTAAAGCAGATAATTCTCAATATACAATCAACGCTAAAATTAATGTGCCACTCTATAATATTGAATTTGCCTCACGCGGTTCTCAAGCGGTAAACGGTTTCAAAATGATCCGCTATCAAGATGTAAGAAACGGAAAGATCTATGCAGTTTCTCAAATTTCACCGACAACGATCGAATATGGAAAGCTCAAAGACGGATTAAAAACGGAAAATTTAACTTTACCGACTTTTGACTTATTTACCATGGCATTTCAATTAGCTTACTACGATAAATTACCAACCGACTTTCAAATTACAAATGGCAAAAAACTTTATCCAATGAAAAATGTATCAGTGAATAAGCAACAAAAGCAGGTGGAATATCGTAAACAAAAATTTACAGAAATCACCTATACTTTCAAAACGGGAGATAAAGACGTTACAGTAAAAAAATTTAAAGGAGAATACTTTCCCCGCTATTTGAAATATTCTCGCGATGGTGATAATTACGAATTAACTTTTAGCGAATTTGTCAAGTAAAAATAAATCAGAATTCTTTTCACTCTCTCCCCACAGTCGTATCTACTATGGGGTTTTCCTTTGAAAACATCAAATAGTTTTTGGACTCCCGCACAACCTAAAACAATCCCCATTGTTCACCTACCAGTTCGTCAATCTCACTTTTTACACTAAAACCTAACGCTGTTAAACAGCCTTTTAATGTGGCGATGTTGTAAAAAGAATGACTTTTAGTGGTATTCTGAAAATAGAGATAAAGTTCATCAAAAGAGTGTTGTGCGATTCTCTGTGCTAACCGCGTTAATTCATCTTCTGTATAACGATAATCATGACGATCTTGAGCTGAATTAGCTTGCCACCAGTTAGGATTACGCCCGTGTAAGCGCAGATAGGCAATAGGCTGATGGGTTTGAAATCGGAACGCGGGTAAACCGATATTAGTCGGATAATCTACATTACACCAAATTAAATTCTTTTTTTGTGAAAATGCTTGAAAAACCGGCTCGATATGCCAACCGGCATGGCGAAATTCCACAGCTAACGGATAATCCCTAAACCATTCTGTCAACTGTGCCAAATAAAAACGATTAGTAGGAGTACGTTCAAAGGTGTGGGGAAATTGTACAAACAACATCGCCAATACATTTTCATCAATTAGCGGTTGTAAGGCATTTAAAAAATGGCTGGCTTGCTCAGAGGTTGCAGTACGTTTATGGCTAAAATCCTGATGTAATTTGATTGAAAAACGCAATCGCCCCTCGGCTTTTTCCAACATTCCTTGTAAGGCCTTAGCGCCAATCGGAGCGTGGAAAGTACTATTTATTTCAACCGTATCATAATAACGGCTGTAATGATGCAAAAAATCTGCTTTAGACGTATCAAACGGGTAAAGTGTCCCGAGTAAATCCATATCACTATACCCACCGGTACCAATGTAAACATGAGGCATTTTAAATAGTTTGGATATAAAAATAATGCAAATCTAATATCAAATTTAGTCGCTTGTAATATAAAAATAAATCGCCGCCTAAAAATCACTTTCAGGCGGTAAGTTTTAAATCATCCTACGAGAATTATGTTCTGTCATTTTGACGGTGATAACATACTCGATTAGGCAGGCAAAAACCTTATCTTCACCATATCATGCAATATTTTCGCACCCGAAAATCGCCTAATTCAGCTTTTTACCCGTGTTTTTTGTTTAAAAAGATATATAGAAAAATAGATTTCCTCTTTAATTAGTCTTTAATTTACTCCAATATTTCTCATAAATATCAATGGCTTTCCCAACATCAGCCTGCATCACACCTTTTTCAATTTCCGCAGCTGGTGGAAATAATACTGGATTTTCCACCAATTCCGAACTAAGTAAGGCCTTTACACCTTCATTAGGCATTGAAAACCCCATACGTTCAACAACCACTTTGGCACTTTCCGGGCGTAATAGGAAGTCAATAAATTTATATGCTGCTTCCGTATTTTTTGCTGTTTTTGGAATACTGTAATTATCCATCCAGAAAATAGCCCCTTCTTTTGGGTAAATAAATCGAAGACTTGAATTCTCCTTATTCCCTAAATAAGCAGAACCGTTCCAAATCATCCCCAATGAGGCTTCCCCCTGCACATAAGGCACTTCTGGAGAATCAGAGTTAAATGTAACAACATTCGGCAAAAGTTTAACTAAATTGTCGTATGCCCCTTTAATATCCTCTTCATTGGTGGTATTTGGTGATTTTCCGTTTAATAATAGTGCAATATGAAACACTTCGCGAGCATCACTGGTCAATAACACTTTATTTTTGTATTCTGGCGACCACAAATCTGCCCAACTAGTAATTTTACTTAATTCGACGTCATCAGTATTAACACCAATCCCAGTTAATCCATAAATATAAGGTAAGGAATAACGGTTATTTGGATCAAATTCTTTATTTAATAAATGTGCTGGAATTTGTTTAAAATTCGTGAGTTTATTATGATCTAACTCTTGCAACATTCCTTCTTTGACCATTTTGTTAACATAGTAACTAGAAGGGAACACTAAATCATAACTTGATCCAGCATTTGCCGTTAGCTTTAATTTGGCATACATTTCTTCATTACTTTCAAAAGTAGAATAAATCACTTCTATGCCGGTTTCTTTAGTAAATTCCGCAACTAATTCAGGAGGGACATAGTCCGTCCAGTTATACACATAAAGCTTTTCATTGGCCGCAAAGGAGGAAGACAGAAAAAACGCCGAACCTGCAAATAGAAAGGATTTTAAAAAATTTTTGAAAGTATTTTTCAATTTATGTACCTCACTTAAAGTTAACAGTAAACATTAGATTATGGAGTGGGGGAGTATATCAGTTTTTGCAAAGAATTTGACATATTTTTATATCGGAGTAATATGCCGCCAACTTTTCGGTAAGATAAAACATTATGCTAGCATTTTCACGTCAAGAACACGTTAAATCCTATTATTTTGATACTCGTAACCAATATATTGAATGCCCTGAATTAACCCGGCGGGAATATGCCGACGTTTGCGTTATTGGCGCAGGTTTTTTTGGTCTATCCGCGGCGTTAGAATTAGCGGAACAGGGCAAAAGTGTTATTGTATTGGAAGGCGCTAGAATCGGTTTTGGCGCTTCCGGGCGTAGTGGCGGACAAGCGATTAATGGTTTTGAAGAGGGCATTGATGAATATATTAAGCTTTTAGGTTTGGAAAAAGCCAAGTGCTTATGGAATATGTCCCTAGAAGCATTAGACATTATTGATGAACGTATCAATAAATATGGCATTCAATGCGATTGGAAAAAAGGCTACGCGACCTTAGCCTTGAATCAACGTCGAATGGATGACCTAATTGCCACGGCACAAGCTGCCCATGACATATTCGGTTATCAAAATATGCAACTTTGGGATAAAACTCAACTTAAACGGCATTTAGGCAGTGATATTTATGTGGGAGCATTATTTGACAGTAACTCAGGTCATTTACACCCACTAAATTATTGTCTAGGATTGGCAAAAGCCTGTTTAAATCTAGGTGTAAAAATTTATGAGCAATCTCCTGTGATTGATCTCATTCAAGGCAAACGCCGAGTGAAAGTAAAAACGGAAAAAAGTGCAGTCGTTTGCGAGAATGTTATTTTAGCCACTAATGCATATATCGATGTTTTACCAAAATCTGTTCATCAAGGTATTAATCGTAAAATTCTACCGGTAGAAAGTTTTATTATTGCCACAGAACCGTTAGATCAAACTACCGCAGATTCGGTTATTAATAATGGTATGTCAGTATGCGACAACAATTTATTACTGGATTATTACCGCCTAAGCGCGGATAACCGTTTGCTATTTGGCAGTGATTCCAGTTCAAATACGGATATGGTTGAAGTAATGCGAAAAAATATGCTCCATGTTTTTCCTCAACTAGAAAATGTAAAAATAGACTACGGTTGGGGAGGACCGATTGATATGACGATGAACTCTAGTCCTCATTTCGGTCGCATTGCACCGAATATTTATTTTGCACAAGGTTATTCCGGTCATGGCGTTGCATTAACTGGATTAGCAGGTAGAATTATATCGGAAGCTATTTTAGGCAATGACGAACGTTTGCAAATTTTTGAATCCTTAAAAGTACCCTCAATTTACGGCGGCAAGTTAGTAAAACGCACGGTATTAAAAATCGGTGTCCAATACTATAAATTCTTAGATCGCTATCGTTAAACGAAAAACTCGGTGCTACACCGAGTTTTTATGATCTAAAATAGGAAAACTGTACTCACTCTTCTTCTGATATCAACGCTAACTCCATATTGGCTTCATTTAAGAATTGGCTTTCTTTGTACAATTCATGTTGGAGCAGCACATTTTGCTTTAAATAACCAGCTTCAAAAATTAGACTCCAACGCTTTAAAGAGCGATCAATTTTGAGCAAGATTTTTTTTATCGGTCTAGTCGCTTGCCGAGAACGATTAAATGCAACAGCTAAACGAAGAATACGGATCAATGCTATAATATCCGTCTTTGTATATCGACCGGACTTTGCAATTTCATTAACACTTAAAGTTCCGATATGAAAACGAACCAATGTAGTAAGCAAACGTTGCTGTTCGCGATCGAAACCGGGAAGTTCCATATTATTTAAAATATAAGCCGTATGTTTGTTCATATTCTTATGATTAATAACAACGCCTGCTTCGTGAAATTTTGCTGCCCAAAGTAATACTTCTTGCATTTCTTGGAGTTGATGATTTGCTTCCCAATGATGGTATTGTCGACAAAGTTGTTGTATCGTGGTTGCTACTCGGTCCGCATGGTTCTGATCAATGTTGAATTGGCGAAATAATCCTGCAGCAGTTCGCGCCCGAATATCATCAACTTGGAAATTACGTTCAAGGCTATAAATTATACCTTCGCGTAGTGCACCGTCGGAATAACGCATTCTATTAATACGACAAACTTCAAATACCGCTCTTAAAATTGCCAATCCAGGAACAAAAACATCCGCACGATCGGGATTTAATCCAATAATCTTCAACTCATTAAAATGCGGAGCTTTTAAAGTTTGCTGAATCAATCGATTCAAGCGTTTAGGAGTAATAATACCGTTTGGATCCATTGTAGCACTAATAACTTGATAGACGGTTTTAATTGTACCTGAAGATCCTAAAACAGTTTCCCAACCCAATTTACGGTAAGTTTCACCTAAATCGGCAATGGTTTCCAATGCGCATTGACGGGCTTTCTCAAAATATTCGGGTGTAATTTCACCATTTGGGAAAAAACGTTTGGCAAAACTGACACACCCCATATGGCGGCTTTGCGCAATAATCGGGTCAAAATCATCCCCGATGATCATTTCTGTCGAACCACCACCGATATCAATCACTAATTTTCGCCCAGTTTCCGGCTGAGTATGGCAAACACCAGCATAAATAGTTTTTGCCTCCGTTTCTCCGCTAATAATATTTATATCATAGGGAAAAACAGCTCTCACCTGCTGTAAAAATACTTGATTATTTATTGCTTGTCGCAAGGTATAAGTCCCGACAACAATCACATCCTGCGAACTAAATCCCTGTAAGCGCTCGGCAAATTGAGCCAAACACTTTACCCCTCTATCAATAGCCTCTTGGCTAAGTTCTTCATTTTCATTCAAGCCCTCTGCTAATTGCACTTTTTGTTTTAAACGGGAAAGAATTTGTACCGCTCCGTTTACAATACGGGCGATAATCATATGAAAACTGTTTGAGCCGAGATCAATAGCGGCAATTTCACGGATATTTTCCTGCCTGCAGGAAGGAATATTAGGTTGCGAGTGAATTTCTGTCATTTTTTCTCCTAAAACTCAAACTGATAGAGTAAATCAAATACCTGATTTGTACTTGAAACTGATTGGAAGTAGAGTTGAGGCAACAATCTATAGCGTAGCGTTACCTCAGCCAAACCATCAAATAAGCCAACTCCATATTTTAGTTGTAAGCGATTAGTAATATTACCACTTACCACCACTTTAGAGCTTTCGCCAACGCCGGCTGTGCCTAAATTAAGATCTTGAATACCGAAAGCTTCACCGATGCCCCCAACTAATTTTCCGCTTTTCGCCAACCCCAATCCTAATAATGCAGCTCCTACGGAACCGCTTGAGCCTGCTTCACCACTATTTTCCAGAGAACGTCCGGTTAATAAATAAGATAGCGCCTGATCTTGCGATGTACTCGGTTCGGAAAAAACCGTAACTTCCGGACTATCTGCAACACCGATAACTTTAACACCAGCAGTAATCGTACTATTTTCCATCGCTTCGGGATTGCGAATCGCTTCAATATTTAACATAGGCTGGGAAGGTAAGCCAGAAAAACTAATCTGCCCTTTTCGAATGATTAAATCCTGACCAAATGACGCATATCGACCATTTTTCAAATTAATTTGTCCAAATAGCCCTAAACGTCCCTTATCTTGTTTTACCGAAAGTAAACCATTTAAATCGGTCTTTAATCCATAAGCATTGAGATTCACATTATCGCCGATATTAATTCTTAAATCAGAATGAATTGCCATACCGGATTTAGTAGTTGCCGCAAATTCACGTTTAATTAATTCCTCTTTACTTTTATTAGGACCATTTAAAATAACTTCGTCTTCACTAACTGAAATAGCACTGTCCGGCAGCGCTTCAATCGCAATGCGAGCCCAAGGAATATCAACATTACCAGATAATTCCAACAATTTCGGAGTTGCACTTACGGAAATATCTGGGCTAATTTGAAGTTTTGCCATATTCGGAATATCCAACTTAAACTTATCGGCTTTGGCACTCACTTTGGTAACCCAATGATTCATATTATTCCAATCAGCTTCACCGTTGATAACTAATTCACTATCAGTGGTTTGGATTTTTCCTTGTAACGTGGAGTGTGTTCCGTTAAACCGAATCGCAATCTTACCACCAGTAACATCAAACGGCATGATACATAATTTGGTTTGAATATTATTGATATCAAAATTTCCGCTAATCGTCGGTTTCTCCAGATTTCCACCTAAAGATAACCGAGAGACAATTTCCCCGTTCAGCGATTCTTGAGCAGTAAATAATTGATTGGCTAAGGCTAGATTCAACTGCTTGATTTGAATGTTTCCTCCCAACTGACGATTTTTGTCAAGCTCTCTTAACACCAAATCGGCACTGATTTCTCCTTGGTTTTGAAGATTGATATCGGATTTTAATTCCAATGTATTATTTTGTAATTCCGCATTGAACATTAAATTCGGAACAGACAATTTAAAGGTTCGATAATCAATTTTTTGTGCTAATGACAAATTTTTTCCTTCCAAACTAACCTTTGCACTCAATGGTTTATCCGCAAACCACGCAACTTTTCCCTGGCTGCGTAACCGACCTTGTAGGTTATCTTGCCCTGTCAGTTTATTAACGAGAGCCAAATTAATTCGCTTAATATCAAAAACTGCTTCTCCATTTTTCCCTGCTTTTATTGGTTGCAAGAAACAAAGATCAATATCCGTATTTTGCCAACAATGCGCCGAAATATTCGCCTCTATCTTATGATTATCGTAATTGAGATTAATATCTGAGTTTGGGCGAAATAACCCCATCGGAGAATCAATACTAACTTGACTTAATACTCCTTTCCATTGCTGCAAAGTGCGGTCGAAATTACCAGAGATTTGTAAATTTGCCGCCACCGGTTTACCTTGAGATTGCAAACTGATAAGGTGGTGTCTTTCATCTCCGTTTACATTTAAGGTTATCGTGGAAAGTTCTACCCCTTCTCCATAACGAAAACCTTTTGCGCTAAGATCAAGCTTGCCTTTAACCACTTGCTCGCTATTTATATTGCCTTTTAATATCACATTATTCAGTTTGATATTTTGCAAATTGAAACGAGTAACGACTAAATCCGTATCAATATTCGGTGTATCCAGTTTTCCGGAAACTTTGACGTTACCAATCACTGAACCGGATAAGTCAGGTAATAGCCCATACAAATTCGGTGCATTAACAGTAAGTGCCAAATCAGCTTTTTCATCACTTAATACACCCTGTGCGGAAAGATGATTTTCACCATAGCGGAGAACCAAATCCGGTATATTTAATAATGTTTGAGAGTTTGCACGAAGCTGTCCTTTCAGAGCTACAGGGCGATGTGAAAGCGTTCCTGTCAACTCTAACTGGGGAATGTCAACTTGCCAATCTTTCGCTCCGACTAAACCGTTTGAAATAAATTTACCAGACAATGTTGCTGGAATGGTAGGAAGATAAGAACGAATATTCAATTTATCCAGATCACCTTTAATATCCCATTGAACGCCGTTTTTCCAACTCACCGAACCGGCTAATAGAGCCTTACCGTCTAAAGCATTAAAGTGTAGTCTTTCAAGTTCTACGGCGTATAATTTTCCTGTTGCCGATAAGTCTAACTGCGTTTTAGGAATATGGTTTAATCCTTCTATACGACCATTAAGTACAGTTTGATAATCTAATAAATTACCTATTACTTGCAAATAAACATTATTTAGCTGTAATGGAGAGCGATCATTAGCAAACGTGTACTGCGCTTGCTTGACATTAAATTGTAAGGATAACGGAGTTTTATCTTCCGCCAATTTAATCTCAGCGCTTAAATTAGCGTCGGCAATCCCCTCAGACAGTAAGGAGAATATGGTTGTTTTTTTCAATGCTCCGTTAATTTTCAGATCCAACTTGGTTGCTGGTAAGATAATGATTTGTTTAGATTTAATAGGATTCAAATCCGCATTAAAACGAAAATCCAACGGAAAATCTTGGTTTAGTTGTAAATGACCTTGTGCATTAATCTGTCCAATCGATCCAAATATTTCAAATTGTTGTAACCAAAGCTGATAGCCGATAGACTCGGCTTTTAAATTGACTCGTTCAAGATCAATAACATTTGATGCCTTATTATATTGATCTAATTGTTGATAGCGCCAATTTCTCCCCTCAATTGTTTGAATGTGGATATCAAAAGGCAGCGTAATTTCCTTTATATTACTCAATAATCCAGGTGTTAAGCGTTGTTCTATCTCTTCCCAATTTATCGGTTCAGAACTTTCTTCCTGAGATTGAACTTCCTTGGCAAGAGGTGCCGTAGTCTCAATTAATAAGTCATCAATGAAAGTCGGTTGAATAGATAAACCAACTTCGTTATCCAAACTGACCGCACTTTGAAAACGATTAAGTGTTATTTTATTACTATTAATTTGTAAGCCTATATCCTGTATTTCCAACTCTTTTATTACGGCACTGAGGGGAAAATTAAGTTTTGCCATTGGCGCTTTATCTTGCTCCTCAGCCCTTTCTGACGAAGGTAAAAGATGGCTATCAATCACAACATTTGGTTGTGAGATTAAAATATGCTCAATACAGATCTGACGAGAGAACAGGCAACTCAAGTCCATTTTCAAATCGGTTTTGCCGATATACAGATCAACACCTTCGGAATGATAACGAATATTCTGCAATACTAAACCTTCTTGCAAACCTCCTGTCGTTTGCTCGATAGATAAATTATCCAACAAACGATCGACAGCCCCAATCATTGCTCGTTGCCCAGCAGGAAAAGATAAAATACAGATTAAACCTAAAACTGGTAAAAAAATGACCGCACTTCCCCAACAAAGACATTTTTGCCATGTTTTTTTCCTCTTCACTGAGGGCGGTGGTGAATGACGCGCTGCTTGTTTTTTAATTTCCTGTTGCATGTAATAACACCTAAATTTCCGTACCTAAGCCGATATAAAATTGAACGTTTTTACTGTTCTCTTTGTCTCGTACAGGCGTGGCAATATCAAATTTGATTGCCCCTACCGGAGATGCCCAACGTAGTCCAAGACCTGTGCCATAGCGTAATTCATCAGGTTTAAAATCATTAGCAGCAAATCCTGAGTCAGCAAAAATCGCCAGCCACCAGTCAGGATAAACTTGATATTGATATTCCACCGAACCTGCTGCGAGGCGGGAACCTCCAATTAGTTCACCCTTCGCGTTTTTGGGAGAAATTTTCTTGTAGCCGTAACCTCGAACACTCCGATCGCCACCAGCAAAGAAACGTAAAACTGGAGGGATTTTCTGAATATCTTTTGTATGTAAATAACCCAGCTCCAGACGAGTAATAATACGGTGATTTTGTGCATAGGTGCGAATCCATGCCGTTGACGCCTGAATTTTTACAAAATCAACATCTGATAACCACATTTTTCGTCCGACATCAACAGTGATTTTTTGCGTATCTCCCCAAATAGGAAATAATCCTCCTTTCAAACGAGTACGAGATAACCCAGCAGTCGGATAAATTAACATCGTCCTATCTTTTACGTCAGCTTGAATAAATCGGTCAAAACGAACACGCAACCCACCGAAATACTGCCAGCCTTCTTCATTATTCCAATAACGTAAGGCTGCGAATGTTGCTGCCGTGGTATCTGTATCGTTTTTATCTTCATTTTCTAATCCGGCAGAAAACTCATAATAGTAGTTTAGTGGATTTTTTAACAATGGCATTTTATAGGTTGCTTCAAGAGTTTGCTTAGGTGCAGAAATATACATATTGGTACTAAAACTATGCCCACGATTGTTAATCCAAGGTTTTTTCCAACCAATTTGTAAATGCGGTCCCGTATCGGTAGAGAAACCAATCCCCAACTCCATCGTATTTTTCTTACGCGGATACAGTAAGATCTCAATATCGACGGTTTTATCTACTTCATTTATTTGCGGTTGTAACAGTACAGAACTAAACCAATTAGTGGAAGAAAAATCGCTAGTAATCTCAGAAAGATCACTAATCGCGTAAGGATCACCAGATTTTATATTGAGCATATTATTTAGGTAATCATCACGAATTTGGGAATGATTAAATTTGATTTCGTTGTAATGGTAACGGACACCGCTGTCAAATAGCATTCGCCACCAAGCTTGATGAGATTCAGGACTAATTTCTAAACGAGAAATTAAAAATTTAGCGTCAAAATAGCCACGGCTTAATGCTAAGCTCGACAGCGCACTTTTATAATCTTCATATTTTTTGTGTTCAACTAATTCGTTCTGCTTTGGGAGTTTTTGCTGTAATGCAGAAAAATTTTCATCTTGTGCAGCTTGGCCTTGAATTTGAATATCCGTATCAGCAATACGAGTAGGTTTTCCTGGATCCACATAGGCGACCAATAAATCGCGTTGCCCCTTACGTTTTTCTAACGTAAAGCTAACGGAAGTATCATAATAGCCGAAAACTCTTAAACCTTTATCAACTGCCTCACTCACTAATTGTTTATAACGATCAGAGCCATCCATTTCATTTTTATCAATCAAATGAACATTAATATCGGTATTCTCAATGGCCTTAACACCTTTTATACCACGCACATCAATATCTACCGTCTGTTCTGCTAATGCACAAAAACTCATACAGCATAGACAAAGTGCGGTCATTTTTTCAGAGATTTTTTTCATTTAAGTTACTAAACTTGAAGATAATTGATTCATAAGCGTTTTCCGTTATCAATTATGCCATTACATTTTTACACATTAATATAAGGAAAATATCTTCTGTATTGACAACTTTGAACGCGCTATGTTCAAAGTGCCTAGTGTATCGTTAAAAGACGCTTTGAATCAATGAATTAGGTTAAAAAAGTGTGGGTTGAAAATACCATATTCACTTTTAAAAACGATATAAGATTTTTGATGTTTTCATCGCATTTCCTCCATTTTCACGGTAAACTATCAGCATTTTTGACTAAATGCGAGAGAATGATGCGTTTTTTTATTGCTATCTTGACGGGAATATTACTACTCTTTCAATATGATCTTTGGTTTGGAAAAAACGGCTATTTCGATCATCAGCAGATCTCACAAAAAATTATTGAAAATCGTGCTGAAAATGAAAAATTGCTCCATCGTAACCAATTAATTGCGGCGGAAATCAAAGGCTTAGTTAAAGATTTTGAGTCAATTGAGGAACGTGCTCGTATGAATCACAACTTAGTCAAAGCAGATGAAGTGTTTTACCATATCGTTAGAGAGAATAAATAAACGTGGCGCCAAAACGTCTAATTATCGCAGTCATTCCTGCCGCTGGAATCGGCACGAGAATGCAGGCTCATAAACCAAAGCAATATCTAAAAATTTTAAATAAAACCATTCTGGAACATAGCTTAACATTGTTTTTACGACGTGATGATATTCACCGAGTTATTGTAGCACTGAACCCTAATGACCCTTATTTTTCAACGACTGAGTTACTTAAGCACCCTAAAATCCAGTTGGTAGACGGGGGAGAAAATCGTGCAGATTCGGTGTTAAACGGACTAAATATAATCACTGATGAACAAGCTTGGGTTTTAGTACACGACGCCGCTCGCCCTTGTTTGAATGAAACAGACTTAAATAAATTATTATCCGTTGAAGATTCTAATGGTGCGATACTAGCTATTCCTGCAACCGATACGATCAAGCGAGCATCTGACAATGAAAATAAAATCACCGCAACGGAAGATCGGAGTAAATTATGGTTAGCGCAAACGCCACAATTTTTTCCTGTCGATTTATTACGCAAGGCATTAACACAAGCAATCAAACATAATTTAACCGTAACAGATGAAGCCTCGGCAATGGAACTTTGCGGATTCAAACCGCTCTTAATCAACGGGCGTAGTGATAATATCAAAATAACCAGACCTGAAGATTTGGCATTAGCTGAATTTTACTTAACAAGGAAACAACATGATTAAAATCGGACACGGATTCGATGTACACGCTTTTGGCGAAGATCGCCCATTAATTATCGGTGGTGTTACCATACCTTATCATATCGGTTTTATTGCTCACTCAGATGGTGATGTAGCACTACACGCATTAACCGATGCGTTACTCGGTGCAACGGCATTAGGGGATATCGGTAAGCTTTTTCCAGATACGGATATACAATATAAAAATGCCGATAGTCGTCATTTGTTGCGCATCGCATTTCACCAAATACAAGAAAAAGGTTATAGCATTGGGAATGTAGATATCACCATTATTGCGCAATCACCAAAAATGCGTCCTTATATTGATGCAATGCGCGCCAATATCGCAACTGACTTATGTTGCGAAACCGAACAAGTCAATGTAAAAGCGACAACGACCGAAAAACTTGGTTTCACCGGACGAGGGGAAGGCATTGCATGTGAAGCGGTCGTACTTTTAATGAAAAATGGTGCATTATGCAGAACTTAGCTTATCTCACGTTAAAAACGGCACCAAAAGCGACCGCACTTCTAAAAGCTAGACACGAAGATTTTCTCGTTACCGAAGAATTAGGATACGAAATGTCAGGCGACGGTGAGTTTGTTGCCGTTAAAGTCCGCAAAACCGACTGTAATACATTATTTGTCGGTGAACAACTGGCAAATTTCGCAGGAATATCCGGTAAAAATATGAGTTATGCTGGATTAAAAGATCGTAAAGCAGTAACCACTCAATGGTTTTCATTACAAATGCCAGGAAAACTCACTCCAGACTTTAGTCAATTTCAGTTTGACGGTATTGAAATTTTAGAGGTAACAAGGCATAACCGTAAAATTCGTATCGGTAGTCTACAAGGCAACTATTTTGAATTGTTGTTGCGTGATGTATTGGAAACAGACGAATTGAATACAAGATTAACACTTGTACAACAAAATGGTTTTCCAAACTATTTTATGGAGCAACGTTTCGGGCATAATGGTAATAATTTAGCACAAGCCGAATGCTGGGCAAAAGGTGAAATAAACATCAAAGATCGTAAAAAACGTCGTTTCTATTTATCTGCTGCACGCAGCGACATTTTTAATAAAATTGTTTCGGCACGCCTTGAACAAGATATTGCTAATCAAGTCTTACCCGGCGATATTATACAACTCAGCGGTTCAAACAGCCGCTTTAACGCACAAGAAAGCGAATTAACTCAACTACAAACACGTTTAGCGCAACAAGATATCCTACTAACAGCGCCACTTATCGGTGAGAATAATCTATTAGCATCCGAATTTGAAAATAAACTATTGCAAGAACATCAGATTTTTAACGATTTGATGAAACAAACAAAAATGAAAGCAGATCGGCGACCAATATTGGTGAAACCTCAACATTTTACTTGGCAATTTAACCAAGAAGGACTTCGTTTAGCTTTTTATTTACCGGCAGGAAGTTATGCAACGGCTATGGTACGGGAAATAGTAAAAATTAAGGAACAAATATAATGCGTATTTTATTAAGTAATGACGATGGCTACCACGCCGAAGGTATTCAGATTTTAGCACAAGCATTGCGTGAATTCGCCGATGTAGTGGTTGTCGCTCCAGATCGTAATCGCAGTGCCGCCTCCAATTCGTTAACGCTAATTGGACCACTACGCCCGCGTAAGTTGGATAACGGCGATTATTGTGTTAACGGAACACCGACAGACTGCGTTCATTTAGCCTTAAATGGCTTTCTCGCTGGACAAATTGATCTGGTTGTTTCTGGAATTAATGCGGGTTCTAATTTAGGCGATGATACCATTTATTCCGGTACGGTCGCAGCCGCTATGGAAGGACGTCATTTGGGGCTACCCTCGATCGCAGTATCTCTTGATGGTCGCCAACATTATAAAACGGCAGCACGCATTGTTTGCGAACTTATCCCTAAATTATCTCCGCAATTATTAAACCCACGAGAAATTATTAATATCAATGTACCTGATCTACCTTATGAAGAGATTAAAGGCATTCAAGTTTGTCATTTAGGCTATCGTACCGCAGCAGCAGAAGTCATTAAGCAAAAAGATCCAAGAGGGGAAGCCATTTATTGGGTCGGCCCATCCGGATTACCAGAATATGAACAAGAAGGGACGGATTTTTATGCTGTAAAAAACGGCTATGTCGCGATTACGCCACTCCAATCGGATATGACTGCTCACCATTCCTTAACAGCATTACAAACTTGGTTGACTCGTGAATAAATAGGAACAATGTGATGAAAGTTTTTAGTGCGATGTATGATAAGACAATGGAATGGTCAACACACCGATTTGCGACGTTTTGGCTATCTTTTGTCAGCTTCATTGAAGCTATTTTCTTCCCTATTCCGCCTGATGTGATGTTAATTCCGATGTCAATGTCAAAGCCTAAAAGTGCGCTCAAGTTCGCCCTATATACCTCATTAGCTTCAATATTTGGAGGCATGGTTGGCTATGCTATCGGTTATTATGCCTATGATTGGGTGCAAGGCTATGTTCAGCAATGGGGATATCAATCAAGCTGGGAACAAGCAATGTCTTGGTTTGAACGATGGGGAGTATTGGTGATCTTTGTTGCCGGTTTTAGTCCAATTCCTTACAAAGTTTTTACTATTTGTGCGGGCGTAATGCAAATGGCTTTTCTACCGTTTACTATTACCGCTTTTATTTCTCGAGCTGCACGTTTTTTGTTGGTGGCAAAATTAGCGGCATGGGGCGGCGAAAAATTCGCAGCCAAATTACGTCAATCTATTGAAATTATTGGTTGGTCCGTTGTTGTTTTAGCTATTATTGCTTATTTCTTTTTAAGATAGGAAAAAGTATGAATAAATTATTTTCTGTACTGTCTATATTGGCACTGTTGAGTGCCTGTTCTTCTCCACAGGAGCCAATCCGGGATCCCGATGCCTTACCTGACGGCATAATGTTACCTGTAGAAGGTAGCGGTGCAATCGGTGGAGGTAGCTTTATGCCGGAAATTGAAAAACACACAATACCGAATACGATGAAATAAGGAAAATTTATGAAACAATCATTTTTATTATTATCTTTGAGTATTGCCGTTCTTGCCGCTTGTACATCAAATACGCCAGCACCGATAGAAAATGCAGACGGTACACTTTCACCGGGGATGATGCAACCTGTGGATAACGCCAATAATGGTGGAACTTGGCAACCACAAATTCAACGTAATGAAATGCCAAATAATATGGGCAGTAACGTACCCAGCGGTATACAAAACCCGCAACCCAATTTTCAACCGACTTATCAGCAACCTACACCAACGCCAGTTACGCCACCAACAGCGCCTGAAGTAAAAACTGTAACAAAAACCGTATCAAATTGTGTTGGAGCACAGCATATTGATGTTCCCCGTAACCCAAACACCAATGCACCGGATTACAGTCAAATTCAAAAAGGCTCATATAAAGCCAATACTTATAAAGTTAATAAAGGCGATACAATGTTCCTCGTCGCTTACCTAGCGAATATGGACGTAAAAGAATTGGCCGCATTAAATAATATGTCAGAACCGTACAGTTTAAGTATCGGACAAGTATTAAAAATTTCAGACTGTTCAGCTAAGACAGTCACTGCTCAAGAGCCTACGATAAATAAACCGAGTGAACCAAGCGTTACTTATCAACCAGGTCCAAACGGTACTCAAATCGGTTCAGATGGTACCGTAATTGGTCCTGTTAAATCAGGTGTCGGAATACCTTCACGCGTCCCTAATACAACAACGTCAGAACCTATTACTATTAATACGCCCGTCGCACCAGTCGCCTCTAACGTGGCTTGGCAGTGGCCAACAAGCGGGAAAATCATACAAGGGTTCTCAAATAGCGACGGTGGTAATAAAGGAATTGATATTAGCGGCTCGCGTGGACAAGCGGTCAAAGCAGCAGCAGCCGGACAAGTCGTTTACGCAGGTACAGCAGTACGAGGTTATGGTAACTTAATTATTATTAAGCATAATGATGACTTTTTAAGTACCTACGCGCATAACGATAAAATTCTGGTAAGTAATCAACAACAAGTGAGAGCCGGACAAGATATTGCTAAAATGGGAAGTACTGACACTAATGCAGTCAAACTCCACTTTGAGATTCGTTACAAAGGAAAAGCTGTAGATCCGATTCGTTATTTGCCAAGAAAATAGTCTGCTTGAACACCTAAATGAAGTAGCGGCGCAAATTAAGTTCAACCGCTACTTCCACGCCGAAATGTGCGGGAAATTGACCGCACTTTTATCTTATTCATATACTTAGTGAGGAATATATGTCATCAATGCCATTTCGAGCAGTAGTATCCGATTTAGACGGAACATTATTAAATGCTCATCATATTATTGGCGATTTTACTATTGATACTCTTAATAAATTGGAGCAGCAAGGAATTGATATTGTTTTAGCAACCGGAAGAAATCATACCGATGTATCCTCCATTTTAAGTAAGGTTGAAACAAACAATGCTGTAATGATTACATCCAATGGAGCAAGAATTCATGATCTCAATGGAAATTTAATTTACAGCGATAATTTACCCGAAGAAATCGTTTTAGATATTTACAAAATGCCTTTCGATACGACCACGGTTTGCTTAAATACTTATCAAGATGATGGTTGGTTCATTAATATCGATGTACCAGCATTGGCCAAATATCACCAGGACTCCGGCTTCCAATATCAAGTGGTTGATTTTGACCGACACCATGGGCGAGCGACAGAAAAAATATTTTTTATCGGCAAAACACCGAAGGATTTGCTTGATGTCGAACACTATTTGAGAACACATTACGGCGAATTAACACATATCGTGTATTCCTCTCTAAATTGCCTTGAAGTGATGAATAAAAATGTTTCTAAAGGCAATGCACTTGCACATTTCTTACAACAACGTAGCTATGGCTTACAAGACTGTATTGCATTTGGGGATGGCATGAATGATGTAGAAATGCTAACTCGTGTCGGTAAGGGCTGTATTATGGCGAATGCAGATGCCCGCCTAAAACAAAAATGTCCGAAACTGGAAATTATTGGGAAAAATGCCGATGAAGCGGTCGCTTCTTATTTACGCGCCATATTTGGAGTGTACTAATGTGGAAAACCCTGTGCTTAATTAGTGGTGGAGCAGCCTTTGGTGCTTGCTTTCGTTGGGGGTTTAGTACTTGGTTGAACCCATTATTTACCACATTTTCATTTGGAACCTTGATCGCTAATTTATTCGGCTGTTTTCTTGGCGGTCTATTTTTAGGTGCAATTAGCCAATTTCCCCAGCTATCGGTAGAATGGCGCTCATTTATTATGACAGGATTTCTAGGTTCTTTAACCACATTTTCGTCTTTCTCAAACGAAGTGATCGCACATTTCAGCCAACAACATTGGATTCAAGGCTTCTTGGTATTAGCACTTCATTTAATCGGTTGTTTGAGTTTTACCGCTCTTGGACTTTGGTGTTGCAAATTCTTTATTTAAAAAGTTGAAAATACAGTGCATTGCTTTTCCTCGAATGTTATCTCTCTCAAACAAAATTTCGTGTTTTGCGCCATCAACTTGAACACAGTTTCCTTGAGGAAAAAGAACGGTCAATTTTTGCAAACTTTGATTATCAACAATTTTTTCTTTCTCAGACTGTAAAATTAGAATCGGGATCTCCACTCGAGGGATAATATTTGGTAACTGTTTAATGGCATTTAAGCACAAATGAACCCAGCGAAACGTCGGTCCCCCGAGGTGTAATTGGGAAAATTTTCGATTAATACGGTTCATCCATTTCATACGGGTTTTACAAAAGCTTAGCTCGTTTTGATTTAAATCGGCAGCCTTGTAATTCCCCTTTCCAAAAACATAGCGGCTCCCCTGACCAAATAAAACCATTAATGCAATAATTAATTCATCTCGAATCGGGTGTTGTAGAGGCACACCATAAAATGGAGAGGAAAGCACTGCTTTGCTGATATGATGATCGTAATTCGCAAGATAATAGGTGGAGACCAAACCACCTAAGGAATGAGAGACTAAGTGTTGTGTTGAATAATGAAAAAGTGTGGTCGTGTTAGTAATGACTTTTGCCATATCGCTCACATAAAACCGAAATTCATCAAGATGTCCTTTTTCCTCACCCTTTAGTAAACGTTCGGAATAGCCTTGTCCACGAAAATCAAACATGAGAATATCATAACCTTGATGATAAAAATCATAAGCCAGCTCAGACCACTTCAGCATATTTTCGGCTCGACCACTAGCAAGGATCATCAGCTTATCTGACTTCTTTTCTATTTGTACAAAATGACGATACGCAATACGGATATTGCGCTCTCCTATTAAATATTGAGTCGGAAAACGCTCAAAAAATGGCAGTAATTCCAACAAAGCAAATTGGCAAAAGCGTGGCTCTCTAATCATTAGACTTCCTAATTTAAAAATAAGATGGATAGTTATATTGTCCTGATAAAAAGTGCGGTCATTTTTACCGCACTTTTGTATATTTGAAGGTAATTTATGCGACTAGCTGTTTTAAGATGCGGCGCACCGGTTCGGCCGCACCCCATAATAATTGATCACCAACCGTAAATGCGGAAAGATACTCCGGTCCCATCGCCAGTTTGCGTAAACGTCCGACTGGAACACTTAACGTACCTGTAACTTTTGCCGGAGTTAATTCGTGTAATGTACTTTCTTTATCATTTGGAACTACTTTAACCCACTCATTATGCGAGGCGATAATCTGTTCGATTTCTTCTAAAGATAAATCTTTTTTCAATTTAATGGTAAAGGCTTGACTATGACAACGCAATGCACCGATACGCACACATAATCCGTCCACAGGAATAGGGTTATCACTCAAACCTAGAATTTTGTTAGTTTCTGCATAACCTTTCCATTCTTCTTTAGTTTGTCCCGTTTCCGGTAATAATTTATCGATCCAAGGGATTAAACTACCTCCTAATGCTGCACCAAAATTCTCTATTGGAAAACTTCCGGAACGCATTTCCGTGGTAACTTTACGTTCAATTTCAAGAATTGAAGAAGCAGGATCCGCTAATTGGCTGCTAACGCTTTGTTCCAATTTACCCATTTGGATCAATAATTCACGCATATTTTTTGCACCTGCACCAGACGCAGCTTGGTAAGTCGCGACAGAAACCCATTCGACTAAATCATGTTCGAATAAACCACCAATCGCCATTAACATTAGACTTACGGTACAATTTCCACCGACAAAGGTTTTAACACCATTTTTTAAACCGTCGCTAATCACATTTTGATTAACCGGATCTAATACGATAATCGAATCTTTTTCCATCCGTAAGGCTGAGGCAGCATCCACCCAATAACCATCCCAACCTTCCGCTTTAAGTTTTGGGTAAACTTCAAGGGTATAATCACCACCTTGACAAGTAACAATAATATCTAATTTTTTTAATTCATTAATATCAAAAGCATCTTTTAATTCTCCAGCATCTTTGCCGCCAAACAAGGGTGCTTTTTGTCCGATCTGAGATGTGGTAAAGAATATCGGCGTAATCTGTTCAAAATCGTTTTCCTGAACCATACGATCCATTAAAACCGAGCCGACCATTCCTCGCCATCCAATAAAACCTATGTTTTTCATAGTATTTTCCTTATTAATGTTGTGTTTAAAATACTTATTAAGTACAAGATTGGTTTGCTAAAAGCAAGTGTTTTTCGATAAAAGGCACCATAAAATGTAATAGTGCCGTTGTGTTGAATTAATATTTTTTATCTAATAATGCAATATGTCGTTTAGCGGCAATCCACGCCCCAATATAGCCCATAATTAAGCAACAACTTAACAGAAATAGTAATTCGCCTAAAGAAAGTCCATTAAGAGTAAAATTAACGGCAAAGATATCCGTTACATACTTAACCGCTGCAGTAAAGTAACTGATTAATAAACTACTTAATACTGTAGCAAAAAAACCGCCAAATAAGGCATAAATCATTCCGGTATAAAGAAAAGGACGCAAGATAAATTGATCCGTCGCACCCAATAGTTTCATTACATCAATACTCGCACGGCTACTATATACATCAGAACGGATACTATTTCCGATAACCAAAAAAACGGATAGCGCCATTAATAAGGTACAGAATATAGCAATGCGGGCAACTAACCACGAAAGTGCGGTCAATTTTTCCATCCAATTGTTATCTAACCTTACTTCTTGTACACCTTTGATTTTATCCAAATTAGTCCGTAACGCCGCCCGTTTTTCCGATTCGTTAAAATCTTTAGTTGGTTTTATTATTACAACCGCAGGAAGAGGATTATCATCCAGAATTTCTAATTCTTCGCCAAATCCCGACCAACTTTTAAACTCATTTAAACTTTCTTGACGTGAAATATAATTGAGGGACTCAACGCCTTCTTGTTGGCGGATTTTTTCTACAACTAAATTGGCATCTTCTTCACTCAAATTGTGATGTAAATAAACCGTTAATTCACTTTCAGGATAAAATTGCGAGGTGGCTAGATGTAAGTTTTTCCATAGAAGATAGCTGACAGTAGGAATCGTTAAGGAAACAGCAATCACCAAAACGGTTAAAGCCGTCCCCACATTCTTTTGCGCTAAATCTGCCAAGACGGAACGCAAAGTATATAAAGTTTGCACCAAAAATGATGCTTGTAGGCGTTTACTCATCATTCTGTCCTTAATAACGTAAATAGCCTTTTTCCAAAATTAGGCAAGGTTTCGGTTTTTGTTTAATTAAATTGATATTATGAGTAGCAATAAGAATCGTCATTCCAAGACGATTAAACTCTTCAAATAAACTAAAAATTTCAAAAGAAAGCGCATCATCCAAATTGCCGGTTGGCTCATCTGCCAGCAGTAATTGGGGCTTATGTACGATCGCTCTAGCAATATCAACACGTTGTTGTTCTCCTCCGGAAATTTGTGGAGGAAAATATGCGGCTTTATCTCGCAAACCCACTCGATCTAACGCAGCGAGGGCTCTAGTATGTGCATCTTTAGGATTCATTCCAACTATTATCAGCGGCAAAGCAACGTTTTCCATAATATTACGATCGGTCAGTAAACGATAATCTTGATGTACCATACCAATTTGACGGCGCAAAAAAGGGATTTCATATTTTGACAAACGAGTAATATCATGGCCGTTAAATAGTATCTGCCCAGCATTTGCCCGTTCCATTCCCATAATCAGTTTCAACAGCGTACTTTTCCCTGCACCGGAATGTCCGATTAAATACGTCATTCCCCCTGCTGGTAAATGAAAGTGCAGTCCCTGCAAAGCCGGTTGGGTTGCCCCCTGATAGGCCTTGGACACATTTAAAAATTTAATCACTGTTTCTTCCTTATTTTTTACCCTTCATGAGCGAATAACGCATCAATAAATTCATCAGCTTGAAACTCTCGTAAATCCTCAATTTTTTCACCAACGCCAATATATCGAATCGGTAAATTGAACTGATCGGCAATCGCAAAAATTACACCACCTTTCGCAGTACCGTCTAATTTGGTTAAAGTAATTCCTGTTAAACCTACGGCTTCATTAAACAATTTGGCTTGGCTAATCGCATTTTGCCCGGTTCCAGCATCAAGCGTTAGCATAATTTCATGCGGCGCAGAATCATCGTATTTTTTCATTACTCGCACGATTTTTTTCAGTTCGTCCATTAAATTATTTTTATTTTGTAAACGTCCAGCAGTGTCTGCAATTAACACATCAATATTGCGAGCTGCCGCCGATTGCATTGCATCAAAAATAACGGAGGCGGAATCAGAACCGGTGCTTTGAGCTATAACTGGAATATGATTACGTTCCCCCCAAACTTGAAGTTGCTCCACTGCAGCAGCACGGAAGGTATCTCCGGCAGCAAGCATAACAGATTTGCCTTCCTGCTGAAATTTACGAGCAAGTTTCCCGATTGTAGTCGTTTTACCTACCCCATTCACACCGATCATCAAAATCACATAAGGCTTCTTCGTTTCATCAATTCTTAGTGGTTGTTCAACAGGTTTTAAAATATTACCCATTTCGATTTTTAATTGTTGATAGAGTAACTCCGCCTCTTGTAGCTGCTTACGACTAGCATGTTCGGTCAGATTGTTAATAATCTTATTGGTCGTCGGCATCCCGATATCGGCAATCAACAAGGTTTCTTCTAATTCTTCAAATAGCTCATCGTCTATTTTTTTACCGGAAAAAAGATTACGAAAACCCGCACCGATATGTTGTTTAGTTTTTAATAAGCCTTTTACCAAACGGCTAAAAAAACCACCTTCACTTGGTTTTTCTTGGGTCTCTGTATCAATATCAGAATTGATTGGTTTTAGAGGAGATATTTGCTGATTATCATCAAGAACCGAATTTTCCATCTCGACTTCTTCATGAAGTGCGGTCAAATTTTTTGTCATTTCCTTTTCAAGGATTTCATCATTGATCATTTCTGGGCAAGATTGCGACACATTATCAACATTTTCAGGATGAGGATTTGACACTGATAATGTAGATTGGTCGAAAAGGGCAGTCTGATCTTCCTTTGTTTTTTGACTCAACAGATCACTAGATATTTCAATAGGTTCTTCGTATGAATGTTGTGCTATTTGATTCTGTTGAGATTGTTCATCTTGGGTTTTATTGCGCCCAAATAACGATGACCAAAACCCGCCTTTTTTCTTTTCTTTCGCCATAATTTTATGATTCTTTAATCTACTGATAAAAATGTGCTTCATTCTAACAAAAAATCGTCTAAACTAAGCACTATTTTGCATAAAATTAATGTTCTGATGAAAAAAAACATAAAAATACAAACTCACGGAGAAGTACGAATTATTGCTGGATTATGGCGCGGACGAAAATTACCCGTACTGCATTGTCAGGGCTTACGCCCAACAGGGGATAGAGTTAAAGAAACATTATTTAATTGGCTAATGCCCTACATCATAGACAGCCAATGCCTAGATTGTTTTGCCGGTAGCGGTTCATTAGGTTTTGAGGCGCTCTCACGCCAAGCAGCACAGGTAACGTTTTTGGAATTAGAAAAATCGGTTGCACAGCAGTTACATAAAAATCTGCAAAGTTTAAAATGTACAACCGATCGAGCAAAAGTAATTAATCGGAATAGTTTAGATTTTCTAAAACAATCGCAAAAACAACCGCACTTTGATATCGTTTTTCTTGATCCACCATTTCATTTTGGTTTGGCAGAACAAACCGTTAAATTGTTAGATGAAAATAATTGGTTATTACCAAACGCATTAATTTATATTGAAACGGAAAAATTACAATCTCTCAATACGCCACCGAATTGGACTCTGCTAAAAGAAAAAACCGCAGGGCAAGTGTGTTACCGCTTATATCAAACCGTTAAGGGCAGTTATGCTTGATATTGTTTTATTTGAACCAGAAATTCCACAAAATACCGGCAACATTATTCGCCTATGTGCCAATACCGGTTTCCGCCTCCATTTAATTGAACCGTTAGGTTTCACTTGGGATGATAAAAAATTGCGTAGATCCGGGTTGGACTACCACGAGTTTGCGGAAATCAAAAAACATGAAAATTTTGAATATTTCCTACAAACCGAACAACCTAAACGCTTATTTGCCCTAACAACCAAAGGTTCACCAGCACATAGCCAAGTTCAATTTAAATTGGGTGATTACTTAATGTTCGGACCGGAAACCCGTGGTATTCCGATGAGCATTTTAGACAACTTACCTTTACAACAAAAAATTCGTATTCCAATGACAGAAAACAGTCGCAGCATGAATTTATCAAATTCTGTTGCTGTTGCGGTCTATGAAGCTTGGCGACAACTCGGTTATCAAGGAGCAGTTAATATAAAATCTTAATGATGAAATTAAATAAAAATGCTTTTACTCACCTTTTCAAAAGCATTTAGTTGATTTCTTCCAATTCATTTTCAAAATAAAGGTATTTCTATTTTGACTTCATAAGGAGCACGATGACCCCCAACTACCATTACAGCCTAGCGCTTTCGGAGGGCGGTGAGTTTGATGTCATCAGTTTTAAACTCACCGAAGGGTTAAGTGAACCCTTCCGGTTGGAGTTAATGTTATCGAGTTTTCAGCCGACGATTGCCTTTTCCGCTTTAATGGATAAACTGGCAACCTTCACGTTCTGGCAAGACGGCAATCCGGTGCGTTATGTCAACGGCATTGTCAGCCGCTTTTCACAAGAAAAAACGGGGGCTGTTCGTACCTATTATCGTATGGTAGTGGAGCCGGCATTAATCCGAGCGGCATTACAATCAGACAGCCGCATTTTTCAACATCAACCCAGTGAAAAAATCCTCTGCACCTTATTACAAAAAAA
>MLAA01000020.1 GCA_001998905.1 Rodentibacter caecimuris | reverse complement strand
CAAGAAATATTTTGTAGGTATATTATTCTATTTTTAATATTATTTTTACTCACAAACTCATATGCATCAAGTCGTAATATATATTTTTCTAATACATCTGTTTTATTCATTCCAGGAAAACAGTGAGTTAGTAAGGTACAATAATGACTTTCCCAAAATTTATAAATTGTTGTTTGTGGATTATTAACTAAAGCTGTTGAACCTTTCATCATCGATGAAAGTAGTAGGCTCATAAACCCACCAGCAGAAGAACCATAAAACAATATTTTGTCTTTTTTTATATTAGCTTTATCTCTTATTATATCTAATAAATTAAATATATTTATTAAATAATGTTCTTCGGTATTACCAACACCCCATCCGATCCTAATATTTCCTAAATATAGAGTAGGATCATTGTAATAAATAATATTTTCTTTAAATTCATTAATCCAAGCATGCCTCTGAAATACAGGAGGCGAAATTATATCAGGATCATAAGCACCAGAACCCATGACAAGTATTTTATTAGAGTTATTTAGTTTAATAAGGAATTCA
This sequence comes from Rodentibacter caecimuris, assembly GCA_001998905.1. Lineage (GTDB taxonomy): Bacteria > Pseudomonadota > Gammaproteobacteria > Enterobacterales > Pasteurellaceae > Rodentibacter_A > Rodentibacter_A heylii_A. The sequence continues at coordinate 19,876 of MLAA01000020.1, read as the reverse complement.
TACTTTTGATCATTTAAAATTATACTAATAATAAATGGAATATTTATAGAAGGTAATTTAGAAGATTTAAATTGACTATATGTAAAAGTATATACTGGATAATTTAGTAACATTTTTATATCCTTGTAATATTTTCAGAAAACCCTATTCCAATAAGTGTCCCTTTCTCAGTAAAGAATTTATCCTCTACTTGCCAAGTATGGTTTTGAACATTCTTTGACCTAAACTGAACAAAATTAAATGGATCAGAAGCATAAACCTTTATATTATTTACCCTTGCTTGCTCTAATATATTAGAATCTTCCCCACGATTTAAATCACCAAATTTTAGCCTCTCTAGCGTGCTTCTACGAAAAACTAAAGTTGGTCCCGCAACAAATTCTACATTCATGTGTCTCTTACCTTTAAATCTAATTAATGTTTCATCTAAATTCTCTAAATATACGAAAATTTCCTGTTTACCAACAATACCATAATCTCCAAATTTAAATGGGATTAGCATATCCTGTAAATAATTTGGAAAATAGAAATCATCATCATCAAATTTTGCCACATATTCACCTTTGGATAACTCAATACCTTGATTGAGTCTTTTACCCAAAGTATCATCACTATCATTACGGATTATATGAACCGATTTTAATTTACCACCATTCAATTTATCTTTTAACTGAGCCAATTGTTCATCACTATATTTTTGGGCAATAATAATTACCTCTAAATTTGGATAGGTTTGCCCCATTATATTTTCAACAATTCTATCCATAAAATGTGGGCGATTTGAAGCCATCACAATACTAGCCAGTGGCTCTTCTAAAGAAATATTTTTCCCTAAAGTATTCGCTATTTGAACTGCCCGATGTTCATAAGTGTGCTTCAACATTACTTCCCGGTAACCAATATGGGATATTCTTAACCATTCCCATTCATTTTCAAGCAAACGTTTAGCAATTTTATTTGCTTCTCTAGCATTTTTAGCCACTTGTACAATGCCTTTAAATTGCTCATCAATCGCTAAAGATGGGGTAGAAATAACCGGAGTTCCACAAGCTAGAAGCTCATATACCCTACGAGACATCATTGTTGGAGAATCTGTAATGGTATTGACATTTAAGAAAATTTTAAAACTTTTATAAACATCAACAATTTCCCTAAATGGTACGGCAGGACGGATAAATTTCCGATATTTACGAGGATAAGCATAACGCTCATTATCTAATTGGGACATACGGTCATAAATTGCCCCTTTAAATTTGATGATGGTAGGTAATAAGGCATCCATTTGTTTTTTGCGATCATCATGTCCAACACCATAATAAGAGCCTGCAAAACAAATATTTTCTGATTCCACTCTAAAGCGATTGGCAGGATTACAGATATTGATATTAGCTGCAAATAGTAAAGTATCTACTTTAGCATGGGGTATATCTCGTTGATAATCTTTTACCTTATTACTATCTGTGGTGAAAATAATATCGCATTTAGAAGATATCGGTAAGAATTTATCATAGTGCATAGGGTCTTCTTTATTCCAAAAAATCACAGGAAAATGACGAGCCTTTGCCGTATCTAATGCTTTTAAAAGGTTTTGAGCATTTTGATGCTGTAAATTAGGTGATGTAAAAGCGTATTCCCATGCACCAAAATTCCCTTTCCAACAACTTTCAATAAAAAATCCTAATGATGTCGAACCTTGAATTTGTTTTTCAAAAGAGGTTTTATTTAATGGAAAAAGTTTAAACTCACTTTCAAACGAAGTATGTGAAATTTCATCCAAAATAGAAATAAATTTAAAACCATATTGTTTTTTAAATCGACTATCAACTTTTGGAAATGCTTTAGATGATTTACTAACCGCTTTAGTTTTTGATAAAAGTGGTGCTTTTCCAGTTTTTCTCTGTCTTGCTAAAGAAACTAATTTTAATAAATCTCCCGGTAATGCAATAAAGTTACCAACAGATTTAAACGAATGAATCAGTGTATAGCCTAATTTAAAGGATAGCGTATTTTCTACTTGTGCTTTAACTTCTCTCGTTTGTGAATAAGCAAAATTTAATTTTTTATTATATTCATCCGTGATTTTTTTTAATTCCTCATTATACTTATCAAGTTTAACCTGATAATCTTCAGATAAGTTTTTGAGTGTCGTATTTAACTTAATAATTTCATTTTCATAAATTTTAAGTATAGTTTGATTATCCTGTTTTATTGATTCAATACTACTCACTATTTTGTCTGTAGATACCTTATTTTTTGATGCTACATCAATAACATTATCTAAACTATCCAATTTATTTTTGATAAGACTAATATCCTTTTCTATCATTTCAGATATTAGTCTATTTTCAGGTAAATTATCTGCACTATAAGATAATATTTTTTTAGCTTGCCTCTTAGATAAGATTTTTTTAGACATACTATTACCAAATCCCCTTAGTATCCACCACAACAGCATTCATCGAAGATAATGACCCTGTTTTAAATTCTTTATGATCCACCAACACTACTAACACATCAGCACTCGTCAATGCCTCATCTAATGTGGTGTGTTGAATATTTTTGTTTAGCAATTTTTCAGGGAGTTTTTCAACATTAGGTTCAACTGCCAAAATTTGGCCTGGATATTTATCAGCTAATTTTTCATTAATTTTAAGAGCAGGGCTCTCCCGTAAGTCATCAATATCCGGTTTAAATGCTAAACCCAAACAAGCTATTTTGATTTCACTAATTGTTTTGTTTGGATTATTGCGTAATACTTCAATAACCGCCTCATTGACTTTGTTAATAACCCATTCCGGTTTATTGTCATTTACTAGTCGGGCAGTATGAATAAGTTTAGCAAGATCAGGGGTTTTATTTACAATGAACCAAGGATCAACGGCAATACAATGTCCTCCGACACCACAACCCGGTTGTAAAATGTTGACTCGAGGGTGACGATTTGCCAAACGAATTAGTTCCCAGACATTGATATCTAATTTATCGCAAATAATGGAAAGTTCATTGGCAAACGCGATATTGACATCTCGGAATGAGTTCTCTGTCAGTTTGCACATTTCCGCAGTGCGACAATTAGTTATAATACAATCACCTTTTACGAAAATTTTGTATAAATTAGCCGCTTGTTGTGAACATTTTTCTGTCATACCTCCAATAATACGATCATTATCAATCAATTCCTGCATAACTTTGCCTGGCAGTACTCTTTCTGGACAATGTGCAATACGGATATCTGAGTTTTCTCCTGTTTGTTGTGGAAATGTTAGGTCAGGGCGAGCTTCCGCTAGCCACTGAGCCAGCTGTTCTGTTGCTCCAACTGGAGAGGTCGATTCTAGAATTACTAAATTTCCTTTTTCTAAAATCGGAGCTATTGCATTACAGGCATTTTGAATGTAACTGAAATCGGGTTCGAAATTATCGCCTTTAAATGGTGTTGGAACTGCAATTAAAAATGCTTGAGCTGGTTCGGGTGTTAATGTCGCTCTTAGTTTGCTATTTTTGACACATTTCTGAACAGCAACGTCTAAATCAGGTTCAATAATGTGGATTTTCCCTTGATTTATTGTATCGACTACTATTTTACTTACATCTACACCTATTACTTCAATATTATGTTGTGCAAATATAGTTGCTGTTGGTAAGCCTATATAGCCTAAACCTATGACTGAAATACGATGAAATTCACTCATTTTACTTCTCCTTCATTATTTAAAAACATTTAAAATCTTTTCTACCGCTGTACCATCACCATAGGGGTTATGGGCTGTGGACATTTTTCTATACTCTTGTTCGTTTCCTAGTAAAACATTTACTTCCTGAATAATCCGTTCTTGTGATGTGCCAACTAATTTTACTGTACCAGCCCTAACCGCTTCAGGCCGTTCAGTAGTTTCACGCATTACTAATACCGGCTTACCTAAGGACGGAGCCTCTTCTTGAATACCACCTGAGTCGGTTAAAATTAGATAAGATTGTTTCATTAAATAAACGAAAGCTAGATAATCAAGAGGTTCAATTAAATGTATATTTTGTCTCCCTTTAAGTAGACGGTTAACAGGTTCTCTTACATTAGGGTTAAGGTGAACGGGATAGACAAATTGTATGGCTTTATGTTGTTCTGATAATACTGATAGTGCGTTACAGATATTTTCAAAACCATCTCCAAAATTCTCTCTACGATGACCTGTAATCAAAATAGTTTTTTTATTTTCTAAAAAGGCAAATTGTTTTTTATATTGGTGGGATAAACTCGGGTTTTGTTCTATTTTTTGTAAAGACAACAGTAATGCATCAATAACTGTATTTCCTGTTACATAAATGTGTTCTTGGGAAATCCCTTCGTTTAATAAGTTTTGTTTAGTGCTTTCAGTTGGAGCAAAATGATATTTAGCAATTGCCCCTGTTAATTTACGATTACCTTCTTCTGGCCAGGGGGAATAAAGATTATGTGTTCTCAATCCTGCTTCGATATGAGCGATATCTATTTGGCTATAGTAAGCTGCAATGGAGGCGGCAAACGTAGTAGCTGTATCACCGTGAACAAAAATTGTAGTTGGTCGGTAATCATTAATGACTGATTGGAGTTTTTCTAAAATTGAACATGCTACCCCTGAAAGAGTTTGGTGTTTACTCATAATATTCAAATCATAGTCTGGTTGAATATCAAATAATGTAAGCACTTGATCAAGCATTTGTCTATGCTGTGCAGTTACACAAACTTTGAAATCTAATCCATTAGATTTTAAGCCTTCAATTAAAGGCGCCATTTTGATTGCTTCAGGGCGCGTGCCAAAGACAATGAGTAATTTCTGTTTTTTCATAACATCCATGTTAAAAAATATTAATTACTAATTAGTTAGCTGTGATAATAAGCTGAAATAAGATAACCATTAAAAATAAATGATTTTTAGTTTATTTCACAGATATAAGTGTAGCCAAGCCACAGAAATTAAATTAATACCCTTTATATCCTTATAAGAAGGTAAAACAATAATTAAAGAAGAGTAATTTTTTAGATCAACTTAACTAACACCCCGTAACATATGCATATTACTAGAAAAGCTAATCATTTGTAGTGAAATCAAGGAGATCACTCTGTATTAAGGGTGTCGTTGGGCGCAGGATTATAGTGATTTATTTTTATTATGTCTATAACAATTTTCTTATTTTTTCTTTTAGTATAGAATGCTACGCCATTTTTCGACATTTGAGTTATTTTATCTATGAAATTACAAAAATTGTACGTTATTTTTCCTATAGTATCGTTATTTGTTACCGGATGCTCAATACTACCGACTTCAGGTCCCAACCATAGTAAGATATTGGACTTAAATTATAAAAATACAAATGTAAATGTTGTTGAACTGAATGAAAACTTAGTTCAAGCGTTTTATAAGTTACAACAAAGTCAACTTTTTTCCGGATTTAATCATTTAGTTCAAACAAATGGCTATTCTGGTATGGCAGATATCGGAGATGTGTTAGAAATTTCAATTTGGGAGGCTCCTCCTGCAGTACTTTTTGGTGGGACGTTTAGTAGTGAAGGGCAAGGTGCAGGACATTTAACCCAACTCCCTCCTCAAACGATTGACTCAAAAGGGATGATTTCAGTGCCTTTTGTCGGGAATATTTCTGTTCGAGGAAAAACGCCGGAAGCGATTGCCTCTCATATTACGTCTGTGTTGAAACGTAAAGCGAACCAACCTCAAGTATTGGTGCGAATTATTAATAATCAATCGTCAGATGTAACGGTTATTCGCCAAGGTAATAGTATTCGTATGCCGCTAACGCCGAGTGGAGAAAGAGTATTGGATGCGGTAGCGGCGGTTGGGGGTTCTCCTGCTGATATTCAAGACATTACGATTCAGTTGACTAGAGCTAACCAAGTTAAAACTTTACCTTTTGAAACCTTAATAGCTGATCCTAATCAAAATATTTTGTTGCAGGCAGGGGATGTGGTTTCGTTATTGACGACACCTTACAGTTTTACTGGGTTAGGTGCAGTTGGTAATAACCAACAAATGAAGTTTTCAACAAAAGGGCTGACTTTAGCTGAGGCTATCGGGAAAATGGGAGGACTTATTGATACTCGTTCGGATCCGCGAGGTATTTTTGTTTTCCGTTATGTGCCTTTTTCTCAACTAGATTTAGTTCAACAACAAAGTTGGGCTAAACGAGGATACCAAATAGGAATGGATGTTCCGACCGTCTATCGAGCTAATTTACTTGATCCTAAATCGATGTTTTTAATTCAGCGTTTCCCGGTGAAAGATAAGGATATAGTGTATGTTTCTAATGCTCCGTTAGCAGAATTCCAAAAATTTCTTAGAATGATTTTTTCTATTACTTCTCCGATCACTAATACAGTGAATAGTGTAAATAATTTATAAGAGGTGTGAATATGGTGCAGAATAATAAACTACCGAAAAAACAACCGCACTTTAAACGCATTAAACCATTGTTGTGGATTACTGTAATTATCCCAACATTATTTTCGGCTTTTTATTTTATTTTATTTGCCTCCGATGTTTATATTTCGGAATCCAGTTTTGTTGTACGTTCACCTCGTAATCAGGCTGCCTTAAGCGGAGTTGGTGCATTGTTGCAAAATACGGGGTTTGCTAGGGCTCAAGACGATACTTACTCTGTGCAGGAGTATATGCGTTCACGTACTGCATTGGAGCAGTTGCAACAACAATTACCGATTCGTGAATATTATGAAAATAAAGGTGATTTACTTAGTCGTTTTAACGCTTTCGGGATTAATGATTCTCAAGAAGCGTTCTATCGCTATTTTAGGGAGCATTTAACGGTGGATTTTGACTCTATTTCTGGTATTGCAACACTAAGAGTTAGAGCTTTTACCGCTGAAGAAGGACAAAAAATTAATATTGAGTTATTAAAACAAGGGGAAGAACTGATTAACCGTTTAAACGAGAGGGCTAGAAAAGACACTTTAAATTATGCTGAGCAAGCCGTTATTGATGCAGAAAAAACGGCAAATAACAGTGCTGATGAATTAAGTCAGTATCGTATCCAACATAAAATCTATGATTTACCTGCTCAATCTGGCGTGCAACTTTCACTAATTTCTACATTGAAAAGTGAAATTATTAAGGTCGAGACACAGCTTGCCCAATTACAATCTATTACGCCAGATAACCCTCAAGTCTCAGCATTAAAAATGCGGAAAAAGAGTTTAAATGAAGAATTAGCACAGCAAGTAAAATTGTTGGCGGGTAGTAATGATTCTTTAGTTACTCAATCACCTGAATATCAGCGCTTATTACTGAGTAATGAGTTGGCTCAACAAATGTTAGCGACGGCAATTACTTCGTTACAAAATGCAAGGAGCGAGGCAGATCGCCAACAGCTTTACTTAGAAGTTATTAATCAGCCAAGCAAACCGGATTGGGCTTTAGAGCCTTATCGTCTCTATAATATTTTAGCAACATTTATTATCGGATTAATGTTATACGGCTTGATGAGCTTGATTATCGCTGCTATTAGGGAGCATAAAAACTAATGCGGTATGGAGACAGAACTACATTTAAGCGTTCTAGAGTAATACAAAAGCGGGTTTTAGGCGCATTATTAATGCGGGAAATCATCACTCGTTATGGGCGTAAAAATATTGGATTTTTATGGTTATTTGTTGAACCGCTCTTATTAACGTTATTTATTACTTTAATGTGGAAGTATTTACGAGCGGATAGAATCTCAACCCTAAACATTGTCGCCTTTGCGATTACGGGTTATCCATTAATGATGATGTGGCGCAATGCTTCAAATAGAGCGATTGGTGCAATTTCTGCTAATATTAGTTTACTGTATCACCGAAATGTTCGACCCCTAGATACAATTCTTGCCCGAATGTTGCTAGAAGTCGCTGGCGCAACGATTGCTCAAATCCTTATTATATTTATTTTGATCCTTATCGGTTGGATTAGTCTGCCGCAGGATATCCTTTATATGATATTTGCTTGGATATTAATGGCATTTTTTGCGTTTGGTTTGGGGCTCATTATTTGTTCTTTTGCTCAGAAGTTTGAAGTCTTTGGTAAATTATGGGGGACGATCAGTTTTGTTATGATGCCTTTATCTGGGGCATTTTTTTTCGTTCATGCATTACCACCGCAAGTACAATCTGTTGCAAAATGGGTTCCTATGATAAACGGTACGGAGATGTTTCGTCGCGGTTATTTTGGAGAAAGTGTTCAAACCTATGAAAGTCCGCTTTTTTTAATTGTATGCGATATAACTATGTTATTAGTCGGATTATTGATGATTAAGCATTTTAGTAAAGGAATTGAACCGCAATGATTAAAGTAAAAAATTTAAGTAAATGTTATCGAATTCGGGATGGTTGGAAAACTGTTATTGAAGATGTTAGTTTTGAGCTTAAAAAAGGAGAAAAAATCGGTATATTAGGGCGTAATGGTGCAGGTAAATCAACTCTGATTCGCCTATTGAGTGGGGTAGAACCACCGACGAGTGGAGACATTGAGCGTCAAATGAGTATCTCTTGGCCATTAGCTTTTAGTGGCGCATTCCAAGGTAGTTTGACCGGGTTAGATAATTTACGCTTTATTAGCCGAATTTACGGTGGTGATTTTCAAATGATGAAAGACTTTACCGAGGAATTTTCTGAATTGGGGAATTATTTATATGAGCCGGTCAAAAGTTATTCATCTGGAATGAAAGCTCGCCTTGCTTTTGCAATTTCTTTATCTGTAGAATTTGATTGCTATTTAATTGATGAAGTTATTGCAGTCGGTGATTCTCGTTTTACGACAAAATGTAAGTATGAGTTATTTGAAAAACGAAAAGATCGTGCCATTATTTTAGTTTCTCACAGTCCATCAGCGATCAAAGAATATTGTGATAAGGCGATGGTGCTACAAGCCGGTAGGATGCATCATTTTTCTTCTATTGATGACGCCTATCATTTTTATCAAAAATAATACTCCTATTAATTATTTAAAGTTAAGGTAACAAATTATGCAAATTCTTCTCTCATTTCAGCCAGCATATGAAGTATGGGGCAAAAATGCGCTATTGAGCTTTTCTGGTTCTCAAGCACTGATTCACTTAAAAAATGATCTAAAAATTGACCGCACTTTAGTACAAAAAGCGGCACGAAAGTTACGTGGACAAGGGATTAAGGATGTCGAATTAGTTGGTGAAAGCTGGAATTTAGAAACTTGCTGGGCATTTTATCAGGGATTTTATACGGCAAAACAAGATTATGCGATTGAATTTCCACATTTAGATGATGAACCGCAAGCGGAATTATTAGCAAGAATTCAGTGTGGAGATTTTGTACGAGAAATTATTAATCAACCTTCTACAGAAATTACACCTGAAATTTTGGCACAGCGGGCGGCACAATTTATTGCTCAACAAGCAGCGGAATCTGAACAGGAAAGTGCGGTCAGTTTTAGTGTGATTTCCGGCGAAAAATTACAAATTCAAGGCTATCAAGGAATTTTCCAAGTTGGAAAAGGTTCGATAAATAAGCCAGCAATGTTACAGCTGGATTTTAATCCTAGCGGTAATCCGAATGAACCTGTACTAGCTTGTTTAGTTGGTAAAGGGATTACTTTTGATAGTGGGGGGTATAGTATTAAACCGAGTGATTCGATGAGTACGATGCGTTCAGATATGGGCGGAGCAGCATTATTAACTGGTGCTTTAGGGTTAGCTATTGCTAGAGGCTTAAACCGACGGGTAAAACTTTATCTATGCTGTGCAGAAAATATGGTTAGCAGCAATGCGTTAAAGCTAGGTGATATTGTCTCTTATAAAAACGGTGTAACTGCAGAGGTACTAAATACCGATGCAGAAGGGCGTTTGGTTTTAGCCGATGGATTGATTGAAGCGGATGCTCAACAAGCACAATTTATTATTGATTGTGCGACGTTAACTGGTGCGGCGAAAATAGCCGTGGGTAATGATTACCACTCGGTACTTTCGATGGATGAGGAATTAGTGCAAATACTATTTAAGTCAGCTGAACAAGAACAGGAACCATTCTGGCGATTACCTTTTGAAGAATTTCATCGTGCACAAATTCACTCGTCTTTTGCAGATATTGCTAATATTGGTACTGTACCTGTTGGGGCAGGAGCAAGTACAGCAACGGCATTTCTATCTTATTTTGTACAAAATTATCAACAAAATTGGTTGCATATTGATTGCTCCGCCACTTATCGAAAATCAGGAAGTGATTTATGGGCTGTAGGTGCGACAGGAATTGGTGTTCAAACTTTGGCAAATTTATTATTAACGAAAGCGGATAGCTAAGAGAGGTGAAAATATGATTGAACAAACTTTATCTATTATTAAACCTGATGCTGTTGAGAGAAATTTAATCGGCAAGATCTTGGAACGTTTTGAGGAAAAAGGATTTAAAATCATTGCGGTAAAAATGATTCATTTAAATCAAGAGCAGGCAGAAGGTTTTTATGCAGAGCATCAAGGGAAACCTTTTTTCAGTGGATTAGTAGAGTATATGATGTCCGCTCCGATTCTAGTAAGCGTATTAGAAAAAGAAAATGCAATCAAAGATTACCGCACTTTAATTGGTTCAACCAATCCGGAACAGGCGGAGGAAGGAACAATTCGGCATGATTTTGCACTAAGTCAGCGCCAAAATGCGGTTCATGGTTCGGATAGTCCAGAAAGTGCAAAGAGAGAAATCACTTACTTTTTCGTCGAATCTGAGCTTTTTCCTAGAGTTTAATTAGGTAATAAAAAGTGCGGTCAATATTTTTAGTATATTGAGATATTACATTTGTAAAAAATTAGCAAATCGACCGCACTTTTAGTTTGCCGTTAAGGCATATCATCCGCTTCTTTAGATTTTTGAGTGAACATATGTTCCCGTCTTAGTCCTACATCATAAGAGATGGCAATAGCTATAAAGATAGAAGAGTAGATACCGAAACCTATTCCTACAATTAATGCAAGCGAAAAGCTGTGTACTGCCGGTCCGCCAAATAGGAAAAGTGCCAATACCACCATTAATGTGGTAACGGATGTCATAATGGTTCGTGAAAGGGTCTGAGTCAATGAAATATTAATAATATCAAAGGTTTCTGTTCTTCTAATTTTACGGAAATTTTCTCTCACACGGTCAAAAACCACGATACTATCGTTAATAACATAACCCACAACAGATAAAATTGCTGCCACGAAAGTTAAATCTAATTCCACTTGTAGCAAACAAAATACGCCGAGCGTAATAATTGTCGTATGAGCAAGAGACATAATACCGCCGAAACCTAAGCGCCATTCAAAGCGAGATGCAATATAAATCAACATCATTGCAAGTGTGGCAAGAGTTGCATACACAGCTCCTTCGGCAAGTTCTTTGCCTACGTTTGGACCGACAAATTCAATACTACGAATTTGAAGATCTTTATCGAGTGATTGCAGCATTCCTTTTACTCGTTCACCAATAGTGGCATCGTTTGCTGTTGCAGGTAAGCGAATCATCACATCTTGAACAGATCCCGTTGTTTGTACGATAGGGCTTTCAATACCATTTTCATTTAACTTCGCTCGAATTTGATCCAGTTGCGCAACTTGGGAGAAATGTGTGTCAAACACTACTCCGCCTGTAAAATCCAATCCCCAGTTAAACCCTTTGGTAATAATGAAAAATAATGAAATCGAGGTAACTATTGCGGAGAACAGATAGCCCCATTTTCTAAATTTTAAAAACTCAATGAGAGGGAAGGGTAATTTCATTCCATTAATTTCTCGGATTAATTTCCCTTCTTTTTTTGCAAAAATGCTCATTTTCTTTACCTAAATTAATAATTTTTCTACGCGTTTACCGCCATATAAAAAGTTGACTAGCGCTCTTGTTCCGGTAATTGCCGTAAACATTGAGATTGCTACGCCCAGTGCTAAAGTAACAGCAAACCCTTTAATTGGGCCTGTTCCTACTGCATATAAAATAATTGCGGTTAGAATGGTGGTTAAGTTAGCATCAAAAATAGAACTGAAAGCGCCGTTATAGCCTTCATTAATCGCTTGTTGGATTGGACGCCCGTTGCGAATTTCTTCTTTTATCCGTTCAAAAATTAGAACGTTAGCGTCAACAGACATTCCTAGCGTCAGCACAATCCCTGCTATTCCTGGCATTGTTAGCGTTGCTCCCGGAATGATCGACATTAACCCGATTAGTAATACAATATTAATAACAAGGGCGATACTAGCTATAATGCCGAATACACGATAGAAAATCATCATAAAGATAACGATTGCCGCTAGCCCCCATAAACTTGCATTAACACCTTGTTCAATATTTTGTGCGCCTAATGACGGACCAATCGTTCGTTCTTCTACGATTTGAACTGGTGCGATTAATGCACCTGAGCGTAATAACGTTGAAAGATTTTGTGCTTCCGCTGGACTATCAATTCCGGTAATTTGGAATTGGTTACTAAAGCGACCTTGAATTGTTGCAACATTAATTACTTCTTCGTGTTTTTCTAAGATAACTTTGCCGTTTTCATCTTTTTTGCCGCTATCTTTATATTCAACGTAAAGCGTTGCCATTGGTTTCTTGTAATTCACTTTAGTATTTTGCGACATCATCTCGCCGCCTTCACTATCTAGCGTTACACTTACTTGCGGTAATCCGGTATTTTGATCTGAACCTGCACTAGAATTGATAATATGTTCACCGCCTAGCACTGCACGTTTATATAAAATCACTGGTCTACCGTTGCGATCATATTTAATTTCTGAATCGGAAGGTAATACTCCTCGTGTAGCTGCTTCTTGAGAGACATTAATATTAACCATCCGAAACTCAAGAGTTGCTGTTGCACCTAGAATTTCTTTTGCTCGAGCAGTATCCTGAATACCCGGTAATTCAATAACAATACGTTCTGCGCCTTGTCGTTGGATAATAGCTTCGGCAACGCCTAGTTCGGAAACCCGTTTGCGTAAGATTGTCAAGTTTTGTTCAATCGCCAGATCCCGAGCCTCATTAAGCGCTGAAGTTGCCATACTTAATTCTAAGATATTATCTGCCGCTTCCGTTACATTTAACGTTGGATGAGTTTGTCTGATAATCCTGCTTGCTTTGGATATTTGTTCTGCGTTAGCTAAGGTAATTGAGGTACCAAAATTATCGGTATTACGAATAGCCGTATATTGGATTTTTTCTTTGCGTAATTGACTACGTAATCCGTCTTGCAGCTGCTCTTGTCGTTTACTTAATGCTGAATTCATATCCACTTCCATTAAGAAACGTACTCCACCGCGTAAATCCAGACCCCATTTCATTGGATTTCCGCCGATTGTGGTTAGCCAAGCCGGCGTAGAGGGGGCAAGATTGAGGGCCGTGGTATAGCCATTACCTAAAACTTCGGCAATTTTATCTTTTGCCAAAAGTTGGTCATCAGTATTGTTAAAGCGGGCTAAGATAGACCCATTTTCTAAGATGATAGATTTTGGGTTAAGTTGATTATTTGCTAAGACTTGCTGCACTTCTGTCAGAGTCGTGCTACTGGCTTGTTGTCCTCGTGTTCCGGAAATTTGTACGGCAGGATCTTCGCCATAAATATTTGGAAGAGAATATAAAATACCAATGGCGACCACAAGGATCACCATTAGATTCTTCCATAACGGGTAACGGTTTAACATAATGTTCCCTTTATGTATTATTAAAAATTAAAGCGATTTTAATGAACCTTTCGGTAAGACGGCAACGATATAATTACGGTTGATCGTAATTTCTGTAGTATCGTTTAATGCAATAACTATGCTGTCGCTTCCTTCTGTAACTTTGGTAATCTTACCAATGATACCGCCGGATGTGAGTACTTCCGTGCCTTTTGCCAATTCGGACATTAATTTTTTGTGTTCTTTGTTACGTTTCGCTTGAGGACGATAAATCATAAAGTAAAAAATCAAACCAAAAATGACAAAAATCATAATGGTTGACATTGGGCTTTGAGCTTCCATGTATTTTCCTTAATAGAATTAAAGTTGAAATCGGGCGATAAAATACCACAAAATACTTTTTAGGAAAAGCAAGAGTTTCCCGATTAAACGCTGCCCTTATTATATTATTGAGAATTTCACTCTTGTAAGGCAAATCTTAAGATTTTAAGCTTCACCCATTTTCGATATACCAATTAGTAGTGATTTGCGTTACAAAAAACACTAAAGTTTTTAACCGCACTTTGTGGATTTAATCATAGCTCAAGTTGATCACCTACTTTTATCGTGTTTAACACTTTTTTGCTTTTAATAGCGGAATGGGGCAACGGAAGGCGCAAGATCAAGTCGAACATTAAATTTTCCGCCTTGCTGCCATTATTTCCCCCTATTGAAACTAACTTTTGCGGAGGGATGTACTGCTTCCCTAATTCAAACAGCGATTCTTCAATTTCAATATGACTTTGATAATGTTCCATAAAACTGCAGAGGCGTTCTGTATCAATTTGAGCTAGGATCCTATTTATTAATGCTCCTAACTGTACGGATAATAAGGTACCGTGTGATTTAACGCTCCGTACTGTTTTTTCAAATTATTAATGTCAGTCTTCACTTTTTCCTGAATGGTTAAAAGTAAGAAGCGGATTAGTACGGGGAAAAAAGTTTTGTTCCTCGTCGTTATGCTATAAAGGTGTTGCTAAATTAAAGTAATTTATCATTTGCTTTACATCATTTTTTTGCCGCTTGATTACAGCCATGTTTTAGTAAATAAGCCAGCAGCATTTGTAACTGCCGACAAAAGTTTTTTACTTTGCTATGGCAGGCGTACAACATATTTATTGGTTCCACCCAACTAATAAATTGTTGAGGTGTTAACATCTGTATATTGTTCGCCTTTAAAAAGTGCGGTCGATTTTTAAAGATTTTTAGGTGTAGATTGTAATGGTGGTACAGGTTTACCTATTTTTGCATAGAAGTCTATAACAAATTGCTCGAAGCTATCTTCTTCAATAGCTTGGCGAATTTGGTCCATTAAGCGCTGGTAATAGCGTAAATTATGGATAGTATTCAATCTTGCCCCTAAAATTTCGCCGCATTTATCTAAATGATAAAGATAGGATTTCGTATAGTGCTTGCAGGTATAGCAATCACATTCAGGATCTAGCGTCGTAGTATCATCTCGATATTTTGCATTGCGGATTTTAACAATTCCATTACTAACGAATAAATGTCCATTACGGGCGTTACGGGTTGGCATCACACAGTCGAACATGTCAATCCCTCGACGCACGCCTTCGACTAAATCTTCTGGTTTCCCAACGCCCATTAGATAGCGTGGTTTATCTTGTGGTAATTGTGGGCAGACATATTCTAAGATACGATGCATATCTTCTTTTGGTTCTCCTACCGCTAAACCGCCTACAGCGTAGCCGTCGAAGCCTATTTTAACTAATCCTTCAACAGAAATTTTGCGTAGCTCTTCATAAATACCGCCTTGTACAATACCGAATAGCGCATTTTTATTTTCTAATTGATCAAAACGATCTCGGCTGCGTTTTGCCCAACGCAACGACATCTCCATTGATTTTTTTGCGTAATCAAAAGTTGCTGGATAAGGTGTGCATTCATCAAAAATCATTACGATATCCGAGCCTAAGTCGTATTGAATTTCCATTGATTTTTCCGGTGAAAGGAAAATATGTTCTCCATTAATCGGGTTTTGGAATTTAACGCCTTCTTCTGTGATTTTTCTTAATTTCCCCAAGCTGAATACTTGAAAACCACCGCTATCCGTTAAAATTGGTCGATGCCATTGCATAAAATCATGCAAATCGCCGTGTTTTCGCATTATTTCTTGACCGG
This sequence comes from Rodentibacter caecimuris, assembly GCA_001998905.1. Lineage (GTDB taxonomy): Bacteria > Pseudomonadota > Gammaproteobacteria > Enterobacterales > Pasteurellaceae > Rodentibacter_A > Rodentibacter_A heylii_A. The sequence continues at coordinate 4,051 of MLAA01000020.1, read as the reverse complement.
GGCGTAACCATAGATGGAAAGTATTACCCAACAAAATTTCTGCACCAGTTTGTCTAACTTCTTCAGGTGTCATTCCTTTTACTGTGCCATACGTTCCTACTGGCATAAATGCAGGGGTTTCAACACTAAATTCTCCTTGTGGGCGTTGAAATGTCATTGTTCCGCGGCGGGCGGTTCCATCTGTTTTATGTAATTTAAATTTCATTTTTTTTCCTTAATTTGTCGAATAAACAGTTCAACAATATTGTTTGCTTAATTCTCGAATTTTCATTGCAATCTGTCGAGGATTTGCGGGTAACACCAAATTTGCTATTTGTTGCAAGGGGGGAAACTCTCCAACACAAACAGAATAATCGGCAGCTTGTAACAATTCGATGTCATTTGCATCATTGCCAAAAGCAATGTAAGGATGCAGACCAATAAGTGTACGTAATGTATGATATTTATTAATTGGTGTCGCAGTCAGATCAATATTATATAACCCATTTGATTCAGTATGTTGAATCAGGTTGACTGATAATTTTGCTAATTTAGGGCGTAAATAATTATAATTTGAATGAGTTAGGTTTAATAAAATAATTTTAATTGGTTGCTTAACAGCAAAGATCGGTTGATTTTTAGCAAGTTTTACAGCATCAATTTTTTGTTCAATATGATGTGGCTGTCGAATTCGTTTACTGTAATGCCAAGCATCATCTACTACATAGTCTAGATCTAATTCTGCTATCCATTGTGTAATTTGAGAAAAATCAGCTGCTGTAATGCGATGTTGAATCTCAATCTTACCTTGAACCTGTGTAATCGCACCATTACCACCGATAAGTATTGCATTCTTTAATTGATCATCTAACAGTGGAAGTAAATCTCGAATTGGACGAGCGGAGGCAAATATAACTTGATGTTGAGTTTGTAAATTGTGTAATGCCGCTTTGATTTCACTGTCGATATATCGACCATCAAAACAAATTGTTCCGTCAAGATCAAATATAAAAAACATTTTTATTACATCTGTTTGTGAATAAACATTGCATCACCATAGCTAAAAAAACGATAGTGATGTTCGACTGCGTTTTGATAAGCTTTCATTGTATTTTGATAGCCAGCAAACGCAGATACAAGCATAATTAGTGTACTTTCCGGTAAATGGAAATTGGTAATAAGTGCATCAATTACTCGGAATTGCTTACCAGGATAAATAAAAATAGAAGTGTCTGCAAAATAGGGAACAAGACATTGAGAGTGCTGATTTTCTTCCGCAAATAATGCTGCACTTTCTATTGAACGAACTGAAGTTGTTCCTACTGCAATAACACGTTTACCCTTGGATTTGGCAGTGAGTACAGCTTCAACCGTTTCTGCCGGTACTTCTACATATTCGGCGTGCATTTTGTGGTCTTCAATGTTTTCTACTCGTACTGGTTGGAAAGTCCCTGCGCCGACATGTAAAGTTACAAAGGCAAAATTAACACCTTTTTGTTGTAACTTTTGTAGCAAAGATTGATCGAAATGTAATCCAGCTGTTGGGGCTGCTACGGCACCTGGTACTTTGTTGTAAACCGTCTGGTAGCGTTCTTGGTCTGCTTCTTCATCAGGACGATCAATGTAAGGAGGCAACGGCATATGGCCGATTTTACTTAATAAGTCAAAAAGTGCGGTCGTTTTTCCAAGGAGTTTTACTTCAAATAAATTATCGTGCCGTGCTGTCATTTGCATTTCAACTCCTTTGCCTTCCCCTAATTTATCTTCGCCGATAATAAGAATAGCGCCTTCTTTAGGGGATTTAGACGAGCGGATATGGGCTAAAAATGTCTCTTCCGTTAAAATGCGTTCAATTAAAATCTCAATTTTACCGCCCGTACTTTTTCGTCCGAATAAGCGAGCGGGAATGACTCTGGTATTGTTAAAAATAAGTAAGTCGCCTTCATCAATTAAATCAACGATGTCAGAAAACGTGCGGTGAGATATTGCTCCGTTTTGTCCATTTAATTCTAATAAACGACTTGAGGTTCGTTCAGGTTTTGGATAACGAGCAATGAGTTTATCGGGTAAATCAAAGTAGAAATCGGATAGCTGCATGAGTAGGTTATTCTAAGTCTGGTTACTATTACATTATAAATGGGGCGTAAGTTTAGAGCGATTTTTGTTAAAGGACAAGAAAAAAAGCCCTTTCAAAAAGGTGAAAGGGCAAAATATATTTGGAGTCATACTATGAGTTGTTGTATCAACAAATCAGGTACATAGAGAATTATAATTAACTTATTTACATTTGCAACATTTTTTTAACAAAATTGAGCATTAGGGTTGATGAGGATTTCTCGTATTGGCATTCACTAAATTTCGCATCAACAATCCGTAGTCTAACTTGAGATCTTGTGGGACATCTAAAAACACAAAGTGCCCGTCCCCTAGTGCAGCTTCAACTTCTTGATTTTTGCGGTTTAGCATTTTTTCGATTTTAAAAACGATATTGCCTTGAGGAGTCATAAGTTCTACCTCATCACCCAGTAGGAATTTATTTTTGACTGCGACTTCTGCCATTCCTTGCTCGTTTCTCTTGCCTGTAAATTCACCGACAAATTGTTGTCTCTCGGAAATAGAATAGCCATAATCGTAATTTTGGTATTCATCGTGAGTATGGCGGCGTAAAAATCCTTCGGTATATCCTCGGTGGGCAAGAGATTCCAATGTATTCATTAAGCTTTCGTCAAAAGGCTTACCAGCAACAGCATCATCAATAGCTTTGCGATATACTTGTGCCGTTCTGGCACAGTAATAGAAGGATTTAGTTCGACCTTCAATTTTGAGAGAATGCACGCCTAGTTGAGTTAATTTTTCAACGTGTTGAACGGCACGTAGATCTTTAGAGTTCATAATGTAGGTACCGTGTTCATCTTCAAAGGCAGACATTTGTTCTTCCGGGCGTTGATTTTCCGTCAGTAGGAAAACTTTGTCCGTTGTGCCGCCGAAGCCAAGTGTCGGAGCGACATTCTTAACCGGAATTTGTTCGTTATCAGCAACGATATTACCGAGTTCATCTTCTTTTCCTTGCATGACTGAATATTCCCAACGACAAGCATTGGTACAGGTACCTTGGTTTGGATCACGTTTATTGATATAACCCGAAAGTAAACAGCGTCCGGAATAGGCCATGCAAAGTGCACCATGAACAAAAATTTCCAATTCGATATCCGGAACTTGTTGGCGAATTTCAGCAATTTCCTCAATAGATAGTTCACGCGATAAAATTACTCTAGTTAATCCCATTTGTTTCCAAAATTTTACGGTTGCCCAATTGACAGCATTAGCTTGTACGGAAAGGTGAATATCAATATGCGGAAAATGCTCGCGTACTAACATAATCAAACCGGGATCCGACATTATTAAGGCATCTGGATGCATATCGACTACAACTTGTAGATCCTTAATAAAGGTTTTTAATTTGGAATTGTGAGGCGCGATATTTACTACCACATAGAATTTTTTCCCGAGAGAATGAGCTTCATCAATACCTATTTTGAGATTAGCATGATTAAATTCATTATTACGTACGCGTAGGCTATAACGAGGTTGTCCGGCATAAACTGCGTCGGCACCATAAGCAAAAGCGTAACGCATATTTTTGAGTGAACCGGCTGGAGAAAGAAGCTCAGGTTTAAATATTGTCATAAAAAATCTCTTTAGTCTGATTACAAGTCAGGGATTTACCGCAGTAAATCGTTAGGCGTGGTATTTTAGGCAGATTTTTGGGTTTGTAAAGTCGCAAAGTGCGGTCAGTTTTGGCAGTATTTTGAAAATGACGTAGGCTAAAGTAGCCTACGACAATGATAGTAGAGCATATTTATTGTATAACGGGTTCAGCTATCTCCTGTTCTTTTTTTATTTCTTCAAATTTTTTTCCTCGATATAAAGTGTCATCTTTTGTTTTTTCTATTTGTAATAGGTAATCTTGTCCTTCTTTAATAAAAAGATCATGATTAGATTTTAGCATATACTCAAAATATCTCCAAAAATCGCTGTTGTTTTTTATTGATAAAGATTTTTCATTTTTATC
>MLAA01000002.1 GCA_001998905.1 Rodentibacter caecimuris | reverse complement strand
AAAAATCGACCGCACTTTATTATACAATCTATACACCTAACACATCATAATGAAAGGGAAAATACGATGACGACTGAAATCTGGCTAACGCATTATCATCTTACTCCCTCTTTGCAAAACTCAGTTCACAATACTCCCCTACCTAAAACCGCTTATCTGCTCGCATGGGCGAAAAGTCGAGATGATTATGAGCAACAAATCCACCACTATTTTCTTCAAGAAAACCTTAACGGACAGGCACAACTTGCCGCATTGCCGATACAAACCTGGTTTTCCCGCCACGGTTTCAATGCTCGACTGTGGTGGGCGGCACAACAAATCTCTTCACAATCACCGATATTTTTTCTTCCCGACGGCGTTGACAATCAAGGAAAAGGGCTTCCCAGCGAAAAGAATTATCTTCAACAACATTCTACTCCAATTACCCCCTTTACCGAATTTATTGTTCCTACCGCATTACCTAATGAAATACGCACTGATTTCTTCGCCAATTTTCAAGGCTTGGACGAATATCATTTACACTTAAATCAATCGGCACATCGGGCTGAAAACTATCCGGAAAATCGACCGCACTTTTATGCGCTAGTGGATTGCACGAAAGCCGTGGCTTTTCCAAGCCGATTATTCCGTGCCGGACGGGCGGAAAACCTCTATATTGGCAAAACCGGACAAGCGCTTGAAGACCACGCGCCGCATTTATTGGAGTTTGACCCTTATTCAAGTGAAACCGTTAGTTTGCTACAATGTTTATTTCGAAAAGCGGACAGTAAGGTTTTCAGCTATTGGCAGAGCAATCCAGTAACATTTATTCGCAGCGACAAACCTTTTGATGAGGTTTACCACCATTTAAGAAAATGGACGCATTTATATGACAAAGAAGAAGACGATTGGTATTTCTTCCGTTTCTATGACCCTACCGTACTCAACCGCTATCTTCCTCAACTCTCACGCTATCCCGCTCAACTAGCTGCATTTTTCGGCGTGAAAAATGACAACGCACCGCAACAGGAACAAATAATTGATGCTATCGGTGTCAGAATTGAGGAAACATTTATTACCTTTAGTTTAAAGCCATTACCGGAAAATATCGTTCCAGCCAAAATTGAAATGGGCAAAATAGAAAAAGAGGTATTTCAGCGACTAAAATGGGAGCGCACAAAAGAAAAAGTGATCTATTTAGCCATCGAACATTTTTCTGATATTGACCGAGCTGATTTAGATAAATGGCTAGAAGAGGCTAAATCACATAATATAGCCCAATCTCAACGTGAATATTGGTTTTACTTAGTCGGCCGTTTAATTGCAGAAAATAACGAATTTGATTACTTTGACTTACTCGAACAGTGGCAGCAAAAAACACAATACTCAAATACAAACCTACTTGAAACATTAATGAATCGCTTAATTGAAATAGAAGACCGCAATCATGACAAAGAAAACCCAAACTCGCCCGAAGCCTAAAATAAAGCTCAATACAGCTCAAATTAATCAGAAAGCTCAAAAACTCTCTGACGGCCATAGTAAATGCGAATTGCCCGTCATTCCTATTTATCCGGTTCGCTATGGCTTGAGTATTGATTATTTAACAAAAGCCAGAAATGGGAAGATTAGCGATTTACCTGCAACAGAACCAGCTGGCATTGGTAAATCACCAAACCAAGAACTGATGCAACTCCGCCAAGGTTTTGTCTATATCTATGCACATACCAAACACCGTTTATTTTCTACTGATGATAAAGGCAAATGGCTGGTTTTTCGCTATGTCACCCATAGTGACGATATAAATAGTGCGAGTGAATTTGAACAACTAAGCGACTATCAAAATGCCGGATTAAACGCCTCTTTCTTACTTTGTAAATGGGGTGAAAAAGGTGCCAATGGAAATTGGACATTAGGTAAAATAAACACCTCAAAATATCCTTGTATGACTAACACAATAAGTTTCAATACCGCATTTGTCGATAAAGATGTTGATATTGTCGATATTGCTTATAGTGAGTATATGTGGTCGTCAGAGATCATTGAACGCTTTGAAAAAGACGATACATTACGACAGATAGTCATGACAACGGTCAATGTCAGCGCGCCGGAAAAACATTCTGCTCCGTTAAAAGACCTCAATATACATGTATTGGAATATCAATCTCTTAATAAATCAAACGATTTATCCGAGCAAACGCAAAGTTGGTACACAAAACTCAAAAATACAGCTATCCCTAGTGCGTTATCCGGTTTTCCTGATTACAAAGAAACGGGATTGATGGTTGCGTTGCAGGATGTTGTCGGTGAAATGCATGAATTACAAAAACTCATCATTGATTTTACGGAAAAACAAAAAGCCTACTACGCCCGTTATGCCTATCCGATAACTATCGGCAATATTATTGACCCGAAAATTGGCTATGATATCAAAGGAAAAGACTATCCATTTAAGGAACAAGAGCGGGTAATTGAACAAAAAGGCGTGCGGGATGGGTTGGTGAGTGAATTTAACAGCAAAATGACGGCATTGTTAAAAGAACCCTTTGAACGTTATGAAAAACCGGCAGGCGAATTGGTGAAGCAAGTGATACAACTGGCACAACGAGCTTCGTTTAAAGAATTTTTCAATATTTCTGACGGTATTATTGGTTATGCTCCGCTAGAAAACGGTATTGACCGTGGTTTTTATGTGTTTTATCGTTTACTGTCGGATTTAACCTATGGCTTGGAATGCACCTCTAACGGTGTTGAGCTATTAGAAAATTTGTTTAGTGATGATGCGGTACCCGCCAATAATTCCCCAACTACAATAGGCTGGCTAAAAGAACACAGTAAAAAAGTGACTGATGCCGTGTATGGGATGGCAATGAAAATACTTCCTCCTCAGCAACGCCATCATATATTAAAAGGCTATTTTCGAGGTATGGAGCATGTGTATCTGAACAGCGGACGTACGGTGGCGAATTTAGCGGCATTAAGAAAAATACAGTTTGATAAGGTAATGGCGATTTATGGTTGGGATGAGAAAAAATTAATCAAAAATGTCGATTATTTCTTTGCCGAAGTGGCGGATAAGCAGATAGACAGGCTGATGAAAGAAGAGCGTTCACGGCAGTATAATCACCGCCGAGTCAATGGCGGTAAGAAAGCCATTAAAAAAGAACTCCGCCAAATCAAACAAGACTTAATCAATTATCGGCGAATTACCCTCGATGAAATTCGGGATTTAGAAGCCCGCATACAGCTTAGCGAACGCTATTATGGATTTAGCGGGGTATTGGCGATTTATGCGGGGATACTATCATTAAACAATGACTTAACCATACCGAGAAAATTGGCACGGACGACAGCGGGCAGACTGGCGTTAGACCCGGTGGTAGTCAAAACCACGGCGATACTGGATATTTCGGTGGGAACGGCGGATATGGCGTATGCCTTGAAATTAATCGGCAAACCGGGGGCGGGAATGGGCGTGTTAAGAAATATTGCCGGCGCTTCAACTCGCTCAATATTGGTTGGTCTGCGGGCACTGGCTTATACGGGGGCTGCTGTAGTCGGGGGATTATTAACTTCACTTATTGCCTTTGGCGGATTAAGAGAGGCGATCGCTAATGAGGATAAGGTATCAATCGTAGCGAACAGTGCGATCATGCTTTCGGGAGTGATGCTCGGACTTAGTGTTATTAAGTTTTCAATATTGCCAACTTTAGGTCCTATCGGTTGGGTGATTTTGCTGGTAGCGACTGCTTCAATATTTTTGTGGGGTTCAACACCGTTAGAAACTTGGGTGAAAAAAGGGTTTTGGGGTAAAAAGCGTTATTTTTATTGGAATGATGCTATTAGACAAAATGTTGATACTCAAATTAAACGTGCAGAAATTTTAGCTAACGAGGAAATAGCAGAAATTGCTCAACAACGCATTGCAAGACTGGAATTGATTACTACCGGTCAGGAGGATATATCCAGTGCCGAACTGTCGATGAATGACCAACTTGAAGACTATATGTTAATTAGCAAGGGTTTTGAAAAAGAGCTCTATGAATATGATATTCAAGCGGGATTAAAAATCAGCAAAATCAGCCAAGGTTATTACCGCATTAGCTGTGCTGAATTTAGACGCACCGAGCCTACTACACATAATCTGGTGATTAACCTGTATGAATGGGGTTCCGCTCAGGCACTGCCGATTAAACGGTTTTATGCAGGCGCTACCGGTGAAGTCAGATTCCACCTTGCCGAAAATAATATTCATATCAAAGAGGTGCGTATTGTTGCGGAGTTTACCGATAAGGAAGGCGGCACCTTTGAGGATGTTTATTTCAGCGAGGAGTTCCAAAATAAAACGAAGGAAATCCAACAACAAGCACTAGCTGCAATGGAAACAGCAATAGATGAAGGCTATTCGGAGTAAATGATGCAAAATGAATTAACAAAGAAAGAGCAACGTTTAATGCGCCGTTGGTTTAGAAAAACCGATGAAAATACCATTGAAATAACGGAAAAAAAATGGGGATTTGTTAAGGTCTTTTTTATAGCTCTAATTATTGGTTGGGTTTACTATGATTTTATTGATCCTCGTTATCAAGAAATGACAAAAACTCAGATTTATGCTGCATTTCAACCAACAGTGTGGTTTGAAAGGGAATATTCTAAAGTCGTATCAATTTCCGATCCTAATGTTACTCGTTGGGGGGAGCCAAAAGAAGTATATATATTTGAAGCTGATAAAACTCGAAAAGAGGAACAGTGGTGGGGCTATTTTACTATTGGTAAATATGTTCTTGTCTTGCTCTGTTTCCTTCGTCCGACCAAACGCCGAGTGCGTTTCGACCGTAAGCGAGGTATTATTTATACTTACATTAATAATAAGTTTTATTTAACCGAAGTGAACAAACTCATGCGACCATTTCCGGAATATTTTGCTTTTATGGGCGGAATGGTTAGTTTTTGGGTACACCCATATCAACAAGCAAAATACTTTGCTAATGCAATTAGGGGCTCTCAGATAGTTGTTTCAGACTATACCATGTGGCTACCCATGATTTTTATGATGTTCCCGGGAATGTATCAACGCAGTAAAGGCGTGGTGCTTAAACGGTTTTTAGTGGAGTTTATGAATCCCGATACGCCACCGGAACAGATTGCAAGCATGATGAAAGCGTTGGAGACCCGCCCGAGTATTTTTGAATATCTAGAAAAGATTTTATTTGGTTGGATTGACGGTGGGTTATATTGTCGTAGGTTGCCGAAAGATGAAATATTAGAAAAAGAGATTGAACGCTATTTTGCCGAACAAGCCCCGCATATCAAGGCACTTCCTTCATTTGAAATGGGAAGTTATGAAGAAAGTTTGGAATTACAATGGAAATTCAAGAATATGAAAATTATTTCGGTGGAGGAGAATATTAAAGCGGGTTATGGGGTGATGCCTTGTCCGAATTTATATGCTTACCCGATTCGTTCATTACACCGTAATCGATTTGGTATTGCTTGGGGGAATGAGGCAGGGGATGTCGAGCAATTTCCTAAACCGGTGGGCAAATGGAAAAGTCGGAAACTAAAGAATAAGAAATAGTGATATTTTACCTAAAAGTGCGGTTAACATTTTGAGTGTTTTTTTAAGAGTAAGAAATACCAAGAAAAATGACCGCACTTTTGTTTTCACAAGGAACAGCAAAATCAGTCAAGATTATTATCGCATTAGCTGTGCCGAATTTAGACGCACTGAGCCAACTACACATAATTTGGTGATTAACCTGTATCAATGGGGATCCGCTCAGGCACTGCCGATTAAACGGTTTTATGCAGGAGCTCCCAGTGAAGTCACATTTTATCTTGCCGAGAATAATATCCACATAGAAGATATTCGTATTATTGCGGAGTTTACCGATAAGGAAGGCGGCACCTTTGAGGATGTTTATTTCAGTGAAGAGTTTGAAAATAAAACGAAGGAAATCCAACAACGAGCACTAGCTGCAATGGAAACAGCAATAGATGAAGGCTACTCGGAGTAAGTAATGCAAAATGAATTAACAAAAAAAGAACAACGTTTAATGCGCCGTTGGTTTAGAAAAACTGATGAAAATACCATTGAGTTGAAAGAAAAACGTTGGGCAGCGATAAAAATTGTCCTAGTAATATTTGCAATAGTGTCTATTTATTATAATTTTATTGATTCTCGCTACCAAAATATGACCAAAACTCATATTTATGCTGCATTCCAGCCCAAGGTGTGGTCTGAAAGAGAATATTCTAAAGTAGCCTCCATTTCAAACCCTAATGTTACTCGCTGGGGAGAACAGAAAGAGGTATATATACTTGAGGCTGATGAAACCCGTAAAGAAGAAAGATGGTGGGGATATATTACTGTCGGCAAATATATTCTTTTTCTTATCTACTGCCTCTGGCCAACCAAACGCCGAGTCCGTTTTGATCGTAAACGAGGCATTATTTACACCTATGTGAATAAAAAGTTTTATTTAACCGAAGTGAATAAACTCATGCGTCCCTTTCCTGAATATATTATCAATACGGGCGGAGCAGTGGTCTTTTGGGTTCATCCTTATGAATACCCTCACAAGATTAAAATCTTTCGCCAAGGTTCGCAAATGATCGTGTCGGATTACACCATGTGGTTACCGATGCTAGGCATGATATTTACATTAAATCAAAATCTGTATAAAAAAAGTTCGGCAGCCACCTTGAAACGCTTTTTGGTGGATTTTATGAATCCCGATACGCCACCGGAACGGATTGCAAGTATGATGAAAGCGTTGGAAACCCGCCCGAGTATTTTTGAATACCTAGAAAAGATTTTATTTGGTTGGATAGACGGTGGCTTATACTGCCGTAAATTACCGAAAGATGAAATATTGGAAAAAGAAATTGAAAAATATTTTGCCGAACAAGCACCGAAAATCAAAGCCTTGCCCTCTTGTAGGATGAAAGTCAATATACATGAGAAAGTCACTTGGAAAAGTGGTTATTTGAGCATTGAAAGTGTGGAATTCAACCGAGCGTTGGGGTTTAAACGAGTGCCTTATAAAAATTTATACGAATACCCGAAACGCTCCATGCATTCCGGTGGCTTTATAGGTGGTTGGGGGAACGAATTGGAAGACGGTAAGTATTCAGAGAAAGATGATTTATTAAGTTAATGAACAAAAGTGCGGTTAAAATTTTGAGTGTTTTTATAAGAGTAAGAAATGCCAAGAAAAATGACCGCACTTTTGTTTTCACAATGAACAGCAAAATCAGTCAAGGTTATTACCGTATTAGCTGTGCTGAATTTAGACGCACTGAGCCAACTACACATAATTTGGTGATTAACCTGTATCAATGGGGATCCGCTCAGGCACTGCCGATTAAACGGTTTTATGCAGGCGCTGCCGGTGAAGTCAGATTCCACCTTGCCGAAAATAATATTCATATCAAAGAAGTGCGTATTGTTGCAGAGTTTACCGATAAGGAAGGCGGCACCTTTGAGGATGTCTATTTCAGCGAGGAGTTTCAAAATAAAACGAAGGAAATCCAACAACAAGCACAGGCTGTGATGGAAAAAGCAATAGAAGAAGGTTATTCGGAGTAAATGATGCAAAACGAGTTAACAAAAAAAGAGCAGCGTTTAATGCGCCGTTGGTTTAGAAAAACCGATGAAAATACCATTGAGCTGAAAGAAAAACGCTGGGCGGCTGTTAAAATTGTCTTAATTGTATTGGCAATGACAGCTATTTATTATGACTTCATTGATCCGCGCTACCAAAAATTTACTTGGAGAGAATTACAATATAGTTTTCAACCTATGAAAACCTTTGAAAAGAGTTGGGAGTTTTACCAAGACTACGATAATCCTAATATAACAAAAGCAGGTCAAAGCAAAGAGGATTTTATAAGGGAGAACTGGGAAGAATACTGGAGCGGATATGCTTGGATCGGCTATTTTATTGCCGGAAAATATATTATTTTTCTCATCTACTGCCTCTGGCCAGCCAAACGACGAGTCCGTTTTGATCGTAAACGAGGCATTATTTACACCTATGTGAATAACAAATTTTATTTAACCGAAGTTAATAAATTAATGCGTCCATTACCCGAATATTTTGCATTTGTAGGTGGTGCATTATTTTTTTGGGTACACCCATATCAACAAGCAAAACATTTTGCTAATTTTAGAGGCGGCTCACAAATGATTGTGTCAGACCGCACCATGTGGCTACCGATGATTTTTATGCTCTCCCCAAAAATGTACCAACATAGTAAAGGCGCTGTACTTAAACGGTTTTTAGTGGAGTTTATGAACCCTCATACGCCACCGGAACGGATTGCAAGTATGATGAAAGCACTGGAAACCCGTCCGAGTATTTTTGAATATCTGGAAAGGATATTATTCGGTTGGATAGACGGTGGCTTATACTGCCGTAAATTACCGAAAGATGAAGTGTTGGAAAAAGAAATTGAAAAATACTTTGCCGAACAAGCCCCTCATATCACGGCACTTCCTTCGTTTGAGATGGGCACTTATGAAGAAGGGATGAGATTAAAGTGGAAATTTAAAAATATGAAGATTATTTCGGTGGAGGAGAATATCAAATCAGGCTATGGTCTCGTACCTTGCCCCACTTTATATGAATATCCCGCACGTTCATTACACTACAACCGATTCGGTATTGCTTGGGGAAATGAGCAAAGAGATATAGAAATTATACCGCCTAAATTACCTGGAAAATGGAAAGCACGGAAGACAAAGAATAAAAAATAGGTATTGTTAAAAAAGTGCGGTAGAAATTTCAGGTGATTTTGCTAAATTCAAAAACAGCAGAGAAAACAACCGCACTTTTTATCTTTAAAGAATATTATCAAACTGTGCTAACATTTCTTTCGGCCAAACGCTAGACTGAACTTCTCCTATATGTTTTTTGTGTAATAGAAACATTGCTAATCGAGATTGTCCGATTCCCCCACCAATCGTGAGAGGCAGATGTCCGGCTAATAAGTCTTGATGCCAGTCCATTGCTAAACAGCTATCATCTCCGCGTAAAGAAACTTGCAGACGAAGGGCTTTTTCATCAACTCGAATTCCCATTGAAGATAATTCAAAAGCCGTGCCTAATTCTTCATTCCAAACAAGAATATCGCCGTTCAAGCCTTTGTGGCCGTTTTCTGATTCGGTTGTCCAGTCATCATAATCCGGCGCACGTCCGTCATGCGGTTTACCATCGGATAACACTCCACCTATACCGATTAAAAATACGGCACCGTACTCCTTACAAATTGCATTTTCTCTTTCTTTACTACTTAAATTCGGGTAACGCTTTACTAAATCTTCACTATGAACAAAAGTAATCTGCTTCGGTAACACGGAAGGAATATCAAAACGTGCTTCTACCGCTAATTCCGTTAAACGGATCGCCCGGTAGATTGAATTTACCGTCTCTTTTAAATACTCAAAATTACGACGACCTGTTGGAATTACTTTTTCCCAATCCCATTGGTCTACATAAATAGAGTGAGTTGGATCTAAAGAGTCTTCATCAGGGCGAAGTGCCTTCATATGAACAAATAATCCCTCTCCTTCAGCAAAACCAAAACGAGCAAGCGTATGGCGTTTCCATTTTGCCAGAGAATGAACAACCTCGAATACCGCATTTGGAATTTGTTTCACGTTTACCCGAACGGCTTTTTCAATACCGGATAAGTTATCTTGCATTCCATTACCCACTTCATTAAGAATGGGGCCTTGTACTTCGATAATACCGAGTTGTTCAATTAAATTTTGAGTAAATGTGTTTTTGACAAAACTGATTTCTTGTTGTTGTAAAATAAATGATTTTTTCATAATTACTACCTTCTTATTTAACTTTCCTGAATTTCGCGCATTATTCAATAAATTAGTAATTTACCTCAAGCATTTTCTTTAAAATTAAATTTAGTTTGAAAAATATCTAATAATTAAATAATATTTTAGATAAAATCTAACAACGGAGGTTCTATGTATAATATCGATAAACTTGACCAACAAATATTACGCGTCCTTACACAAGATGCTCGTACACCTTATGCAGAAATGGCAAAAAATTTTGGTGTAAGCCCTGGAACGGTTCATGTTCGAGTAGAAAAAATGCGCCAATCTGGCATTATTGAAGGAACAAAAGTGAAGATAGATGAACGTAAACTAGGATATGATGTTTGTTGTTTCATCGGTATCATTTTAAAAAGCGCAAAAGATTATGAGAAAGTCATCAAAAAATTGGAACAATTCGATGAAGTAGTCGAAGCCTATTACACCACTGGTAATTATTCTATTTTTTTAAAAGTAATGACTCATACTATTGCGGAATTACATGCTGTGTTAGCCACTAAAATTCAGCTTATTGATGAAATTCAGTCTACTGAAACATTGATTTCAATGCAGAATCCGATTTTAAGAGATATTAAACCTTAGGGTTGAAAATTTAGCCCTATTCTGTTCTTCATGACTTAAACGATACTTTAGCAGCAATTTTTTAGGCGGACTAATGTCGAGGAGCCATGGCTGAAGCGAATGCAAAAGAAATTGGTTCGCCACAATCTAATACTGAAATAACTTATTTTTTGATAATAACCAGAATCTGTAGTGCTACAATGCCTTTTTTATCATCATATACTCAGAGCAAGGGGATTGATATGCTCAATCAATCTTAACTGAGCAAATACTTTTTTACATTTCCTGATCAATATCAATAAAAAAATGACCGCACTTTATTGCATCACCTGTCAAAATTTTTTAAACTACGCCGCAATTTTCAGGGAAAATCAAAACTTCCCTCTTCATCCCTTTCTTTTATCTTTAAAAGTTACCTGTGAGTAGCAAAGGACACCTTATGAAAAACAATGTTAATCAATATGGCTGGAAAGCCCTCATTGGTTCCGCCGTAGGTTATGCAATGGACGGATTTGATCTATTAATTTTAGGCTTTATGCTCAGTGCTATTTCAGCCGATCTTGCATTAACTCCGGCACAATCAGGTTCATTAGTAACTTGGACACTCATCGGTGCTGTCGCCGGAGGTATTATCTTTGGCGCATTAAGCGATCGATACGGACGAGTCCGCGTGCTAACTTGGACAATTATCCTCTTTGCAGTATTTACCGGATTATGTGCCTTTGCCCAAGGCTATTGGGATCTGCTAATTTACCGCACCATTGCAGGTATCGGCTTAGGCGGGGAATTTGGGATCGGTATGGCGCTGGCAATAGAAGCTTGGCCAGCACGACATAGAGCTAAAGCTGCCTCCTATGTTGCATTAGGTTGGCAAATCGGCGTATTAGGTGCGGCATTATTAACACCGCTATTATTGCCCTATATCGGCTGGCGAGGAATGTTCGTGCTAGGCATTTTCCCGGCTTTTGTGGCTTGGTATTTGCGGGTAAGACTGCATGAACCTGAAGTATTCATACAAAAGCAAACGGTATTATCAGCTCAAAAAACCTCAAAATTTAATTCATTTAAATTACTTCTCAAAGATAAAAAGACCGCAAAAATCAGTATTGGCATTGTGATCTTAACCTCGGTACAAAATTTTGGTTATTACGGTATCATGATTTGGATGCCGAATTTCTTATCAAAACAACTCGGTTTCAGCCTAACAAAATCGGGAATTTGGACTGCAGTTACTGTATGCGGAATGATGGTGGGGATTTGGATTTTCGGACAATTAGCGGATCGTTTAGGCAGAAAACCGAGTTTTTTAATTTTTCAACTCGGTGCCGTACTCAGTATTCTTACTTATTCTCAACTTACCGATCCAACTACAATGTTATTTGCAGGTGCATTTTTAGGAATGTTTGTTAACGGTATGATGGGAGGATACGGTGCTCTAATGGCGGAAGCCTACCCAACGGAAGCTCGCGCCACTGCACAAAATGTACTATTTAATATCGGTCGTGCCATTGGTGGTTTTGGCCCTGTAATCGTCGGTTCTATCGTCGCAGCCTACTCAGTCAGCGTAGCTATCGCATTTTTAGCGATTATTTATGTGATTGATATGGTCGCCACCCTTTTCCTTGTTCCTGAGCTTAGAGGAAAAGCATTGGAATAACGATATAAAATAAAAAGTGCGATCAATATTCTTAAGAACCCGCTTTTTCTTTTCAAGGCAGGGGAAATGTCCTATTCCCCTAGCCGTTCTCTGAATTATCAACCCCTGTACTAATAAATATTCTTCTGACTCTCCATACCTTCTTAAGCAACACCGCTTATTCACTACGCACATCATATCAGAACAGGTTATTTTATGAAGGAGGATCCTAAATGCTAATTAAGATAGCAAATGTGTGTGAACATCACATCATGGTGAATTTAACAAAAATTTGAACCGCACTTTTCCTATTTTTTTGTTACACTAAGTGTATTTATTTTCAAGCCAACATTTCCTGTGTACTCCAAAGATTCTGTTTCTATCCGTATTGCTAAATATATGTTTGCGATTATTGTTATCGCTGGCGTAATTAGCTCCTTAAGCTTAGCGATTATGGCGAGTAACAAATTTGATGCCGAAGCCATTAATATTTCCGGTTCACTACGGATGCAAAGCTATCGTTTACTATACGAAATGGATAAAAATCCGCAAAATGTCGAGTATAATCTTCAACAATATCAAAAAAGTATTTATTCTCCAGCATTAACTCAGATTCAATCACAATTTTTCGTCCCAAAAGAAATTAAAGAATCCTATCGACGAATCATTATTCGCTGGCATAAGATGATGAAATATGCCCGAGAACATAACGTAGAAAAATACAGTGATGGACTTATTTCTTATGTGAAAGAAGTAGATTTATTTGTCGCCGAACTACAACATTTCGCCGAACGGAAATGGCAAATCGCCCTCTCTGTTTTAGGAATATCAATGCTATTAATCGTAGGAATGGTATCTTACGTACTTTGGTACACAAAACGTGAGGTCGTCTTACCTCTACAACTGATGACTAAAGCCAGTATGCAGGTTCAAATGCGTCAATTTAACCATATTCCGTTAAATATTCAGAAAAATAATGAATTGGGTGTACTTGCCAAAACTTTTAGCCAAATGGCAATGGAACTTGGCAAACTTTATTCCCGTTTAGAAGATAGTGTGAATGAAAAAACACAAAAATTACGCCAGACCAATCGCTCACTCGGGACGCTATACCAAAGCTCACAGCTGCTCACAACAAATAAAATTAATGATAAAATTCTCAGCCAAGTTTTAAATTATATTTGTGTCAGTGAGCACTTACGTTATATAGAATTGGAAGTCGTTGGCTCAGAACATTGGAATGTTAAATTTGGCGAAAAAGTACCTGGATTAAGTATTAAATTAGAACCTTTGTACATTGAAAATGAACATCTTGGTACATTAATTTGGCAAGCTGGTTTACCTTGCCCCAATCCCAAAATGATGAAAAATGTCAGCCAAATGTTGGCAAGAACACTATTTTTCTATAAAAATCTGCGTCAACAGGAACAATTATTATTAATGGAAGAGCGTTCAATTATTGCACGTGAGCTACATGATTCCCTCGCCCAAGTATTATCTTTTCTACGAATTCAGCTCACTTTACTAAAACAGAGCTTAAAAAAAGAAGATAAAACCGAAAAAGACAAAAGTTTAGCAATTATTGCTGAATTTGAAAAAGCGCTATCAAGCGGTTATTCCCAGTTACGAGAATTATTGGCGACTTTCCGTCTAACGGTACAAGAAGCGGATTTAAAACTTGCTCTTGAACAAGTTGTAGACTCTTTACGCGGTCAAACCACAATGCAAATACAGGTCGAATGCCATTTATTTTCACAGAGCTTTAGCCCTCAGCAACTGGTACATATTTTACAAATTGTACGAGAAGCCGTATTGAATGCAATCAAACATTCAAAAGGTAATAAAATTGATGTAATTACCCGTATTAATAAACGTAATGAATACGAAATTTTAATTCAAGATGATGGAATTGGGATATCTAGTCTTGATGAACCTGAGGGTCATTACGGATTGAATATTATGAATGAACGCAGTGCCAAACTAAATGCACAGCTAACAGTGAGTCGCCGACCAAGTGGCGGAACGCAAGTAAAAATGATCTTACCTGCCACAATTTAAGGATTTTTTATGCAGAATTTACAACCTTTTCATACTTTTCATATTTCAGTCAATGCCCGACAAATTATTAATATTTATAACATCGAACAACTAAAAACAGTTTGGCAAGAAGCCTCGCAGCAAGGTCTCCCTATCCTTTTTTTAGGACAAGGCAGCAATATACTATTTTTGGAAGATTTCAAAGGCACGGTATTAATTAATTGTTTAAAAGGTATCAGTCATAAACAAGATAATTCCTTCCACTATTTGCATATTCAAGCCGGTGAAAATTGGCATAACTTAGTGGAATGGTCCTTAAGCCAAGGAATCAACGGATTAGAAAATTTAGCGCTTATTCCAGGCTGTGCTGGTTCTGCACCCATTCAAAATATCGGTGCTTACGGCGTAGAATTTAAAGATGTATGCGATTACGTTGATGTTCTTAATTTACATAATGGGAGAACATTTCGACTAAGCACCGAGCAATGCAAATTTGGCTATCGAGACAGTATATTCAAACATCAATATGCGAAAGGCTACATTATTACGGCTGTCGGTCTCAAATTAGCCAAGAAATGGATACCGATATTAAAATACGGCTCTCTCGTTAATTTTGACCAAAGAACAGTTAAAGCTCAGCAAATTTTTGAAGAGGTATGCAAAATTCGCCAAAGTAAGTTGCCTAACCCAGATCAATTCGGTAATGCTGGCAGCTTTTTTAAAAATCCACTCGTTAGTGCTGCACAATTTATAGAAATAAAAAAACTCGCCGAAAATATACCGCACTTTCCTCAATCAGATGGCTCTATTAAACTAGCGGCAGGGTGGTTAATCGATCAATGCGGTTTAAAAGGAATGCAAATCGGCGGAGCAGCCGTACATCAATTACAAGCCTTAGTATTAATAAATAAAGCACAAGCCAGTGGACAAGACGTATTACATCTCGCAAGTTTTGTATATAAACAGGTTCTGCAAAAATTCGGCGTTGCACTTGAATCTGAAGTTCGATTTATTGCAGCAGAAGGAGAAGTAAATAGTACAACGTTAATCGCTCAAACACAGGAATAATGGAATGAATTTTAATCAAATCTTAACAACCTTACCGTCTATTGAACATTTACATGGATTAAACATTTGTGAAGAACAACAAATCATTCACTTTATTCCAGCAATTACCGGAAAATTAGGCTCATTAAAAATATACTATGCACTGTCCATTGAATTTAATGGAAAACTTGATCGTACTTCATCACAAAAAGGTTTAAAATTATTTGCCGAACATGTTACGGATGCCAAACTCCACCCGGGCAAACATCCGAATATTGATTTATTACTCAAAGTAGTTGAAGAAAATTTAGTTTATCAACTCATTCCGTTGGTTAAATAAAGATCAAGAATTAAAAGAATTATAAATAAAAATGAACTTTCAATCGTTAAAACCTGTCTAACCACTCGAATAAAAAGTTCAATAATCTTAATTATTGTGTTATAACTACGCACTAAATTTTGTTGGGATATTCCCGCAACGAGGAAGAAAAAGAATGGACAAAGAAGCACAAATGATGTTAATTCCGCAAGGCAGTATCGAAGGTTATATTCGTGCCGCAAGCGAGTATCCGATGCTGACTGCTGCGGAAGAAAAGGAATTAGCAGAACGTTTGTATTATAAAGAAGATCTTGAGGCTGCAAAAAAATTAATTTTGTCTCATCTTCGCTTTGTAATTCACGTTGCTCGAGGTTATTCAGGCTATGGCTTACCGCAAGCTGATTTAATCCAAGAAGGAAATATCGGCTTAATGAAAGCAGTAAAACGCTTTAATCCGGAGGTTGGAGTACGTTTGGTGTCCTTTGCCGTACATTGGATTAAAGCAGAAATCCACGAATATGTGTTGAAAAACTGGCGCATTGTGAAAGTTGCCACAACCAAAGCACAGCGCAAACTATTTTTTAACTTGCGTAAAACTAAACAACGTTTAGGGTGGTTTAACGAAAATGAAGTGGATATGGTTGCAAAAGAACTCGGTGTTTCTAAAGAAGACGTTATAGAAATGGAATCCCGTATGACAGGTTCGGACCTCGGATTTGATTTATCAACTGACGAGGACGGTGAAGATACTTATGCTCCAGCATTGTATTTGGAAGATAAAGGTTCAAATTTTGCTGCAGAATTAGAAAATGAGAACTTTGAAAGCCAAGCAACAGATCAAATTTCTGCTGCAATGGAGAAATTAGATGAGCGAAGCCAAGATATTATCAAGGCCCGTTGGTTAGATGATGAAAAAGCAACGTTACAAGATTTAGCAGCAAAATATAACGTTTCTGCCGAGCGTATCCGACAACTTGAAGCAAATGCACTGAAGAAACTCAAAAGTGCGGTCAGTTTTTAACGCATTTAAGTATAAAAAGATCTGTCAAGCTGGCAGGTCTTTTTATACAAAATTCTCAAGACATAATAACGAAGGAGGAAAGTTCAATCGATAGATTTTTCAATAGATCTCACTCATTCCTCCATTCTTAAAGATTCTATTCCCCTTCCTGTGTCAAAGCATTAACGACAGCCTTAACTAAAGTCGCTAAGGGAATAGCGAAAAACACGCCCCAAAATCCCCACATACCGCCAAAAACTAAGACAGCAACAATAATAATCAGTGGATGCAAATTGACTGCTTCGGAAAATAAATAGGGAACCAGTAAATTCCCATCCAATAATTGACTAATTGCAAATGCTAAAATCAAGTACCAAAAAGTTGGCGTAACCCCAAATTGGAATAATGCAACTAACGCAACGGGGACAGTTACCAATACGGCACCAATATAAGGAATCAATACCGAAAGCCCAACAGCAACAGCTAACAACAGCGGATAATTTAAACCGAATAGTAGAAAGATGACATAAGTTATAATTGTTACAATGACAATTTCCAGCAATTTCCCATGGATATAATTTGCAATTTGTTGTTGCATTTCATTCCAAACTTTAAATGCTAATAAGCGGTTTTTCGGAAGAAAACGGCTGACGCCACCAAGTAACTCTTTTTTGTCCTTCAACATAAAAAACATCATTAATGGAACTAAAAATGCATAAATTCCTAATGAAACCAAACTCATTAATGAAACAAGCGATAACTTAACCGCAGATTCTCCAAAACCTAAAATTTTACTGCGAATAGAATTAAACAACGCATCAATCATTTGATAATCAACTAATTCAGGATAATGCTCAGGCAATTCCAATAGCCATTCATTAAGCGCATTAAACATTTTAGGTAAATCACCGAATAGCAGTACACTCTGGTTCCATAAACTCGGTACTAACACAAAAAAGACTAATAAAGCTAAACCGAGAAATCCACCGAAAATCAGTATTGTTGATAACATTCTTGGTAACTTTAATTCTTCGGTTAAAAAGCCTATCGGCATTTCCAACAAATAAGCCAGCACAATGGCAATAAGGAGGGGGGCAATAATATCGCTGAAAAAATAAATAGAAACAAACCCAAATAACAAAATGGCGATTAACCCCATAGCTTGCGGATCAGCTAAACGGCGGTTGTACCAATTTCGTAACATTTCGTACATAACAGATTCCTAATGATGAATTTAGTATGATTATAAGTTAAAATTTCGGCAATTTATATGCAATAAAGGAAATTCTATGTCAGTTGTGATTTATCATAATCCTCGCTGCTCAAAAAGCCGAGAAACTCTTCATTTACTAGAAATGAATAAAATTCCTGTCCAGATAGAGCTTTATTTACAAAAACAATTTTCTGCATCTGAATTATGGGAATTAGCCCGAAAATTAGGTATTCAAAGCCTGAGAGAAATGATGCGTACTAAAGATGATCTGTATAAACGTTTAGATTTAGATCATCCTAACTGCACTGAAGAATGTCTTTTACAGGCCTTAATGGCTCATTCCGCATTATTGGAAAGGCCGATTGTGATAAATGGTGAAAAAGCAAGAATAGGACGCCCACCAGAAAGCGTATTGAGTATTTTGTAATTTCTAAGATTTCCCCTATAATATGCGCCCGTGAAAATTTAGCTCGCGGGCTATACTATTTCGGAGGAAAAATGAAGAAAAAAAGTGCGGTCAAAAATCCGATTGCTTACCAACATCAACGAGGTATTATCAAAAATAATATGTTGATGGCATTAGTACATGACAAGCTGTTTCACCAGCGAATTGAAAAAAAACGTAAAGGTAAAGGAAGTTATCAGCGTAGAGCCAAGCACGTTGGAAAAATTTTTGAAAAGCCCGATTATAAACTTTTTGAGAGTAAAAATTTTATAATCGGGTTTTTCTTTGTTAGTAAAATAGGAAGTCAATATGTCTGTTAAAACTGAAATTTTATTTACCAATCATTGGAATGTACGCATTAGCGATCCTGGTGAAGAAGGCGCAAGTAGCCATTTTTTTGAAAAAGTTTATTTAATGCTTGCAGCACATATTGAGCAAGAAAACATCACTTATGAATTTACAAGAAAAGTCGAAGAACAAGTAAAAATTCACCGCACGTTTACCAACTTAGTCGAATTATTTAAATTCCTAGGCGACTACTTAGATCCCGTATCGCTAGGTCTATTAGGTGTCAAAATAGGAAATTTAGGCGTTCACGCCAACTAAATCTAACTAAAGGGAATCGTTACTCAAAGCGATGTTCCCTTGATTCACTTTAAAAACAAGCCCTTGTTCGGCTTGCATTTCTTTCAGTTGAGAAGGCGTAATCGCGGTAACAAAAACTTGTGCACCGCTTTGCTTTAGTCGTTCTGCCAATAGTCCGCGCTTTGTTTGATCTAATTCAGAAGCAAAATCATCAATTAAAAAAATACAATGTCGCTGTTTTTTATCCGTTAAATGCTCCCCTTGCGCGAGTCTTAATGCACACATCAATAACTTTAATTGACCGCGAGATAATACATCTTCTACCGGTAGTTCATTGGCTTTAAAACGAAAATCTGCTTTTTGAGGTCCAACGAATGTATAACCTAAGGCTTTATCTCTCTCATAATTTTGGGCCAATAAATCGGAATATAAGGTATTTTTCTCCCAACCTTGATAAAAACTTACTTGAATTTCCAACTCTGGTAAAAAAAGCTGGCAAGTTTTTTCAATCTCTGGGCGTAATGCCTCAACATATTCCATTCGCCACTCACTCACTTGATGAGCGAGCTTAGCAAGCTCAATATCCCATAATTTAATTGCAGAATAGGAAAATTGTTGTTGTAGTGCCGAATTACGCTGTTTTAGTAGGCGATTCAACGCTACCCAAGCGGAATGGAATCCCTGATGATGATGAAAAAGTCCCCAGTCTAAAAATGCCCGTCGATAACTTGGTCCACCATTCAGCAGATTTAAACCTTCCGGTGTAATAATCTGCATAGGTAATAAATGCGCAAGATCTGAGATCTTACTCCCCTCTTCACCATTGATCTTAACTACCGTATTACCTTGCCGCAATTTTTGCAAGCCAACAGACCACTGGTGTTGGTTTTCTTGAATTTGTCCAAATAAAGTGAAATGCGGCTCATTATAAGAAATGATACGATTTATGACCGCACTTTTAAACGAACGCCCATGTCCAAGATAAAAAATCGCCTCTAATACGCTGGTTTTTCCACTTCCGTTATTCCCAACTAAAAAGTTAAAGCCCTGATCAAAATAAAGATCAAGGCTGTTTAAATTTCTAAATTTTTCAACTACTAAACGTGAAATTGCCATAAATTACAAACGCATCGGCATAATCACATACTCACAGGTGTTATCTTCACTATCTTCAATCAAACAACTTGACGAAGCATCAGTTAAACGAATACGCACTTGCTGACATTTTAAAGCGTTTAAGACATCCAAAATATAGGTTACATTGAACCCCACTTCCATTTCTTCACCTTTGTAATGCACATCGACAATTTCTTCTGCTATCTCATGTTCTGTATTAGAGGCAGTGATTTTAAGTTGATCTTCACTTAAATTTAAACGGACACTACGTACTCTTTCATTTGATAAAATAGAAGCGCGGGTGAAAGCTTGTTTCAACGCTTCCCAACCACCTTCTACAATATGTGTCGCATTACGCGGTAAAACCCTACGATAATCCGGAAAACGACCATCAATCAATTTAGATGTAAAGGTAATATTATTTAATTGAATGCGTAAATTATTCGTTCCTATTTGTAAACGCGCCAATTCATCAGAGCTCTCTAATAAACGATTAAGCTCTAATACCCCTTTTCTTGGTAAAATTACCGAATGTGTTTGCAAATCTTGTTCAAGAGCAATAGCACATACTGCTAATCTGTGTCCATCAGTCGCGACTGTCCGCAATAAATTTCCTTCGGTTTCAAATTTCATACCGTTTAAAAAGTAACGAGCGTCTTGGTTTGCCATAGAGAATTGGGTTGACTCAATTAATCGGCGTAACGTATTTTGTGTAATGGAAAAATCCACTTCAGATTGCCAATCCGTTAAGTTTGGATACTCTTCGGCAGGCTGTGTAGTTAGACTGAATTTACTGCGCCCCGATTGCACAATTGCCCTTTCATCTTCAAAGGTAATCGTCATTTCATCTTCGTCTGATAAAGTGCGGCAGATATCCAAAAATTTTTTTGCCGGAATCGTAAAATTACCATTTTCGGAAGAAGAAGATAATTGAGTTACAGTAGATAATTCAACCTCCAAATCAGTCCCTGTTATGCGTAAATTGTTTCCATCAATTTGTAGCAAAACATTATTCAGCACGGGGACTGTTGGACGACCGCTTAAGACTCCGCACACTTGTTGCAAGGGTTTTAATAAATGTTTTCTAACGATACTGAATTGCATATTTGCTCCTTCACTTTAGGCCGATAGAGTACGAATCAAATTCGCCCAATCTTCTTGAATACTATTATCTTGTTCACGAAATACTGGCACTGTACGGCAAGCATTTAACACGGTAGTATGGTCTCGATCAAAAGCACGCCCAATTTCCGGTAAACTTCGATTAGTTAACTCCTTTGCCAAAGCCATCGCAATTTGACGAGGTCTAGTTACTGAACGAGCTCTACTTTTAGATTTCAAATCCGATACTTTTATACGATAATATTCGGCAACCACTTTTTGAATATTATCAATTGTGACTAAACGTTCTTGTAAAGCTAGAATATCTTTTAACGTATCACGCACAAAATCAATATCAATAGGAACGCCTTTAAATTCTTGCGTTGCCTTAATTCGATTTAACGCCCCTTCCAATTCTCTTACGTTAGTTCGTAACCTCTGCCCTATAAAGAAGGCCACTTCTTCGGGTAAATCCATATTATGTTCTTCCGCCTTCTTCAATAAAATAGCAACTCGAGTTTCAAGATCTGGTGGCTCAATTGCCGTAGTTAAGCCCCACCCAAAACGGGATTTTAAACGTTCTTCAATTTTTTCAATTTCTTTCGGGTAGCGATCAGAAGTTAAAATAATTTGTCGCCCTGTTTCAAATAGATTATTAAAAATATGGAAAAATTCCTCTTGTGTTTTTTCTTTTTCTGCAAAAAATTGAATATCATCAACTAGTAAAGCATCGAGAGAGCGATAAAATTTCTTAAATTGATCCATTTTATTATCGCGCATTGCCTTAACCATATGTTGCATAAAATTATTTGCGTGAATATAAAGCACTCGAGCCTGAGGCTTATTAGCTAAGATCCCATTACCAATAGCATGTAATAAATGGGTTTTCCCTAAACCGGTTCCGCCATATAGAAAGAAAGGATTTGCAGTTTGTTCGCCTGGTGATTGTGCTAATTTTTGTCCGACAGCACGAGCCAACTGATTAGATTTACCTTCAACAAAGTTTTCAAACACATGTTTAGTATTGAGATGCGATTCAAATTTGGTCGGTACTGCAGAAGATTTCGATTCTCCATTAAAACGGACCGCACTTTCAGTAGAGCTAGAGACAAATGAAATATTTGCCCTTTCATTTTGTTTAGGCGTTGGCTTTACGCCCTCCTTTAAACTGATCTTTAATTCGGAGTTATTTGTTAATGCTTGACAAATTTGAGTAATCATCGGCAGATAATGCGTTTCAACCCACCCTTTAACAAACATATTTGAAGCATAAAGCACGATATGTGAATCAGACTCAATATCCGCCTGCAACGGGCGCAACCAAGTGCTTAAATCAGTCGAAGAAACTTGATCTTGTAATTGCAATAAGCAATCTTGCCAAATTGATGACAGGTTCACGTTCATTATCCTTAGATTATGTATAACAATTATTTGTCGTTAGTATGAAAGTCATAAAATACGGGGTGAATTCTACAATAAACCACACAAAAGATCCTTATAAAAGGGATAAAAAAACATAAAAAGGTTTCTTGAGATCTTTAGAAATTTCAGTATAATCGCCCCGATTTTGGAACTATTTCCAATATTCCTCCGTTTCTTGTTTGACGAATGTTTAATTTATGATTAAAATTGCGTCCTTATTTTTGTAATAATTCTTTTGTTTCCTAACTTTAAGGTTAGGACAAATAATTTAGATTTTAGGTAGATTTATAATGAAACGTACATTTCAACCTTCCGTATTAAAACGCAGCCGTACTCACGGTTTTCGTGCGCGTATGGCAACTAAAAACGGCCGTCAAGTTTTAGCTCGTCGTCGTGCTAAAGGTCGTAAAAGTTTATCTGCATAATCCACTCTTTAGCTGTGGCTAGGTTAAACTTTTCTAGGGAGTTACGCCTGTTAACTCCCTCCCAATTTAAATATGTATTCGAACAACCTCTACGAGCAAGCACGCCTCAAGTTACCATTCTAGCCCGTAAAAATAATCTTGAACATCCTCGGTTAGGCTTAGCCGTATCAAAGAAATATCTAAAACGAGCCCATGATCGAAATCGGATTAAACGCTTAACTCGTGAATATTTTCGTTCGCACCAGCACTATCTGCCTAATTATGACTTCGTTCTAATAGCAAGACAGGGAATTGGTCAGCTTGATAACTCAACCTTTAACCAAACATTGGATAAACTATGGCAACGCCACATTCGCTTGGCACAAAAATCCTAATAGGATTAATCCGACTTTACCAAATGGCTATCAGCCCATTAATTGGTCCACGTTGCCGATTTATACCGACTTGTTCCTGCTATGGTATTGAGGCATTAAAAACACATGGATTGCTAAAAGGTGGTTGGCTTACATTAAAACGTGTATTAAAATGTCACCCTTTGAATGCGGGGGGACTAGATCCTGTCCCTCCAAAGATTAATAATAACGAAGAGAAAACATAATGGACTCAAGACGCGGCCTATTAGTGCTAGCACTATTCTTTATTTCTTTCCTTGTTTATCAGCAATGGCAACTAGATCAAAATCCGCCTCCGGCTCAAACAACAGAACAATCAGCAAAAATAGCTTCTGATACTCCGACGCATGCATCAATCTCAGATTCCGTTACCGTGAATTCACAATCTCAAGGTCGAATTATCACACTCGAAAATGATGTATTACGCTTAAAAGTAGATATTTTAGGCGGAGATGTTATTAGTTCTGAATTATTAAAATATAATGCTGAACTAAATTCCGACACGCCATTCTCTTTACTAAAAAACACACCTGAACATATTTATATCGCCCAAAGTGGCTTAGTTGGAAAAAACGGAATTGATAGTAAAACCGCTCGAGCCAACTATCAAATCGAAGGAAGCCTTTTCCGATTAGAAGAAGGCCAAAATGAACTACAGGTCCCGCTAGTCTTTGAAAAGGACAGCGTGATATATCGCAAAATTTTTATATTAAAACGCGGTGAATACGATGTGGCGGTTAACTTTGAAATTCAAAACCAAAGTAACCAACCCGTTGAAGTAGAAGCTTACGGACAATTAAAGCATACCCTCGTCGAAAACTCGGGTAATATGGCAATGCCGACTTATACCGGTGGTGCTTATTCTTCCGCTGAGACAAATTATAAAAAATACAGTTTTGACGATATGCAAAAAGCCAATCTCAGCATTAATACAAAAGCTGGATGGGCTGCCATTTTACAGCATTATTTTGTCTCCGCTTGGATCCCTAACCAAGATGCCACTAATCTACTTTACACATCAACCGATAAAGCTAGTAATGTCGGATTTATCGGCTATCGTAGCTCAACAGTTCTGATTCCTGCTGGCACAACCGAAACCATCACTAGTAAATTGTGGACGGGTCCTAAATTACAAGATCAAATGTCAGAAACAGCTAATCACTTGGACTTGACCGTTGATTATGGTTGGGCTTGGTTTATCGCAAAACCTCTATTCAAATTATTAACTCTAATCCAATCACTAGTCAGTAACTGGGGTTTAGCAATCATTGGAGTAACACTAGTCGTTAAAGCAATCCTCTACCCTCTTACTAAAGCTCAATATACCTCAATGGCGAAAATGCGTATGCTCCAACCTAAAATGCAGGAAATGCGCGAACGTTTTGGTGATGATCGCCAACGTATGAGCCAAGAGATGATGAAACTCTATAAAGAAGAAAAGGTCAATCCACTAGGTGGATGTTTACCGATTCTTCTACAAATGCCCATTTTTATTGCATTATATTGGACATTTATGGAAGCTGTCGAACTCCGTCACGCACCATTTTTCGGTTGGATCCAAGACCTATCAGCACAAGATCCATACTATATTCTTCCAATCTTGATGGGAGGATCAATGTTCTTATTACAAAAAATGTCCCCAACGCCAGTTGCAGATCCAATGCAGCAAAAAATTATGAATTTTATGCCGTTAATGTTTACCTTCTTCTTCCTCTGGTTCCCATCTGGCTTGGTATTATACTGGTTGGCATCAAACTTAATTACAATCGTTCAACAACAGTTGATCTACCGTGGTCTAGAGAAAAAAGGATTACACTCTCGCAGCAAATAATGAAATTCAAAAAATAAATAAAGGTATCTGCGGATACCTTTTATTTTTCAAACTTCACAATACAATAAGTCTGATATACCAAAATATTGCAGTATTATGTCGTAATAGAATAAAGCTGATATCCGATAGCCCGGGTTTGCCTCCCTGTATATCATTGAAACTTATATTTCAAATATTGAGAGTATTGAAGCTTTTCGCTCATAACAGCAAACGACTACACTTAAACAAAAGTGCGGTCTATTTAGGAAACATTTATGAAAGAAACTATCGTTGCCCAAGCAACACCAATTGGACGCGGTGGGATAGGCATTTTACGTGTATCTGGCCCACTTGCAACAGAAGTCGCCCAACAAGTTTTAGGAAAATGTCCTAAACCAAGAATAGCGGATTATTTACCTTTCAAAGATACCGACGGTACTATTTTAGATCAAGGTATCGCATTACTTTTCAAAGCACCTCACTCTTTTACGGGAGAGGACGTTTTAGAGCTACAAGGACATGGCGGTCAAATTGTCTTAGATTTACTGCTAAAACGTATTCTACAAATTACTGGTGTCCGCCTTGCTCGCCCCGGTGAATTTTCCGAACAAGCTTTTTTAAATGATAAACTGGATTTGGCACAAGCTGAAGCGATTGCGGATTTAATTGATGCCACTTCAGAGCAAGCAGCCCGTTCCGCACTAAAATCCTTACAGGGTGAATTCTCAAATAAGATCAATAAATTAGTTGATAGTGTTATTTATCTGCGTACTTATGTTGAAGCCGCAATTGATTTCCCTGATGAAGAAATAGATTTCTTGGCTGATGGAAAAATTGAGACCTACTTACGAGAAATTATTCAACAAATAAAAAATGTTCGTACCGAAGCAAAACAAGGCTCAATTTTGCGCGAAGGAATGAAAGTCGTTATTGCCGGGCGACCTAATGCAGGTAAATCCAGCCTACTAAATGCTCTGGCAGGACGCGAAGCCGCCATTGTTACGGATATTGCTGGTACAACACGTGATGTATTACGCGAACATATTCATATCGATGGAATGCCGTTACATATTATTGATACTGCAGGCCTGCGAGATGCCACTGACGAAGTTGAACGTATTGGAATCTCTCGTGCCTGGAATGAAATCGGGCAAGCTGACAGGATCATTTTAATGTTAGACGATAGCGATCCGAATAGCCAAGATCTTGAAAAAGTGCAGTCAGAATTTCTAACAACATTACCAACAGATATTCCCATTACTATTGTACGCAACAAAATTGATCTTAGCGGCAAAGCAGAAAATATATACAATGAAAACGGCTATGTGATTATTTGCTTATCTGCACAAACCCAATCTGGCATCGATTTATTACGCGAACATTTAAAACAATCTGTCGGTTATCAAACCAGTAGCGAAGGAGGTTTTTTAGCTCGCCGTCGACACTTAGAAGCCCTCGAACAGGCGGATCTTCACTTACACGCTGGTTTAACTCAACTTACAGAATTTGCTGCAGGTGAATTGCTTGCTGAAGAATTACGCATTGTACAACATCATCTGAGTGAAATTACCGGTCAGTTTACTTCCGATGATCTACTAGGAAATATCTTCAGTTCATTTTGCATAGGAAAATAGATAAGATTATCAACACTTTTTATTGCATTAGGGCTTTCTGTGGCTGCCTTTGTTATAATGTCTAAAGATCTAGGCATACGTTGCTTTCATTGAGATGTGCATTACCCCTCTATTTATGTTTTGGTCTATTAAGAGGAATAATGCCTATTATTGATTACCTAATCAGAAGGCAATTTGGTGAATTAATTCAGGATTGGGATCACTGGTTTGCCTTCACTTATTACTGGTTTATTAGCTTCCACATAATCCATGAAGGTTTCAATTCGGGAAATTATCCTAAACGCGAAACCTCACCTTAAAATCATTATTAACTCTAGGTATCACAACCCGTATTGATGTTCTCACCGTAGGAATAACCTTTGTATTTTTACATACTAATATTCTGTCAGCCCCATTCATTATCAGCATTATCTTCTCTAATAAGCGCGAAGAGCGGTTATTTTTTAGAACAGAAATCCAAAAATGAAGAAAAAATTTTTGATAGTCTTACGCTGATAATCATTGCTCTCAAGCTATTATACGAACACGGCACATTTTAGCTGTGAAAGGGTTCATTTTTCGCTATAATTACTCACTTTTTACTAAAAGGATCATTGATCAATGTTAATTGAAAAACTTCATGGTGCAGCAAACAGTACCTTTGCCAAAGCTATATTGGGCTTAATCACCCTCTCTTTTCTGATTGGTGGAATGTCCGGCTATTTATTCTCATCAACAGATGTTTCCGCAGCTAAAGTCAATGGAGAGTCAATCTCTCAACAAAGCTTTCTGAATGAATACAACCAAGTTTTCGAACAACGGGCACAACAGGAAGGCTTAGAGTTTTTATCGAAAACCGATTCTCCGGATTTTGTTAACGCTCTGCGTCAATCGGTGATTAATCAAATGATTAATCAAGAATTACTACGTCAATATGTCGAAGAATTAAAACTAAATGTCAGTGATGATATGGTTAAACGAGCAATTGTCGCCGATCCAACTTTTCAAACAGAGGGAAAATTTAACAATTCTGTTTACCTAGAGCGTTTACGCCAAAGTAATTTGAATCCAAATCTTTATGCCGAAATACTACGTCGAGGTCTGACATTCCAACAATTACAAAACGGGTTAAGTCAGAGTGAATTTGTTGTAACAGCGCAAGCTGATGAAATGGAAAAATTATTATTCCAAAAACGTTTCGTACGTCTTGCTCGTTTTAATTTTGTAGAGGAAAGCGCCAAACAAAATGTAACGCAAGAAGAAATAAAAAACTATTATGAAAACAACCGCACTTCACTTATTCAACCCGAACAAGCTAAGGTTCAATATATTTCGTTTTCTCGCGCTGATGTAGAAAAAGAAATCCAAGTCAGTGATGTTGAAATCGCACAATATTATCAAGATAACAAAACACAATTTATGGCTCAGAATTTAGCTCATATCCAGTTGGAGAATGAACAAACCGCACAAGATGTTTATCAACAACTAAAGCAAGGCGCTAATTTTTCCGAGTTAGCAAAAAAGCTGTCTGTTGATACTTTATCCGCCCAAAATGGCGGAGATTTAGGTTGGATAAGCGCCAATGAATTACCAAAAGCATTTGAAGAGCATGCTGCCACTTTAAATGTAGGGGAATTTAGTTCTCCGATTAATGTTGACGGAAAATACCATATTATTTTAGTCAAAGAACGTAAAACACAGGATTTAGCGCAAGTAAAAAATTATATTGCAGATTTAGTTCGGAAAAACTTAGCTGAAAACCGTTTCTTCACAATCGAAAAACAAATGGCAGAAAAAGCCTTTGAAGATAGTAATTCTTTAGAATCTGCGGCAAAAGCAGCAAATGTCAAACTACAAGAAACAGACTACTTTTCTCGCCAGAATATTCCTACTGAGTTAAATTTCCCAAATGTGATTTCGACTATATTTGGATCTGATATTTCTAACGGAGGCATTAACTCTGATGCATTAAATGTTGGTGATCAGCACATTATTTTTGTTCGCATATTAGATCACAAAGCAGAAGGCATTCTCAGCCTTAATGAGGCAACACCTCAGATCGAGCAACTACTCAAACATCAAAAAGCTGAACAGGTCTTATCGGCACAAGCGGAACAATATATAGAGAAGTTAAAAGAAAACCCTAATGCTAAGATAGGCAATATTACCCTAAGCCAATCTCAAGCATTTCGCCTAAATGAAAATCAAGACCCTATTTTAACCAGTGGTATTTTCGCTATTGAAAAACCCGAAGAGAGCAAACCAACTTACCAAATCGTACGTTCATCAAATGGCGATGTTGTTGTAGCTGCTTTAGATAAGGTAGAAGATGGTAATTTACCCGAAACTGATAAACAACAATTTCAACAGCAATTATTGCAATCCCATCGCCTTGAATTTTCTTCCTTATTATTGCAAGCTTTGAGGGAAAAAGCGCAAATTGAAATAAATCAAGCATTTATAAATCAAGAAACTAACAACTAATCCTTCTTAATCATTGACTAAAGGCACCTAGCGTGTCTTTAGTTATTTATATGCCCGATTACAGCACAGAATCAAAAAATACGCTGGTTTTTGACCGCACTTTATGATATAAAGTGCGCCGCTGTTTGTGCAAATAGAACACAGCGAATTTATTTAACAACACACACATATCCGATGGGTAAATCGGGGTGCCAAACGGTCGGTTTACTTGGTATGTGGAGGCTCAACCCCATTAAAAGGAAAATATTATGGCACAAGTTTCAATGCGTGAAATGATTAACGCAGGCGTACATTTCGGTCACCAAACCCGCTACTGGAATCCACAAATGAAACCTTTCATTTTCGGTGCTCGTAACGGCGTTCATATCATTAATTTAGAAAAAACCTTACCATTGTTCAATGATGCATTAGCACAATTAACTCGTATCGCCAGCAACAACGGTAAAGTTCTTTTCGTCGGTACCAAACGTGCAGCCAGTGAATCAGTGAAAGCCGCTGCATTAGATTGTCAACAATATTATGTTAACCACCGCTGGTTAGGTGGCATGTTGACTAACTGGAAAACAGTTCGTCAATCAATTAAACGTTTAAAAGATTTAGAAACCCAATCTCAAGATGGTACATTTGATAAATTAACCAAAAAAGAAGCGTTAATGCGTACTCGTGAGATGGAAAAACTTGAATTAAGCCTTGGCGGTATCAAAAATATGGGCGGTTTACCTGACGCGCTATTTATTATTGGTGCTGATCACGAACATATCGCTGTTAAAGAAGCAAATAACTTAGGAATTCCTGTATTTGCTATCGTCGATACCAACTCTACACCAGATGGCGTAGATTACATTATTCCAGGTAATGATGATGCAACTCGTGCTATTCAACTTTACTTAACTGCTGCATCTTCTGCAGTGAAAGAAGGTCGTGGTAATGAAGAAGCCGTTGCAGAAGAACTTGCTGAAGCGGAAGTTGCAGAATAATTCAAGCAATAAGGCGTTAAGCCCTTATTAATCACAACGATTAATTGGTCGCAGGGGGCTTTTTTAGGTTCCCTGCATTTTTATTTATAAAGTGCGGCCAAAAAAGCTGCGTTTTGAGAGGATTAGAAAATGGCTGAAATTACAGCAGCATTAGTAAAAGAACTTCGTGATCGTACCGGCGCAGGTATGATGGAATGTAAAAAAGCCTTAGTAGAAGCAAACGGCGATATTGAACTTGCAATTGATAATATGCGTAAATCAGGTCAAGCTAAAGCAGCTAAAAAAGCTGGTCGTGTTGCGGCTGAAGGTGTGATTCTTGCGCGCGTTAACAATGGTTATGGTGTATTAGTCGAAATGAACTGTGAAACAGATTTCGTTGCAAAAGATGCCGGTTTCCTTGGGTTAGCGAATGAAGTAGCAGATTATGCAATTGCAAACAAAGGTGTAACTATTGAAGCCTTACAAACACAATTTGAAGAAAAGCGTGCCGCATTAGTTGCGAAAATTGGTGAAAATATGACAATCCGCCGAGTCGCAGCTCTTGAAGGAGAACTAGTGGGTTCATACTTACACGGAGCAAAAATTGGCGTACTAGTTGCAGGTAAAGCTGACGATGAGTTATTGAAAAAAGTAGCTATGCATGTTGCGGCAAGCCGTCCTGAATTCGTTAATCCGGAAGATGTTCCAGCTGAAGTTGTCGCTAAAGAACGTGAAATCCAAGTTGCTATTGCTATGGAATCAGGTAAGCCTCGAGAAATTGCAGAAAAAATGGTTGAAGGCCGTATGAAGAAATTTACTGGTGAAGTATCACTAACAGGTCAGCCATTCGTAATGGATCCCTCTAAATCTGTTGGAGAGTTCTTAAAAGAAAGCAATGCCTCCGTTAGCAATTTTATTCGTTTTGAAGTCGGCGAAGGTATCGAGAAAGTAGAAACTGATTTTGCCGCAGAAGTAGCAGCAATGCAAAAAGTCTAATCATTTCTAACCTAAAAAACCGACATTTCCCGATGTCGGTTTTATTTTTTAGTAAACATTTACTCTATTATTTGCTATAGCACATCGCTAGTAAAATCTATGGCAGTGAGTTAATCATCACACAAAATGCTTTCACCTTCTCCCAATCAGTATATTCAATTTCTTTGGTCGGATCCGTTTCCCCTCCGGTAACTTTCATAATAAACCGAATCATTATCCGATCAAACCATTTATAACGAGGATAAAACAATGCACCGGCAAAAACACCAACTAACTTAGGCTTCCATTGAATACGTTGTAAAAACTTACGGGTATAAACATTAGTTTCAGGGGTATCTTTCCCCGCCTTTCTAGCAGTTAAATTCACTGCAAAAAAGACAGCATTTTTACTATTCAAAAGTGCGGTCTGTTTCTCGATAAATTTATATAAATCACGATCAAAATGACCATATCGAATTGATGCTCCAATGATGATAAGATCAAACTCAGATAAGTCAAGGGAACTCATTAAACTTTGAAGTTGAACCTTTCCCTCTAAATTTTCTGCGATAAATTGAGCGATTTTTTTAGTTTGTCCGTCAATACTAGAATATAAAATTAATATTTTCATTATGCTTTCCAAAATGCTGGACTGAATAAAACCAAAAGTGGAAAAATTTCTAATCGCCCACACACCATAGCAAAAGTAAAAACAAGTTTAGCATTATCTGGTACTTGAGCAAAATTTTGGCTTATCATTCCCAATCCAGGACCAGCGTTAGTTAAAGTAGCAAAAGTAGCGCCAATAGCATCAAAAATACTCATTCCACATAAAATGGCTATAAATACGCATAACCAAAAAACAAGAATAAAAAGTAGAAAAAATGTCCAGATGCTTTCAAGAATTCGAGGTGATAATTGTACATTTCTCAATTTTATTGGATATACCAAACTAGGGTGGGACATATAGGACAATTCTCGTCTTGTTTGTTTCCACATAATTAATATTCTTATCGTTTTTAATCCACCACTACTTGACCCCGCACATCCACCGATTATACAAGCAAAAACCAATAACATAGATAAAAACGCTGGTAACTGATTCATATCAAAGATCGTATAACCTGATGTCATTGACATTGAAATTAATTGAAATGCACCTTCACTAAAAGCTTTACCTAATGAGAAACTATCGTACGAAAAATAAAGCCCAAGAGAAAATATAGCAATACAAGCCATTTGCATATTAAAGAAAAAACGAAATTCAGGATCCAAATAATAATTTCTTAATAGATTATATTTACCTAAATTTTCCCAAGCAGAAACATGTAATGCGAAATTAGTTCCACTAATAAACATAAATATAGCACTGATAATATAAATTGTATTACTATTAAAATACTGCATACCCTTATCGTGCATTGAAAACCCACCATTAGCAACTGTTGAGAAACTATACCCCAGAGCATTAAACCAGTTCATTCCAGAAAATTTATAACTCAAACAACAAATTAATGTTAATAATATGTAAATAATCCAGAGTAATTTGGCAATTTCTGCAATTCTAGGGCGAATTTTTTGATCTTTTAAAGGACCAGATATTTCTGCTCGATAAAGTTGTACTCCCCCTACTCCTAATAATGGAATAATTGCAATAGCAAGCATAATGATACCCATACCTCCTAACCATTGTAAAAGCTGGCGATAAAACAAAATAGCTTTGGGTAAGTTATCAAGCCCTATCATTACCGTAGCTCCTGTGGTTGTTAATCCAGAGAAGGCTTCAAAAATCGCAGAAGCTAATGTCAATTGCAGAGAATCAAAAAGTAGAAAAGGAAGAGTAGCCAAACTTCCTAGTACAACCCAAAAGGCAACAACAATTAAAAATCCCTCACGGGAGCGTAATTCCTGTTTATTATGTCGGCAAGGCAACCACAATAATACACCGGTCGTGAAACTTAATACAAAAGCCTGTAAAAATGCTTTTCCGCCGCCATCTCCGTAAATTAGTGCCACTATCGCGGGAACCAACATCGTAGCGGAAAAACACATAATTAAAATGCCGATAATTCGGACAATAGATAAAATATGCACGGTATTCTCTCTTATTAACTACCAGATACTAGTTTTAATTGACCTGATGAGCGTTCGTTTAATTCCTGCTCGAATAATTGAAGTGATTTGTCGCTAATACCTAACGATAAAGAAATATTCTGTTGAAAATCTTGTTGGTAAATCTCAACATCATACTTTCCACATAACATTTGCACCAAATTTAGTTGGGCATATTCACATATTAGGTAAAAAATTCGACGCTGGATTTTAATTTTAGTTTCGACCAATTTTAAGGCTTGTTGTACTCCATTCCCATAAGCTCGAACTAATCCCCCGGTTCCCAATAAAATGCCGCCAAAATAGCGTACAATAACAACACTAATTTCACCTATTCTACTTCCTAACAATGCATTTAGCATTGGTTTTCCAGCTGTTCCTGCTGGCTCTCCATCATCAGAAAAACCAAATTGTTGAGAGTCTACCGGACTACCGCCAACAGCCGCCCAACAATGATGACGAGCAGTTGGATGCTGTAATTTTATTTCTTGCCAAAACTCTCGGGCTTGCTCAATTCCTTCAGTATGTCGAATATAAGTAATAAATCGACTTCGTTTAATTTCCTCCTCGAAAAGGACCTCACTTTTAGGTACAAAATATTCATTCATAATCGTAAAATTATTAAAAATAATCGCTAGTCTATCACTTTCATTCTATTTATCGAAATTTCATCAAAAATATTGTATGATCCGAGCAAAAATAGCAGGAAGAAAAATGTCAAAACTCATTGTAAATGATACATTGGATACTCAAGGGTTACGCTGCCCGGAACCTATTATGCTTGTACGAAAAACCATCCGTCATTTAGAAAAAGGGAATATTCTACTAGTTATCTCAGATGATCCCGCTACAACACGTGATATCCCAAGTTTCTGTCAATTCATGGAACATACATTGCTGAAAAGCGAAGTTACAACAGCCCCTTACCACTATTGGATTCGTAAAGGCCGATAGGAAGTGTGGCGAGCCTTTTTGATATAAAATCAATATTCTCCCCCTCACTAGATTAGAGGCAGCCCCGCCACACATTTATCTTAGATAAAAATATTTTATTAACAGTGGTGTTTTTGGCGATACTCAACTAAGTCTTCTATCGTTACTATGGTATAGCCAAACTTATGAGCAAATTCAACAAGCTCGGGCGCACGTGCCATTGTTCCATCGTCATTGGTAATTTCACAAATAATACCTGCTGGCTTGAACCCACTTAAGCGAGCTAAATCAACTGCTGCCTCTGTATGCCCTCGTCTAACTAATACGCCATTTTCAGCTGCTCTCAATGGAAAAATATGACCCGGGCGATGTAAATCCTGAGGTTTTGCTCCATCAGCAATCGCTGTCTGAATAGTCGTTACACGATCCTGTGCAGAAACACCAGTAGAAACCCCACGAGCAGCTTCAATAGTTACAGTAAATGCTGTTTTATTCACTGAGTTATTATGTTCAACCATTGGTGGTAGAGCTAATTGCTCACATAATTCATTAGTAATACATAAACAAACGATACCACTACCGTAACGAATGAGAGTTGCCATTTGCTCTGTTGTAATCGTTTCTGCTGGGAAAATAAGATCACCTTCGTTTTCACGATCTTCGTCATCTAATACAAGAACACCATTACCTTGTTTAAAAGCTGTAAGTGCGTTGAATACACGCTCTTCGGCTGATCGGCCAAAGGGAGATAAAATAGACTGATTCATAGTAATTTCCTTCAAAATTCGATTTTTCAATACCAGAATCAGGGCTGAGGAGAAATGCGCATTAAAAAAGCGGGATTTATAATAAAACCCGTTTATTCTCTTCCATCCAGACTATTACTGTCGGCTTTGGAATCTCACCAAATCTGCTGACTTCACAAAGTAACGGCATTCTTGACCGCACTTTATAAACGCTCGTGGGCTATACCACCGGTAGGGAATTCCACCCTGCCCTGAGAATGAAGGAAATAGTATATCCCAAAAAAACATTATCAAAAATACTTTTATTTGCAGTAAGATTGCATACAATAACACCCAGATATAGCTTGAAATATAACATTCTTTAATATGTTGCAAGGGAGCAATTATGACTGACTTTTCTTATCTGCAAGAACGCCGTAAACAACTCAATCTAAAAGTGAATGAGGTATGTGAAAAAGCAGAGCTAACTAGAGCATATTTCAATCAGCTCATTTCAGGAAAAATAAAAAATCCTAGTGCTGCTAAACTAAATGCGCTACATAAGGCTCTACAAATTACCAAGATGGAAGACAAGAAAGTCGGCGTAATATTCGGTAAATTTTATCCTGTTCATACTGGGCACATTAATATGATCTATGAAGCCTTCAGTAAAGTGGATGAGCTACACATTATTGTTTGTAGTGATACTGAGAGAGATCTCAAGTTATTTTACGATAGTAAAATGAAAAAGATGCCGACGGTTCAAGATCGTCTCCGCTGGATGCAACAGATCTTCAAATACCAAAAAAATCAGATTTTTATTCATCACTTAGTTGAGGATGGTATCCCTAGCTATCCTAACGGTTGGCAATCTTGGAGTGATGAAGTAAAAAAATTATTTCACCAAAAAAATGTAAATCCAAGCATTGTATTTAGTAGTGAAATTCAAGATAAGGCACCTTATCAGCAATATTTAGGCTTAGAAGTCTCTTTAGTTGATCCAGACCGTACTTTCTTTAATATTTCTGCCACAAAAATCCGTAATAATCCTTTTCAATATTGGAAATTTATTCCGAAAGAAGTTCGCCCTTTCTTTGCCAAGACAATTGCGATTCTTGGAGGAGAAAGTAGTGGTAAAACAGTTTTAGTACATAAACTAGCTGCTGTATTTAATACCACTTCCGCTTGGGAATATGGACGAGAATATGTTTTTGAAAAACTTGGTGGAGATGAGCAAGCAATGCAATATTCCGATTACCCACAAATGGCATTAGGCCATCAGCATTACATTGACTATGCAGTCCGGCATGCTCATAAAATAGCTATTATTGATACAGACTTTATCACTACTCAAGCTTTTTGTATGCAGTACGAGGGAAAAGCACATCCTTTTTTAGATTCAATGATCAAAGAGTATCCTTTTGATGTCACTATATTGCTAAATAATAACACAAAATGGGTAAATGACGGACTACGCAGCTTAGGCAACGAAAAACAGAGACAGCAATTTCAATTACTATTAAAAAGACTATTAGATAAATATAAAGTACCTTATATAGAAATTGAATCCCCAAGCTACTTAGAACGTTATAACCAGGTCAAAACTGTTATCGAAAAAGTATTAAACGAAGAGACATTAATTCCATACCAGAAAGAGGATAATATCGGAGAAAATAAATGATTCTATTTGCAGGGGATCCACACGGAGAGTACACTCATCTTTACCCTTTCATTCAGGCTCATTCTAATTTATCTTTGATCATCTTAGGAGATTTGCAACTTTCAGGTACAGAAGATCTAGATAAATTGGCACAATATTGTGATATTTGGTTTATTCATGGTAACCATGATAGTAAAACGGTTAAAGCATTTGAATCAATATGGGGCAGTCAATGGCATGCCCGAAATCTACATAATAAAGTCGTTAAAATAGATAATGTTCGTATTGCTGGTCTTGGAGGGGTATTTCGAGGACAAATATGGATGCCTCCTAAAAAACCGCTATACTTTGATCCCCGACATTACTGTCAATGTATCTCTACCGATAAAATTTGGCGAGGCGGAATCCCCCTACGGCACCGTAGTTCTATTTTTCCTTCAGATATAGAAATTTTAGAAAATCAACAAGCAGACATTTTGATTTGTCATGAAGCACCAAAACCTCATCCAATGGGATTTAAAATAATTAACGAGCTAGCAGAAAATATGGGGGTTAAACATATCTTTCATGGGCATCACCATGAAAACTTTAACTATTCAAACTCACCTAATAATTACCCCTATAGAATTACTAATGTCGGCTTTAGAAGTTTAGCAAATATTGAAGGGAAATATTTACTAAAAAATATTGATAATAGAAAATAAAGAATATAATTAAAGCCCATAAATAAATTATGGGCTTGTAATTTTATATTAGAATCAGACTTTAGTTATTCCGCAGTTTCAGCTGAAACTTCTGGGCGATCGACTAACTCAATGTATGCCATTGGAGCATTATCACCTGCACGGAAACCACATTTTAAGATACGAGTATATCCACCAGCACGTTGTGCAAAACGTGGACCTAATTCATTAAATAATTTTGCAACAGTATCAATGTTGCGAGTACGAGCAAAAGCCAAACGGCGATTTGCCACGCTATCTGTTTTTGCTAATGTGATTAATGGTTCAACTACACGACGTAATTCTTTAGCTTTAGGTAAAGTAGTCTTAATAATTTCATGACTAACTAAGGCACTTGCCAAATTACGGAACATCGCTTGACGATGACTACTATTACGGTTCAGTTGACGACCACTCTTACGATGGCGCATGATCTTATCCTTCTCAGTAAAATCTTTTAACCTATGACCAACTAGTCTTCAGCAATACTTGCTGGTGGCCAATTCTCAAGGCGCATACCTAGTGATAATCCGCGCGAAGCCAACACATCTTTTATCTCTGTAAGAGATTTTTTACCAAGATTTGGAGTTTTTAACAACTCAACTTCAGTACGCTGAACTAAATCACCGATATAATGAATTGTTTCTGCTTTTAAACAGTTAGCAGAACGAACTGTCAGCTCTAAATCATCAACAGGACGCAATAAAATCGGATCAAATTCCGGCTTCTCTTCCTTAATTTCAGGCTGACGAACATCACGCAAATCAACGAATGCATCAAGCTGTTCTGCTAAAATTGTCGCTGCTCGGCGAATTGCTTCTTCAGGTTCAATAGTACCATTCGTTTCCAGTTCGATAACTAATTTATCTAAATCCGTACGTTGTTCTACACGTGCTGCTTCAACATTATAAGCAATACGTTCAACGGGACTATAACAAGCATCAACTAACAAACGACCTATCGGACGTTCCTCACTTTGAGCATGTGTGCGAGCTGATGCAGGCACATAACCTCTGCCTCTTTGTACACGAATTCGCATATTTATAGAAGCATTTTCATCAGTAAGATGACAAATTACATACTCAGGATTAACAATTTCAACATCACCATCATGGGTAATGTCTGCAGCAACAACAGGGCCAATTCCAGACTTATTTAATGTCAGAATAACATCATCTTTATTCTGTACTTTAACCGCTAGCCCTTTAAGATTCAGAAGAACTTCAAGAATATCTTCTTGAACGCCTTCTTTACTACTATATTCATGCAATACACCATCAATTTCTACCTCTGTCACTGCACAACCAGGCATTGATGAGAGCAGAATACGGCGCAATGCATTACCTAGAGTATGACCAAAACCACGCTCTAGCGGTTCTAATATCACCTTAGCTTGAGTTGAACTAATTTGTTCAATATCTACTAAGCGTGGCTTTAAAAATTCTGTAACAGAACCCTGCATTTTATCCTCTCTTTGCTATGAAGCTAAACTATTATTTAGAGTAAAGCTCAACGATCAGATGTTCATTAATATCTGCCGATAAATCGGAACGTTCAGGAATACGTTTAAATACACCTTCCATTTTAGCAGTATCCACATCTAACCAAGTTGGCTTCTCTCTTTGTTCAGCTAATTCTAACGATGCTTTAATACGAGCTTGTTTTTTAGACTTTTCACGTACCGCTACAACATCATTAACTGAAACTTGGTAAGAAGGAATATTAACTACGCGGCCATTTACAACAATTGCCTTATGACTCACTAACTGACGAGCTTCTGCGCGTGTTGTTGCAAATCCCATACGATAAACGACGTTATCTAATCGACCTTCTAATAATACCAGTAAATTTTCACCAGTATTACCTTTTAAACGGTTTGCTTCTTTATAGTAGTTACGAAACTGACGTTCTAAAATA
Source organism: Rodentibacter caecimuris (assembly GCA_001998905.1). Classification (GTDB taxonomy): domain Bacteria; phylum Pseudomonadota; class Gammaproteobacteria; order Enterobacterales; family Pasteurellaceae; genus Rodentibacter_A; species Rodentibacter_A heylii_A. The sequence goes on along the minus strand of MLAA01000002.1, from coordinate 45,728 downwards.
CCATAAATACGACGGACTTTTTGTTTTTCACGTAATTGGCTACCATAATCTGATAACCGTGGTTTACGAGCACCATGCTGTCCCGGTGCTACATTAATTTTACATTTTGAATCAATCGCACGTACGCCTGACTTAAGGAATAAATCAGTACCTTCACGACGGCTGAGCTTGAGTTTTGGACCCAAATATCTTGCCATTTTCTTTCTCCAACTATCCTAGTACGTCAATTAAACACGACGTTTTTTCGGTGGACGACAACCGTTATGTGGGATCGGAGTCACATCAGTAATGTTCGTGATACGGAATCCTGCTGCATTTAAAGCACGAATTGTAGACTCACGACCTGGACCCGGTCCTTTAACCATAACTTCCAAGTTCTTTAAGCCGAATTCTTTTACCATTTCAGCACAACGTTCTGCAGCTACTTGAGCAGCAAAAGGCGTTGATTTACGAGAACCACGGAATCCAGAACCGCCTGCAGTAGCCCAAGCTAATGCATTACCTTGACGATCTGTGATGGTAACGATAGTGTTATTGAAAGAGGCGTGAATATGTGCAACGCCATCTACAACTTGTTTTTTTACACGTTTACGTGTACTACGAACTGGTGTTTTAGCCATTCAATTTACCCCGACTATTTTTTGATCGGCTTACGTGGACCCTTACGGGTACGAGCGTTAGTTTTAGTACGTTGACCACGTACTGGTAAGCCACGGCGATGACGTAAACCACGATAACATCCTAAGTCCAAAAGACGTTTAATGTTAAGTGTTACCTCACGACGTAAATCACCTTCAACAGTAAATTTACTAACTTCATCACGCAGTTTGTCAATCTGCTCTTCAGACAATTCTCTGATCTTGACATCTTCAGCAATTCCCGCTGCAGCACAAATAGCTTTAGAACGAGTCTTACCAATACCATAAATAGCAGTTAATGCGATTACAGCATGTTTATGATCAGGAATGTTAATGCCTGCAATACGGGCCACTATGCACTCCTATTTTTTACTAAAATTGACACTCTAATCTTGAAAAGCCCGTTTTCAGGATACTCAAATAGAGTGCCAAGGACATAAATGAGCTGCGTAGTATAACTACACAACCGGTTCTTTGCAAGAAAATTATCAATTAACCTTGACGTTGTTTATGTTTAGGGTCACTACATAAAACTCGAACGACACCTTCACGTTTAACAATTTTACAGTTACGGCATAATTTCTTTACGGAAGCACGAACTTTCATTGCCTATCCTTTTACTTAATTAAAATGAACAATTACTGTCCAAAACCTTTTAGGTTTGCCTTTTTCAAAGCAGATTCATACTGTGACGACATTAAATGACTCTGAACCTGTACAATGAAATCCATAATTACTACGACAACAATTAGTAGAGATGTACCTCCAAAGTAGAATTTTACATCCCAAGCTGATGTCATAATATAGGGAACCAAACAAACGAACGTTACATATAGACCGCCAATTAATGTTAAACGAGTCATAACTTTATCAATATAACGCGATGTTTGTTCACCTGGTCTAATTCCTGGAATAAATGCACCAGATTTTTTCAAATTATCTGCAGTATCTCTAGGATTATATTGCATTGCCGTATAAAAAAAGCTGAAGAATATAATTGCTATAGCATAAACAAGTAGATATAGAGGTTGTCCTGGATTTAATAACATAGATAAATTATTTAACCATTCGAACTTATCACTTTGTCCGAACCACTGAGTCAAAGTTGCAGGAAATAAAATAATGCTTGAAGCAAAAATTGCTGGCATTACATTCGCCATATTGACTTTTAATGGTAAGTGAGTCGAATGTCCGCCCAAAATCTGACGACCTTGCTGACGCTTAGCATATTCAACACGGATTCTACGTTGCCCTCTCTCAACAAAGACAACAAAATAGGTTACGGCAAAAACAATAGCTACAATCAATAAAAGAACTAAAGGATGCATTTGTCCCTGACGAGCTTGCTCAATAGTTTGAAGGATTGCGGATGGCAAGCCTGCAACAATACCACCGAAAACCAAAATAGAAATACCATTTCCAATACCTCTCTCTGTTATTTGCTCACCTAGCCACATCAGGAACATTGTCCCTGTCACCAAGCTAATAACAGAAGTAAAATAGAAACTAAATCCTATATTTGGTACCAATTCAGGCAACATATTGGGTAAACCAGTAGAAATTGCAACCGCTTGAATAGTTGCAAATACTACTGTTGCATAACGCGTATATTTGGTAATTTTACGTTGCCCCGAAGCACCTTCTTTCTTAAGTTCAGCCAAAGCTGGAGAAACCGTCGCTAATAATTGAATAACAATAGATGCCGAAATATATGGCATAATACCTAATGCTAAAATTGAAGCTCGGCTTAATGCACCACCAGAGAACATATTCAACATATCAATGATGGTGCCTTGTTGCTGGTCAACTAATTGAGACAATACGGCAGGATCAATACCAGGAACCGGAATAAATGAACCAATACGATACACAATAAGAGCAAGTACTACAAAAAGTAATCGACTCTTTAACTCACTTGTACCACTACTAGTACTTCTGCTTTGATAACCTGGTTGTTTAGCCATTTATTAATTATTCCTCAACTGAACCACCAGCAGCTTCAATTGCCGCTCTAGCCCCTTTAGTTACACATAAACCACTAACAGTTACAGCTTTATTAATTTCACCTGATAAAATCACTTTGGCGAATTGAATATCTTTAGTCAAAATATTCGCTGCTTTTAATGTATCTAAAGTTACAGTATTACCTTCAACTTTGCTTAATTCGTTTAAGCGAACTTCAGCGGTTACCGCAGCTTTCATTGAAGTAAAACCAAATTTAGGCAAACGACGATATAGCGGCATTTGACCACCTTCAAAACCACGACGAACAGTACCGCCCGTACGAGATTTCTGACCTTTATGGCCTCGCCCACCTGTTTTACCTAAACCAGAACCAATACCGCGACCTAGGCGTTTTGGACTATGTTTTGCGCCCTCTGCCGGAGATAGAGTATTTAAACGCATTTTATTACTCCTCTACTTTAAGCATGTACGAAATTTGGTTGATCATACCGCGCACTGCAGGAGTATCAATTAACTCAACAGTGTGGTGCATATGGCGAAGACCAAGACCTCGTAACGTAGCCTTATGTTTTGGTAAACGAGCAATAGCGCTACGAACTTGTGTTACTTTAATAGTTTTAGCCATTATCCATTACCCCAAAATTTCATCAACAGTTTTACCACGCTTAGCGGCCACCATTTCTGGTGATTTCATATTTGCCAATGCATCAATAGTTGCACGAACAACGTTGATTGGGTTTGTTGAACCATATGCTTTAGAAAGAACATTACGTACACCTGCAACTTCCAATACAGCACGCATTGCACCACCAGCAATGATCCCAGTACCTTCACTTGCTGGTTGCATAAATACACGTGAACCAGTATGAACACCTTTTACAGGATGTTGTAAAGTACCTTCGTTCAACGTTACATTAATCATATTACGACGTGCTTTTTCCATTGCTTTTTGGATCGCTGCCGGAACTTCACGCGCTTTACCATAACCAAAACCTACACGGCCATTACCATCACCAACTACTGTTAAAGCAGTAAAGCTCATAATACGACCACCTTTTACCGTTTTGGAAACACGGTTTACTGCGATTAGCTTCTCTTGCAGTTCACCGGCTTGTTTTTCGATGTTTGACATCTGAATTACCTCTATTAGAACTGTAGACCAGCTTCACGAGCAGCGTCCGCTAATGCTTGGACACGACCATGATACTTAAAACCAGAACGGTCAAAAGCTACGCTTTTAACACCTTTTGCCAATGCTCGCTCAGCGATAAATTTACCAACTACGGCAGCGGCATCTTTATTTCCGGTATATTTCACTTGCTCACTAATAACTTTCTCAACAGTTGAAGCAGCGGCAAGAACTTCTGAACCGTTCGGTGCAATCACTTGTGCATAAATATGACGAGGAGTACGATGAACCACTAAACGTGTTACACCTTGTTCTCTCATCATATGACGTGCACGCGTTGCACGACGGATACGAGCCAATTTCTTATCCATAGTGTTACCTTAATTATTTCTTCTTAGCCTCTTTCATACGTACCACTTCATCAGCGTAACGTACACCTTTACCTTTATAAGGCTCAGGACGGCGATAAGCACGAATATCTGCTGCAACTTGACCAATTAACTGCTTATCAGCTCCCTTCAACACAATTTCGGTTTGAGATGGACATTCTGCAGTAATACCCTGTGGTAAAGTGTGTTCAATAGGGTGTGAAAAGCCTAAACTAAGGGCTACAACATTACCTTTCATTTGCGCTCTATAACCAACACCCACTAATTGTAACTTCTTAGTGAAGCCTTCTGTAACACCAATAATCATTGCATTTACTAATGCGCGAGCCGTACCAGCTTGGGCATTAGCATCAACAAATCCTTCGCGAGGTGCGAAAGTAAATTGACCATTGTCTTGTTTAACTTCAACTGAGTTATGAATAGTGCGAGATAACTCGCCATTTTTTCCTTTTACTGTTAATAGCTGACCGTCAAGTTTTACCTCAACTCCGGCAGGAATATTAACAGGTGCTTTTGCAACACGAGACATTTTTCCTACCTCTCAATTACGCTACATAACAGATAATCTCACCGCCAAGTCCAGCCTGGCGAGCGGCACGATCGGTCATAACACCTTTCGATGTAGAAACAACAGCAATACCTAAACCACCCATTACTTTAGGTAATTCATCTTTACGTTTATAAATACGTAAACCTGGGCGGCTTACTCGTTGAATACTTTCTACAACTGGTTTTCCTTGGAAATATTTTAAAGTAATTTCCAATTCAGGTTTATTCCCTTCTAAAACTTTAACGCTTTCAATATAACCTTCAGCAGCTAATACATTGGCAATTGCCACCTTTAGCTTGGATGAAGGCATATTGACCGCAACTTTATTCGCAGCTTGACCGTTACGAATACGAGTCAACATATCTGCGATTGGATCTTGCATACTCATTGTGCTTTTACTCCGATTCCAAAATAAAGTGGTAAATTACCAACTCGCCTTTTTAAGGCCCGGGATTTCGCCGCGCATCGCAGCTTCACGTACCTTAATACGACTTAGACCAAACTTACGTAAAACTCCGTGAGGACGTCCAGTTTGGCGACAGCGGTTACGTTGGCGACTAGGACTTGAATCGCGTGGTAAAGTTTGTAGCTTTAACACTGCATTCCAACGCTCTTCATCAGATGAATTTACGTCAGAAATGATTCTTTTCAATTCCACGCGTTTAGCATAGAACTTTTCAGCCAATTTAACGCGTTTAACATCGCGTGCTTTCATTGATTGTTTAGCCATTTGCAACCTGCCTTATTTACGGAATGGGAAATTAAAGGCAGCCAATAGCGCTTGACCTTCTTCATCATTCTTAGCCGTAGTAGTGATAGTAATATCTAAACCACGGACACGATCTACTTTATCGTAGTCGATTTCAGGGAAGATGATTTGCTCACGCACACCCATGCTATAATTACCACGACCATCAAAAGATTTCGTACTTAAACCGCGGAAATCGCGAATACGTGGTACAGCAATTGTAATTAGACGTTCAAAGAACTCCCACATACGCTCACCGCGTAGTGTTACTTTACAACCGATTGGATATCCCTGACGGATTTTAAAGCCAGCAACTGATTTGCGAGCTTTTGTGATCAAAGGTTTTTGACCGCTGATTGCAGTTAGATCTGCTAATGCATTATCAAGCAATTTTTTATCGGTCAGTGCTTCACCCACGCCCATATTCAGGGTAATCTTTTCGATTCGTGGGACTTGCATGACAGATTTGTAGCCGAATTTATTTTTTAATTCGCTTACTACTTGATCTCTGTAATAATCATGCAGTTTCGCCATCGCGTTACTCCAATTTTATTAAATAATTTCATTATTAGACTTAAAGAAACGGACTTTCTTGCCCTCTTCAAATCTAAATCCTACACGGTCAGCTTTATTTGTTGTAGGGTTAAAAATTGCCACATTTGATACATCGATTGCAGCTTCTTTTTTTACTAAACCACCAGCTTTACCTAATGCAGGAACTGGTTTTTCATGTTTAGTAACAATATTAATACCTTCAACAACCACTTTACCGTTCGGTAACACTTTAGTTACCTTACCACGCTTACCTTTATCTTTACCGGTAAGCACAATTACTTCATCATTTTGACGAATTTTTGCAGCCATTTCTCACTTCTCCTTACAGTACTTCTGGTGCCAAAGAAATGATCTTCATAAACTTCTCAGAACGAAGCTCACGCGTCACAGGTCCAAAAATACGAGTACCGATTGGTTGCTCTGTGTTATTGTTCAAAATGACACAAGCATTACCATCGAAGCGAATGACTGATCCATCTGGGCGACGAACACCCTTCTTGGTGCGCACAACAACTGCTTTTAATACATCACCTTTTTTTACTTTACCGCGTGGAATCGCTTCTTTCACAGTAATTTTAATGATGTCGCCAATAGCAGCGTAACGACGGTGCGAGCCACCTAGAACCTTGATACACATTACACTGCGAGCGCCTGAGTTATCAGCTACGTCGAGCATAGTCTGTTCTTGGATCATCTTAGTACTCCGCTAAAATTAATAACACCCTTTCGGGACGAACCCTACCCTAAGTCGGATAGGCGGCGTAGTATAGCACACCAATTTAGAAAAACACAACATAAAGTGCGGCCAAAAAATCAATCGTTTTTCGACCGCACTTTTACTCAGTCCTCTCTACCTAAAACCGCATTAATTTCACCTTTATAAAGCACGGCTTTTGCCCCAAAAATCGCTTGTATGCCACCACCGACTTCCAACACTTCAATTGCGCCAATCCCTTTAAGGCGGGCTTTATCTACTTGGTTGACGTTTTTCACCTCCACACGCAAGCGGGTGATACAGGCGTCCACATTTTCAATATTTTCGGCACTGCCGAGAGCAGCAATAATTTGATGGGCATTCTCGGTAAGTGAATTATTAACAAGTAGCTCGCTCTGCAGATTTTCCTGCTCATCGGCACGTCCCGGTGTCATTACATTGAATTTGGTAATCAAGAAACGGAATGAAAAATAGTAGAGCAATGCCCACGGCACTCCAACCATTACCACCCGTAGCCAGTGGGTGTTTTCATTGCCTTGTAAAATGCCAAACAGTAAGAAATCAATAAACCCACCGGAAAAAGTGTTACCGATAGCGATATTCAGTACATCGGCAATATAGAATGATACGCCGTCCAAAAAGGCGTGAAACACATACAGCCAAGGCGCAACAAATAGGAACATAAATTCAATTGGCTCGGTAATTCCAGTGATAAATGAGGTTAAGGCTGAACCAAGAAACAAACCAACAATCGTTTTACGGCGGGCTTTCGGCACACAATGATACATCGCTAAACAAGCTGCCGGTAAGCCGAACATCATCGTGTCAAAACGACCAGCAAAGAAACGTGTACCTTCGGTAAATAGCCCTTGGTGATTAGCATCGGCAAGCTGAGCGAAGAAGATTTTTTGTGCCCCGATTACCGTTTCGCCGTTGATTACCTCCGTACCGCCTAATTCTGTGTACCAAAAGAGTGGATAAATCATATGATGTAAGCCAACTGCGCCGCTTAAGCGCATAAGAAAACCATAAAAAAACGTACCAACTGCACCCATTGAGGCAATACTCTCACCACTTGCAATCAGCCAACCTTGAAATGTCGGCCAAATTAGGAAAAATAAACTACCGACAAACATAGCGGCAAAGGCGGTAACAATCGGCACAAAGCGTGAACCACCAAAGAAACCAAGGACTTGTGGGAGTTGGATATTGTGATAGCGGTTATGCAGTTTCACCGTGATCAGCCCCATAACCAATGCCCCAATCACACCAGTGTCAATGCCTTTTGCTTCCGGCGTAAATACACTTAATAAGGCGGAAATTGTACCTGTCATAATCAAATAACCGACTACTGTTGCTAATGCTGCCACACCTTTATCCCGTTTTGCTAAACCAATCCCTAGCCCTATACATAACAACATTGCTAAATTGGCAAATACGACCGAGCCTGCGGCAGACATAATCTGAAAAATACCCTGTAATGCAGGGTTATCCAAGATTGGATATGCTTGCACAGTGGCTTTATTTGATAATGCCCCGCCAATTCCCAAAAGCAGACCGGCGGCGGGTAAAATAGCAATCGGAAGCATAAAGGCCTTACCGACTTGTTGAAGTTGCTTAAACATAATGTTCTCCTAATGAATAACACGTTCTATGTGAATAATTAAATAGAGGGCTTCGTCTTGACTTAACGATTGCCGAAACTGCTGCAATAAATAATAGTTAATTTTCTCTACACATTGATAAGCCTGCGGATAAATGCTTTTGGCTTGTTGATATAGTGCATTATTTTGAATAGGGTCGGCATTTTCACGGAATAACCGTAATGCAAAGTATTGCAAATGCAACACAAAGCGGGAATATTCCCGTCGGCTTTCGTCTAAGGTGAGCTGAAAATGTTGACTAACAATGCGTAAAATTTCACATACAATATGCATTGTTCGAATAGTTTCCTGCATATTTTCGCTATCATTACGGGCATTGAAAATATGCAGTGCAATAAATCCAGCTTCGTTATCAGTTAAATCAATTCCAAGAGAATCTAAAACTAACTCAACTGCATAACATCCGATAGAGAATTCTTTCGAATATAAGCGTTTAATCTCAAACAGCAGTTCGTTTTGTAGAATTTGTCCTCGTTCCGCCCGCTTGATCGCATGATAAAGATGATCAGTCAGACTCAAATAAATCGTATTGGATAATGGTTTTTCCAATCGCTTATTGGCAAAGGAAATTATCTGCTCAGTAAAATAAAAGGATTGCTCGCTGACTGAACCAATCAACTTAATTAATCTATCGGTAAATTCATCTTCCACCAATCTGAATTTGCGTTCAACCAAATTCTCAGCAATTTCCTCTCCGACTTTTTTAGCAAACCCAATACCTTTTCCAACCACAATGTATTCGTATCCGCTTTCATCTTGTACAAGCACAACATTATTATTAAATAACTTTGCCAATTTCAGCATTTTTATTTCCTTTAGAATTAAAATAAAAAAGCCCGAATAGCACTCAATGCAATTATTGAGAACCATTCAAGCCTTGCCCTTACGGTTACAACCTTGTTTTTGGAATTCGGATTATCGAAAAACCCTGATCGCTTTTCAAGCCATAAAATCGAAAACTGTGAGTTACCTCACAAATTTTAGGGTAATAAACGATTTATTTTTGCGTTGCTCGGCACTTATTGTTACTATGCTATTTTCCAATAGTCTAATCGCTCTTAGTGAGTTATTCCGGTTTTATTCATAGTATTAAGGTTTAATCTATGTTTTCAGGTCTTTTGATCGGATTATTATTCGGTTTTCTATTACAACGCGGGCAATTTTGTTTTGTGTCCGGTTTTCGTCAACTTTGCTTTCAAAAAAACATTCGTTTTTTAACCGCACTTTTAATCGCAGTTTCCATCCAATCGGTCGGTTTTTTTTCACTTAATGCCTTAGGTTTAATCACTATTCCGCAAATTCCGTTTCCATTAAGGGCTACTTTATTGGGAGGATTCATTTTTGGCTGTGGTATGGTGTTTGCCAACTGCTGTGGTAGCGGAGCATGGTTTCGATCGGCGGAAGGTGCGTTAGGGAGTGTAATTGTTTTGATCTGTTTTGCTATTACCTTAGCAACAACTCAAACTGGGGCGTTGAAGGGATTTATCAATCCGTTATTAAGGCAAACTACCGAATGGGACAATATTTATCTAACCTTTAATATTTCACCTTGGTGGTTGGTAGGAGGGTTGGTGGCAATCACAAGTGGTCTGCTCAGCTATTATTTACGCCACCCTAGTGCCCCATTTACTCAATTCAGCAAAAAGGCAATGATTTCACACCGTTTATTCACTCATCATTGGAATATTTTTCTGACAGCAACATTAATCGGTACACTGGGTATCATAGCTTGGTTAGTGAGCGAGTACTACGGGCGTAACTTTGGCTTTGGCGTTTCCATGCCGAGTGCCAATATCGTGCAATACTTAGTCTTAGGGCAACAACGTTATTTGAACTGGGGGAGTGGTTTTGTTCTCGGTATTGCTTGTGGTTCATTTTTATCGGCAAAACTTAGTGGTGAATTTGAGCTGAAACTGCCTTCACCAAAAGGGGTATTACAACGGATAAGTGGCGGTATTTTGTTAGGACTTGGTGCCGCATTAATGGGGGGCTGTACCGTCACCAATGCACTGGTAGCAACCGCCTATTTTTCTTGGCAAGGATGGCTTGCCACCTTAATGGTAATGCTTGGCTTCTGGTTTACCATGATATTAGTTAAACCGAGCAAATGTCGATTATAAACGAGGTATGATAATGAAAACACGATTGCTAATGTTAGCGTGTACTGCCGTATTATTAGGCTGCTGCGATGAAAAAGCGGTACAACCCATTGAAACAGCGGAATTATTAAATAATCTGGATAATCCCGATTATGTGATTATTGATTCTCGAAATGACAGTCTGTACAACGGTTTTAAAGATAAAAATGCAGCGTATGGCGGGCATATCAAAGGCGCAGTACAGTTTAGCTGTTCCTGGTTCGGCATCGTGCAAGCAGATAAATTAGAAAGTTTTGCCGCTGGAAAGGGGATTACTAAAGATAAAACTTTAGTGTTATATGATTCCGTCCCCGATAATCTTGCCTGTATCAGTGCTGAATTTGCCGCAAGGGGCTATAAAGTGAAGGTGTTTCACGACTTCATTAATTATGTAAATGCAGGTTATCCGATTGAGTCTTTCCCAAATTTTAAATATAGCGTTTCGCCTGAATGGGTCAATGCACTGATGACGCACCAAAATCCCGAAACCTACGAGAACGATCAATTTATGATTTTTGAAGTTTCTTGGGGAGAGTTAGAGAATACCAAATCCTATACTCAACATATTGCCGGAGCATATCATTTTAATACTGATTGGATTGAAAATGCACCGTTATGGAATCTTTCAGACCCGAAAGTAATTGAACAAAATTTACTAAAAAATGGTATTAACAAAGATAAAACCGTGATTCTCTACTCAGATAATCAACTCGCTGCATATCGAGTATTTTGGGTATTGAAATGGGCAGGGGTGAATGATGTGAGAGTATTAAACGGTAATTTGGAAAATTGGCTGGATGCGGGCTTTGCTACCGAAACTAAAGTAAATATTCCGGAGCCAGTCAGTGAATTCGGCGGAAAAATTCCAATGAATCCAAGCGTGAATTTGGCAATGCCACAGGATATTCTACAAGCAGAAAAATCAGGATTAAAGTTAATCAGCAATCGAGCATGGGAAGAATATATCGGTAAGATCAGCGGCTATGATTATATTCCTGGCAAAGGAGAACCTGAGGGGGCGATTTGGGGCTTTGCCGGCACCGATTCTTCTAATATAGCGGATTATTACGATCCGGATAACACGCTGCGCAACCCAAATGAGATCTTTGCTCTTTGGCAGCAACAAAATATTCATCGTGGAGATAAACTGGCTTTCTACTGCGGAACCGGCTGGCGTGCAGGTGTACCTTGGTTTATAACCCAACTAGCAGGCTGGAACGATACCTATATTTATGATGGAGGTTGGAATGCGTGGCAAATGGATTCCATCTACCCAATCCAAAAAGGTGCCCCCAATAATATGTCAAAGCCAGATAACAAAAACGACTTCGGGCAAATTCAGAAAAAGGGAAATTCTTGTAAAGGGTAGACTACCCAGTAAGATATTCAGGACGCACTTGCGTCCTGATTTTTGTTAATTAATCTTGAGTCGCTCTACCGCAAAATTCGGCAAGGGCTTTTAAGCGAGCCTCAGATTTTGCGACAAATGGGTTTTTCTCATCCCACGCATAACCCGCAAGAATTGAGGAAATCATTTGGCGGATTTCTGGTTGAGGATTGCGGGCATAAATTACATCTTGGAAGCTGTAATCATACCAACCGTTTACATAGGTGCGGAAAGCATTTACCCCGACCATCAACGGCGTAGCAAATTCTTGTTGCCAATCAACCACTTGTCCGGTAAGTTGACGAGCGACTAAACGACTAGCAAGACGAGCCGAATGTAATGCAATAGTAACTCCTGAAGAAAATACCGGATCTAAAAATTCCGCCGCATTTCCCAACAAAGCGAAATGGTGACCATGAAGCGCTTTTACATTGGCGGAATAACCTTGGATATTACGATATGGGAATTCATTTTCCCAGTTGGCATTAGCTAAAATACGTTTTAACATCGGGCATTCCAAAGCGAATTTCTTTAAGACTGTTTCGCTTTCACCCTCAAGGGTCTGTGGTAAACCTACTACCCCGATTGAACAACGGTTATCGGCAAACGGAATGAGCCATAACCATACATCACGATGAACAGAGTGAGTGGTGATAAGAATTTTGTTACGATCAAAACTGCTATCGTTGATATTATCGTCAATATGAGTGAAATGGGCGATACGCGCAGGTAAATGAGATGGTATGTCAAGATCCATTAAACGAGGTAATACCCGCCCGTAACCACTAGCATCTAAGACGAATTTAGCCTGTAATTGATATTGTTCGCCGACTTCAGTGCGAACAGTTAATAGCGCTTGTTCCCCCTCATTGTCTAAAGCTAGCACTTCGTGCCCAAACCGCACTTCAACACCTTTTTTTGCTGTTTCATCAATTAAAATCTTATCGAAAATTCCCCGCCGAACTTGAAATGTGGTACAAGGACCGTCCGTGAATTTATCAGTAAAATCAAAATAAGTATAACGGTTTCCCCAAGTAAATGCCGCACCGTTTTTAAATTGAAAACTCGGTTCAGCATTCACTGCATCAACCAATTCCGCTTCAGCAAGAATATCCATACAATATGGCAGTAGGCTCTCGCCAATCACAAAACGGGGAAAATGTTGTTTTTCCAGTACACAAACCTTTATCCCTTGTTTTTGCAATAAGGAAGCAGAAACAGAGCCTGAAGGCCCCGCACCAATAATTACTACGTCAAATTGAGTCATTGTCCCCTCCACAGAGATTATCGAAATAGCTTAAAAGTGATGAATACGCTAAACAGTACACCGAGACTAACACTCAAACCGAATGCCGCCACCGCCGGGGTACTACTGATACCCAGCAATAAAAAAGAAATCAAGGTTGTTACTGCCGCCAATACGACTGCAAGTCGCTTAGTCGGCAAAGGCTCTTGAGCAGTTTGCATATAAGCAGTGTAATCAATACCGATAGCGGAAACTAGCAGTAAACCAAACATTGCAAATAGGCTTATCGGCAATCCTAACCAACCAAAAACACCAACAGTGGCAAGAATCGCACCGAATGGAATCAATAACATTTTGCCGCTTTTTCGCAAACCGAAAAAACGCCAAAGTAACAATCCCGCCAAAACGAATGAGAGCAGTTTCAGCCAAGCAGCTTGATTGCGGGTTCGTTCAAAAGCGCGATTTAAATATTGGCGTTTATCCTGCCAATAAATGCCGTTACCAGCGAGTTGATGCAACACCTCTGTGTCTTGTACACCGCTTAATTTCACCACACTGGCTACCTGTTGTGGTTGTAATTCGCCTAAATAAAGCGCGCTCCAGCCTTGTCCGACTTGGGTATTTAGGGCTTGTTGCAGACTAACAAATGGTTGATTCAGCAGATTTTTTAGCTCCGTGCGAATTTGTTCACTCGGTAAACCAATATCCTGTAAGATTTGGTAATCTTCCTGTTGAATTCGTTGATTTAGTTGAGCTGCCCACTGTTGTTGTTCGGTTATCGGCATTATCCATTGACTGATGGCTTGAAATTGAGAGAGTTGCCCCCGTTGCCGTAAGGTTTCTAGCTGCAGAGTCAAATTTTTCTCTTTCTTAAGTAAATTTTCATCATCTTCAGCAGTGATTAAAAAATATTGGGTGGAAAGGTCAATACCGGTAATCTGTCCGATCTGCTTCGCCTGTTGTAACATTAATGGTGGCAAGGCAATCCATTGCCGAATATCGTCCTGCCATTTGCTACGCCAAATGCCACAAGCAAGGAAAACTACAGCTATCGACATAAATATCCGGCGCACTGATATGGGTAGGTAGAAAGGTAAATTTTGACGCAAAATTGGGCGCTTACGAGGTGTATAGCCTGCAAATAAAAGAGGTAAATAGAGCGAAGTAGTCAAAATAGCGGCAACTAACGCTACTGCTGAAAAGAGAGCTGTCTGTTGTAGTATGGGAAGAGCAGTAAAGCCAAGCAAGCTGTAACCTAGCAGGGTTACGCATAAGCTGATAAAAAAAGTAAAACGCAGCCGTTTCATCGCTACGTTCGGTTGCCATTGGGATAAGGAAAGCGAACCTGCCAGCCAATGTAGCGGGAAGTCGATCAATACTCCGATTAAGCTTGTACCAACCACTAAGGTAAGAATATGGATTTGCCCGAAACCCAATACTGTCGCAGTGATTCCACTTAACATTCCTATAGCAATCGGCAAAAACAACCATAATACTCGTAGAGTACGAAATACCGTGAGCAACAGTAATAGGGTTAAACCAATTCCGATAATCCCCATAAAGGTACTTTCCTGCTCCGCTTGTTGCTTGGCGATTGCCGCAAAAAGTGCCGTACCAGTTGCAAGCCATTTCCCCCCTTGCTGTTCAGCCTGCTGTTTATTTTGCTCAAGTAGATCGAGTAAAGTCTGTTGCGGAGCGATCATATTCTGTTCCGCCAATGTTGCACGAATCAACACCCAAGTTTGTTTTTCATTCTCAACATATAACATTCCGTTTTCACTATGCCAAGCCATTCGGCTTAATTGCTGTGATTGAGATAACACAAAACGCCCAAATCCCAACCAATCCTGCTCAAGAGGAAGTAATGAATGCTGCGTAAAAGGATTCACAATTTGATGAGCGTAATCGGAGAAATAGACTTGTGGTTGCTCGAGTAATTGATGACGAATATTTTCGGGCAGTAGCGCCAATCGTAACTGTCTAATTTGTCGATGAAGCTTCGCGATATCAGGTTGGATTTTATCGTTCACCGTTTGAAATAGACCACTAACCCGCAAAGAGCTGGCGGTATCTTCAGCAAGGGAGAAGGCTTGTGAGCTATCAGGATGCCCTACTAACACAATAATTTGGCGATTAAGACGATTTTCTTGCTCTTTATCTGCTTGAATTTGTATCGCTGACCACGATTTTTCTTCGGGCAATAAAGTGCGTAAATCGGTTTGCAACCATTGCCCCCTGTAGAGCAGCCCTCCGAATAGGGCGGCTGTCGTCAGTATAAATAGCGCATAAAACCAACGAAGTGCGGTCAAATTTAGCGACATTTTATGTTTGCCTTTAATATAATGCACTTTGTGCAAAAGGAGTAAGCGGTTGATTTAGGAGAATATTTTGCAACAAAATAAGGGTGCGATCCCCTTGTTTTTCTCGTAATTCGATACTTTTCACGACCGCATCACCTCGAATTTGGATTTGCTCGAAAATTTGTTTCATCAATAAACTATCGGGGGTGAGTGTTAATTGCCAATCTTTCGAATTACCGGATAACATTAGGTTAAATTGGCTTTCAAGAGCACTCATATCCCCTGAAAGTAAACCTAAAAACAGACTGATCTGTTGCGATTGTCCGAGCTTATCAGTCGTTACCCAATGATTACTGTTCCACTGACTAATACCGTTTTTTTGAACCCGCAAATCGGCACTAAATGGCTCTTTCATCTGCCATAATAATCCTTGATGTTTGACTAAGGTAAACTGCCCATTAGTTTGGATCGGTTTTATCAACGATTTTAAAAAGCGTTGTTGTATAAATTCGCCTTGAACGTTTTGTGGCTGCTGAAGCTGTGTAACCAAATCCTGTTGGGAAAAGGCAAAACTGAATAGACTGAAGCAAAGACCGATAAATAGGATAAATACTCTGAACATTATCTATTTCCTTAATTTTTCCAAACTAATCGAACAGATACTTTATTACATCTTACGGAGTTTGCATAGAAAATCTTCTTTTTTCAATAAGAATCGCAACGTTGAATTTTGTCGATGACACGGATTAAACCATTCTCTCATCACATTCTATCTGTATTTATATAAAAGGAGCAAATGTACATTTACTGATCTGCCAATAAATAGAACTCAAAGTATGTTTTCGGCCTAAAATATCGTGAGGAAATATTGATTACAACCTAACCATTCTTGATTTATCGCCTATATAAACAAGCTGTTAGGGAGATCTGCTCATAAATTGGGTAGTAGCAAATACAAATGGCCAGATTCGTCTGAATTGAGGCGTGTTATCAGTCATATATCGAGTTATGTTACTTATCCACATCCTCCTATAATAGTAGGCAGCGCCCTTATTAAAACAAGTGGTATAAACTATCTTTTAGCATAGTCCTCGTTAAACCAACCACTACTTTCGGTATAGAAAAACGCACACATATTATCCCACATAACATGGTATGATGTGGCTCTAACCTCAATAATCAATATTGAACTGCATTAATATCTCGAAATAATTATTCATAGGAAATAATCATAATAGATTTAAATGTTTGAGCTATTACTCCTTTGCCAAACAAATTAGCTCAAAATCCGCTCGCCGAATTTTAGATTGACTATTACGCGGCAATTTCTCACTAAACCGCCAGTAACGAGGCAAAGCAAATTTCTCTTGGGTTTTGCCTAAAAAGTCTTTTAATTCTCTAATCACTACCTGTCTACCTTTCTGTGAAAGGATTTTATTTGCATTAGGTGTTAATGCTAACCAAGCAAGTGGTCTAGAATATTTAGGGTGCAATCCAATATAGCAATCAGTAACCCACGGATGTCTTAATAATGCTTGTTCAATTTTTACGAGAGAGACCCGTTTATCACCCAGTTTGACAATCCTATCCAAGCGACCAAGTAGATGAAACCCTTGTTCTCCAAACTCTACCACATCAGCAGTTTGCTCGCGTCCTTCTATCCAAGAATTTTCTACCCATAATGCCCCTCGCTCATTTAAACCTAGTTTAGTAGATGGCATAGGCTGCCACAAATCGCTGTTTTCGCGTGCAGCAATCGCCCCCGTTTCAGTACTACCATAAATTTCTAATAATGGACATGATAGCCTTTGGCGAATATCATTTCCAATCTGTTCTGGCAAGGCTCCACCAGATGAAATAATACCTGCCAAACGACATTCGGTTAATTCAAAATGAGCTAGATTTAAATGGCTGAGTAATGTCGGACTGCTGATCCATAAGCTACGCTGGCGGCGGCTTTCGGCTATTAAATATTCCGGATATTGCCACTGCTCACGGCCTAATAGCCACCCCATTTCCAATGCAACAAAAATACGAAACGTTAAACCGTATAAATGTTGCACACTCACACTACCAATCACTTGTACCGATTCTCCTCGCTCAAACGGTAAAATTTGAGCGATAGCAGCGGCCTCTGTCCACATCTGTTCAGCAGTTTTACGCAAGATCTTTGCTTCACCGCTACTACCAGAAGTTTTTAACCAAATTTCCGTTTGACAAGATTTCACAAACAACGGTTGAATTCGGCTAATTTTCTGACAACGTCCATAATCGGCAAAAATTGAATGGGTTAAAAACAAGTTAGCGTTTTCGGCAATCCAATGCTGATTTTCCTCCAACACATTCGGGGGTAACAGCACCCTAACCCCAGCGTTTAAACAAGCGAACAGTGCACAAGCAAACTCACTTGCATCTTCTAACCATAACGCTACCGCTTGCAGCTTATCCTGCTGTAATTGTTGAGAAATTTGTTGGCTACGCACAGCAAAATCACTTATCGTCCAACACGGATTTTGTGCAATAAGTCGGTTTAAATCACCAGAATATTCAGTCATAATCGTTACTGTTTTTTGTCAGTAGTGTAAACGCTTTTTTGTAGAATTCAATCACCAAATTGATGTTGGAGGAAAAATGAAACTCAACAAACAAATCGCACAACAAATCGTAAAACGTACTATGGGAATTATTCATCATTCGATCAATGTTATGGATGAAAATGGAATGATTATCGCCTCTGGTGATCCAAACCGTTTAAATCAAAAACATACAGGTGCAGTCATTGCGCTACGCCAAAATAGAATAGTGGAAATTGATGATGAACTTGCTCGTCAATGGCAGTTCGAAGCTCGAGCAGGTATTAACTTACCAATTCACTATTTAGGTAAAAATTGGGGTGTGGTCGGTATTTCAGGTAAACCAGAACAAGTACGAATCTATGCTGAATTGGTCAAAATGACAGCAGAATTGATTATTGAACAACACATTTTATTAGAAAATGCCCGTTGGCATCATCGCTATAAAGAAGAATTTATCTTGCAATTACTTAAGGGGGCACTTAATCCGTCAGAAATAGAAAAACAAGCAACTTTCTTTGAATTTGATTTATCACTCCCTCGCACGGTTATTATTGTGCAACTCACCCACTCTACCGCAGAAAAACTACAGGAATTAGTTAGTTACTTAGAACAATCCCAATCAAATCAAGATATTGCCATTCTCTCCCTTGATCAAATCGTCATTCTCAAACCTATTGCAGAAATGATCTATTTTGAACCAACTAAATTATTTGCCGAACATATCAGCCCCCATAGCTATAAAGTAGCAATTGGCTCGATGCAATCTAACCAATCGCTCAATTTTGCTTACAAAACAGCGCTAGCTACACTAGATTATGGTTTGAAATATTCACCCAAAAAATGCGGTTTCTTTTTTCATCATGCAAAACTGCCAATTCTATTAAATGAGTTATCTTCAACTTGGCAATCAATGGAACTGATACAACCTACCTCAGTGTTATATCAAAATTCGGAAAATACAGTATTAAGAAAAACGTTAGCTCAATATTTTTTATCAAATTGTGATCCGGTTCACACTGCTACCACCCTGTTTATCCACCCTAATACCCTACGCTATCGCCTCGCTAAAATTGAACAGTTAACAGGCTTATCTTTCAATCGGATAGACGAAAAATTTATTCTTTATTTAAGTACACTTTGGCAAAAAACTAGTTAGAAATTACAAAAAATCAGCTAAAAATGACCGCACTTTTGGCAATTTACACAAAGATTTTAACAAAGTTTACATTGATAATATCTCCTGTTTTTAACTATTTGGAGAACACTTTATGACAACAATTTCTGCATTAGGTGCATTTATTGCACTTATCGTAGCAATAATACTAATACTGAAAAAAGTTTCGCCGGCTTATGGAATGATGGTCGGAGCATTAGTCGGTGGGTTAATTGGAGGAGCAAATTTAACTGAAACCGTCAGTTTAATGATTGGAGGAGCACAAGGTATTACGACTGCTGTCATGCGTATTTTAGCCGCAGGAGTCTTAGCCGGGGTGCTGATTGAATCAGGCGCTGCCAGCACTATTGCGGAAACTATCGTAAAAAAACTGGGTGAAACTCGTGCCTTATTGGCCCTTATCCTATCCACTATGCTCCTCACAATGGTCGGTGTATTTATTGATGTAGCTGTAATTACCGTTGCGCCAATAGCCTTAGCATTAGCTAAACGAAGCGATTTATCTAAAATGGCAATTTTATTAGCAATGATCGGTGGAGGTAAAGCGGGTAATTTAATGTCCCCTAACCCGAATGCAATCGCAGCTGCCGACACGTTTCACACTCCACTCACATCAGTAATGTTTGCTGGTGTCATCCCTGCAATTTTCGGGATATGTTTAACCTATTGGTTGGCCAAATCACTGATAAATAAAGGTTCAAAAGTAACAGACATAGATACGAGTCCTTCGAATAATCATCTACCTGCATTTTTACCTGCTATCACTGCCCCGCTATGTGCAATTTTTCTCCTTGCCCTACGTCCGATTTGCAATATTGTGATCGATCCCCTTATTGCTCTTCCTTTAGGCGGATTAGTTGGCACAATCTGTATGGGCAAAGCCAAACAGACTAACCATTTTGCGATGATCGGCTTAACAAAAATGGCACCAGTTGCCATTATGTTACTCGGTACAGGTACATTAGCTGGTGTTATTGCTAATTCCGGTTTAAAAAACCTCTTAATTGAAAGTCTCACTCAATCAGGTTTACCATCCTATCTCCTTGCCTCAATTTCTGGAATGCTAATGTCCCTCTCCACAGCGTCTACCACTGCCGGTACAGCCGTTGCTGCTAATGTTTTCAGTAGTACGCTGATTGAATTAGGCGTGAGCAGTTTAGCTGGGGCCGCAATGATCCACGCAGGAGCAACAGTATTTGACCATCTACCACACGGCTCATTTTTTCATGCCACGGGGGGAAGTGTGAATATGGAAATCAATGAGCGGTTAAAACTCATTCCCTATGAAACAGCAATCGGTTTCATTATGGCTGTCGTTTCAACACTGATTTTTGGTGTATTTCAATTAATTTAAGGAAATCAAAATGAAGATTATAATTGCACCCGATTCATTTAAAGAAAGCTTAACCGCCCTTGAGGTTGCACAAGCTATTGAAACAGGTTTTGCTAAAATTTTTCCCAATGCACACTATGTTAAAGTGCCAATGGCAGACGGCGGTGAAGGTACAGTACAATCCCTCGTGGATGCTAGCGGCGGTAGTCTGCAAAAAACAGAAGTGATCGCGCCTCTTGCCAATTTAGTCAACGCTGAATTTGGACTATCAGGCAATGGTAAAACCGCGATTATTGAAATGGCAGCGGCATCCGGCTTGCATTTAGTACCAAATTCTAAACGTAATCCACTTCTCACCACCAGTTACGGCACAGGAGAACTCATTAAAGCAGCACTAGACTTAAACGTTAACCATATTATTTTAGGCATTGGCGGTAGTGCAACTAATGATGGTGGCGTTGGAATGCTGCAAGCTTTAGGAGCAAAATTTTTAGATCGACAAGGAAAGGAGATTAGTTTTGGAGGGGAACAGCTTATCCACATTGAAAAGATTGATTTGAAAGGATTAGATCCTCGCCTAAACCAAGTACAAATTGAGGTTGCTTGCGATGTGGATAATCCTTTGTGTGGTGAGCGTGGTGCTGCTGCCGTGTTTGCGCCACAAAAAGGGGCAACAGAGGAGATGATAACCATTTTAGATCAGGCTTTGGGACATTTTGCGGATAAAGTCCAAAATAGTCTCGGTATTAATATTAGAACACCCGCAGGGGCCGGTGCAGCAGGAGGAATGGGGGGCGGTTTATTATTGTTACCGAATGTACAGCTAAAAGCTGGAGTAGACATTGTATTGCAAGCAACCGATCTTGCTGGTCATCTTTCCGAAGCAGATTTGGTAATAACCGGTGAGGGTAGAATGGACGCTCAAACTATTCACGGTAAAACCCCTATTGGGGTAGCCAAATTGGCCAAGCGGTTTAATAAACCAGTAATTGCAATTGTCGGTTGTTTACGAGAAGATTATGAAGTAGTTTATCAGCATGGTATTGATGCCGTTTTCCCGATTATCCGTCAGCTTGATGACCTCGAAAATACTCTCAAAAAAGGGAGAGACAATTTAATATCTACAGCACAAAACATTGCAAGACTATGGAAAATTTAATCTTGTTAACCTCAAAATATTGAACGAACACAACTCAAATCAAAGAACGTACCATTACGTTCTTTGATTATTTTGGATAAATCCTAACGCTCATCTCACATATTGCTAAAACAACCTGAATACTCTAATACCAATAAAACGCTTAAAAAATTGACCGCACTTCTTGCTTTCTCATTTATTCTTGACTTTAACTTTAGGTTAAGCTCTAGTATTTCAAAAATGATTCCTATGATAGAAAAGCAAATGAAAAAACTATTTCGTCAATTATTATTTATCATCAGCGCTAGTGCTACTACGCGGCACACAGTTTGAAGTTATTCAGCGTACTCTCAACGGCAAAACTCAAATAGCACCATACCTAGCATTAAAAGATACAATAAACCTACGTCCTTACGAAAAAGTCGTTATCCGTTTTAAATAAGAAAATATCGGGCTAAAAATGTACCATTGTCATATTCTTGAACATGAAAATCTCAGTATGATGGGAATAGTTAAAGTTGAAGAATAGAAATAGGCTTTAAAATCATGTAAATCGTCCAATAGAAAATCTCAGTAAACAAAAGTATAAAAAGGAAAGCTCATAAATGACAATAGCTTCCTCTGCATACTATTTACTTATATTTTATAGTTCTAAAACCGATAGGAACTAAAACGGTTATTTCGACATAAAACTATTTATATACAATAAATTACTTCAAACACTCTACCAATACCTTAAACAAAGGTGAATTTTGGCGGCGATTTGGATAATAAAGATGATACCCCTCATAATTGTAGGCATAGTGGGATAAAATCTCCACCACATCGCCTTTTTCTAATTCTTCTGCGACTCTGTCTTTCGGTATCAAAGCTAACCCTAAATGGGATAGGCAGGCTTTTTTAACTAAAAAATTGTTATTGACGACTAATCTACCCGATGGAGTAAATTTAATTAATTCTTTTGTTTTAGGGCAACGGAATTCCCACACAAATAAGCCTTCAAACGTGGGCATTCTGACACACAAACATTGATGTTCGGTTAAATCATTGATACTTTTCGGTATACCGTATGTCTCTAAATATTGTGGTGTTGCGACCAATGCCATTCTCATATCATCAGAAATGCGTACCGCAATCATATCTTGATCCACTTCTTTGCCTAAGCGAATCCCTGCATCAAAACGACCAGCGACAATATCGGCAAATTTCATATCACTGGTGAGTTCTAATTTGACTTCGGGATATTTTTGCATAAATGCTAATAATTTATCCCAAATCGCATATAAAAATGCGTGATCTGCGCCATTAATTCTTAATGTGCCATTTAAGGTATCTCGAAAAGTACTTAGTGCATTAATGTTATCTTCAATACTTTCAAATAGGGGTAAGATTTTTTTGAAAAGTTGTTCACCTGCTTCTGTCGTGGCAACGCTTCGGGTAGTGCGGTTCAACAGCTTGATTTTTAACTGTTCTTCCAATTTACGCATAGAATGGCTCAATGCCGAAGTTGAAACGCCCAGACGTGCCGCTGCTTTAGTAAAACTGCCGGTCTGTGCCACTACGATAAAATTACGTAGTTCGTTCATATTTTCAATCATCTTAATCCCTAATTGATTATTGAATTTAATTCAACAGGCTATCAAAAGAGCCCCTACTAATCAAAGTAATCTTTTCTCACTATAATGGTTTTATTCAAATAAATAGGAGTAAAAAATGAAATCAGTCAAATTAAATAACGGCATTGAAATGCCAATGATAGGTTTTGGAGTGTTTCAAGTCAGTGATGAAGAAACGGAAAAAGCTGTACTGAGTGCATTAAAAATAGGTTATCGTTTACTTGATACTGCTGCTGTTTATGCCAACGAATCAGGCGTAGGGCGTGCTATTAAGGCGAGCGGTATTCCCCGTGAGGAGATTTTTGTTACTACAAAACTCTGGATTCAGCGTGAAAACGGCTATGAAAATACCAAAAAAGCCCTTGAAGATTCATTACATCGCTTAGGCTTAGACTATGTGGACCTCTATTTAATGCACCAGCCTTTTGGTGATGTGCATAAACAATGGCGTGCGATGGAGGATTTATACAAAGCCGGTAAAACCCGTGCTATCGGAGTGAGTAATTTCCATATGGATCGGTTAATGGATTTAATCACTTGTCATAACATCGTGCCTGCCGTAAACCAGATTGAAACCCACCCGTTCTACCAACGTGAAGAAGAGATTGCCTTTCATAAAGAATTAGGGGTTTTACAACAAGCATGGGGGCCATTGGCAGAAGGAAAATTTGGTATTTTTGATAATCCGATTTTAACGGCAATTGCTCAAAAGCATGGCAAATCAGTGGCACAAGTCGTGCTACGTTGGTTAAATCAACGTGGCGTGGCGATTATTCCAAAATCCGTTAAAGAATCGCGAATGATTGAAAACCGAGATATTTTTAGTTTTACCCTCGATGCGCAAGATTTTGCCCAAATCGCCACCCTGAATCGTGATGAAATCATCTTTAATCATCGTGATCCTAATAGGGTGAAATGGTTAGCGGAGCATCGCGGGTAATAGACAGTGGTCGGTTTATGGAAAAACATGGCAAAAATCGACCGCACTTTGATCATCAGGAGAAAATAGCAAAATCGACTAAATCCAATTCTTTCCACCTCCATTTGGCTCCGAAACCATGTTAAAAAAATCTGCAAAATTATCCTTAATTTTGACCGCTTGCGCGATAGCGATACAAAGTTTCGCCGCCTCGCTTTCTATTGAAGAACAGGGTAGTTTTGCTGTAGGCGGTACAGTGAAAACCAGTGAAGGGACTTATCAGCCACAGCCTGACATGACCAAAGGCAAAGAAAGCAACAATTTTATAGACGTACTCAATGCTTCCGTTCAGGCTGGCGGACAAACCTTGCACGGCGACCACGCTACCGTGTTCTACCAAATCCCGACAAATCCACGTCCTTATCCTTTGGTATTTTTACACGGTGCGGGGCAATCGATGCGAACATGGCAAACCACACCGGACGGTCGCGAAGGTTTCCAAAACATCTTTTTGCGCAAAAACTACCCTGTTTATTTAGTGGATCAACCGCGCCGCGGTTGGTCAAGACGTAGCACGGTTGACGCAGAAATCAAAGCTATACCGGACGAGCAATTCTGGTTTGCCCAGTTCCGTATTGGTACTTACCCGAATTTCAATCAAGGCGTTGCGTTTCCGCAAGATAAGGCTTCATTAGACCAATTTTTCCGTCAAATAACTCCTAACGTTGGCACATTTGATTCTACGGTTATCAGCGACAGCATCGTGAAATTATTTGAGCGTACAGGTAACGGTGTTTTAATCACTCATTCTCAAGGAGGTATTGTAGGCTGGCTGGTCGGTATGCAAAGCGATAAGGTGAAAGCCATTGCCTCTTTTGAACCGGGCAATTTCCCATTCCCTGAAGGGGAAGTACCACCAACCATTACCAGTAAATTTGGCGATATTAAACCGGCGGTAGCCAGTAAAGCGGACTTTGAAAACTGACTAAAATGCCGATTGTGATTTATTTTGGCGATTTTATCGGTGATAAACCGTCCGACAACCAAGGTGAAGACCAATGGCGTATCCGTTTAAGCCTTGCCAAACAATGGGCAGATGTGGTGAATAAACACGGCGGTAACGTAGAAGTGGTGGAATTACCCAAAGTGGGCATTAAAGGCAATACGCATTTTATGATGTCAGACACTAATAATGTGGAAGTGGCGGAGCATTTGAGGGAGTGGTTGAAAAAGAATAAGTTGGATTAGAAATAAAGTAGGAAAGTCGCCAAAAATTTAGTTGTGATTTTTGGCGACTTTTATGGGGGAAGGGGAACTCCGTCTGAAATTCTTAAACGGTATTTGTTTATTTCTTAATAACTATTTAATTTTAGACATGGCATTAAAATGTTCCACATACCCTGTTGTTTCAAAAACTAATTTTAGCCCTTTTTTAAAAATCTCATAGTCAAATTCTTTTATGTCTAAAATATTTTGCCCAATTGAATGAGATTCTCTATTTATATAGCGATAAAATGCTTGAAAACGATCAGTCTGTAAATCAGGATGATTAAAAACACCATATAAGCCTTTTTTGCCAACAAAACTAAAAAAGTATTCAATAATATTTCTCATACAGTTTGCAATAAGAGCAGGATTTTGGTTCGGATCATTAATTACACACCAATATGCTTGATAGTCATTTTGTATGTCTTCATATTGCATTTCATCTATCATACTTCCATTTAGAGATTTAGATATGCGAAAAAGTTTTTGTTCTCTATTTCTATCCCTATCTTTTAAATGAGTTAGTTCATAGAAAAAATAAAGACTATGAGTTAAAATAAAAATATGAGACAAACTTGATATAGGATCATCAATGACTATTATCTTATTTGTATTGGTATCTTGTACACTAGTTTTTCCTTTACATAGTTCACAAAAATATAGAAAGCTAATCATCATCTTCTCTCCCTCACTCAATGAATGGAAAGTGTCTTCATTAGAATTTTCTCGGATAATTTTATACAAATTATCGGAATGTTTTGAAATTTTAAAACTGTCTATACCAATATCCTGTAAACCAGTATTGATTGCGTTGATTGCTTCATCGATATTGATGGTTTCACGTTGAGCATCAGCAATTTTTTGATTTTCTATTTCTATGTTTGAGTTAATGGAATTAATTTCTTTATTCAAGTCAAGATCTTTTTGTCTATAAATTTTTTCGTCTTGTTCAAATCTGGAAAGCGTTTGATTGTACTGCCAACGCATAATCTTCCAAAAATCGTCTTTTAATTTATTTAGTGTTTCCTGTTTATTTTTTAAACGCAAATTATATGAATTTATTTCGTTATTTATTTTATCTAAAACCTGATTAAAAAACTGAAGCTCATTAGATGAGGATGTTAATTTTTGCTCAGTTTTAGGATTACTAATTTTATTTTCGATTTTTTGCAAATTATTTTTCAGAATATTTTTAAGAGCATTATATTTCTCTGTAAGTTCTGCAACATAATCCTTAGCAAATTTATTTTGTATAAATGTATCTAATTTAGGCAATTGATTTACAGCAGATTGATATTCAACTCTAAAATTTTCTAACTTACTGATATTATTTTGATAGGTTTCATCAAAATATCGATGGATATTATGGATAAAATGCGATGTAATTGTTTTTTCTTGGCAAAATGGGCATTCAGTTTTTTCTGTTTCAAGAGATGAGTTTTGAGATAAATATCCAAGACCTTGTTTTACCCAGTCAGCATTTCCTAGGTGTTCTATCATATTGGCAACCTCACTATCTAATTACCAATAATTGCTATTGTAAATAGAGTATTAGTTTCAATATGCTCTTTGTTGAAATCCAATCTTGGTATCAAAGATATTTCTACAGATGTATCTTCTTTGAAAATGCTAACTTCTCTTTTAATTTCTTCTATATTTTTTGCTGGTTCTGTTGAGGGTTTTGTTATGTTACTTATATACTTAAAAAGGTTTTCCTTACTGTTTTTTACTCCGTCAAGACAATACTCTAGAACTCGGTCGCCACCTGAATACTGAGTTTTAATTTCCCAAATAGTATCTATAGTTTGTTTTTTCTGATTATCAAATAAATTTTTTAAATTGTCTCTTTCATCATTTTTCTTTTTTAGATTATCTTCAAACTGTTCTTTAGCACGAGTAGCCTGCTCAATTTTAGATTCAGCTTCTTTATTTTCCTTCGAAAGGCTAAAGATACCTTTTAGCCTATTTTGTTCATAAAAATTATCTTGTATAAATTGTTGGTTATATACAAGAATTGGAAGCTGCTGAGTAGTTGAAATATTACATTTAGAAAAATGAGGAGCATCGGAGCGATAAAGATAGTTTGATATAGTAGATTTACCTACGCCATTTAGTCCATATATCAGGTTAATTCGTCTGTCAGTATTTAAAGAGACAGGTCGTTTGAAACTTGCTACGCCTTCCATTTGAATTGTATTGATCATATATTTCCCTTATAGCTGGATATTTTTCAACATTATATACTGTCGGAAAAAATTTTCAGTTAGTATTTTTAATGCCCAAAGAGCGGTTAAAATTTGCGAAGTTTTTAAAGATTTCGACTGCCTGTTTCTTACCCCAAAACCACCCTCAAAAACTCCCTCAAACTCAAACACTGCACCCCCTCAAAAGTATTACCATCAAATTCATCCATAGTAACCACATATTTCGGGTAGTTGTCTTGAATTTTGAGCAAGTTACCGAACTCTCGTTCAAGCGTTTTTTCTTCATTGATGGTGAGTGTGGCTTGTACATAAATACGTTCACCGTTTTTCTCTGCCACGAA
This sequence comes from Rodentibacter caecimuris, assembly GCA_001998905.1. Taxonomy (GTDB): domain Bacteria; phylum Pseudomonadota; class Gammaproteobacteria; order Enterobacterales; family Pasteurellaceae; genus Rodentibacter_A; species Rodentibacter_A heylii_A. The sequence continues at coordinate 17,737 of MLAA01000002.1, read as the reverse complement.
GTCAATTTCTTGGCTGTTTAAACCACCTATTTTGACATCGTAACCTGCGATTTGAAGATGATTGAAAATGCAGTTTTCGAGTAGTTTGCCACGGTCTTGTACACGATAGCCGATTAAGGCATTTCGTAAACCTAAATCTTCAAAATGGTATTTTTCACCAATCTCAAAAATCCGTTTTCCTTCAATATCATAACGCGGAACTTTATGAATCAAAAAGGCGTTGGCAAAGTATTCTGCATAATTTTGTACCTGCGTGCTTGAATTGGTAATTTTCTGTGAGTTTAAGAAATCAGAGATCTTTTTGGCAGTAAACTAAGCCTTTCTTCATACTAAATCCTTTCATCTATGATGAATACTTTACTCTCAAAATAAGAAGTTTCAATTATATTTGAAACTTCTATTAAATATATCAAGAGTTTCAGTTATAGAATAACCTAATCAACAAATATAAATTTGACGGAATGGTTAAAGATGAATAAGTTAGATTATTATCATAGCTATGCGTACCCCTACGTCAGCAGGGGCTACATACAATTTAGTGTTTTTCATTATTAAATCCCATTCACAACCCCATTAAATTTTCAGCATCTAATCAAAACAATCCACTCCACTTATAATGGTTTCATTCAATCAATACGAGGAAATTCGGATGAAAAAATCATTTAAGAAAACCCTGATTTCAGGTTTATTTATTTCAACTTTATTTTTCGGAGCAAATACGATGGCGGCTGATTACAAACAAAATCCGTTTACTTTAACTTATGACGGTGCGATTACAGAAAATGCACAAGGTAAAGTGAATATTCAACCTGTGCAATATAAACTCAACGGCTTGACGATTGCGGCGAATTTTGATTCGAGCAAGAAATATCCTACTATCGTAGTGGCTCACCCGAACGGTGGGGTAAAAGAGCAGGTAGCGGGGTTGTATGCACAAAAATTGGCGGAGCAAGGTTATTTTTGATGCCGCCTATCAAGGGGCGAGCGGCGGTGAACCTCGTTACATTGATAAACCGACTAACCGCATTGAAGATATTCGTGGTGCGGTGGATTTTATCAGCCAATTTAAAGGCGTAGATGCCAACCGTATCGGTTTACTAGGTATCTGTGGCGGCGGTGGTTATTCCATCAAAGTGGCAGAAACGGACATATGGTGTCCGCCGAACGTTAAACATTGGCACGGTGCTGGTGAGCATAGCACAATGTCGCATATCGCCATTAGCCCGAATGCGAAAGAAAATAAAGCCACTTGGTTAGAAAAAGTCGAATTACCGAAAGTTGATCCGAAAGCCGACTTACAAAAAATCAGCCAAACTACACCGCTTACCGATAAACAACTTGCTATTGTGCCAATTGCCTTTTATTCCGCCCGTGGTGAGTTAAAACCGCTCAAATCCGCTTTGGAATGGTGGTTAGCAAGCGGCTTAACGGTGGGTGAGTTGCGTGAGATTTTCGCTCATCAATATGCTTACGCCGGTTTTCCGCGCGCCTTAAATGGTTTACTTACCTTGCAAAACTTATTGAAAGAACGTGCCGAGAAAGGTATCCAAGATGCACAGGGTGATTCGCCAACCTAATCCGGATCGAGTGATTATTACGCATTGGGTACGCATACGCTCAACACCTTAAACGGACGGGATAATTCTGCGATTTTATGGAATTTTGAGGGGATCGATTACGCCTTAAAAGCCCATTTATTCGGTTATTTGTTTAGTCGTGATAATTTAAGTGCGGTCAATCGTGAGCTAGTTACGGTCAGCACACTTGCCGATCTTGAAACCGTACAAAACCAATTACGCTCCCATTTTGGAATTTTGAAAAATCTCGGTTTAAATGAAACGGAGTTAAAACGGCTCATTGCTAAATTAAGTAAGCAAAGTCCAACGGCAGCGGATAAGATAAACGAACTGTTACAGCAAGTGTTGAAAGATTAAAATTAGGAGCAGGACGTAAAATTGCTACAAATCCCACCGCACTTTTTAATCTGAATGTAAAAAGCCGCTCGAACAATTATTCAAACAGCTTTCTGTTTTCAAAAGCATTAAATAGTCTTACGCCTGTGCGAGAAAAGCCCGCTGTATTGCGTGTAACCAAAATCAGACTATGCTGAATCGCACTGGCGACAATTCGCGCATCATTTTCAGGAGTGTGATCGGAATATGTAATTTGTAGATATGAGCAGATTTTTCATCAATTCTGAATGCTCTTGACCTTAACCAAAGGTTAGGGTTTAATATCTCCGCTCAATTAACCCAATGGAGTATTTTATGAAAAAACGAATAACCGCATTATTTGCTTTAACACTTGGTGCAACAGCAATGGCAAACACTTCCCATCATCAACACGATGTTCAACTTACCCCAATGCAACAAGAATTGATGGAGGGGATGAACGCAATGCATCAAGATATGATGAAAGGAATGGAAAGTCAAAATGCTGATATCGCCTTTGCAGCGGGTATGATTCCTCACCATCAAGGTGCGGTTAAAATGGCTGAAATTGAACTGAAATATGGCAAAGATCCTGAATTACGCCAACTGGCTAAAAATATTATTCAGGCTCAAGAAGAGGAGATTAAATTTATGCAACAATGGTTGCAGAAACATCAAAAATAGAACCATTTCTTTATTATTTTTTCAATAATCGCTTTAGTCTTAGACTTTAGTGATTATTGTGCTTAGTATCATTATAAAAATAGTTGAGTTGCTAGTCCCAATATCGTTCGCTATTTACAAAAATAGGAGAGAAATCGACCGCACTTTTCTCACTCAAAACGTATTATTAAATTTTACTCAATAGCCCATTAAATCTTCCCTATCTAATCAAAAATAATTAGACTTACCTATATTAGAACTCAGCAATCATGCAACAAAATGACTGTGCTCATAATAGTCGTAAAGTATTACCTAGTGAAAGGGGATTTTTCTAGCTCAATGCCTAGACCTCAATGTCCAAATGATGTTTATGAAGAATTAACAAAAGTTGTTGAGCAAGTAAAAAAAGAGAATCCTTTATTCAAAAGAATTCTCTTGAGTGTTAAGACTTATATTTTACACTTTTAATTTATATGTAACTCATAACGGGATGTCGGCATGACATCTCTACCGGATAAGCAAAATTATATTTGTGCAACTGCCATAATGTCGATAAAAAATCCCTACTCCCTCATTTTTATTCATCTAAAAGTTTATTGACGAACAAATCTCCAAACTATACCGTATATCCATCTTTTTCTTTAATGAAAACCAATATGCAACTTGATACGACTATTGCGCAAAAAATCGTTAAACGTGCGATGCAAATTATTCACTATTCTGTGAACGTGATGAATGACGATGGCGTGATTATTGCCTCCGGTAATCCGCAACGTTTATCACAACGCCATACCGGTGCAGTATTGGCGTTGAGAGAAAATCGGGTAGTGGAAGTGGATCGGCTCTTGGCTCAAAATGGAATTTTGAAGCTCAATCAGGGATTAATTTATCTATTCCCTGCCAGAAAAGAACCTAATATCCCTCCAAGAATACCGGAACCAATGACAAATGACGTTGATCTTTTTTTCCATATTTCATTATCAAAAATCTCTGCTACTGCAAATCTATAAAATTGATTAAATATAGCTGCATTACCAAGAATAAATGTTGAAAATAGAAAAAATATAAGATACTGATAATACAGTGAAAATATAGCTAGAATTACGCCGAAAATACCAATAAAACCACTAATGACAAATGCTCTTCTTCGACCATGTTTTTTCATTGATAAACTTGCATAATAGATCATACAAAATGAACCTAGAACTGTTATTGTCATGGGACAAGTTACCAATATTTCTGTCGGCGCTAGAGATTTACCGACAAGAGCAGAGGTTAGTGTCAGTAAAGAAATCACCGTTCCGCTTAAACTTTGACCTAAACAAAGTGCTATTAAAGTATTTATTCTGCAAACTCATATATCAACTTTTAGGCTGTAAATTACTTAGGCATCATGTCTCCTCTTTGGTAGTTTTTAATAGATGTTATAAGAAACTAGATTATTATAAAATGATTTAGATTTACTCTGAAATATCGAAGTAACAAAAATGCTACGGAATTTTATCTTCTTCTTTTAAATCCTCAACAAATGAGTCCCAGTTATCTATATATTGACGGTATAGCTTGCTACCATAACTTACTGATTTTTGGGCATATTCTTTTGCTTTTTTCAAATCTCGTGTAATTCCCCCTAATCCTCCGGCGTATATAACAAATAAATTATTGAGAGACATTAAATTGCCTAATTCGGCCCCTCTTTCGTAAAAGTATATTGCTTTTGACCAATCTCTTTTTGTTCCCATTCCCCATTGGTAAGAAGCGCCCAACCATTGTAGAGCTAGAGAATGGTATTTATTTAATTCAACGGCTTTTTGAAAAAAATGAAATGCTTTTTCACAATTATCATCATAAATATCTTCCTTTGCCGTATTACAAATTGAGTCAGAAAGATAAAGTCTTCCTAAAAGATAATTACTATTTGCATCACCAGATAATGCTTTTTTTTGTAATGCTACAAATTCTTCCTGTGTCCTTGGAGGTGGCGTTGTATTCTCTATGTTATGGTCATGAAAAACTTCACTATCTTGATATTTAAACGTAAGCATTTTTTCTGTAGCAATATTATTTTCTATTTTATTAATACTACAACCTAATAATATAATACATAGAATAAAACTTATTATAGATTTCATATGATGTATCCAATTATGAAGCCAGCGATGTAATACCATATTCAAATATAGTTTGAGTTAATGCTGGGGTTATTAAGTCGGTTGTGACGTTATTAAACGTACTCATGCCTTGAATTAGTTTATCCACATCTGATTGAATGTCAGGAGGAAACCCAATATATTCTTTATTTTGTCTGAACCAAACATCAGTAATATCTGTCTGTTGACTATTTTGCCAATTTACTTTGGATATTAGTTTATGTAAATTCCCATTACTATCGATATGTTCTGATGATTTAGCATTAAGCTCTATGGAAACAATTCCTATAGAGTCTAGTGAAAATAATTCCCCTATTTGGGTTATGCCATCACTATTAGCATCTTTCCATATTTCTAGTTTTGACCACATTACGTCATTTTTATCAAAAATAAGATCTTTATTAGAATCTAGTAAAGATAATGCTTCGAAACCATCATTTATTGACGGGTCTTTAGGATTTTCACCAAAAAGTTCTTCTCCATTGTTTATGATACCATCATTGTTTTTATCCCAAACAAGTAATCCGTCATTAGGCGCTACCCAACCTGTTTGTATTTTGTTTCCATCACCTCTAAAGTCAAAGGTTACCCCCCAGCTATCCGAGAGCGTTTGAATTCCATTATGGTCTAAATCAATTATCAATGGTGTATGATATTTATCGGCGATATGAGGTAAGTTTTTTAATATTGAATCTGGTAAACCAAATAATTGTAGCCCTTTTATTCCAGATTTATTAGCAATTTTCTGAACGAAAGTAATACAATTACGTGCTCCTAAATTATAATCTTCCGGTTTTAATTTACCTGTTTTGTAATCATTTATAGTATCGAATAGTGCTTGTACACTCTCTAGAAATCTAGGGTTTTTCGATACTATGGACAATGTCGATGCTTCAACATAGTGTAAATGATCTTCAAAGGATAAATTATCCTCAGAGGTTCCCCAGTCTTCACCGGGGCTAAATCCAATACTTTGAGATTCAAATTTACCACTTTTTTTATTAAGACCACGGACACCAATAAATACATGTCCAAACACTGATGTTGACTTTATATTATCTTTGATTATTTTACTTCCTTTTGGCGCTACAAATATAGTAATTTCTGGTTGAATAGCCGGTTTTGTGAAATCATAGTTAGGTAATATACTATGGCGAGTCATCTCTTCTATTTTTAGAGTTTGATAGTGATTAGGTTTCATAATATTCCTTTCTATTGTGCTTATATAAATCCATTTCTGAGCATTATATTTTATAAAAATCAAAAAATATGTGACCAGTATCACAAAATTAGGAAATATTTAGTTATGCTGGTTTCTGTAATGTTCTAGTCAGTGATAGTACAGGCACAAATGTGTAATAGTCCAACTTTTGGTATTATTCATACGATGAAAACGGTCAACTCAGCACATAAAGGGAATACGGTATCGGACATAGACAACGGTGAAAGTCGGCTTACTTATCGTTATGATGCGCTAGGGCGTTCACTGGAAGAAACCGGCACACCAAACACTCGACAACCGCCCGACAAAGATAGGTTATCAATATGACTCCCTAGACAGACGGATAGCCAAAGCGAAGCGAAACGGAACAAACAGGATGAACCAGAAATCCAAACAAGGTTCGTCTGGGACGGTAGTCATCTGGGGCAGGAAATCCATAAAGTGCAAAACGCCCAAAAAACCGATCGCACTTTCACCTACATTTATCGCCACCCGAACAACTACGAGTCGTTGGCGCAATGTATTGTTAGCACGGACGGACAGTGAAGGCAAACTCATCTGGCGGGGACGTTATGGTGCTTGGGACCAAAATTAATGTAAAAAAAGATAATCCTTTATGTAAAAGGATTATTTTGAATATTAAGACTTATATTTTACACTTTTAATTTATATGTAACTCAGAACGGAATTTGATCATCACCAAATGGATCATCCATGATTTGCTCTTGTGGCGCTACTGGTTTCGGCGTTGGTTTTGGTGTAGCTGGCGCTGTATAAGTAGGTTCATTTGGAACATAACCACCACTATCGCGCTCACCCCGACTGTCTAACATTTGCAGTACATCGCCTTGAATTTCCGTTGTATAACGATCTTGCCCGTTTTGATCTTGCCATTTGCGAGTGCGTAAACGACCTTCAACATAAACTTTTGAACCCTTACGCAAATATTCACCTACAATTTCAGCTTGACGACGATAAAATACGATACGATGCCATTCAGTAATTTCTCTGCGTTCATTTGTATTGCGATCCGTCCAACTTTCACTAGTCGCTACACTGATATTAGCGACGGCATCGCCATTCGGCATTGTGCGGACTTCCGGATTATTCCCTAAGTTACCAACAATAATGACTTTATTTACGCCTGCCATATAATCCTCTTTTTCTAAAAATTTGAAGTCAAAATATTGGTTATTTTGCCTGAAAATAACATAAAGATCTATAAAATTTAACTGGATATTTGCACAGATGTTCAAATATGCGATAATGATCGCAAGTTTTTCTGAAGTTCTAATCGAAAAAATCAACTATGGATACCATCGACATTCGTGGGGCAAGGACCCATAATCTAAAAAATATAGATCTCACCATTCCTCGTGATAAATTAATCGTCATTACAGGCTTATCCGGTTCAGGCAAATCATCCCTTGCATTCGATACGCTATATGCGGAAGGACAGCGACGCTATGTCGAATCACTTTCCGCCTATGCTCGACAATTTTTATCTTTAATGGAAAAACCGGATGTTGATTCAATTGAAGGTCTATCGCCAGCAATCTCAATTGAACAAAAATCGACCTCACATAACCCTCGCTCTACAGTGGGAACTATCACCGAAATTCATGACTATTTACGCTTATTATTTGCGCGCGTAGGCGAACCCCGTTGTCCTAATCACGATGTACCTCTTACCGCTCAAACTATTAGCCAAATGGTCGATAAGGTCCTGAGTCTACAGGAAGATAAGCGGATGATGTTATTAGCACCTATTATCCGTAATAGGAAAGGCGAACATATCAAAATTCTTGAAAATATCGCTGCTCAAGGCTATATCCGAGCTCGCATTGACGGTGAAATTTGCGACTTATCCGATCCGCCTAAATTAGAACTACAAAAAAAACATACTATTGAAGTGGTCGTCGATCGTTTTAAAGTGCGGTCTGATTTAGGATCACGTTTAGCCGAGTCTTTTGAAACGGCTCTAGAACTTTCTGGCGGTACGGCCGTCATCGCAGATATGGATAATCCGCAAACAGAAGAGTTAATTTTCTCCGCTAATTTCGCTTGCCCGCATTGTGGCTATTCCGTGCCAGAATTGGAGCCTCGCTTATTCTCTTTTAATAACCCTGCCGGAGCTTGCCCGACTTGCGACGGATTAGGCGTACAACAGTATTTTGATGAAGATCGCGTCGTACAAAATCCAAGTATCTCTTTAGCTGGCGGAGCAGTAAAAGGTTGGGATCGCCGCAATTTCTACTATTACCAAATGCTTACCTCTCTTACTGCACACTACGGATTTGATATAGAAACACCTTATGAAGAGCTACCAAAAAAAATACGAAATATCATTATGAATGGTTCCGGAAAAGAGGAAATTGAATTTCAATATATGAATGATCGCGGTGATGTCGTTATCCGCAAACATCCTTTTGAAGGAATTTTAAACAATATGGCTCGCCGCTATAAAGAAACGGAATCAATGTCCGTACGGGAAGAATTGGCAAAAAATATCAGTAATCGTTCTTGTGTCGATTGTTGCGGTTCTCGCTTACGTCCAGAGGCCCGCCACGTTTATATCGGAAAAACTAATCTACCAGAAATATCAGAAAAAAGTATCGGAGAAACATTGAGTTTTTTCGCCGATTTCGAACTAACCGGTCAAAAAGCCCAAATTGCTGAAAAAATTCTGAAAGAAATTCGTGAACGCTTACAATTTCTCGTCAATGTAGGATTAGATTACCTGTCCCTATCTCGTTCCGCAGAAACGCTATCAGGCGGGGAGGCACAGCGAATACGCCTAGCAAGTCAAATCGGTGCAGGTCTAGTCGGTGTCATGTATGTCTTAGACGAACCCTCTATCGGTTTACATCAGCGGGATAATGAGCGCTTACTCGGTACTTTAATTCATCTGCGTAACCTAGGTAACACCGTGATTGTAGTCGAACACGACGAAGATGCTATTCGTGCGGCAGATCATATTATTGATATCGGACCGGGAGCCGGTGTACATGGAGGACAAGTGATTGCACAAGGCAATGCTACCGCTATTATGAAAAACAAAAATTCAATTACCGGTAAATTCCTATCAGGTATCGAAAAAATTGAAATTCCGCAAAAACGAACCGCACTTGATAAAAATAAATTACTAAAATTAAAAGGCGCATCGGGAAATAACTTGAAAAACGTCAATTTAAGTATTCCAGTCGGGTTATTTACCTGTATCACTGGCGTCTCCGGTTCAGGAAAATCGACACTTATCAACGATACCCTCTTTCCACTGGCACAAAATGCCTTAAATCGAGCGGAAAAAACCGACTATGCCCCTTATAAATCCATTGAGGGATTAGAATTCTTCGATAAAGTAATTGATATCAACCAAAGTCCTATCGGACGTACTCCTCGCTCAAATCCGGCAACTTATACCGGCTTATTTACACCGATTCGAGAACTATTTGCTGGCGTACCGGAGTCTCGTGCCAGAGGCTATAATCCGGGAAGATTCAGTTTCAATGTCCGTGGCGGTCGCTGCGAAGCCTGCCAAGGGGATGGCGTGATTAAAGTAGAAATGCATTTTTTACCCGATGTATATGTGCCTTGCGATCAATGTAAAGGGAAACGTTACAACCGGGAAACATTGGAAATCCGCTATAAAGGAAAAACGATTCATCAAGTTTTGGATATGACCGTAGAAGAAGCGAGAGAATTTTTCGATGCGATACCAATGATAGCTCGCAAACTCCAAACGCTGATAGATGTCGGACTCTCTTATATTCGTTTGGGACAATCATCTACGACGCTGTCCGGTGGTGAGGCGCAGCGAGTCAAACTTGCAACGGAACTATCTAAACGAGATACCGGAAAAACTCTTTATATTCTTGATGAACCAACAACCGGTTTACATTTTGCCGATATAAAACAATTGTTAGAAGTATTGCATCGATTACGGGATCAAGGAAATACTATCGTCGTTATCGAACATAATTTAGATGTCATTAAAACTGCCGATTGGATTGTCGATCTTGGACCGGAAGGCGGTAGTGGTGGTGGACAAATTATAGCAACAGGTACGCCAGAAGAGGTTTCTCAAATTGCTGGCTCACATACTGCAAGGTTCTTAAAACCAATTTTAGTAAATCGTTAAAGTAAAAGTCTTGTTAAAATAAACCGCAATTTTAGTGCTAAAAAGTGCGGTTTATTTTTCTATCAAAAGCAGCGTTTTAAGCTGAATTTAAACTACTAATTTTAATCGTGCTTTTTTCTTGCTTTGTCAGTAAAATGATCCATAATTTATATCAATAAAAGGATCTTTTATGATTTACAGTATGACTGCATTTGCTCGTATTGAAATAAAAAAAATATGGGGTAATGCCGTATGGGAAATTCGCTCGGTTAATCAACGCTATTTGGAAACCTTCTTTCGCCTACCAGAACAATTTCGCGGTTTAGAAAATACATTACGAGAGAAATTACGCCAACAGCTGGCACGAGGCAAAATTGAATGTTCATTGCGCATTGAAACTCAAAAACAAACGGCCACCACTTTGCATATCAACAAAGAATTTGCAACTCAAGTCATACAATCCTTACAATGGATTCAGCAACTATCTGGTGGAGAAATTAATCCGGCGGATATTTTGCGCTACCCCGGTGTCGTGGAAATACCAGAATTGGATGTTGACATTATTAACCAAGATCTTCTTGAGGGATTCGAACAATTACTAGCGGAATTTCTTGCAATGCGAGCTCGCGAAGGAGAGAAATTACAAGAGCTCATTAAACAACGTCTAAATAATATTAATCTTGAAGCAGAAAAAGTGCGGTCAAAAATGCCAACGATTTTACAATGGCAACGCGAGCGGCTCTTACAACGTTTCGAAGAAGTTAATGTTCAATTTGAACCTCAACGTTTAGAACAAGAAATGGTGTTATTGGCACAACGCCTTGATGTGGCAGAAGAGCTAGATCGCTTACAAATGCACGTTAAAGAGACACATAACATTTTAGCAAAAGGCGGAGCTGTCGGACGTAAATTGGATTTTATGATGCAAGAATTAAACCGAGAATCCAATACGTTAGCCTCTAAATCTATTGATGCGGACATCACAGCATCCGCAGTAGAGCTAAAAGTCCTCATCGAACAAATGCGAGAACAAATTCAAAATTTAGAATAGGATACCCGATGACGCAATTTATTGATTTAACCGATTACCAATTAATCCAAGTGAGTGGTGATGACGCAAGCACCTTTTTACAAGGGCAGCTCACTTGTGATGTAAATTTACTGGCGGAAGGTTCGAGTACTTTAACCGCACATTGCGATCCAAAAGGAAAAATGACTTCTATTTTCCAACTGATACGTCTTGAACCTCAACAATTTCTCATTTTAATTCGATCCGCTTTATTGCCAGCCGCATTGGATGCCTTAAAAAAGTATGCGGTATTCTCTAAAGTTATTTTCCAATCTATAGATTGGCAAATTGTAGGTATAATTGGTGAAAAGTGCGGTCGAATCCAGCCTGATTTTTCTATTACTTTGCCAGACGGGCGAACTATCTTATTAAACAAACATCCTGCTTTAATTAATTTTAATGGTAGTCTGGAAGAATGGGAATATGCCAATATTCAAGCTGGTCTGCCACAACTTTATCCCCAAACGCAATGTGAATTTATTCCGCAAGCAATGAATTTACAAGCGCTCGGTCAAGCAATTTCCTTTTCCAAAGGTTGCTATATCGGGCAAGAAACCGTTGCTCGTGCAAAATATCGTGGAGCCAATAAACGAGCGATGTTTATTTTGTATGGAAAAACTGATATCACGCCGGAAATCGGATCAGAGCTTGAAATACGCTTAGGTGAAAACAAGCGTAAAACCGGGGTTGTAGTGAATGCAGTCAATATTAGAGACTCGTTATGGCTTCAGGCAGTAATGAATAGCGAACTTTCTGAAATTGACGAATTCTATCTACCTGAAACAGATGTTGGTCTAAAACGATATCCCTTGCCTTATACGCTTTAATTAATTCTTCCAATAAGTTATAAGTCGTGAGAATCGAATAAATCGTGCAGCCCAATAATTTCACCCTCTGAGGATAAAAATTTGCTCAGAGGAAATTCTATCAAAATTTCGGAACGACTATGCTAAAAGGGATTACTTTTTCGTTACTTGCTTCATTCCTATTCGGCTATTTATACTATTTTTCTACATTATTAATGCCGCTAAAAGGAACGGATATTTTTGGTTATCGTATTATTTTTACTCTGCCTTTCGTTGCCCTTGCTGTCGTGGTTTTTAAACAGCGACTTGCCTTAGTTCAGCATCTGAAACGGATTCAAAACCAACCGCACTTGAGCTTAATCTTTCTAATTAATGGTGCGATGATGGGGTTCCAAATGTGGCTGTTCTTATGGGCCCCCAACAATGGCAGTGCATTAAGCGTATCTTTCGGCTATTTATTATTACCTATTGTAATGGTCGCCGCTGCCCGTTTTATTTTTAAAGAGAAGATTTCTCGTCTTAAATTTATCGCGGTTATTATTGCTACAATCGGCGTATGTTCCACTATCTTGATTAAAGGTGAAATCTCATGGGAAGCTATTGCAATAAGCTTTGGCTATACATTTTATTTTAGTTTGCGAAAAGCATTTAAATTTACCGATCTTGGTGCATTTTTCCTAGAAATGTCATCATTATTACCAATTTGTATCTACTTTGCTTGGCAAGTAGATATCCCGCAAATTCAACAAAGTAACCCTCATATTTTAGGGCTACTATTCATCTTAGGATTATTGAGCGGAATTGCATTAAATGCTTATATCGCCGCCAGTAATTTTTTGCCAATGAATTTACTTGGCTTACTCGGTTATGTAGAACCAATTTTAATGTTTGGTATCTCACTGCTTATCGGAGAAAAAATGGATTCCGAAAGCTACCCGTTATTTTTTTGCTTAATTATTGCAATGATATTCATCATTACTGATAGCGTATTAAAGATAAAAAGGAAAAAGCATGCCGTTTAAAGAAATTACTGCTGAACAAGCGTGGATATTAATGCAGCAAGGCGCCATTCTTGCTGATATTCGTGATGATCAACGCTTCCACTACTCGCACGCTAAAGGCGCATTCCATTTAACCAATCAAAGCTTTTTGCAATTTGAGCAACAAGTTGATTACGATACGCCAATTATTGTCAGTTGCTATCATGGAATAAGTAGCCGTAATGTCGCAACGTTTTTATCCGAACAAGGATACGACAACTTATATAGCCTTATCGGCGGATTTGAAGCTTGGGAAAAATCGTCTCTTCCGCTTGAGACCGCCTATGAGCAATCCTAATTTTTGTATTTTAACAACTATAACATGATTTTATTTAATAATTTGACACTAAAGCGCGGTGATACCGAATTACTTGTTGGCGCAACCGCGACGATAAATCCCAAACAAAGAGTCGGTTTAGTCGGTAAAAACGGCTGTGGAAAATCCTCTTTATTTGCACTACTCAAAAAAGAAATTAGCCCGGAAATCGGTAACATCAGCTATCCTTTAGATTGGGCTATTTCTTGGGTTAATCAAGAAACACCAGCATTAGATATTTCAGCATTAGATTATGTGATTCAAGGCGATCGGGAATATTTTCTGTTACAACAGCAGCTAGCAGATGCAAATAAACAAAACGACGGTAATGCAATAGCTCATATTCATGCTAAACTTGATGCACTCGATGCTTGGACAATTCAATCTCGTGCAGCAGCACTATTAAATGGTTTAGGCTTCTCCCAGTCGGAAATCGGTTTACCCGTCAAATCTTTTTCCGGTGGTTGGCGAATGCGGCTAAACTTGGCACAAGCTTTGCTCTGCCCTTCCGATTTATTATTGCTGGATGAACCTACTAACCACTTAGATTTAGATGCGGTTATTTGGTTAGAGCGTTGGCTATCACTATATCAAGGGACGCTAATTCTGATTTCCCATGATCGGGATTTCCTCGACCCTATCGTTAATCGAATCTTGCATATTGAGAACCAAAAACTGCATGAATACACCGGAGATTATTCTGCTTTTGAAATTCAACGTGCAACCAAATTAGCACAACAAACCGCACTATATCGTCAACAGCAACAAAAAATTGCCCATTTACAGAAATATATCAATCGTTTTAAAGCAAAAGCTTCCAAAGCCAAACAAGCACAAAGTCGAGTCAAGGCACTAGAACGATTAGAACTTATTGCCCCTGCCTATGCGGATAATCCATTTACCTTTGAATTTCGTCCGCCACTTTCGCTTCCAAATCCTCTTGTGATGATTGAAAAAGCCTCAGCCGGTTATGGTGAAGGTGAAAGTACAGTGGAAATTCTAAGCAAAATAAAACTGAATCTTGTACCAGGTTCTCGTATTGGTTTACTTGGTAAAAATGGAGCGGGGAAATCTACTCTCATTAAATTATTAGCCCAAGAATTAACCGCACTTTCCGGAACGGTTCAACTTGCAAAAGGTGTTCAGCTAGGATATTTCGCCCAACACCAACTGGATACCCTACGCGCAGAAGAATCTGCGTTATGGCATTTACAATATCTGGCCCCCAACCAAACAGAACAAGAATTACGTAATTATTTAGGTGGTTTTGCCTTTCATGGTGATAAAGTCAAGCAACCTGTCGATACTTTTTCAGGCGGAGAAAAAGCACGTCTGGTTTTAGCTCTCATTGTTTGGCAGCGCCCGAATTTATTACTACTAGACGAACCAACCAACCATTTGGATTTAGATATGCGTCAGGCGCTCACAGAAGCACTTGTAGACTATGAAGGTTCTCTTGTAGTAGTTTCTCACGACCGTCATTTATTACGTAATACAGTAGAAGAATTTTATTTAGTACATAACGGACAAGTCGATGAATTTAAAGGTGATTTGGAGGATTATCAAAAATGGCTGAATGAACAAAATCAACCCCAAATAAATCAACCGACTGAAACCGTTGTATCAGACAATTCCGCGGCAAATCGCAAAGAACAAAAGCGTAAAGAGGCAGAGCTTCGCCAACAAAGCGCACCTATTCGAAAGAAAATCATCCAATTAGAACAGGAAATGGAAAGATTTTCCGAACATCTCAGTAACATTGAAAAACAGCTCGCCAATAGCGAATTATATCAAATAGAAAATAAGCCGAAATTAACCGCACTTTTAGTCGAGCAAGTTGATCTCAAACGCCAATTGGAAAAAATTGAAAGGGATTGGTTACAATACCAAGAAGAGCTGGAAACTTTACTTTCCACCTAAATTTGAGCTTAGTTAGGAAATGACAAATAAACGTTTTTTTCACTACACCAAACAACAAGAACACTGCCCGCAATGTGGTGGCATATTGCAAATTAAACAAAGTAAAAAAGGGGCGTTTTTAGGTTGTACAAATTATCCACAATGTAATTATTTACGCCCTTTGCAACATATAGAATGGAAAATACTTAAAGAGTTAAATGAAAACTGTCCTCTGTGCCATTCTATCTTGCAATTAAAACAAGGACATTTTGGTCTCTTTATCGGCTGTAGCCGTTATCCCGAATGCCACTTTATCGTACAGGATGAACAACCTAGCACAACCGAAGAAATTGAGTGCCCTGATTGCCACAAAGGGAGATTGATAGCCCGCCGTGGGCGACAAGGTAGAACCTTTTACGGTTGCGAGCGTTTTCCTCATTGTAAATTTTCCTTATCAAAGTGTCCTTATAGCCGGAAATGCCCACAATGTGGTTTTACAGTCAGCATACTGAAACAAGAAACAGAATCTGTTCAATGTTTTCAATGCGCGAATAAACGTTGTCGCCACCAATTCGAGAGACAAAAATGAACATCACTGAAATCGCTGAAAGATTAAAGCAAAATCAAGTTGTAGCTTATCCTACTGAAGCAGTATTCGGATTAGGTTGTAATCCGATGTCGGAAAGTGCGGTCAAAAAATTATTAATTTTAAAGCAACGATCAATTAAAAAAGGGCTAATTTTAATTGCGCCGGACATTGAATTTCTCTTACCTTTTATTGACCAAACCCAGTTAACACAATCGCATTTTTCTCAATTACAAAAACATTATCCTCAACCAACAACTTTTGTCGTACCCGCTCATCTGAATGCCCCCGTATTTTTAACTGGTCAATTTAGTAGTATTGCTATTAGAATAAGCCGACATCCTGCTGTTGCCGCACTCTGTTATGCTGCTGGTTTTGCATTGACTTCTACTAGCGCCAATCTTAGCGGGTTCGCCCCTTGTAAAACAATAGTAGAAGTGCGAGCACAATTCGGAGAAGATTTTCCTATATTGGATTTACCCATCGGTAATGCAAAAAATCCTTCTGAGATTCGAGATTTATTAACCAACCAACTAATTAGACAGGGGTGAAACATGGATCAATATGCAGTTTGGGGTAATCCTATTATACAAAGTCAATCACCACTCATTCACAAGCTATTTGCTCAACAAACAGGGCAATCTCTCCAATATGATGCCAGACTAGGAGACTTAGAGTGCTTTGAACAACAGCTTACCGAGTTTTTCATCAATGGAGCAAAAGGTTGCAATATTACTGCACCTTTCAAAGAGAGAGCATATCAAATTGCCGATACATATAGTGAACGGGCAAAATTTGCCGGAGCCTGTAATACATTGAAAAAGCAACCGAACGGACATTTATATGCTGACAATACTGATGGAATTGGATTGGTTACCGATCTAGAACGCCTGGGTTGGCTAAAGCCAAATCAACAATTATTAATTTTAGGTGCCGGCGGTGCAACACAAGGTGTACTATTACCCTTACTGCAAGCACAGCAACGCATTATTATTACCAACCGAACTATTTCTAAAGCGGAAATACTTGTCAAAAAATTCCGATCCTTTGGGGATATTCAGGCCGCTGCATTAAATGAATTGGAAATCCAACCTTATGATATCATTATTAATGCCAGCTCAGCAGGTCTACAGGGACAAGTTTTCCCAATTAGCGACAAAGTATTACAAAAAGGAAAAGCATTCTATGATATGCAATACGCTAAACAAACCGACACGCCTTTCCTAAAATATTGCCAATATTTAGGCTTACACAACAGAGCTGATGGCTTTGGAATGTTAGTGGCACAAGCTGCTCACTCTTTTTATCTTTGGCGCGATGTAATGCCTGATTTTAACGATATATATCAACGACTTAAATAGGAGTAATAATGATACGATGTGCATGGTGCGGTAATCTAGATATTTATATTAACTATCACGATAACGAATGGGGTAAACCAGAGTTCAACAGCCATAAGCTATTTGAAAAATTATGTTTGGAAGGGCAGCAAGCAGGATTGTCGTGGATTACCATATTAAAAAAGCGAGAAACCTACCGCCAAGCATTTTACCAATTTGATCCTGAAATGATCGCAGAAATGACCACACTTGATATTGATTCCTTAATGCAAAACAGCAGTTTAATTCGACATAGAGCTAAATTAGAGGCCATTGTAAAAAATGCACAGGCCTACTTAAAGATGGAGAAAAATGGTCAAAACTTCAGTGATTTTATTTGGTCTTTTGTTAATCATCAGCCTATTATCAATAATGTTCCAGATATGAACTCTATCCCCGTAAAAACGGAAACGTCCAAAGCAATGTCAAAAGCACTAAAAAAACTAGGATTTGTTTTTGTCGGTGAAACCACCTGCTATGCCTTTATGCAATCTATGGGCTTAGTTAATGATCACTTAAATCACTGTTTTTGTAAAAAAAAGAATAAAAAAGAAGA
>MLAA01000019.1 GCA_001998905.1 Rodentibacter caecimuris | reverse complement strand
TCAATATCATCGCCAAACGGCCGGCAAAATTACATAAGTTTTTCGGTTATGACAACAACATTATTTATGCCTTTGGTTCTGGCTTTGGCGACAGTTTTCATTACTACACGTTAAAAGCCTTACCGGAAGACATCTTGCCCGCCCCAATCATGATGACGGACTGGGAAATAGAGGGATTTAAGAATAAGACATGGTTAGAAACAAGGGAAAATATGCTTGAATATATTTTAGACACCCACCCACAGGTTTTCTCTCAACAAGACCGGGAACCATTAATTAAAGATTTAGATGAAGCAGAAAACAAAGGTTATATTTACGAAACGGCAATTGTACAATATGCCGTTGCTAAACAAAGTGCGGTCAAAAACGGCAAAGATTTTGCCACATTGGAAAAACACTTAACTCAAACTATTCCTGAGCCTTTAGCCCGTGCAGCCGAATTATTTAACTTATTTCATCCGGAGTCATTCAATGGCAAGCAATAAAAAACCTTATAAACCCCAAGCAGTACCGGCAAAGCAAGTTGTTGCACTATGTCAAAAAGGCATTCGGATTTATCCGGCAAGATTAACATTGACAAACAAGGTCTTTGAAAAAATTAAAAACCAAGGTACTGCCCCTGTGCTACCGGAAGGCATACCTGTAGGCGGAGAGGATTATGACCTGCGCCGCTTGCGTGATGGCTGGGTTTATATTTTAGCGGTCAATACGCAATGCGATGACTTTCCCATTACCGGAAAAGCAAAAAATGGGCAGGCTTGGTATATTTATCGATATCGTAATGAAAATAACCTACAAGGCTTCTCGCAGTGGTCAACACAGGCATTTAAAGAATTTATTGAAGAACAAACCGCAAAAGAACAACAAGACGAATCTGCCGAAAATGTTGAGGGAAAACAAAGCGATCCGGCAAAAGCCACGCTTAATGAGGTTCAAGTAGTTGGGAAACAAAAACTATTAACCGATTATATTGAACTAAACCAGGCAATTTCTACCATCCATATTATGTATTCTGATTTTGAACTGCCCTATAGTTTGCTAGAAAAAATTGAAACATCAGAACAGATCAGATCCTTATGGATGCGAAAAATTAATATTCAAGAACCCGCAGGTGCGGCTACCGACCTCCAAAAATTAACGGATGTCGTCTCTGATTTCTCTCCGAAAGAGCTTGATATGGAAAATCAAGTTTCCAACTACCATCGTTATACGTCCATCGGAAGATTAAAAAATTGGCAGGAAGTCGCCGATCGAATCACCTACGGTAAAGGGGTTATCGTAGCGCTAGAGGATCCCATCGGGTCGATTCGAGATCTCGCTTGCTATCATGGCTACTTAGACGAATTGCGTGAACAAACCTTAAGTAAATATGAATATGCTATAAGAACGGCAAGTTTTATTCATTCTCATGTACAGGAGAAAATTCTCTATCACTTTAATCAACAAAAAGCAATTCACAAAGCAGTTAAAGATGTAATTGAGAATAAAAACCCTTGGTATGTCGGTTTTGCCAAAGACTGGGAGCGATTATACAAAAAACCGTTAACTGCTCCCGTTCCCAAACCCATTACAATAGCACAATCTTACAAGCTCTATACCAAAGTGGCATCTATTCACTTAGATAAAAACAGTCATAGCGATATTTTTAGCGTATTAAAAAACGATCTGAATTTGGCAGAGATTCCCGGCGAAAATGCGATTCATAAAATGGCAAATCTACCCGGTTTATACGGTAAACCGTTTAAATCTGTATCGGAAGCGCACATCAAATTAATTGCAGACAATTTTAATCGAATTGACGTCTTAACTTCCCTGTTAAACCAAAAAGACAGAGCTGCCGTTTATGTCGCCAATGCCTTTTGTTTATATGCTCACGGAATGCTTTGGGGACTGGATATTTCCTCTTATGGTTTTAATGCGACAGCGGCGGCATTAGGCAAAGAAATGAATGTAGAATATACCCAAAACACTTTCCAAGTGAGCGATGAAGCGATTCAGTTGTTACAAAACTTCGTCAAACTGCTAAATAAATCGGTGGAAATGTTGGTTACGCTGGCGAAAAGTCGCTCTTTTTCCATTTCGGCTTATGATTTGGTTGCGGATGTTTTCATTACGAAACACAGTGCTTTGGCAAATCCAAAAAATGTAGCAAAAGTGGGCAAAGGCAGTCACTTTGTGCATTGGAAAAGGGTATATGAAGTGAATCCGGTAACGGGACGATATTCGCACACAGACCACTTTGCCGCGGCACCAAACAGTATGAAAGGAGAAATCCTCAATGCGATCAAAATATCACATCGCACACCAACGGAATATGCCCATTTTCATGTGGGAAGTGGGCTGGTTAAGCTCCAAATGCTGGAAGTGGTGATTGGATTTTTCAACGAACAAAAATACCGAACCGCAGAAGGGCAATTGGCAAATGACCCATTCCTTGCCGCCGCCCTTGCCCTTGGCGGGACGAAATCTACGCCGATTTTAGATAAATTTAAGGCGAAAGTCGATCAAAGCAAAACTACCGTTAGAGCAACCCTTACCCGTTCAGGCAGTAAAACCCATCAACAAAGCATGAAGTTAATGCATTTTAAAATCCATTCCTTATCGCAAACCTCCGCGTTAAGGCAAATTATCGGCAGATTAATCAGTGTTAACTCGGCACTGGTGTTCTTTAATACCTTAGTGGAATATGGCAACTGGTATGAAGCCCGTTATAAAAATGATGTGATGGGGCAATATGGCGCGATGCTACGCGGTTTTGGCGGGGTAACGGCGGGAGCTTCTTACGGCGTATTGGGGTTATTGGCGGAAAATGCCCTAACCGCAACCGGCATCGCCACAGGTGCGACCGTCGCCTTATGGGTCGGCTTGGCTGCGGTGGTATTTGGCACCATTATGGGACTAATGTCGAAAGAAGATATAGACAGTTGGATGGAGAATGGGTTTTGGGGTAAGAGTACTAATTATTGGGGGAATCCAATTAGAGGATATGAATGGGAAAATGAACGTTTAAATGATTTTGAAGAACAGTATGGAAATAGTATTTTTCAATATATTGAAAGGGGTAGTGAATATAATTTATCCCAAGAGTCTCAAAAAATATTTCATTATTATGAAATAGAATTACAGCGTTACTTTTCCTTTAAACAAAATATCGTCCTATCGAAATATGAGAATGCTCCTCACGCTGTCTTAGTGGAACACCCGTCCATCACGAATAATGCGATGGCGCAATCCATTCGGCTAGCTTCGCAAGTAACTGTAATGACCTCTTATGCGCAATATCTTTCTACCCAACAACCGCAGCGTATTGAATTTATTGAAAACGGCAAAGCCGTGCTACACTTCCCGACACCGTGGGAAGGTATATCTTGGGAAGTGATGAACAACGGCTGGGAAAAAGCGACAAAAGAAATCATTGACGAACGCTCGGTAAAAAGGATTCGGCTTAAAGTCTCTCTTGCCGATTACCAAGGGTCAGAAGGCAAAATCAGTTCCGACTTAACCACTATTCCAATGAAGTGAGAACAGTATGAGTAAACCTAACACTTACAAAACCTTAAAATATTCCATCCGCCAATGCGGTGAAGATGAAATTGAAATCCGCAATGCCTTTTTTGACGGCTATTCGCGCGGATTTATTCGTTTATTATTTATCGGCATTTTCTGTATGAGCTGGTATCAGAATGCCAAATATAACGATCCGCCGTTTTCTATTGAGATGGAGACGATTAAAGAAGATTTTATTTGGGCGTTTAATCCTGATAAAAAAATTCTTCCGATATATGAAGAAAGCAAAAAAATTCATAATAGTTCCGAGTTTCAAAGAATGTTTCCTAATAAAAAATTACCCCCTTATAGCGAATATCGAGTTCCATATATAGAAAGAAGAGCGACTGAAAGAGTTAGAGCTTATTTCCACTTTATCTGGATCCCGTTCCTCTTATTTTTATTCTTTCTCCCCCGTCCACGCGGTATCCGAGTAAACCGTAAAAAACGGATTATTTATGCCCCGATTTTAAACGGTACCTACCGTGTGGCATTTGTGCCAAAAGAGGGAGACCCATTAGGTGGTGTGGTGTATTCCTGTTATGGTACACACCCTTGGGGCGGGGGGGATTTGCATTCCTTTGTTATTGGCATTCGGGAAGAACAGAATAGGCTGCAATCCCGCCATTATCTGGGTGTGTACCCATCGCTCACCTCCAAACAAAGTGTCGATATTCTGCACGCTATTCGTGCTTACTTAACGGAAGAGAACCCCGAGTTTTTAAAACATATCAACCGCCGTTTCAGCGTCTGGCACTATATTGTCACCGTCCCCTTTTGTAACGCTTTCGCCATTCCCGTCCCCTTCAAACGCGCCAAAGCCGATGCCGCCATTGAAAAAGCCTTAGCAGAATGGAACAAAAAAACCAACAACCAAAAACAAAAATGGTTTAAACAAATCGCCGAAGAACAACGACTTATTAACGAGGAGCATTCGGCGAAAGGGTTAGATAATTATACAAAATAGGCGTGGGATAGTACGGTAAAAACTTAGAGAGGGTAAAAATACATAAAAAAACGACCGCACTTTTATTGTTAGTAAGTGCAAGGAAAAGAGCAAAAAGAAGTAGTTGATGAACGCTCGGTAAAAAGGATTCGGCTTAAAGTCTCTCTTGCCGATTACCAAGGGTCAGAAGGCAAAATCAGTTCCGACTTAACCACTATTCCAATGAAGTGAGAACAATATGAGTAAACCTAACACTTACAAAACCTTAAAATATTCCATCCGACAATGCGGTGACGATGAAATTGAAATCCGCAATGCCTTTTTTGACGGCTATTCGCGCGGATTTATTCGTTTATTATTTATCGGCATTTTTTGTATGAGTTGGTATCAGAATGCCAAATACAATAAACCATCTTTTTCTTATGAAATATCGACAATAAAAGAGGATTTTATTTGGACATTTAATAAAGAGAGTATTATAAAACCATTGTATGAAGACCATATTAAGGATCACAATGATCCCGAATTTATACAAATGTTTCCAAATAATGAGCTACTTTCTTATGAAGAATATGAAAAACTATATACAAGTAAACCTTGGGCAAAATGGCATATCATTCGCACCATTTTTCATTTTATTTGGATCCCATTTCTCTTATTTTTATTCTTTCTCCCCCGCCCACGCGGTATCCGAGTAAACCGTAAAAAACGGATTATTTACGCCCCCATTTTAAACGGCACCTACCGTGTGGCATTTGTGCCAAAAGAGGGAGACCCATTAGGCGGTGTGGTATATTCCTGTTATGGCACACGCCCTTGGGGCGGGGAATATTTGCATTCCTTTGTGATTGGCATTCGGGAAGAACAGAATAGGCTGCAATCCCGCCATTATCTGGGTGTGTACCCATCGCTCACCTCCAAACAGAGTGTCGATATTTTGCACGCTATTCGTGCTTACTTAACGGAAGAGAACCCGGCGTTTTTAAAACATATCAAGCGCCGTTTCAGCGTCTGGCACTATATCGCCACCGTCCCTTTTTGCAATGCTTTCGCCATTCCCGTCCCCTTCAAACGCGCCAAAGCCGATGCCGCCATTGAAAAAGCCTTATCGAAATGGAACAAAAAAACCAACAACCAAAAACAAAAATGGTTTAAACAAATCGCCGAAGAACAACGACTTATTAACGAGGAGCATTCGGCGAAAGGGTTAGATAATTATACAAAATAGGCGTGGGATAGTGCGGTAAAAACTTAGAGAGGGTAAAAATACATAAAAAAACGACCGCACTTTTATTGTTAGTAAGTGCAAGGAAAAGAGCAAAAAGAAGTCGTTGACGAACGCTCGGTAAAAAGGATTCGGCTTAAAGTCTCTCTTGCCGATTACCAAGGGTCAGAAGGCAAAATCAGTTCCGACTTAACCACTATTCCAATGAAGTGAGAACAGTATGAGTAAACCTAACGCTTACAAAACCTTAAAATATTCTATCCGCCAATGCGGTGAAGATGAAATTGAAATCCGCAATGCCTTTTTTGATGGCTATTCGCGCGGATTTATTCGCTTATTATTTATCGGCATTTTTTGTATGAGTTGGTATCAGAATGCGAAATATAACGATCCGCCGTTTTATATTGAAATAGAAGCGATAAAAGAGGATTTTGTTTGGACTTTTAATGCTGATAAAGAAGTACGTCCTCTTTATGATAGATATTTAAAAACAGTAATGAAACCAGATTTTTTGAGAGATTTCCCTAACCATAAAATAGATACGTATGAAGAATATAAAGATTTTTATTTAGAAAAAACAAAATGGAATAGAATTCGGTTTTTCTTCCACCCAATCTGGATATCATTTCTCTTGTTTTTATTCTTCCTCCCCCGCCCACGCGGTATCCGAGTAAACCGTAAAAAACGGATTATTTACGCCCCCATTTTAAACGGTACCTATCGTGTGGCATTTGTGCCGAAAGAAGTAGACCCATTAGGCGGTGTGGTATATTCCTGTTATGGCACACACCCTTGGGGTGGGGATAGTTTGTATTCCTTTGTTATCGGTATTCGGGAAGAGCATCATATGCAGCAATCTCGCCATTATTTAGGCGTGTATCCTTCCATCACATCCAAACAAAGTATTGATATTTTACACGCTATCCGTGCCTACTTAACGGAAGACGACCCGGCGTTTTTAAAACATATCAAGCGCCGTTTCAGCGTATGGCACTACATCGCAACTGTGCCGTTCTGTAACGCTTTTGCTATTCCCGTCCCCTTCAAACGCGCCAAAGCCGATGCCGCCATTGAAAAAGCCTTAGCAGAATGGAACAAAAAAACCAACAACCAAAAACAAAAATGGTTTAAACAAATCGCCGAAGAACAACGACTTATTAACGAGGAGCATTCGGCGAAAGGGTTAGATAATTATACAAAATAGGCGTGGGATAGTGCGGTAAAAACTTAGAGAAGGTAAAAAATACATAAAAAAACGACCGCACTTCTACTTTTATTCGGTATGATATAACAGTTGCACAAAACAGGAGTTTCAACGAAATGTTGGGGACACTGTGTGTGTTCCTACCAGTGTTCTCCAAATTAGGTTTGTACAACTGCGACATAATGCTCCTTTTATTTTAAAGTGCGGTCATTTCATTTTATTATTTTTAGGGTTTTATTATGGAAAACTCCCTTTGGCTTGCCACTGCACATGTGCAACGCGCCCATCAATCAGACCAATTTGTCGCATTAGCTGCCTTTGTTCAAACCCGTGAAGAATTTGAGCAACGTGCACAACAGCATTTTTCTCAACAGTCTGCGCACTTTCGTTTTCAGCTTGCCCCTATTCCGGCAAATGTCTTTTTTCAACGTCACGGGAGAACTTGGTTACTTCACCAAGCCGCCACGCTTGGCGAACAGGAAATGCGTGTCATTCCCCTGAATGACGAAGCCTCACAGCCTGTTATTGAAGA
>MLAA01000018.1 GCA_001998905.1 Rodentibacter caecimuris | reverse complement strand
AGTCACTTTTGGGAAAGTGCGGTCGGTTTTTAGGATATTTTATTCTTAATCAGCCTAATGAAAGAATAGAATAGATGTGAATTTTATCTAGATGAAGACATTACCGTATTATATTAAAGTGAATGGACCATCGTGTTATTTAATCGTGGAAGTTAACTTAGATAAACAGTTGATTTCTTATATCTCGCAATTCGCAATGCCAAATATAAAATCTGAACGTTCAAGAAGTAGTTTCAAGTTAAGCAAAGTGGTGTTTATAGCAGCCCATTTTTTACTAAAATAGTGCAGTATAGTGTAATTCAACGAATGAGCCACTCGTATTATTGACATAATATTCCAGTAGCGCATTAGTTTAGTTATTTTAAATGGAGATAGAAAATGGACTGCTCCCTTATTTTTAATCAAACGATAGCAAGATATAAGAAAGTATGTAATATATTTTTTATCCTCACCTTTTCCGGAAACGCCTGCATTCTATCTGAAGGTTAATAGAATAAAGGATCTTGCTTTTTCTACTACCACACTCTTCAAGAATTTTTCTCGCTTACTTTTGTATATAATTTTTCGTAAAGATTTTTTCTATCCATTTTCTAAGTGAAGGAAATATTGTTTCCAGGCATGATTATTTCAATTGTATAGGTAAAAATGGCAGGAAAAATGTTTTAAGCCTAGTTATGTTTTATTTTTCTATCAAGTGATGATTAGTTCTATGAATTGGGGAACTAGAGATAAGTTTTATAAAAAGTTCCTTGGTGTTTTGTTTTGGGGATTTTGTATCAATATCTAACCTAGGAATTAACCTTAAATGCTAGTTTTCGGGAAATTTGTAATAGAAGAAAATTAGTCAAATCTTGATAAAAGTGAGGTCCTTTATATTAATGCTTAGCCAAGCAATTTTTGCCAGTATGATTGGATAAATTTTCTTTCCAAATCAAATTCTGAATCAGAAACAATAGAAGGCTGACCTATTAAATTAAGGTGATGGATTCTATTTCTTAAGTCCACATAACATTGTTTTAATTTTTCACAATCATTGTCAGATATCAACTGATAGCTAGCCATATCATCAAAAATTCTGACATTATCTGACCACATCGTCAGTGCCGAGTGCAGGGGAGCATAAGCCAGCATTAAATATTGTGCAATAAATTCGATATCAGTGATTCCTCCACGATCAGTTTTGATATTAAATTCATTTTCTTTAGATTTAGAAAGGGCTCGATACATTTTTTCACGCATTTCTCGAATATCAATTTTTAGTTGTGCTAAGTCTCTTGGCGTGGAGAGAACTTTGTGGCGAATTTGATTAAATTTTTGGTGAAGCTTTATGTCTCCAAATACTACTCTACTTCTTACTAACGCTTGTTTCTCCCAAGTCCAAGCTTCATTTAATTGGTAATTCTCAAATGTCTCCAAGGAGCAGCCCAATAAACCCGCATCTCCAGAGGGGCGTAAACGCATATCTACCTCATATAGTACTCCGGCACTGGTATTGAGGCTAAAAATACTCACAATTTTTTGTGCTAGGCGTAAATAAAACTGATTGCTATCAATAGTTTTCTTGCCGCCTTTTGTTTGACCTAGTGTTGATTGGTATAAGAAAACAAGATCTAAATCCGATTTGTATCCTAATTCAATGCCTCCTAGCTTTCCGTAGCCGATCACAAGAAAGCCAGTTTGATTAGTTTCTAAATGTTCTGGCGTACCAAATCGGCTGGAAACTTGTTTCCAAGCTAAATTGACTACTGTATTAATAATAGTTTCAGCAAGGTATGTTAGGTGATCGCTTACTTTCATTACGGGCAAGCTTCCCAAAATGTCAGCAGCTGCCACGCGCAATAATATAGATTGTTTAAACTGACGTAGCGCATCAATAAATTGTTCTTCATCATCAGGTGGAATACGCAATAAATATTGTTGTAATTCGGAAGGGTATTCTGTAAACGGAATAGGATTGATCAGTGAAGCCGTATTTAGTAACTCATCTAGTAGGAGTGGATATTTGGCAACTTGTTCTGCAATTAATTCTGATTTGGTACAAAGCTCGATAAGTTGTTTAGATACATTGGGTTGCTCTAGTAATAATTCTAAGTAAGTAGTACGACTGGCGATTTTTTCAATAATATTGAGAATTCTTGGGAGAGCGACTAAATAGTTTTGATGAGAGAAGATGAGATTGAATATTTTAGGCATTA
Source organism: Rodentibacter caecimuris (assembly GCA_001998905.1). Lineage (GTDB taxonomy): Bacteria > Pseudomonadota > Gammaproteobacteria > Enterobacterales > Pasteurellaceae > Rodentibacter_A > Rodentibacter_A heylii_A. The sequence goes on along the minus strand of MLAA01000018.1, from coordinate 17,746 downwards.
ATTGTTTCAATACATCGTGTCCACGTTTGCCGACTATTTTTCTATGTAAATTTTGTTTGAAATCAGCAAGATTTTTGGCTATTACATCAATTTTTGATTCAGGTAATGAGTAATGTTGTAGAATAAAAACTAATTCTTCGTGATTGGATTCTAAGAAATCTTGCCAATTTTCGCTTCGTTCTTCTTTTTCATCAGATTCATTTCCAATAAATTGATCAAAAATTTGACGGACAGCATTTTGGTGCTTTGTTAAAGTAACCTTAAATGCTTCCCAATTTTTGATCTCGTAATGGATCTCTTGTATGCTATTTTGACGATCATAAATAGTGAATAGGCGACAAGCTTCAATAAGGCGTTTACGATCTTTTTGATTTTCAGGTAGTTGTTGGGTTTGCTGATCATTAATTGCTTGTAATATATTTTCAACCCGCCGTAAAAATAAATAAGCGAGCCGTAAGTTTTCGCTTTGCTGTGGTGCGATGAGCTCAAGTCGGCTTATTTCTGGTAAAGCGCATAATAAGCTTTGTTGCTGCAAACAAATTTCTCTTCCCCCTCTAATAAGTTGGAAAACTTGCACGATAAATTCAATCTCGCGAATGCCTCCAGCACCTAATTTAATATTGTCTTTTAGCCCCCGACGCTTAATTTCACGCTCTATTTTTCCTTTCATATCGCGTAAGGATTGAATTACGCTGAAATCAATGTAGCGGCGGTAAATGAAAGGGCGCAATAAGTTATAGAGTATTTTTACATTTGGATCTAGGTTATTTGCGCCAAGGATTCTACCTTTAATCATTGCGTAACGTTCCCAATCCCGACCTTGATCTTGATAATATTGTTCTAATGCAGAGAAACTTAAAGCGAGTGCGCCACTTTCGCCGAAAGGTCTTAGGCGCATATCGGTTCGATAAACAAAGCCATCTGGCGTAAATTGGTCAAGTGCATTGATTAAACGTTGACCTAGCCTGGTAAAGAATTTTTGATTATCCACGGAACGTTTTGATCCCACTGTTTGACCTGATTCTGGATAAGTGAAAATGAGATCAATGTCGGAAGAAAAATTAAGTTCGAAGCCGCCTAGTTTTCCCATTCCAAGAATATAAAGTTGTTGAGGATTATTCTGTGAATCAACGGGAGTGCCCATTTCTGAGCAAGCCTGTGAATATAACCAATCTCGGGCTACAATAATTATATTTTCGGCTAATATGGATAAATGTCTGAAAATATCCTCTACTGTACCGATATTCAAACTTTGGCAAATACTAAGTACTGCCATTTCTCGATCTCGGAAATGGCGTAAAATTCGATAGAGCTCATTTTCGTCTTGGATATGTTTAACTTCTTCATTTAATTTGTCGGCATAACTGTTCTCATTTGGTAAGTAAACGAAATGGTTCCAACATTGAAGTAAAAAGTGCGGTTGGTTTTGTAGGGTTTTTTCGACAAATTCGGATAACTTTATAGCATAGGCTAATTGACCGATGGTACTAGAAAGATCTTGCTGGTTTTGCTGAATGTTAAGGTATAAGTATTCAAGAGAATATTCAGGAAAATGCTGATGAATTATTTGAGCAAGATGATGCAATTTTTGCTCAATTTGGCTCGATATTTGGTTCATAAGCGTTTCCTATAAGATGATTTCAAAAAATATGCTTTGTTAGGTGTTTGAGAGCAATCTCTCTAGCTTGTTGAGGTTGTAAGCTATCAAGCCATATCAGGGGTGTTCTCCAACCGCGTAGCCAAGTAATTTGTCGTTTAGCTAACTGGCGAGTAGCACAAATCCCACGGAAAATCATTTCTTGCTTATCATAATCACCACGTAAATATTCCCACATTTGGCGATACCCAACACACCTAATGGAAGGTAAATCAGGGCTGAGATCACTTCGTAGATAGAGTTTTTCCACTTCCTGTTCAAATCCTAGTTCGATCATTTTATGAAAACGTTGTTCAATACGTTGGTGTAATACTGCTCGATCTTGTGGTGCAATGGCAAATTGAACAATATGATAGGGGAGATCGCTCTCTTTTTGTTGAGTTAATTCCGTCAATGATTTTCCCGTTAAATAGAATACTTCTAATGCACGATTAATTCGCTGGGAATCATTAGGGTTAATCCGCTGAGCTGAAACAGGATCCACTTTCGCTAATTCATTATGCAATTTTGCCCAGCCAAATTTTTTTGCATGTAGCTCAATTTCCGCCCGCAACTGCTCATTAGCCGAAGGTAATGGTGAAAGCCCTTCCAATAATGCTTTGTAATATAGCATGGTACCGCCGACTAGCAATGGAATTTTTCCTTTTGCGTTCACTTCTTTCATTTCATTTAGAGCATCTGCTCTAAAATTGGCGGCAGAATAACTTTCTGCTGGATCAAGGATATCAATTAAGCGATGGGGGGCGGCTGCCAATTCTTGTTGGGAGGGTTTTGCCGTGCCGATATCCATACCTTTATAAATTAAAGCGGAATCAACACTGATGACTTCGACGGGAAGTTCCTGACATAGTTTAATTGCAAGATCGGTCTTTCCAGAAGCTGTCGGTCCCATTAGGAAAAGTGCGGTCGGTTTTGGTAATGTATCTATCATAGTTGTGCTAAGAGCGAATCCCAATTTATTAAATATAATAGATTCTGTAATAACGGTTCGGTTTCTTTAGTTAGCTGTTGTTCTGTTTCACTCAACAACATAACGGCATCTGCTAAGGTATCGATGGCTTTTAAAGTCAATGAATTCGCTAGCTCGGACAGGAATTCAGTAAAGCCTGTATAGTTAGACGAAAGCAAGCTAATAACTAAATGCTGCATATTTTGATTTCGTAGGCTAAGTGGAATGCGGTTAAGAGTTAAACGTCGTTGTGCTGAGTTTTCTACAAATTCAAAGCCGCTTTGTTGGAAAAGATCTTGCTTGGCCTTCCATTGTTCAAATTGTGTTTCGGTTAAACGAAATACAACAGGTATTAATAGAGGTTGTTGATTCGCAGAATTTTTTTGTAAGCTTAAACGGATATTTAAACGCTGCAATTTTGCGATATCCAGTAAATAAAAATCTCTTTGTCTTTGTAGTAATAAAGCTTTTTGGTTTACTAAAGCAACGGCTCGTAATACATTATTATTGGTAGTGTTTAAATTATTTGTATCGGGAGCAATCTGGAATTTTTGCTCGGATACTTTAGTGCTCATTTCTTCGCCTGTATGATCTCCATTATCCATTTGAATAACGGGGGGGGTACGGAGTAGTTCCTGATAACAGTCTCGCTCAATTTTTGAGGGGGACTGTGAAATCTTCTTGGCACTTACAAGAGGCGCAGAAGGAAATGATGTCGGCGAAGATGAAAAGTGCGGTCTATTTTCAGGCTGTTTCTGAGAATGATCTTTTTCTTTTTCGGTGAGTTTGGCATCTTGGATAAAAATATTCTGTCCAGCAGCTAAACGATTTGGTTTGTATTGCCATGCCGGGGATGTTTCCTGTACCTCATTAGATTGGGGCAAATTTGGTTGGAAGTAATTAGCTAAGGCATGACTAATTCCTTGCACGATAAAGTCGTGGATTAAGCGCTGTTGATGAAAGCGAACTTCGTGTTTGGTCGGGTGTACATTTACATCCACCTCTTGTGGATTGAGATCGATAAACAGTATGAAAGCAGGGTATCGATCAACGGATAAATATTCTGCATAAGCTTGGCGGATAGCATGAAGAATCACTTTATCACGCACCATTCTTCCGTTGATATAGCTATAAGCGAGATCATTCTGGTTTCGGCTGAAATTAGGATCGGCTACCCAACCAGAAAGATGCAGATCACCATGTTTCCAGTCAATTCGTAGTGCGTGCTGTACAAAATCATTACCACAAATTGCCGCAACTCTTTTTAATTGTTGAGATAAATCGGATGCGGCACGGTATTGCCGAATGATTTTATTATTATGCGTTAAAGTAAAAGCAATGTTGAATTTTGCTAAGGCGATACGGCGAATGACTTCATCAATATGTGAAAATTCGGTTTTATCAGAACGTAAAAATTTTCTGCGTGCGGGTGTGTTGAAAAAAAGATTGGCCACTTCGACAGTTGTTCCAACAGGATGAGATGCAGGTTTAATTGTCGTTTCCATTTCTCTTCCCTGTGCGTAAACTTGCCAAGCTTCTTTCTGTTCTATGGTACGAGAGGTAAGCGTTAAACGAGAAACCGAGCTAATACTGGCTAGAGCTTCACCTCGAAAGCCAAGGCTTAAAATATTTTCTAAATCGTCCAGATCGCTGATTTTACTTGTCGCATGGCGTGCCAGTGCAAGGGTGAGATCGTGTTTTGCAATCCCGCTTCCATTATCACGGATACGGATTAAAGAAGCCCCCCCGTTTTCAATATCAATTTGTATATGATTTGCACCAGCATCTAAACTGTTTTCTACTAATTCTTTTACAACTGATGCCGGGCGTTCTACCACTTCTCCTGCCGCAATTTGGTTTGCTAGTTGCGGAGAAAGAATTTTTATCGTCATTATTTTTCTCTTAATTTAATATTCTGTCCGGTAAAAATTTTACCGTCTTTTAATTTCGGATTAAGTTTTAGTAGCTGGTTAACTGGAATATTGTATTCACGCGAAATAGCATAGATAGTTTGTCCCTTTTGTACTTTATGATATAGCGGTTGAACCTTTATTTTGATAGATTTTTGCGGCAATGTTTTCGTGTCATTTTCTATGTGCGATTTATTACTATCGGCGCTAGTATTTGGAACTTTGATATTTTCTCCTATACGCAATCCGCGTCCTTTAAGATTATTTAGATCCGTAATATCACTGATTTTAACTTTATATTTATGAGCTAAACCGGTCAAGCTTTCTCCAGATTTAACTTTATGGATTATCACATTTGATATTTTATTCGTCAAAGTGCGGTCAGTTTTGCTACTGTTATTATTTTTTTCTTCGTTGGCATTTTTCTCGACAATGCTATTTTTACCATTCTCCGGAATCTTGATAGTTTCACCAATCCAGAGCTCACGGCGTTTTAGCTTATTTAATGCAAGAATATCATTCATCTTAACTTGATATTTTTTGGCTAGTCCTCCTAAGCTTTCACCTGCTTTGACCTTGTGGCGAATACCACTATCTTTGATGACGCTTTCACTTTGTTTTTCATTAGAACGGTTGCTTTTTGCTGTTTTATCTTCTTCATTAGAGACGATGATTTTGTCGAGATTACCGTTACGATAAGCGACTAAACCTTCGTAAATTATATAGGCAATACGGCGACGGTAAGCTATGGTATTTAGTTTTCTCTCTTCTTCAGTATTGGATAAGAAGCCAGTTTCTACCAGAACGGAAGGAATATCAGGTGATCTTAATACACCTAGACTAGCATGTTGTGGCGTGCTGCGGCTTAAACTGGTAATTTTGGAGAAACGATGCAAAATGCTTTTACCCAAGTCGTAACCCGTACGCTGGCTGTGTCCGAACTGCAAATCTAAAACAGTTTTGTCTAAATATTTATCATTATTATGAGATAGAACTTTACCTACGCCACCAAGTAACTCGGAACGTTTCTCATGATCTTCCAACCATTGGCCCATTTCACTATCTGCACGTCTATTGGATAATACCCAGACGGAAGCACCTCGTAATATTGGTGATTCGGAAGAGTCGGCATGGATAGATATTAGAAAATTAGCTTTATGTTTGCGGGCTATTTCCGAGCGTTCCGGCACGGAAATATAATAGTCGCCATTTCGGGTTAATACACCTCGGAAATTGGGATCTTTATCTAATAGCGCTTTAAGTTCTTTTGCAATAGAGAGCGTAACTCGTTTTTCATAGATACCTAAATTGCGACCAATTGCACCTGGATCTTTTCCACCATGACCGGGATCAATAGCGATGGTCCAAACTGCAGATAGCGTTGGAAGGGATAATAATAAGCCGAAAATGGCGAGTAATCGGGAAAATATCAGTTTCATTGTGTTAGTAAAAAATGAATGAGTTGGTTACCGCTATCCGTTTGAGCTAGTAGTTCAATTTGTCGAGCATCATTGATATAGCTAATATTTATGAATAAATCAGGTTCAGGAAGTAAGCCCTGTCCTTTTTCAGGCCATTCGATTAAACATAGAGAATGAGGAGAAAAATAGTCTCGAATTCCCATAAATTCCAGCTCTTCCGGAGATCCTAAACGGTATAAATCAAAGTGATAGATAGTTTTTTCTGCTAGTTTATATTCTTCAACCAATGTATAAGTCGGGCTTTTAACTTTTCCTGAATGCCCAAATGTTTGAATTACTCCCCGACTTAATAATGTTTTTCCTGCTCCTAAATCACCGTTTAGGTACAAACAAACAACTTGAGGAGCGACTAATTGTCGAATAGCGTTCGCCAGTTGCTGACCAAATTGCAGCATAGCGCATTCATCGGGGATATATCGGGTGAACGAAATCATTAAAATAGAATTATCATCAGGTAAAATAGGCTGAAATTTTACCGCACTTTTGCCAGCTTATGAAGGCATTACGTTACATTTATATTGCTGCGCTCTAGTTGTTAGGTATTTTTATGTATTGACTATTCTGGAACAGAAATTATTGAAAGGACAGGGAGTCAGAGGAAACAAGTTTATCAACAAAAACTTACAGTTTGCAAATAAAGAGACAATGACATAGTTTGTTACAATTGAAAGAAAAAAGAAGTTGATTGGAATAAAAAATGTAATAAGAAAGTATTGAGGCTAAATTTTTAAGATATTAAGGTTATGGTGCTAGCTGGTTATTTGATTAAGCTAAATCGACATTGATTGAATGCTAATTTTGCCATAAAACAAAATTCTCATTAGTATTTCCAACGAAAAGTTAGAGGAGTTTTAGGTTAAAGTGTAAGAGATAGTATGATACTCAAATGGAGTAAGAAATGCTTGTTTGGTTGTCAATATATTAGTTGAGAATATTCGGAATAATCTCACGAAATAGGGAATACTGATGTTCTTTTAATGACTTTAGGTATAAAAAGCTGAATTTGATGAATTTCAAATTCAGCTTTTATTTTAAAGCTTTTTTATTAGCGACGTAAACCTAAACGAGCGATTGTTGTTTGATAAAGCTCAAGATTGGTACGTTTTAAGTAATCCAATAATTTACGGCGACGGGAAACCATACGCAATAAACCGCGACGACCATGATGGTCTTTTTTATGAGCCGCAAAGTGCGTTTGTAAGTGGTTAATTTGTGCAGTTAATAATGCAATTTGAACTTCTGATGAACCGGTATCTTTTGCATCACGACCAAATTCAGCAACGATTGCTGCTTTTTTTTCTGTACTTAGAGACATATAAATAACTCCTAAAAGTTAAGTTGAAGATACATCATTCGCCGATCCCTAATTCAGCGATGACAAGGAGTGCGTATTGTAGTGATTAAGTTTGGTAAATGCAAGTTGATTCCGTTAGGAACCCTTGTCTTCCATAAAAATATTGAAGAAATAACCGCACTTTAATTGTTTTAACATAAAGTGCGGTCAAATTTTAAGAGGTTTTTAGCCGAGTATTACAATGCTTTTAAAATATCATCTACCCGTTCTTTGGCATCACCAAATAACATTTGTGTATTCTCTTTGAAGAATAACGGATTTTGTACACCAGCATAACCGACAGCCATAGAACGCTTAAATACTACTACATTCGCAGCTTTCCACACTTCGAGCACTGGCATTCCGGCAATCGGGCTGTTTGGATCTTCCATCGCTGCGGGGTTTACAGTGTCGTTGGCACCGATAACCAAGACCACGTCCGTATCGGCAAAATCATCATTGATTTCGTCCATTTCCAATACTACATCATATGGTACCTTAGCTTCTGCTAACAACACATTCATGTGGCCTGGTAGACGCCCTGCCACAGGGTGAATACCAAAGCGGACATTGACACCGCGCTCACGCAGTTTTTGGGTAATTTCTGCCACTGGATATTGTGCCTGAGCAACAGCCATACCATATCCTGGCGTAATGATCACGGAACTTGCATTTTTCAACATTTCCGCTACTTCTTCCGCTGTGGTTTCACGATGTTCGCCTTGCTCTTGATCGGAAGATACTTGGATATCATTGCCAAAGCCGCCGGCAATGACGCTGACAAACGAACGGTTCATTGCTTTACACATAATGTAAGATAAAATGGCACCAGAAGATCCGACTAAGGCACCGGTAACGATCAATAAATCGTTATTCAGCATAAAGCCTGCCGCTGCCGCTGCCCAACCAGAATAGGAGTTAAGCATCGACACGACTACCGGCATATCCGCACCTCCAATAGAAGCAACTAAATGCCAACCAAAGGCTAATGCGATCACCGTCATGACCAAAACCGGGAAAATATTACCCGGATTTTTGATGAAAGCGACCATTAACAAAGCGGAGATAATTAGTGCAGCTAAGTTTAATTTGTGGCGGTGTGGCAACATTAGCGCTTTAGAATTCATTTTTCCACTAAGTTTACCGAATGCTACCACTGAGCCGGTAAAAGTAACTGCACCAATGAAAATACCAAGAAACACCTCAACGTTATGAATATTAGTTAAGGTTGCTTGTTCGGTAAGAAATGCAGCTTGTCCTGCCGCATCTAAGTATTCCGGCATTGTCGCATCGATATGTAAGCCATAGCTGTTAAAGCCTACTAACACAGCGGCTAAACCTACAAAACTGTGTAAAATTGCTACCAATTCCGGCATTTCCGTCATTTCGACTTTTAATGCCCGTTTGATACCGATAACACCACCGATAATCATTGCAATGATGATCCAAAACGTCCCTTCAGATTGTGGGCCGAATATAGTTGCCACTAGGGCAATTCCCATACCGATAATTCCATACCAACAACCGACCTTCGCAGTTTCATGTTTAGATAATCCTGCTAAGCTCATAATGAACAGTAATGCCGCAATAATATAAGCGGCTTGAACTAACCCTTCAGACATTATGTTTCTCCTTAACCTTTTCTAAACATTGCCAGCATGCGCTGGGTTACTCGGAATCCACCGAATATATTAATACTTGCTACCAAAATCGCTATAAACGCCAATATATCAATAAAGAAATTGCCACTTGGTTGTCTGATTTGCAATAAGGCACCCACAATAATAATGCCGGAAATCGCATTAGTTACTGCCATTAGCGGAGTATGTAAAGCATGACTTACATTCCAAACCACATAATAGCCCACTACACAAGCTAATACGAATACGGTAAAGTGAGAGAGGAAGGCTGTCGGGGCAATGGAGGAGAGCCATAGGAATAATATCCCTGCTGCTGCCATAATGCCATATTTAATTCTAGGATCCGCAGGTTTTTCCTCTTTTTTCTCTGTAAGTGGGACTGTTTTGGTTTGCTGTTGAGGTTGCGCGGAGACCTGGATTTGCGCTGGTGGAATTTCTTCCCCATCACGTACTACAGTTACTCCGCGTAATACGACATCCTCAAAATCAATATTGATATTACCGTCTTTTTCTTTGCTCAATAATTTGAGTAAGTTAACTAAATTTGTCCCGTAAAGTTGGGAAGATTGGGTTGGTAAACGACTTGGGAAATCGGTGTAACCGATAATTTTTACTTGATTATCTGTGGTAATTACTTTACCTGCTTGGGTATACTCGCAGTTACCACCCGTCGCCGCTGCTAGATCTACAATGACGGAACCCGGTTTCATTGAATCAACCATTTCTTTGGTAATGAGACGTGGAGCCGGTTTACCCGGAATTGCAGCCGTGGTAATAATAATATCCACTTCTTTAGCTTGTTCGGCATAAAGCGCCATTGCACGACGGTTAAATTCTTCCGACATCACTTTGGCATAGCCATCACCGCTACCACCTTCTTCTTTAAAGTCGATTTCTAGGAAATCTGCACCCATGCTTTGCACTTGCTCTTTTACTTCTGGACGAGAATCGAAAGCACGTACTATTGCGCCTAAGCTATTTGCCGCGCCAATTGCTGCTAAGCCAGCGACACCGGCACCAATCACTAATACTTTCGCTGGTGGGACTTTTCCTGCTGCAGTAATTTGACCGGTAAAGAAACTACCGAATTCGTGCGCGGCTTCAATAATAGCACGATAACCGGAAATATTTGCCATTGAACTTAACGCATCGAGTGCCTGTGCCCGAGAAATTCGCGGCACTGAATCCATTGCTAATACATTAATTTTTTTTGCGGTTAGTTTTTGCATTAACTCAGGGTTTTGTGCTCGCCAAATAAAGCTGATCAAAGTTGCCCCTTCTTTCATTTTTGTAATTTCGGCATCTGTCGGAGGATTCACTTTAAAAATGACATCTGAGTTCCAAACTTCATCGACGCTACCGATAGCGGCACCAGCTTCTAAAAATGCTTGATCTTCAAAGCTGGCGTTAAAGCCAGCGTTGTGTTCAATCACAACATTAAAACCTAGCTTTAAAATTTGTTGAACCGTTTTCGGTGTTGCCGCCACGCGGCTTTCACGTTCAAGCAGTTCTTTAGGTACACCAATTAACATAATGTTTCCTTCTACTAGTTGATGACAATTTGAGCAAGTGTTTGCGTAACTACTCAAGCGAAAATGACAAAAGTCAAACGCCGATAAATTTACCACTTATTGAAATAAAAAGGGAAAGTTTTTTGAGTGGTTTTACAAGATACTTTAATAGGTAATGGCTCAATTTAGATAGTATTCAATTTAAAAATCCTTGCTACTTGTGAAATGTTTTATTTAGTTAGGAAAATTCGTGTATTTTTATAAACATAGATAAAAATAACCGCACTTTACATAATACTGCATTAAAGACAAATTTTACCCTATGCACTAATAATCTTTATCAGAATGTGAGATCGCTTTTTAGACTTTTTAATCTAAAAAACATCATGCTTGCCAATAAAAATATGCCTTGCCATCACCTCTCAATGAGGTGTAACTAATTGTTTTTATTATATTTATTGAATATAAAATGACATTTTCAGCTTTAGAACAACAAGCATTAGATTGGTTGGTCCAACATCAAAATGAATTAATCACATTTTGTACACAAATGGTACGTTGCCCAACACCAAGCGATGTGGGCGACACACGAGCAGCGATGGCTTTGGTGCGTGATTTTATGGATTTACACAATCTACCCTATGAAATATTACAAGCAGAAGAAATTATGCCAAACCTACTGGCTGTACAACCTATGGTAAGAGAGGGAAAACGGTTGATGTTTAATGGTCACTTGGACGTGATGCCCGCAGGCAGTGAATCTGGTTGGCGAGATGAACCGTTCAGTGGCAAAATATATGCAGGCAGAATCTGGGGGCGTGGTACGCAGGATATGAAAGGTGGTGTAGCGGCAATGCTATTTGCTTACGCCTGTTTGTGCCATTTTTCAGATTCCCTAGCAGGACAGCTTGCTCTATCTTTGGTATCGGACGAAGAAACGGGTGAAGGACGTGGTACCGGATTTTTGTTTAATGAACGACCAGAGGCGATGAGTGCAGATTGTGTTCTCTCAGCAGAACCTTCGGGGATAGACGCAATTAGCTATTCCTCAAAAGGTTATATTTCTTTTGCGGTAAACGTGAAAACACGTGGTGCAATTGCAGGCTACAGTAACGAAAGCGAAAATGCAATTACTGTTGCCGCTGACATTATGCGAGATTTGAAATTCTTGGAAATGATACCTGTAACTTTGCCAAAAGCCTTTTAAGCACAGTTTAATGATAAGACGTGGCTGGATACTCATCGCCGTTTGCGCGGTAAAGGACATGCTGATTTGTTGCGCCAAGTTAGTGTGGATTTTTGCACTATCCAAGGAGGGGGTTGTTATGCGGTAATCGCCTCAGATTGTACCTTAGAAGGCTAGGTTGTGATACCTGTTGGTATAGATTGTGAGACTGTGATCGTTCAAATGCGCGCTATTATTTCTCGTTACCCACAGGCAGAACTCATCATTTACGGCTACGACAAAGGGGAGCAGTCTGACCCTGAACATCCTATAGTGGGTATCCTACAAGAAGTGGTAACTAATCTCGGCAAACTACGTCCTGAACCTACCCCCGATATTGCTCTTTCTGACTGCCGTTACTGGCGTTATCAAGGCACGCCAGCCTTTTGGTATGGTACGGACGGTAGCTTGTGTAGTAAAGCCAACGAATATATCAAAATTGATGAATTACTACATATTGCTAAAACTTATGTTTTGACAGGATTGCGTTATTTGCATGGATAGCACAAACAAAACCTTTGGTGATGACAGCCCCCCTCATAAAAGGTGCTTTTAAACAACCAGAAAATTTAGCTTGTTATATCGTGTGTTTTCATCACATATAGTATCATTGCCTGTAGCCCAAAACATTGGTTTAAATCAAGTAGACGTTATCTATCCCTTTAGTTTTATGAAACAATTGTAAAATCAAATTATAATCTTCATTTTACATCTAAATATATTATCTTTATTCGTTCTATAGATATAATCAGTAAATCTATTAGAAATAAATTCTTTCTTATTTATAACATTTGCAGAAATGTAATTAGAGAAAATAGTCATATATTAAAAATATATATTTTTTCATTTTGAACGCCAAAAAATTGTACCATTGTAACCTGCTTTAGGTTTTAATCTTATTTTTCCTTTGTTTTTATAATTACCGTAATTTTCGGTGTTGTTTTTTGAAGAGCCAGAAATTTCCCTTGTTCTAAAAGAGTATTAATCGCATTTGTCATAATATTCTTGAGAAATTTCCCATCCCATTTATTTGAATAATGGTCAAAGTAATAATTCACTTCTTCTGTCGTATCAGTGATCAATAAAGGCTAAATCTGTTTCGCGGTATTGTACACAGTATTCACGTTCCCACGCCAATGGTAAGGGCTCAAAGGTTACATTATCTACCCGATTTTTTTGTAATAAGGTGCGGAGGATTTTTTCACTGGGTTGATGTTGAAAAATGCGGCTGTCTGATTGTAATGCCGCTCGGATTAATGCCGGCTCCACTACCATACGATAATAGGTACGAACAGCCCCCGTTTTTTCTTGTGAAAAGCGGCTGACAATGCCGTTGACATAACGCACCGGATTGCCGTCTTGCCAGAACGTGAAGGTTGCCGGTTTATCCATTAAAGCGGAAAAGGCAATCGTCGGCTGAAAACTCGATAACATTAACTCCAACCGGAAGGGTTCACTTAACCCTTCGGTCAATTTAAAACTCACCACATCAAAAGGGTATTTATCGCCTGCATTGAGGGTATAACGATAGTCGGATTGGGCTATTTTCACATACTTAATCTTTCTTGATGACTGCCAATCTCGGATTATTATCAAAAATATTCCTTTTTGGTATCTTTGTTTTCTTATCTCGATTAATCGGAGATTTTGCAATATCTTCCATTGTATTATTATATAATCGGAGCTTAAATCCTAACGGAGCGGGAAGATAAACCTCATTCTTAAAAATACCGGCAGAATGGTGTGCATATTTTGCTAAAATTTTCAGATGTGGAATATTTCGATCTGTCCGCAATGCGCCCTGTCCGCCATTTGTCCGTTTTTCTCCTTCATTTAAAAAATCATGTAATTCCGTAATATTTCTTGTTGCTATCGTGCAATAGTCTTGTAATTCTTTCGTCCAACCTAATGCTTGCATATTTTGTTCAAGATTTCCTTCAAATTCCTCCGTGTAACCCTGCTCATCAGGAATATTCGGTTCGGGAATATCAGGATATTTATCGTGAATATTTTTCTTCAATGGTACACCCGCCTTTATAGCTAAACGATACATCGCGATAAGTGCCACTTTTTGTAAATCATCGGTTACTGTCCGCTCACCTTTACAATATTTAACTCCTAGAAATTGATAAGGCGAACTCGCAATAGGCATACCACACTTCCAGTTTTCACCAATTTGAATATCATTTTCTGCCACTGACAACAGTGACTTCTCATTTTTTTGGTTTGATTTTTTATTATCAAACACATAGGCTATTTTTTCTTTTTCCACACCGGCATAACCTCCCCCCACATCAGAATGCGCACCGATAAATTCATAAGTCAAGCCGGCTCCATTGGTATTGGTTAATGGGAAATTTTTACGATATTCGTCCATTGCAACAAAATGCACGATTTGGTCAGCACTTTGAGGGGATAGGTTAAAGTTATAGGGTTCGTAATATTTTTCCGGTGGGGGTGAATCAAATATATCCCGAACTAATATTTCAAGGTTCCCCTCCGAAAAATCTTTTGTTTTTGCTTTCCAGTTTTTATCATCCCCCGGAAAACCAAAAGAACCAACAGTATCAAATAAACCAACAAATTTAACTTTATGTTTTAATTGAGTTAGTTTACTTAAGGAATTAATGAAATCTCTTGCCATAGCCGCTCCACGACTAAATCCAAGTACATCAATTTGTTGTTGATATTCTCTAGCTGGGTAACGTTCTAAAATATTCTCGACTTCTTTTATTGCTCTACTGACTCTTTGTCCACCCAATGCTCCAAAAGCTCCACCGGTAGAATAATCCTCTTTACCATTTATCGTTCCTACCCCTTCAATATAGATCGCTTTCACCACAACTTCACATTCCGTTATTTTTTGTCCTTTAAAGCGTTCACCATCACGATATAGTCGATAGAGTTTGCCAATATTACTTACGCCATTTTTGCTTCTTCCCGCTTCATCATTAGATAAGTTGTTTCCGGTACCATCAAAAAATACACCAATACGAATTACCTGACATGTCATAGATCATTCTCCGTTCTCACTTTCTTTTTATAAATCGACCAAACATTTTCGTTTTCATTATCTTCTTTCCATTCTGTATAAAAATCCGGCACTTTACGAGTGAATGGAGGCATTCCATCTTGAACTCCCCGTAAAAACCACATGCTATATTGATGACCTACCTCATTGTAATCTTTCTTTAAAATTTCAAATCTTAAATAATTAGATATATTAGATAAAGATAAAAATGAATTATCTTGTTTTATTTTTTTACAATAAAATCTAATTTGGGATTAGTTTCAAAATCGCTTCCTATAATTGCACAGACTTGAGCAATAACCTCTAATGTCCCTCTTTCGTGTTTTCCATAATATTTCGTTGCAATATTATCTACATTCTCAATCCATTGAAGTTTAAATGTTTCATCTTTATCTCCCCAAAAGCCGGGGTAATAGATGTCTAACATTTTGGCAACTTCACTATACACTTGTAAAGTTTCTCTACGTCTAATATCGTCCCATTGTTCTTTATTTAACTGCATTGGTTTAAACATATTATTCTCCTGCGTCGTTTTATTTTGTGATTCATTTAAACATTCATATTTTATTTCAGCACAATGTCTGTCTTTATAGAGTTGCTCGCTAAAACTTTGTTTACACCCTAATAAAAGCAAGCTGATCAATAATGGTATGACTGTTCTACCCAATTTCATCTTTCACTCCTAAATTTGGTTATTTTTTTAGTTATTTTTAACACCAATACGAATTACCTGACAAATCATAGATTTTCATTACCCCTAACACTATTTTTATAAATTGACCAGACATTTTCTTTTTCATTATCTTCTTTCCATTCCGAGTTAAAGTCAGGAACTTTACGACTAAAAGGAGGCATTCCATTTTTAGCCTCACGTAAACTCCAAGAATTATATTGAATTCCCGATATATCAAAATCTTTTTTCATTACTTCAAATCTTAAATAATCTCTAATATCAGTTAAATAAATACTTCTTCTATTACTCATAATTTTATTTACTATAAATTTGAATTTGAGATTACTCTCAAAATCTCTTCCAATAATTGCACAGACCGACGCCATTCTTTCTAAAGTTCCCCGATCATGTTTCCCATAATATTTCGTTGCAATATTGTCCACATTTTCAACCCATTGAAGTTTAAATGTTTCATCTTTATCTCCCCAAAAGCCGGGGTAATATATATCCAACATTTTGGCAACTTCACCATATACCTGTAAAGTTTCTCTACGTCGAATATCATC
The DNA here is from genome assembly GCA_001998905.1 of Rodentibacter caecimuris. Lineage (GTDB taxonomy): Bacteria > Pseudomonadota > Gammaproteobacteria > Enterobacterales > Pasteurellaceae > Rodentibacter_A > Rodentibacter_A heylii_A. The sequence continues at coordinate 1,770 of MLAA01000018.1, read as the reverse complement.
CCACTGTTCTTTATTTAACTGCATTGGTTTAAACATATTATCCTCCTGCGTCGTTGTGTTTTGTGATTCATTTAAACATTCATATTTTATTTCAGTACAATGTCTGTCTTTATAGAATTGCTCGCTAAAACTTTTTTCACAGCCAAATAAAAATAAGCTTATCAATAATGGTATGATGGTTTTAGCTAATTCCATTATTTTCTTCCGAATAAAACTGATTTATTTATTCTTTTAAAATTGATAAATCAATAAATGAAGTAGTAAGCGATAGAGATGAATTGAGTTGATATTGGCGATACCCCTGTTCCTCAGAAATAAAGTAATAAAAAGTGGTGTTTTCACCAAATAAAATTTTTAGCTCCTCCAGTGATAAACTATTAACAAAGTTATTAAAGAAACGAATATCAAAAAAGCGCCTTAAATAAGGCTTATTATCATAACCAATAATGTGATAAAAACTCGCTAATATTTCAACTAACTCAGTAATTTCTAAACTTGACCTTATCAATAATCCTGCCCGATAAGCATCGTCTTCTAATAATTCATCAACAGCATAAGAACTGGCATTTCTATCTAATTCAATCAAGTATGGAATAGCTTCTGCAATAGGTTGATAATCCCCACGATACAAAGGCTCAAATTTTAATTGCCAAGCCTCTAAATTAAACCAAACCTTCGGAATAAGCGCTGCATCAAATAAACCATAAAATTTCAATTCTTTGTTCATCTTTTATTCCTGTTGTAACTTTAATCTTAAACAATCCATACAGGTTTCTTGCCCTTCATTTGCAGCAAGCTGTAAAGCACTAACCATATCTGGGTTTCCCTCTTCTTGACACAACTTCCCCTCAATATACACACCCCCGACTAACCCAATGCCCTCTCGGTTAAACACTATCATGCCTCCTGGACCACATAGGCGGACGGATTCATATCCCTCTAGCTCAAATATTTCACAAATCTGGTCAAATAATTCCCCTGCCTGCCAACTGCCGTTTTGGGCGATGTCGATATTTAGTTCTCCTCCCACCTTAATGATGCGGTCTCCCTCAACCGTGGTGAAGCGGCTGTTGTTGATGTTTAGGAGATTGTCTTGTGCAATTTTCGTTATTCGGTTGCGACCAATCTGTTGGCGTTGGTCTCGGTTGACGGTGAGCAATTCGTCCTGTCCAACATGCTCCGTGCGGTTATTCGCGATGTGGATAGTTTCATCTCTTGTTACTTGTTCGGTACGGTCATTTCCCACTTGGGTGGTTTCGTCATGTTTGACGACATGGTTGAGGTCTTTTTCCGCATGCAGGAAGACTTCTTCTTGTTCCTTTTCATCTTCAAACCGCAATTCATTAAAGCCATTGCCTTTATGGCTTTTGGATTTTATCGTCATGCGGGTTTTATGCTCGGGTAATCGTATTTTTCATAAACTTTGTCAGAATTGACTGCACTTGGTGAAGGGGAAGAGGCCATCGATGAAGGTGCGTGGTGCTGATGTTCAAGGTTGTAGTGGGGATGGAGAAAGGTATAGTCGCGTAGGGTTTGGCGGTTGGGCGTTACCCGACATTTGTATCGCCACTGCCATAACCCGGCAAAAGGGCGGTCTCCTCCAGAGCAGGCATGATAAGGTAAGGTGGCGGATATTGGGGTGGTGGGACTTTGATGGGCGAAGTGTAGTCTGTGGCTGTCTTGGTGGTGTTCGAAGTAGTAATACCACCCTTCCTCCGCAGCCAAGCGTTCCATAAAGGCTAAATCCGTTTCGCGGTATTGTACACAGTA
>MLAA01000017.1 GCA_001998905.1 Rodentibacter caecimuris | reverse complement strand
AGTTCATCACCCGCTTTTACCTCAAATTGTTTTTCTACCGGAAGATAGACTTCTTTATCCGTTTCTGTTTCCACTTTTTTAGACGAAAGTATCGGAAGTACATATTCATGATTGCTCTGTTTTTTTTCATATGACCCTTTATAAATCGTCCAAATATCACCTTTTGCCGGGCGATGAATGCTACCTTTTTCATCTTGGTAAAATTCAAGTTCATGACGGGGCATGTTTTTCTTTTGTGATTTCAATGAAATCAGTAAACCATCCACAAGATTAGCTATCACTTGTCCATATCTGTTTTTTATTCGTATAGGATTTTTATCTGCTGACTTTGTTATAAACAACGTTTTGTGAGGGTAGTCACTGATTTTTGCCGTATGGCGGTAAAGCGAATAAAATGTCAGGATATTATCCTTAGGGTAAGCTATCTTATGTTTTAGCAGAAAAAATCCCGTCGAATAAACCGCACCTTGCGAACCCGATTCGGTATCCCTTTTATATTCGCTATCCACCTTATACGCAATCAATTTTCCATCAGCAATGGCACAAATTTTGTTGTTCTCAAATTCACTACTTGGAAACTTTGAGGCTTTTATATGTATACCTTGATGCCATAAGCCACTATTGTTAAACAAAAAACGGGCACTTTCATCTCCCGCCAGTTTATTAAAATATTGCTGCGAAATATTGGGACTACTTAGCGCTTTTAAAGGATAGGCTACATTAGGTAATATTGGACTTTCCGCTTTATATTTCGGAGTAACACCAACTTGGTCATTTCTATTGATATCAGACGGTTCATAACGATTCTTGTGTGATGTCATAATTTATTCTCTTTTATGAAATTTGCAATTTAATAAAATGCTGTGGGTTTCCTTCATTCACATGTGTATCAAAGGCATTAACCGCTTCCTCGTTTCCCTCCTCAACAATCAACTCCCCCTCAATATACACATCTCCGACTAGCTCAATGCCCTCTCGGTTGAACACTATCATGCCTCCCGGGCCACATAGACGGACGGATTCATATCCCTCTAGCTCAAATATTTCACAAATCTGGTCAAATAATTCCCCTGCCTGCCAACTGCCGTTTTGGGCAATGTCGATATTTAGTTCTCCCCCCACCTTAATGATGCGGTCTCCCTCAACCGTGGTGAAACGGCTGTTGTTGATGTTCAGGAGATTGTCTTGTGCAATTTTGGTTATTCGGTTGTGACCAATCTGTTGGCGTTGGTCTCGGTTGACGGTGAGCAATTCGTCCTGTCCAACATGCTCCGTGCGGTTATTCTCGATGTGGATAGTTTCATCTCTTGTTACTTGTTCGGTACGGTCATTTCTCACTTGGGTGGTTTCGTCATGTTTGACGACATGGTTGAGGTCTTTTTCCGCATGCAGGAAGACTTCTTCTTGTTCCTTTTCATCTTCAAACCGCAATTCATTAAAGCCAT
>MLAA01000016.1 GCA_001998905.1 Rodentibacter caecimuris | reverse complement strand
CGCAATTCATTAAAGCCATTGCCTTTATGGCTTTTGGATTTTATCGTCATGCGGGTTTTATGCTCGGGTAATCGATACGGTGGTGGGGTAGTCGCATGGTAGGTTCTGCCGATAACTATCGGTTGGTCCGGGTCGCCGTTGAGGTATTTGACTAAGACTTCATCGCCTACCCTGGGTATCATTTGGCTGCCGTATTGTGCCCCCGCCCAGTCTTGGCTGACGCGTACCCAGCACGAGCTGTGTTCATCAACATGACCTTGTCTATCCCACGGAAACTGTAATTTTACCCGTCCCCATTCATCACAATAGATTTCTTCTCCTTCCGGTCCTACTACATGAGCAATATGGGTGCCACGGATAATCGGGCGAGGTTTAGGGGCACTGCGCCAAGGCGTATGGAGGGGGATAACTAAGAGGCGGTTTTCGTAATGGTTGCCTTCATCGCCGGCTTCTTCTTCCAAGATACCCGTTTGAACCCCGTGATGCTCAACTCGAACCGCCAACCACTCTCGATTAAACGGCGCATGAGGGTGTCCCTCCAGTTGGTAGGCATGGCCCGGGATAACCCGCATATCGTTTCCCACCCCTTCGGCAGTTTCTCCCCAGACCCGTTCCGCTTCTAAACGATAGCGACTAAACGGGCTACCTTGCTCATCTCGTTTATATCTGCCCGGGTAATCGTATTTTTCATAAACCTTGTCAGAATTGACCGCACTTGGTGAAGGGGAAGAGGCCATCGATGAAGGTGCGTGGTGTTGATGTTCAAGGTTGTAGTGGGGATGGAGAAAGGTGTAGTCGCGTAGGGTTTGGCGGTTGGGCGTTACCCGACATTTGTATCGCCACTGCCATAACCCGGCAAAAGGGCGGTCTCCTCCAGAGCAGGCATGATAAGGTAAGGTGGCGGATATTGGGGTGGTGGGACTTTGATGGGCGAAGTGTAGTCTGTGGCTGTCTTGGTGGTGTTCGAAGTAGTAATACCACCCTTCCTCCGCAGCCAAGCGTTCCATAAAGGCTAAATCCGTTTCGCGGTATTGTACACAGTATTCACGTTCCCACGCCAATGGTAAGGGCTCAAAGGTTACATTATCTACCCGATTTTTTTGTAATAAGGTGCAGAGGATTTTTTCACTGGGTTGATGTTGAAAAATGCGGCTATCTGATTGTAATGCCGCTCGGATTAATGCCGGCTCCACTACCATGCGATAATAGGTACGAACTGCGCCCGTTTTTTCTTGTGAAAAGCGGCTGACAATGCCGTTGACATAACGCACCGGATTGCCGTCTTGCCAGAACGTGAAGGTTGCCGGTTTATCCATTAAAGCGGAAAAGGCAATCGTCGGCTGAAAACTCGATAACATTAACTCCAACCGGAAGGGTTCACTTAACCCTTCGGTGAGTTTAAAACTGATGACATCAAACTCACCGCCCTCCGAAATCGCTAGGCTGTAATGGTAGTTGGGGGTCATCGTGCTCCTTATGAAGTCAGGAAGAAAATAAAGGCAGTATATGCAATGGCTTAATGTTATGCAACCCTTAAGACCAAATACACTTCTCTCATTTGTAGGAGGAAAAATAACGGATAAAAATGACCGCACTTTACAACACAATCATTTATCGTAGAATACCTTCCTATTTACCTTGATAATCCTGCTCAAAGGACGAGCGAAATATTCTTTCCACAAAAGATGACAAAACATAAACGACCAACTTTACAAGATATTGCAACTCATCTCGGCGTAACCAAAATGACGATAAGTCGCTATTTACGCAATCCGTCATCAGTTGCAGCAAAAACACAAACGCGGATCGCTCAAGCCATTGAAACTTTTGGTTACATACCTAATCGTGTGCCAGATATTTTATCAAATGCGAAAAGTCGTGCAATTGGTGTGCTAATTCCATCCTTGACGAATCAAGTCTTTGCTGATGTTATTAAAGGCATTGAGATGATTACTGATAATGCAGGCTATCAAACAATGTTAGCGCACCACGGTTATAGTGAACAAAAAGAGGAAAAACGAATCGAATCACTGCTGTCCTACCAAATTGATGGTCTCATTCTGTCGGAGAATCATCACTCTCCCCGAACATTAAAAATGCTTGAAGTAGCAAATATTCCTGTGATTGAAATAATGGAAAGCTGCGAAATTGGTATTAGCCAAGCGATTGGTTTTGATAATGTCTCTGCTGCACAGTCTATGATTGAAACAATGATTAACCGAGGTTATCGAAACATCGTTTATTTTTGTGCCAGAATGGATCGACGAACCAAGCTAAAAATGCAAGGTTACAATCAGACGATGAAAAAATACGGATTAACACCTCAAATTGTCATGACAGAATCACCTTCCTCTTTTACCTTAGGGGCAGAACAACTGCACCAAGCACTATCTCGCTATCCCCAAATGAATGGTATTTTTTGTACCAATGATGATTTAGCTATCGGTGCGCTTTTTGAATGTCAACGATTAGGTATTTCCGTTCCTCAACAGATTGCAATTGCAGGTTTTCATGGACACGATGTCGGACAATCCATTACACCTCAGCTTGCAACTGTTATCACTCCTCGATTGGAAATTGGCAGAACCGCAGCACAGGAATTACTTAACCAAATTCAAGGTATTCCTCGACAAAGTTATATTATTGATTTAGGTTATCGAATACATTTAGGTGAAAGCATTTAAAGATAAGGTTTCATCACCGTCGCACATTGTTCAACTACTTCTTCAAAATCGGCATCAATCGAAATAAATACAATATCCGATTCATCATCCTGTGGAGTTTCAAGTATCTCAAACTGACTTTTTAACATATCCGTTTTCATATAGTGTCCATGTCGTCGTTTCATTCTGTTCAATATCAATTCAAAATCTCCTTGTAAAAAGATAAACCTAACCCTTTTATTATTTCGGCGAATTTGATCTCGGTAGGTCTTTTTTAAGGCAGAGCAAACGATAATTCCTCTTTCATTTTTTTGTTCTAAGCTAAAAGCTGCATCATTTATTCGCTCCAACCAAGGGGCCCTGTCATCATCATTTAAAGGTTGATTATTACTCATTTTGATAATATTCGCGCGGGGATGAAGATCGTCTCCGTCAATAAATTTAATACCCAAGCGATTTGCCAGCGCTGTACCGACTGAACTTTTCCCTGAACCAGATGTTCCCATTAAAATAAATGCTCTACCTTGCGACATATATCCCTCATTATTGTTACCGATAACCTTAATTTTCTATAAAAATACCATGTTTATATTAAATTTCATCTATTAAAATTAAAAAATTTGAGAGCGATCACAAAATCAAAATAAAATATTTTTATATATTTTCAATTAACCCTTTCAATGATATGTTACCAGTAACAATCCAGTTATTAAGGAGATTCCTATGCCTATTTTTATCATGATAGGGGCGATAGTCTTACTTCTTGTCCTCATTATGCAATTTAAAATTCACGCTTTTGTCGCATTAATTATTGTTAGCTTGTTAACAGCTCTCGCCTCGAATATCTCAATCGAACAAATTCTTCCGACATTACTAAACGGATTTGGCGGTACACTTGCTTCTGTTGCTCTACTTGTCGGCTTAGGTGCCATGATTGGTCGTTTAATGGAAATCACTGGAGGCGCAAAAGTTCTGGCCGATACTCTAATTAATAAATTTGGAGCCGATCGAGCCCCCTTAGCCCTTGGTGTAGCTTCACTTCTCTTTGGGTTCCCAATTTTTTTTGATGCAGGGCTTGTTGTAATGCTTCCTATTATTTTCAGTGTTGCAAAACAATTTGGAGGTTCAGTTCTCCGCTATGCATTTCCTTGTGCTGGGGCCTTTGCCGTAATGCACGCTTTTCTCCCCCCTCACCCTGGTCCAGTCGCTTCTGGTGGTTTGCTTGGTGTGAATATGGGATTACTGGTTATTGTCGGCTTGATTTGCGCCATTCCAACCTGGTATATCGGAACTTATTTATTTAGCAAATGGATTAGCAAACATGTCCATGTCGACTTACCCAAAGCTTTCATCAATGTGTTTTCAGTCAATGAAGTCGCTATGCAACCCCCTCCCAGCTTTGCCAAAGTGTTAACTATTTTAGTATTACCTATCTTCTTAATTCTATTTGATACCGGTTTAAATACATTAAGTGTAGCTAAAGTGATTAACAGTTCGGATATATGGGTAAAAAGCCTCCGCTTAATCGGGCAAACACCAGTAGCCTTACTAATCACTCTACTCATTGCAATTTTCTTACTAAAAGGGAGTCGCACTACCGAGCAAATTGCAAAAATTTGTGAAAATGCATTAGCTCCTATCTGCTCAATTATTCTAGTAACAGGTGCAGGTGGAATGTTCGGTGCAGTATTACGGGCAAGTGGAATCGGTGATGTGTTATCGAAAATAATGGCAGATACAGGAATGCCTATTGTCGTTGCTGCCTTTCTGATTGCAGCCGTTTTCCGTGTTGCTCAAGGTTCGGCAACCGTTGCTCTCACAACCACAGCTGCATTAATTGCGCCTACAGTTGTTAATGCAACGGATTTAAGTCAGTTTGATTTATGTTTTATTGTCATCGCCATTGCTTCAGGTGCAACAGTATTATCACATGTAAATGATTCTGGTTTCTGGTTAGTCAGCCGCTTTTTAGAGATGGATGAGAAAACCACTTTAAAAACGTGGACACTCCTTGAAACATCTATTGGCATAGTAGGATTTTTAATGGCATTAATTGGTAGTATTCTGCTTTAAACAACCTAAACAGTAATAAATCAAAACTTCAAAATATTAACAATAATTGACCGCACTTTGCTCTATTCAACCAAAGTGTGGTCAATTTTCTTACTGTTTTGACATCTCGTTAATCTTGTGAAGAAATACGTTTCATATCTGTCATATAACCACGCAATTCTTGTCCAATAAGCTCAATGGGGTGATTACGAATCGCATCATTCACATCTCGTAGAGTGATATTGTCAATCTCTGCTGTCGGTGTAGGTTCTCCTAGATCCCCTTTTTGTAGAGCAGGGATAATTTCTTTAGCTAAAATTGGAGTCGCTACATTAGCAAATAAATAGTTTCCATATTCGGCGGTATCGGAAATCACGACATTCATTTCATATAAACGTTTACGGGCAATCGTGTTGGCAATTAGCGGTAATTCGTGTAAAGATTCATAGTAGGCGGATTCTTCATAAATACCACTGGCTACCATTGTGTCAAACGCAAGTTCCACGCCAGCTTTCACCATTGCCACCATTAACACACCATTATCGAAATATTCTTGTTCACTAATACGAATGCCTTCCCCGCTTGGTGCATTTTCAAAAGCTGTTTTGCCTGTTTCTTCACGCCATTTAAGTAGGTTTGCATCACCATTTGCCCAATCTGCCATCATTGTCGCTGAAAATTCACCACTGATGATATCGTCCATATGTTTTTCAAATAAGAACGCCAATTTTTCTTTGATTTGCTCGGAAAGCTCAAAAGCACGCAATTTGGCACTGTTGGATAAGCGATCCATCATTAAAGTAATACCACCTTGTTTTAACGCTTCGGTAATAGTTTCCCAACCGTACTGGATCAATTTTCCCGCATACGCCGGCTCTTTACCCTCGGCAACCAATTTATCGTAACAGACGATAGAACCCGCTTGTAACATACCACAAAGAATGGTTTGTTCACCCATTAGGTCGGATTTCACCTCAGCAACGAAAGACGATTCCAATACACCTGCACGATGACCACCAGTTGCCGCAGCCCATGCTTTGGCAATTTCTAAGCCTTCACCTTTCGGATCATTTTCTGGGTGAACAGCTATCAAAGTCGGTACGCCAAAACCTCGTTTATATTCTTCACGCACTTCTGTTCCTGGGCATTTTGGCGCAACCATTACTACAGTAATATCTTTACGGATTTGCTCACCCACTTCTACAATATTTAAACCATGGGAATAACCCAATGCGGCCCCTTGTTTAATTAACGGCATTACATCAGCAACCACTTTAGAATGTTGTTTATCCGGTGTTAAATTGATCACTAAATCTGCAGTCGGAACCAATTCCTGATAAGTACCAACTTTAAAACCATTTTCGCTGGCACGCACAAAAGAGGCACGTTTTTCGGCAATCGCTTGCGGACGTAACGCGTAGCTGATATCCAAACCAGAATCACGCATATTTAAACCTTGATTTAACCCTTGTGCGCCACAACCAACAATCACGATTTTTTTACCTTTTAAAAAATCTGCTCCGTTTGCAAATTCATTGCGATCCATAAAACGACAACGACCTAGTTGGTCTAATTGCTGACGTAAATTTAAAGTATTAAAGTAATTAGCCATTTATTATCCTCTTCTTGAAAGGGGTGATGAGTTGTATGATGTTGTGTTTGCATATTTTTATTACATAAACGATTATACAATTTTTTATTATTGCGTAAATTGATATTATTAACATTAATAATTGCAAAATTTGCAACAAATTTAAAGGTGCTTACTATGAATTTTAACGAGTTACATATTTTTATTACCCTGAGCCAAACACGCAACTTTGCTAAAACTGCAGTGCAACATCATATGTCTCCTTCCACGCTATCACGCCAAATCCAGCGTATAGAGGAAGAAGTAGGAGAAATTTTGTTATTGCGGGATAACCGACAAGTCTGCTTAACGGAATCTGGTGAGAAATTTTTACATTTTGCTCATCAACAATGGTTATCTTGGAAACAATTTAAACATTCTTTACAAAAAGATTCATTAGAGTTAAGTGGAGAACTCAAATTATTCTGCTCCGTTACTGCCGCTTACAGCCATTTACCTAAAATATTAGAACGTTTTCGGCTACGCTATCCTAAAGTAGAAATTCAACTCACCACCGGAGATCCCGCTTTAGCCCTCCAATCCATACAAACTCATCAAGCTGATCTAGCATTAGCAGGAAAACCAAACAATCTGCCGAGTAGTTTAGTATTCTATAAGATTGATGATATTAGTTTATCAATGATCGCTCCTCGAATTCCATGCAATACCACTCAATTACTACAACACTCACCTATAAATTGGGAACAAATTCCGTTTATCTTTCCGGTAGAAGGTACTGCCCGTCAACGGATAGAACAATGGTTACGTCAACAGCATATTAAGTATCCCAAAATTTATGCAACTGTTGCTGGGCATGAAGGCATTGTGCCGATGGTAGCACTAGGGTTTGGTTTGGCAATGTTGCCAGATGTCGTCATAGATAACAGCCCGATGCATAGCCAAGTATTTAAACTTCATTTAGATAAATCGGTTAAGCCCTTTGAACTTGGTGTGTGTGCTCAGAAAAGAAACTTAGAACAGCCTTTGGTCCGTGCATTCTGGGAAATGCTAGAATAAAAATGCTGATTATCGCTTCAAAACGGCACAAAAAACAACCGCACTTTAGATATTTCAGACCGAGAAATGAAAAGAACTGAAACCTATCACTTGATTTCAGTTCTTTACCTTAATTTATGAGGTTTATCACCGCGACTGGTCTTCAGGTAAACGCCAAATCGAATAAATTAAACCACCCCAAATAACTACCAATGCAATGATCATCATTGTAATTGCAATATTACTCATTTATAACTCTCCTTACTTCTCATCAGGTAAAAATTTCAGTTCATTTTTCCATTTTAAACGGGAAAGTAAAAAACTGCCGATAACCAAACTAATTGACATTCCCCAACCAAATACATTGATAAACCAGGTAGGGTAATCACCGTACCCCTTATTAAAAATCGTTACGGCCTCAAAAATAAGCATATAAGCCAATAAGAGCGGAGTTGCAATACCAGCAAAAAACCACCACATTTTCCCGACTTTTGTAGACGAAGTACGGTTAATATGTTCTGCTAACACACCAGAATAACCGGATAAACCGATTGCCGTAATAAAGCAGAATGCAACGGCAACCACACCGAATTTATTAACAAAATTATCAACAACATCAAGAATAGGTAACCCCGTAGTCGTGCCAAATAAAAGTGTAGATATGACCCCCATTGGTATACCGACTAAAAATGTCGACTTAACTCGCCCCAGTTTTAATTTATCTTGTACTGCGGCAATAATTACTTCAAGTACGGAAATAAATGAAGTAAGTGCAGCAACAGTCAGCGATCCGAAAAATAAAATACCGATTAATGTACCGAATTTTGCTTGAGAAATAATAGTTGGGAAAGCGATAAATGCTAATCCAATTCCTGAAGAAGCAACTTCCGCGACTTCTTTATTCGCTTCAAACGCCATAAAACCCAATGCGGAAAACACGCCAATACCAGCTAACACTTCAAAAGACGAATTAGAGAATGCAACAACCATTCCCGTACCAGTTAAGTCAGTATCTTTTTTTAAATAAGACGCATAAGTCATAATAATTCCGAAACAAATAGATAAGGAAAAGAAAATTTGACTGTATGCGGAAATCCATACACTAGGCTCTGTCAATTTTGTCCAATTCGGCGTAAATAACGCATCTAAGCCCTTACTCGCCCCTGGCAATGTGAGCGCAATAATAACCAATGCAATAAACATAATAGTAAGTAACGGCATAAAGAAAGCAGAGGATTTTCCAATACCTTTTTGTACACCTAACGCTAAAATACCGATAGCGATAATCCACATAGCGGCTAGAGGGAAAACTAGATGACCAACGAAATCTAAACTAACAGATGCACCGTTTGCAACTTGCAAAAACTCTTTCATCAGGAATGCCGCAGGATCAGCTCCCCAAGCATGGGAAAATGAATAATAGGTATAAACTGCAGCCCAACTTAAAATAACGGCGTAATATAAACCAATCACAATATTAATCAGTACTTGCCACCAGCCGAAAGATTCAAAGCGTTTATTTAAGCGGCGGAATGCCAGTGGTGCCGAACCACGATAACGATGCCCGATAGCATAATCCAATATCATCAATGGAATACCGGCAGTTAAGAGAGCAATTAGGTAGGGAATAATAAATGCACCACCACCGTTTTCATAAGTTACATAGGGGAAACGCCAAATGTTTCCAAGACCAACCGCCGAACCGATAGCGGCAAAAATAAATGCTCGGCGAGACGGAAAAGTCTCTCGTTTAGTGTTTGTTTGCGACATTATTTGTTCCTTATAGTTATAGAAAAGTCAACAACTATAATGAAATCTCTCAGCTAGTCAATAGATAAGGAAAAGAGTAACTAAAATCGTGGCTATTTTCAGGAGACCATTATTATAATGAACAATCAAGCAATTGTATTTTATCGCATACTGATTAGATCGGAATTTTCAAACTTTTATTTTGTCTATTGAAAGATGTTTATTTTATGGAGGAAAAATGATGAATTTCAATAATCTATTAAATCAAGTACTCAATGTTGCCAAAAACTCTGTGGATCAAGTTCAATCCGGTAATGCGGATACTTTTACTAAAGTCGGCGGTGGCGCTGTACTAGCCGGAGTTCTATCAATGATTTTAGGACGTTCTGGCGGTGCCAGTTTAGCCAAACTTGGTTCACTTGCCGTATTGGGAAACCTTGCCTATAAAGCCTATCAAGAATATCAAAAAACTCAGCAGCATTCTCAGCCGGAAATATCACAAGATGCCTTTAATATGGAAAACCTCAATGTCCATAATAATTCTGGTATCATTCTATTACGGGCAATGATTGCGGCTGCAGAATCCGATGGTGTAATAACCGATGAAGAACGTAAAATTATCGAAAATGAAACAGGAAATAATCCAGAATTAGCGCAATGGATTGCTCAGGAAACAGCTCATCCAATAAATATTGCTGAAATTGCTCAAGCTGTTGGACAAGATACAGCATTAGCAGCGAATGTCTATCTTGCCGCCCGAATAGTATGCCAAGATCTTTCTCGCAAAGAAATCATTTTCTTAGCCAATTTGGCAAAAGCATTAAACCTAGACGATCAACTAGTTGAGCAATTAGAAAAACAGGCCGGATTCTAACCGCACTTTTACTACAAAAAATGCCACAGATAGTGGCATTTTTATATTATCGAGTCCCTTGGTTCAATGGAATTTCTGGATCAGGTTCTTTCGTAATCCGATTGCGCAAATCACGACGAATAACTTCAATCGTCCAGAACCAGAAAATATGACCGACCAATTCCGAGATATGCTCATAAAGCGGCCAATCTGCCACAGGTGGTGTTAAACTTAATAATGGGAAAGCAATATAATGCACCGCAATATTAGCTAAAATACCAGCACCAATACCCTGCCAAAATTTGATTTTAGGAAACCGTTCCGCCACTATACAATAGCCAATAGCAAAGATTAATGAGAAGAGCATATGAGTTACACCGATCCAATTAAAGCCATGGTCTGCAAAGGTGAAAACGGCTTCTGTCGGGTCAATACCGATATAATCACGTAAGAAGACATGAGGAGGATTTAAAAATGCCCGCGAACACACTTCTAGTACCTGCTCTGAAGTTAAAACTGAAGTATCAACCTTACAAGCAGCACTGAATAAATCAATTGGGCTACGCGGTGGAAAAGGATGCTCCGCTCCCCATTTGACAAACGCAGAAATAATTCCTGCAATAATTCCTACAAATACCGCAATGCCGTAGCGACGACGATTAATAGGTGTTTGAGTAAATAAACCTGACATAGTTTCTCCAAAATACATAAATTTAATATTGATACCGATTGGTATTCTCGCGCAATTCTTTAGCAATCAGGCTTTATAGTCAAGTTTTAATTTTTTTATTTCATTATAATTTAGCAATGAGAAAAGGGATAAAAAATGACCTCATATCGTTATATGAGGTCATGATTTATTAATTTTAAAGTAATTATTATAATTTTGCCACAAGCATTGCTTCCAATTTCTCTTGATCAGCAGCAAATTTACGTATACCCTCCGCTAATTTCTCCACTGCCATTGGATCATTATTATGTTGCCAATAGAATTCAGCTTCAGTTAATGGCATCGGTTTTTCTTTCACTTCACCTTGATAATCTAATTTACGCACAAGTACACTTGAATTTTCTTGTAATTCCTTTAGTAGCGGTGGCGCAATAGTTAAGCGATCACAACCTGCAAGTTCAATAATCTCACCAACATTACGGAAGCTTGCTCCCATTACCACGGTGTTATAGCCATACTGTTTGTAATAGTTATAAATACTTGTAACAGAGATGACACCTGGATCCTCAGATGGGGCATATTCTTTTTTATCAGAATTAGCCTTATACCAGTCCAAAATACGTCCGACAAATGGAGAAATTAAATAAACGCCGGCTTCTGCACAGGCTCGAGCTTGAGCTTGTGAAAATAACAACGTTAAATTACAGTTAATTCCCTCTTTTTCAAGAATTTCTGCAGCACGAATACCTTGCCAAGTTGAAGCAATTTTTATCAAAATACGTTCATTTGCGATACCGGCCTCATTATAAAGTGCGATCAATTTACGCGCTTTTTCTACTGTTGCTTGAGTATCGTAAGACAAACGCGCATCAACCTCAGTGGAAATACGCCCTGGCACGATTTTTAAAATTTCCAAACCGATATTCACGGCAAGTTTATCTTCCGCATCAATTAATTGACATGCCTTATCGTTGCTTTTTGACTTAGCATAAGTGATCGCATCATCAATTAACGGTGCATATTGCGGAAGAGCAGAGGCACTAAGAATCAGTGAAGGGTTAGTTGTCGCATCTTGCGGTTGATATTTTTTAATAGCATCGATATCGCCAGTATCGGCAACGACGACGGTCATATTACGAAGAGAATCAAGCTGTGTTGTCATTATTAGCTCCTTGCCTAAAGATATTCAAAAAGACGGAGCTTAACATATCACAGATTTTATATTGAGTGATAGGGGTTTTTATACGTTTATGCTATGCTAGCCCCAATAAAATAGAAGGAAACTAGAATGAATGATATTAACCTGAATTATCATAAAACCCATTTTTTGACCAGTTCACCGAATATTAAATTATTACCCGAAGACAGCGGTATTGAAATTGCTTTTGCTGGACGTTCAAATGCCGGAAAATCTACTGCATTAAACGCCTTAACTGGACAAAAAGGTCTCGCACGCACATCCAAAACCCCAGGACGAACACAACTTATTAACTTATTTGAAGTTGAACCCCATTGTAAATTAGTAGATTTACCGGGTTACGGTTATGCGGCAGTTCCCGAACAAATGAAATTACAATGGCAGAAATCTTTAGGAGAATATCTACAAAAACGCCAATGTCTAGCCGGATTAGTGGTATTAATGGATATTCGCCATCCGTTAAAAGATCTCGACCAACAAATGATCGATTGGGCAGTGTCTTCCAATTTACCTATCTTAATTTTACTAACCAAAGCGGATAAACTAAGCCAAAGTGCTCGTAGCAAGCAAGTAAAAATTGTCAGAGAAGCCATTTTACCTTTTCAGGGTGATATTCAAGTTGAAGCTTTTTCCGCCCAAAATAAAATTGGTATAACCCAATTATCGCAAAAACTAAATTTATGGTTCTCCCCGCTTTTTGTTTAAAAAGCGCAAATTTTTTCGATTTAGATCGCAAAAAAATCCTCTAATTCTCGCTATGTCTCAGGGGATTTTTTATATTCATTCCAAACAAATAGCCCCGTTTTTTTATCAGTCTAATGGAAAAATCCGAAATCTTGAGCTCTCTTAGGAATTACAATGTCATTAGCCATCGTATATAGTCGCGCTTCAATGGGAGTACAAGCTCCTCTTGTTACGATTGAAGTTCACCTCAGCAACGGAAAACCTGGTTTTACTTTAGTCGGTTTGCCGGAAAAAACTGTAAAAGAAGCCCAAGATAGGGTCCGTAGCGCATTACTGAACGCTCAATTTAAATATCCTGCTAAACGTATCACAGTCAATCTTGCCCCAGCCGATTTACCGAAAGAAGGAGGGCGGTTTGACTTACCCATTGCCATCGGCATCTTAGCCGCCTCTGGACAAATTAATGGAGAACGACTTAGTACTTTTGAATTAATTGGTGAATTAGCATTAACCGGACAACTACGCAGCGTACACGGCGTAATCCCGGCTATTTTGGCAGCCCAAAAAGTGAAGCGGAAAGTAATTATTGCCGCTCAAAATGCCAATGAGGCTTCATTAATTTCAATGCAAGATACCTATTTTGCTGAATCATTATTAGATGTTGTAAAATTTTTAAATAAAGATATAACCCTTCCCTTAGCAAGCGAAATCTCTCAACAAAGTGCGGTTGATTTTTCCTCACAATCTACACTTGATCTAACCGATATTATTGGTCAACAACATGCTAAACGAGCATTAATGATTGCAGCTGCAGGTCAACATAATTTGCTATTTTTAGGCCCTCCCGGAACAGGAAAAACAATGTTGGCAAGCAGGCTCACTACATTATTACCTGAAATGAGTGAACAAGAAGCAATTGAAACTGCAGCAGTAACCAGCCTGATACAAAACGAACTAAATTTCAAAAATTGGAAGCAAAGGCCATTTCGCGCACCCCATCATAGTGCGTCTTTAGCCGCATTAGTCGGAGGAGGAGCGATCCCCAAGCCAGGAGAAATATCATTAGCTCATAACGGAATTTTATTTCTAGACGAACTTCCGGAATTTGATCGCAAAGTTCTAGATGCTTTACGACAGCCATTGGAAAGCGGTGAAATCATCATTTCTAGAGCGAATGCGAAGATTCAATTCCCCGCACGCTTTCAACTTATTGCAGCAATGAATCCCAGTCCGACTGGACATTATACAGGAAGCCATAACCGAACTACGCCTCAACAAGTAATGCGCTATCTTAACCGCCTATCCGGCCCATTTTTAGATCGCTTTGATTTATCTATTGAAGTACCGCTGTTACCGCAAGGAAGTTTACAAAATACGCAAGAGAGAGGAGATAGTAGCGAACAAATCCGACAAAAAGTAATACAAGTTCGTGAAATTCAATTCGCCCGAGCCGGAAAAGTTAATGCCCATTTAAGCAGTAAAGAAATTGAAAGAGATTGCAAATTAGCAGAAACTGATGCTGTATTTTTAGAAAATGCACTGAACAAATTAGGGCTTTCTATACGCGCCTATCATCGAATTTTAAAAGTTTCTAGAACACTGGCAGATTTTAGTGGAGAAAAACAAATTAGCCGCCCTCATCTTGCCGAAGCCCTTGGTTATCGAGCAATGGACAGATTATTACAATATTTAACCAACCTTTGAAAAGCTTTGTTTTCGCAAAATTATCTCGGTATCCCTCTCAGTAGCGGAATAGCTTCAAAAGGAGCAATGGAAGTCGGTGCAGGAATATTATTAAAAATTAAAATAAACGGCTTAGGCGAAATAACTTTTTCATTTCGCCATAAGCTCCCCATTCCAACCAATTGAATATCAGGCGGTAGATTCTGCAAGCCCTGTTGCAACACAGCAATCGTATTTTTTCTCGGATGGCCGATCGCAATAGCAGTACCGTGCTTACGAGCATATTGAACAGCGGCTTGAAACTGATCTTGAACATCGGCATAAACATCACTGTCATCCAAAAAAATATGCCGCTCTAATGCTTTGACTCCTTGTTGTTTAGCTATTTTCCCCGCAACGGAACGACCAATCGTTCGACTGTCTAAAAAGAAAAGATATTGTTCGCGTAAAACGGTCATTAAATTTGTCATTAAGGCATCATCAGCAGTTGCCGCACTCCCCATATGATTATTTAAACCGATCGCCGCTGATACAATAGATTTAGCCTTTTTTATACGCTCCCTCACTTGATCTTGTGTCATTCCAAGCGTTAAACCACCATCTTCAATTTTTTGATGTCCCAATGGTTGCATCGGTAAATGAATAAGTACATCTCGCCCCTGTTGCTGTGCCTGCTTATTGCGTTGTCCTGCATAAGGTGCAACAGGAATAATGGCAGTCGAAATTTCTTTCGGCATAGCAAAAATCGCCGCATCATCTTTCGGGCGATAGCCAATATCATCAATTACAATAGCCAGCTTAGCCGCATCAACGGAGAGTGAAGACAGAATCCCCAAAAGCCCAAAAACACTGAAATTTTTAACCGCACTTTTTATTGATATGAAAAATCGGTGTTTCATCATTTAATCCACCCCGCAGGATTTACTGACACCCCTTTACGGCTAATGCCAAAATACAAAGCCGGCCGCGAAACATCACCAGTATTTCCCACTTGAGCGATAGTTTGTCCAGCAGAAACCATCTGATTCGGCTTAACAAATACTGCTTGATTAAATCCGTATAAACTCAAATCACTTTCACCGTGTTTTATAATTACCATATAGCCGTAACCATTCAAATAGCCGGCGGAAATAACACGACCATTAGCGATGGATTTTACCGAGGAGCCAGCAGATGCCGAGATTACCATTCCTTTCCAACGTACTTCTCCGCTTTGAATTTCACCAAAACGATGCAAAGTCGTCCCCTTAATCGGTGCATTATATTGATGCTTTGCTCCCCCTAAACCACCCGAGCTGTTGAGTAAGCGGCGTTCTTGAACTGAAGGCTGGTAAGGTTTTGCGGTCTTTTTTTCTTCAGCTTGCTGTTTTTTTGCTAATGCTTCCCGCTCCCGTTGTTCTTGTAGGCGAGCAGCTTGCTCAGCTCGCTGAATTTCTTGGCGTAATGCATTTTCATTGGCTTTTAACGTTTCCAAGCGACTTTCATCTTTACTCAAATTACGATTAATTGCATTTAATGTGGATTGCCGTTCTTTTTGCACTTTTTGTAATTCTAACTGTTGCTTTTTTTGACTGGAAAGTTGTTCTCGCTGTACCCGTTGTTGTCCTAGAATATTTTCCTTTTCGCGCCTCAACTGAGTCTGTGTCGTTTTTAATTTTTCAATTATGTCCAATCTAGCCTGATTCAAATGTTGATAATAAACCTTCATTCTTTCTGCTTTGTAAGCATCTTCAGAAAGTAAACGTTCTAAAGTTGAGGGGGAGACACCCGAGCGATAAATTTTATCAATTTGATTGGCAAGTTTCTGTTTTTGTTGGTGTTCTTGCTTTTCTAATTGTTTGATTTGTTTGTCGGTTTGAGCAATCTGCTGACGAATTTCTTTTAAGCTTAGTTCTGTTTCTCGTAGCTCACCTAATACCGAATTAATTTTTGATTCTTGATTTTTTAAAGTGGATTGTAATTTTACCTGTTCACGTTTTTGTTGAGCGATTTTCGATTCCTGTTGCTTAATCTGTTGCTGAATGTGATTCAAATCCTGGCTCACAGAAAATGTAGAAAATAATAAAAATCCCACGCCAAAACACAAAAGTGCAGTCATTTTTGAAAGCGTTTTGGGTAACAAAAAAAAGAGGGTCATTTCAGCTATCCGTTGGTAAATCATCTGTTATCAGGCATAAAATCGGCAAAATTCTATCATTATTTCCACATACCTAAAACTTTTCCGATTAATTTTTGCTTAAGATCAGGAAAGTCCGCCTTTTTTCTTTAAAAAAAACATTTTTTTTGTTATAAATTGCCCGTTTTATTTATTTACACTCTAGGAGTTTTCTATGGAATTAGTCTTTATTCGTCACGGTTTTAGTGAATGGAATGCCAAAAATTTATTTACCGGCTGGCGTGATGTAAATTTGACCGAGCGCGGTGTAGAAGAAGCCAAAGCAGCAGGCAAAAAATTACTAGAAGCGGGCTATGAATTTGATATCGCCTTCACTTCCGTATTAACTCGTGCGATTAAAACTTGTAACATCGTATTGGAAGAATCGAACCAATTATGGATTCCACAAGTAAAAAGCTGGCGCTTAAACGAACGTCATTACGGCGCATTACAAGGCTTAGACAAAAAAGCTACAGCAGAACAATATGGCGATGAACAAGTTCATATTTGGCGCCGCTCTTATGATATTTCACCACCGGATTTAGATCCAAAAGATCCAAACTCTGCTCATAATGATCGCCGTTACGCACATTTACCGTCTGACGTTGTGCCAAATGCAGAGAACTTAAAAATTACCCTTGAGCGTGTTTTACCGTTTTGGGAAGATCAAATTGCGCCAGCATTGTTATCCGCTAAACGTGTTTTAGTCACAGCTCACGGTAACTCACTACGAGCATTAGCAAAACATATTATCGGTATCTCCGATGCAGATATTATGGATTTTGAAATTCCAACTGGTCAGCCATTAGTGTTGAAATTGGACGAGAAATTAAACTTTGTTGACAAATTTTATCTTTAAGATCATTTCTTAACAGAAGTTTAACGTTATCCTAAAGGCGTGCAGCATATATTCAGTTCGCCTTTAGATTGTTCTGTGAATATCTATCTTTTAAATGCTGGGGGAGGATTGCAATGAAACGTTTTTTATTGATTTTATCATTACTCTTGCCAATTACGATAAATGCCAAACCGTTATATCACTGCCAAGATGAGCAGGTATTGAAAGTATTGAAAAGTGCTTTTGCATCACAAGGCAAAGCGACTAACAGGATAATGAACGTAAAAAATATTACACAAATCAAAGAAACTCAGGTTTATCCTGAAAAAGGTATCCGTAGCTGCTACGCCGTTGTAAATATGGTAACGATGCGATATTTAACCGATTACAGTATTGTTCTTACTGAACACGGTTTTTTTGTTCAAGTAGAAAATGCTCAGCCTAACGATAAATAACCTATTTCATTTTGACAGATTGAAATAAACTACTTACTTCTCCTTCGGAAAGTATGCGATATTTGCCATTACTTAATTTATCTAATTGTAACTGTCCTATTGCAACGCGAATTAATCGTAATGTAGGAAAACCGATATAGGCAGTCATACGACGAACTTGGCGATTTCGTCCTTCGCTAATTTTTATCTCTAACCAGGCAGTCGGCACTGACTTTCGTTCTCTAATTGGTGGGTTTCGTTGCCACAGAAAATCAGGCTCAGAAATTAATCGCACCTTTGCTGGTTTAGTTTTGCCGTCTTTAAGTTCAACGCCTCTCTGTAATTTAGCTAAATCTATTTGCTGCGGTACGCCTTCTACTTGGACTAAATAGGTCTTCTCCATTTTAAATTTTGGATCTGTCAGACGTTGCTGTAATAGCCCGTTATTTGTTAGCACCAACAGCCCCTCACTATCACGATCTAATCTTCCTGCTGCATAAACACTCCGAATAGGAATAAAATCTTTTAACGTTATACGCTCTTTTTCATCAGAAAACTGAGTCAGAACATTATAAGGTTTATTAAATAAAATCACTTGAGTTTCAGTTAAAGATAAGATCCGAAGCGGTTTCTTAGCAGAAAATTTACGGCGAAAATTGACCGCACTTTTTGCACAAGGAAAATTTATTTTCATTCGTTCTCTTAATATAAAAGGGGCAATCACCCTTGGTTCGCAATTTATTGATATTTAATTATTAAACTCAATGCCTCTTTTGAACAATGCCTTCTCGTTCACGAGGAGCTTTTAGTTTATAAGAATACAACATACTTTCCTGAGTCGCATGAGAGTCTCAATCAAGAAGATGTAGAATTATTTAATTTCACACAATTTGACCGAGTGAACATGACAATCATTCATTAATGCGATTTATTCTTCAAAATGGTAGAGAAAATCGTTCACTAACCTTTCCAAATACTCCTATTTCTATAGGTTTTTATTTGTCAAACATTATAGCGTTTCTACATAATCATTAACTAACTAGAACAAACATTCTCTAATCAATTCTCTAAAAGTTATTGCAATTAAAGTCTCATTCATATGACTTTGAATAGTGCTCAAAATCTTATAAATACCTTTAATATTGCGTAAATAGTTCGTTGCCTAAATAGCCTATTTATTATTTCCTCTTCCAACTTATTCTTTCTAATAATGTTTGCTTAACCTCTCTAATAACATTATCCCATAGAGGTCTTGGTGTTGGACAACGAAAAGAGCGAATTGTAGGATACCACATACAAGAGTTTCCAACACCTCCCCAACGCCAATCCACAACATAAGGCAGCATTAATAAACTCGGTATGCCCATTGCACCGGCTGCGTGAACAACGGAAGTATCAACGGCAACTAAGTAATCAATCTGAGTCAGAGCAGCTGCAGTATCGGAAAAATCATTAAAATTTTTGGCAATATGAGACACATTATATTTTTCCAATAGCTGAATTTCCTGGTCGTTACAAACTTTCTGCATACAATACCAATCAATACCTTCCATTTTAAACAGTGTCTCAATATAATTTAAATCATGGATTGAACGAAAAATATCATTTTCATGAGTCGGATCACCGCGCCAAACAATTCCAACTTTTAGATTACCACTGTCAGGGAAGAAGGCTTCCATTTCTATCTGTTTACCTGAATAAGGGAAAAGATAAGGTTGGCGTTTTGGTAAGTGTTGGAAAGGAATACTTACATAAGCCAAAATTTCGTGTGGATAAACCCAATAATCAAATTCACCAAGTGTTTGTTCAATTTGATCTGAGGAAATGACTTGATCTATATCAGGATGAGTTTCCAGTAAAGATACGATTGGCTTTTGAACAATCCACAAGTTCTTCGCACCTTGCTGTTTTAAATAATAAGCCAGTTGAGAAAACATAATTTCATCGCCTAAACCGAACTCTGTCCAAACAGCAATAGTTTTACCCGACAAGTTTTCACCTTTCCAACGTTTTTCATAATATTTTTCGTTTGGTGGTGTTGGGGTTCGACGAAGATGAGCCTCTCCCATTACCTGTTCTCTTTGATTAAACCCTAATAGGTAATCACCATGAGCCAAATGGCTTAAACTCATATAAATTTTAGATGTATTTGACAAGGTACGATCCGTATAGTGTTGCCAATATTCCGGCATCAGAAAAGCCATATTATTCCTCATCAACCATTTATCCCGTATCAAATTCGCAGAAGTAATATAAGGATCCGACCACTCCAATCTATCTAATAGTGGAAATAAAGTTTCTCCGGGCGAATTTTGTTCCAACGCTGCAATTACGTCATTATAGGTTTCTGTAAAATTAATTGAGCGTTTAACAAAAATCCAAATGTTCACATTTTGATTTTCTATAAATTCTAAATAACCGGGGAAAAGCGCGGTCAACATTTCAGGTGTTTTTTCCGTAATGCTCTCCATTAATAATAAACCGTCATTTTGTAATACCCTTAACCAGCAAAGAAGGTTTTCCTTAGAATAGGACAAATCTGCATCAACAAAAACAGCAGAAAATTTTTCTTTTTCAGTATTTTGCAGCTTATCTTTTGTTCCTAACTGGCGATTCCAAGGCTCAATTTTCAAAGTATCAAGATAAGTTTGGGTAAAATGTGGCATTAACGAATCAGAACAGAGCTGAAGAGCAAGATTTTGTATAGTCATGATATTCCGTCTTAATGTTTATTAGATAATGTTCCTATGAGGATTTAATAAAGAGAAAATATTTTATGAATTTCTTTAACAAAAACTTGTTCTATTCGCTTACCCCTTATTAAACATCCGCTCATTCTAAATTTAAATTAGAAAATTTCAAGGAATTTTAACCTTATTTAAAGCCTGAAATTAAGGCTAAATGATCGGAAAGTTATCAATAGCTTTTCGTGATGTGTATAACTATATTTATGTAATATTCCGCTTTAATGGCTGCTACATAATTTCACAAAAACTTGTTAGAATCTAACCGCACTTTTTTATTTATTACGAGACATCAAGCTTATGAATTTTATCATTTTCTCTTCTGCTCAGCAGGTTGTTAACAAACTTGCACAAGAGTTTTTGCAGTATAGCCAACGACCTAATCCTGTACATATTTCTTTATCTGGCGGTAGTACCCCTAAATTATTATTTGAAACATTGGCAAAAGCCCCCTATAACACTGAGATCAACTGGTCTAATTTACATTTTTGGTGGGGAGATGAACGGATGGTTGCTCCACAAGATCCTGAAAGCAATTATGGTGAAGTAAAAAAGTTATTATTCAATCACATTGAGATTCCTGCTGAAAATATTCATCGTATTCACGGGGAGCTCCCTATTGAACAGGAACTAGCAAGATTTTCACAAGAATTAGTAGACTGTGTACCGAATCAGTGCTTTGATTGGATTATTCTTGGTATGGGTACTGACGGACACACAGCCTCGCTTTTCCCATACCAAACGGATTTCGAAGATCAACGTTTAGTAACCATTGCTAGACATCCTGAAAACGGACAAGTTAGAATTTCCAAAACAGCGAAACTTATTACACAGGCACAACGCATAACTTATTTAGTTACAGGAGCAAGCAAGGCCGAAATTTTACGAGAAATTCAGCATTGTTCAGCTGAAACTTTACCTTATCCGGCAGTAAAAATTAAATCCCAAAATGGAATAACTGAATGGTATTTAGATAAAGAAGCAGCCAGACTACTAGATTAGAAATAATAATTTTAGCCTGCTTTCTTAGGCTTATTTCGTTTCTATCTTACGTATCTCTAAATAGCAAAGTAATAATCGTATTTTCGGTTTATAAGTTCTTCAATCCCGAAAATACGAACCTTCTTCAAATCAAAAACTTCACAAACAATTTTTTGAACATAGGAATTTTGTTCTTCTCATTATCCACATAACAATCTCTTTTTTCTCAGTAATAAGCTCTCTCAGCATTTCATAAATAGAGACTACTAATGATAGATTGACTATATACTACGAACAGCGCAACAGTTTCATATATAAAACGGCTCCATAAGCAAAAGATGATGAAATCGCCTAAAACTTATTTAATCCAAGTAACGATTTCATCTAATGTTTTACGTTTTTTCGGTGTGATTTCTCTTGCTCTATAACCAAATGTTACAGCAACTGAAACAGCGTATTCGTTAGGATCATAAGCTCCAGTTTCAGCAAGTACTCTATCCATTTGCTCGTAGTTAAAGCCCTCAACCGGACAAGAATCAATCCCCATAAAAGCGGCGCCTGTCATCATATTCGCCAGCGCAATATAAGTTTGCTTACTACTCCAATCAAACAACGCTCGTTCATCGTCAGCGATTTTCATATCATCTTGTTGAAACTGCTGATATTTTACTAAAGCTCTAATAATTTGTTCATCAGTCAACCCTCTACGCTTTGCTACATCAAAGAAAAATGGCGTATCAAAGCGAGCATTCTTCTTAGCAAGAAGAATAACTAAATGACTACAATCATCTAATTGCCCAGCCATTCCCCAACTAAAAGGCTTCAGTTTTTCACGTAGAGCTTTATCTTGAACGACAATAAATTTCCAAGGCTCAGAACCGACAGAACTTGGAGATAAACGTCCAAATTCTAAAATAGCGTTAAAATCCTCATCGCTGATCTTTCTAGTAGGATCGTAGTAACGGGTCGCACTACGAAATTTGAATACCTCAATAATATCCTGTTTAGTAAGTTGCTTCATTTAAATATTCTCCCATTAAAATTAGTCTAAATTCTAGCACTTTGGTTTAATAAACGCGAATTGTCCACTATAGAAAAAATTCAACTCTATTTTCTCCTATATTGTCAATTACATCAGATATAAATGAGAGTTATCGGAATAACAATCGTTTATCAATAGCATTACTACAAAAGGATATTAAGCTAAAAATAGACTGCACATTTGCTCTCTTCTTTCCTTGCTTCTTCCGGATACTGTGGTCTTAAACTCATTTTTAGAGCGCTAGGCACTTTATTAGTAGAGAGGATTAAATTTTAGTCGATTTTTAGGGGTATTTTATTATTAATCAGCCTAATGCTAGAGTTTATTACCACCACAGCCCATTATGCAGCACATTAAATCTCTTGCTCAACGTTATATTGATTGGTTAATTCGTCTTGGACGGGTTAAATTTTCCTTACTCGGTATTTTTTATTGGCTGTGTTTGCGCTTGCTTTGCAAGTATTATTGAGTTTTTTCATTATAGGAGACATTTATTGGCTTGATATTGTCCGCTCAATTATTTTTGGACTAATGTCTTCATCTAGATAAAATTCACATCTATTCTATTCTTTCATTAGGCTGATTAAGAATAAAATATCCTAAAAACCGACCGCACTTTCCCAAAAGTGACTAAGACTAAAACTAATTAAAAATTTAACAATAATCCGTTACCCCCTCTCTGCCAATAAAATGCCTAACACTCTAAAAAACGTGTTCAAGACTACAATATCCGGAAGAAGCAGAAAAAAA
>MLAA01000015.1 GCA_001998905.1 Rodentibacter caecimuris | reverse complement strand
ATCGTACCGTTGGTTGAATCCAGGTTGGTAATCGTACCGTTGGTTGAATTCAGGTTGGTGATCGTACCATTGGAAATACTTGCATTACCAGCAGATAAATTCGTAGTATTTAAGTTAGTTGCGTTGCTTGTAGCATTGGTAATTAAACCCTTAACTTGACTTAGTGTTGTTGCATCAGTATCAGCAGTTGCATTACTCAAATTAGTTAAACGATTGCCGCCAGCATCAAAGTTCGAATTTTGGGCAAGTGTTACATTATGCAAAGTAGTGCTACCATTAACAGTTAAATCTTTACCAACAGTTATATCTCCTGTTGTAGTAATGCTAGTAAAATTCGGAGAATCGTTTACGGTTAGCGTAATGTTTGTTCCATTTTGTGTAATATTGATATTTTTTCCTGCCGTAACAGTAACTGTTTCACCCATTTTTACATTTTGTGAAGCATTGCCAGCAACATTACCGCCATCAGTAGAGGCAGTTGTAATATTCCAACCTTTATTGACGGTTTCTAGTGCTGTATTAGCAGTCGTATTAGCCGCATTCGCTGTGGTATTAGCGGTATTAGCAGTCGCATTAGCCGTATTCGCTGTGGTATTAGCGGTATTTGCAGTCGCATTGGCCGTATTCGCTGTGGTATTAGCGGTATTTGCAGTCGCATTGGCTGTATTCGCTGTAGTATTAGCGGTATTAGCAGTCGCATTGGCCGTATTCGCTGTGGTATTGGCGGTATTAGCAGTCGCATTGGCCGCATTTGCTGTAGTATTAGCGGCATTTGCAGTCGTATTGGCCGCATTCGCTGTAGTATTAGCGGCATTTGCAGTCGTATTGGCAGCATTCGCTGTGGTATTAGCGGCATTTGCAGTCGTATTGGCAGCATTCGCTGTGGTATTAGCGGCATTTGCAGTCGTATTGGCAGCATTTGCTGTAGTGCTCGCTGTACTTCCCATGTTCTTAACCGCATCTAACTGGCTTTTATTTACGGCATCGGTATCGTTTGTGCCATTACCAACATTAGTGATCTTATTGCCATTTGCATTTATTGTAGTGCCTTTAATAAAACTAACGGTTTTACCTGAACCACCTAAATCAACATCACCATTTGCAGATAATTTTTGAGCAATATTAACAGTTTGTAAATTGGATGTACCGCTTACGGTTAAATTTTTAGTGCTGGTTTGATTTGCGTTTACTTTGTCAGCGGTTACTGTAGTGAAATTAGGGCTATCGATAGTTTTGATTTCAATTGTATTACCATTACGGGTTACATTTATATTTGTGCCGTTAGCGATATTAATTTCACCGTTTCTTTTAATCGCAGTACCAGCATCACTATTAGCTTTTAGAGTAAAACTTGAATTATTAAGTGCTGAATTAATTGCACTAGATACTGTACTCGCAGTAGTTACGCCTGATGTACTACCGGATACACTAGTATTACCTTTTGCATCAACGGAAATATTTTGTGTAACAACATCAATTTTAACACTTGCACTATTATCACCGTCAGTAACAACAGCCGTACTATAACTACCATTGGTAAAATTAACTAAGCCATCGTTATTTATACGGGATTTTGTTGCGCCGTTTTGCTGTATGTTAAAACCAGTATGTTTCATTGCCTGGTAAAGTTGGCTACCATTGATCGCATCTGTGGAGACTGCTGAAACACGCCCCGCGGCTACATTAATAATTTGACGTTTTGTTGAACTATTACCAATAGATAGCACTTTTGTTGCACCATATCCAGAATCTCCGCCTTTTGACTTACCTGCAAAATCATCAGACTGAATATTATTCCCTGCATCATTTTTCGTATCAAGTTTTTCTACTGTTGTGGCTTGAGATGTTTCCGAATAGTAACCTAAGGCTATTGAGCCTTCATTAAAGGCTTTAGCGTTTGCACCTAGTGCAACACCATGATTTTGCCATTGTGCGCCGGCTTGCGCCCCGGCACCTAAGGCAACCGTTTCACCTGAAGTTGCTTTCGCATTATGACCTATTGCAGTAGTTAATTCACCATTAGAAGTGGCATTATAACCAACAGCAACACCTGATTTATTCTGTATAGCATTATTTGCAGATGCGCCTCGACCAATTGCCACCCCGGAACCAGCAACAGAGTTAGCCCCTACTGCAACACCTGATTCAGAAGATGAATTTGTACCAAATGCAGTAGCACCTTCCGATTTTGCTTTAGATAAGAATCCGACTGCTGTTGTATTCTCTGCACTAGCGACAGCTGTAGATCCCACTGCAATAGACATATTGCCACTTGCCATTGCACTTTGTCCTGCTGCTAAGGAAGATATTCCAGTTGCAAATGCAGATGAACCTAGTGCGGTCGCTGTTTCTTTATCTGCAATGGAGCCTCGTCCAAATGCTGAAGCACTTGCTGCAGTAGCACATGCTTCAAAACCAACAGCCGTCGCGCCTTCGCCTGATGCAGTTGCATTTGCGGAAATTGCAACTGCGCCTTTACCGTTCGTTACATTAGCTCGGTCTCCAATAGCAACTGAAGATTCGCTTTTAGCATTTGCTCCGTTACCCATAGAGACAGCATTGTCGGCGGTTGCTTTTGCCGCATATCCCACAGCAATAGATGTTCTACCTGTAGTATTAGATAAAACATCAGATACGCCTGCCATAGCTCCAGTACCGATGGCAATTGCACCTGGGGCAAACGCACTGGCCGCATTTTCACCAGCATTATCTCCTTGAGAGCCAATAGCAATTGCATTTCTATCTCCTTTGGAATTTCCTCCTGCAATTGATGTACCTTCTTTGTTGAGATATTTTATTTCAGTTTGGCGCCCGCTAATAGCAGAAGCTGTTGGCGGCAACGTAATTGCAATTGTTGCTACAGCTACCATAGTTGTTGTTTTTAATACATTTGTAATTCTGTCTTGAGAGGATATATTCTCGTTCTGAGTAGAAGAGGATGAGGATTTTACATAGCCTTTAGCTAGCTCAGATACAGCCACCCAAGTTTGTGTGGTATGGTTAAAAATAACTTTAAAAATTTTGTTCATAGCTAGAGTTCCTTCTGTTTAGTTTAGACTTTATACAGTATACAGCTGAAATTGATTTGCAGTTGTTCATAAATTTTACAAAAACCTTTTTATAATAGAGGATTTCAGAAGCAAAGTATAGTTTTTAATCAAACAATATCTTTATTATGAAGAATGTTCTTAGTCCAAAATAAATACTCATGTATCAAGTAATCAGTCATGTATGTCTAAGGTAATTGTACTTGATAAGTGGAGTGGGGAAATCTTTATAATACAAATTATTATGTTAATTTTTATAGTGATGTTGCGATAATTTGAAAACGATTTTTTTATTTTTTTCGTTTAGCTCGTGGGTGAGCTTGGTCATAAACTTTGGATAAATGTTGAAAGTTTAAATGTGTGTAGATTTGAGTTGTCGCAAGATTACTGTGTCCCAGTAATTCTTGAACTGCACGCAAATCCGAACTGGCTTCTAGCATATGTGTAGCAAAAGAATGGCGTAGTTTATGAGGGTTCAAATGTGCGCTTATGCCCTGTTTAAGACCCCAATTCTCTAGCCGTTTTTGAATGGAACGGTGAGAAATCCGATTCCCTAATTGGCTGACAAAAAGTGCATCATCTTTCGGGTTAAAGGATAATCTAACATTTATCCATTGTTGTAATGCCTGTGAGGCATAACGCCCAAAAGGTAAGATTCGCTCTTTATTTCCTTTCCCTATCACTCGTACTTCTCGACTGCGTAAATTTAAACTATTTAGGTTAAGCCCTTGTAATTCGGAAAGGCGTAAACCAGAACTATACATTAACTCAAACATTGCACGATCACGAATATCTATAGGTTCTTTACTATTATTGGCAAACAGTTGTTGTACTTGTTCGTGATCAATGTTTTTAGGTAAGTGTTTCTTGCGTTTTGGTATGGAAATAGCAAGAGCCGGGTTGGCATTTAATTCGCCTTGTAATACTAAATAATTGAGGAATCGGCGAAATGCGGAAAGTCGTAACGATAAACTATTCTCTTTTAGACCACACTTTTTGCTTTGCACTAACACAAATCTTACTACACTCGGCGTAACTTGGCTCCATTGACCGATTCCCTGCTGTTTTAATATATCTAGGACAGCATTTAATTGGCGTTGGTAATTACTTTGTGTATGCGGGCTTACTTGACGTTCAATCCGTAAATAAGCAAGATATTTTTTGATAGAGGACTGCATTATAAACTTAATTCAAACAAACTTTTTTTTATGTTTAAGTGAAAGCCGGATTGTTCTAAAAGTTGTCCTTGTGTTTGAGAAAGCTCTGCAACCAATAGGGGAGACTGAGTATAGCGTACAAATTCTTTCGCTTTTTCTACTAACAAGGCGTAGATTTCGGCTTGTTTTGGTGAAGGTTGAACGAAAATATCGGTTAATTCCCAATAACGTTGTAATTGTAACGAAGATAAGCGAGGGAATAATTGAATAAAACCTACGGCTTGGTTTGTTGAATTCAGTGCAATGAAAAACATGCTTTCATTAAAGCGGATACGGTTATTTAGAAACGCCATTGAGCGTGTCGGGTTTTCCTGCATTCCATGGCTTAAACGGTATTCTTCAAATAGTGATAATAGCGTTTCAATGTTCCAGAGCTCGGCTTTAAAAATTTTCATCGGTTCGAAATCGGTTATTTTTTGTCATTTCCGTACAGTGGATTGTAGCTTTTTACGACAAAATAATCATCCTTTCATAAAAAATTTTTCAAAAAATGATTTTGAACAAAAAATAATAATAAAAATTTGGTATAGTACCAAGGTATATTTTTAATATTAACCTATGATGGAGAATCAAATATGGCACGTCGTCCTTTAGTAATGGGTAACTGGAAATTAAACGGCAGTAAAGCTTTTACACAAGAATTAATTGCCGGATTAAATGCAGAATTGGCTGGCGTATCTGGTTGTGATGTGGCTATCGCACCACCAGTGATGTATTTGGCCGAAGCTGAGAAGGCGCTTGTTGGCAGTCAAATTGCCTTAGGGGCGCAAAATGTGGACGTTAATGTTCAAGGTGCGTTTACTGGTGATATTTCTACTGCAATGCTAAAAGATTTTGGCGCAAAATATATTATTATCGGACATTCAGAACGTCGTACTTACCACAAAGAAAGTGATGAGTTTATTGCCAAAAAATTTGCAGCCTTAAAAGAAGCGGGTCTTGTGCCAGTATTATGTATTGGAGAATCCGAAGCTGAAAACGAAGCGGGAAAAACCGAAGAAGTTTGTGCTCGTCAAATTGATGCGGTTATCAATGTTCTAGGTGTAGAAGCTTTTAACGGTGCTGTTATCGCTTATGAACCAATTTGGGCAATCGGTACCGGCAAGTCTGCGACGCCGGCTCAGGCACAAGCTGTACACGCTTTTATTCGTGCGCATATTGCAGCGAAATCTCAATTGGTTGCCGACCAAGTCATTATTCAGTATGGAGGTTCGGTAAATGATGCTAATGCAGCGGAATTATTCACTCAACCCGATATCGATGGTGCATTGGTTGGCGGAGCCTCATTAAAAGCACCTGCTTTTGCTGCTATTGTGAAAGCTGCAGCGGTTGCTAAGAACTAATTAGTTCGATAAATTTATAAATGCGGCGCATGCCGCATTTTTTTATTGACGATATCGAATATCGGAAAAAGTGCGGTCGGTTTTTTACAATGTTTTATAGCCAGAATATCGGCATTCATCTGGCAAATAATTTTTGCTACACTAGCGACCGTTTTTGATTATTAGGAAAATCTATGCGTACAAGTCAATATTTATTATCTACTTTAAAAGAGACACCGGCGGAAGCGGTAGTAGTCAGTCATCAATTAATGTTACGAGCGGGAATGATTCGTCCTTTAGCCTCAGGCTTATACAACTGGTTACCAACCGGTTTACGAGTATTGAAAAAAGTTGAAAATATTATCCGCGAAGAAATGAATAAAAGTGGCGCGGTCGAAGTTGAAATGCCGATTGTTCAGCCAGCTGAACTATGGCAAGAGTCAGGACGCTGGGAACAATATGGGCCCGAGTTATTGCGTTTTTCCGATCGCGGGAACCGAGATTTCGTATTAGGTCCGACTCACGAAGAAGTGATTACTGATCTGGTTCGTCGTGAGATTAGTTCTTATCGCCAGCTACCGTTGAATTTATATCAAATTCAAACGAAGTTCCGTGATGAAGTTCGCCCGCGTTTCGGTGTTATGCGAGGTCGTGAGTTTTTAATGAAAGACGCTTACTCTTTTCATACGACGCAACAGAGTTTGCAAGAAACCTATGACATTATGTACCAAACTTATAGCAATATTTTTACTCGTTTGGGGCTAGATTTTCGTGCGGTACAAGCTGATACAGGTTCTATCGGCGGTAGTGCGTCTCATGAATTTCAAGTTTTAGCGAATAGTGGTGAAGATGATGTGATTTTCTCAACGGAATCCGATTATGCTGCTAATATTGAATTAGCTGAGGCGGTGGCGATAGGAGAGCGTGCAGTACCAAGCAAAACAATGGAATTAGTGGATACGCCGAATGCCAAAACCATTAACGAATTGGTGGAACAATTTGGGTTGCCGATTGAAAAAACAGTCAAAACATTAATTGTAAAGGGAGCAACAGAAGAAAATCCATTGGTTGCTTTAGTTATTCGTGGTGATCACGAACTTAACGAAGTCAAAGCAGAGAAGCAAAATGCGGTTGCTTCTCCACTTGAATTTGCTGATGAGGCGATAATTCAAGAAAAAATCGGTGCAAGTGTTGGATCATTAGGGCCGGTTAATTTATCGATTCCAGTAATTATTGATCGTAGCGTTGCCTTAATGAGTGATTTTAGCGCTGGTGCTAATATTGACGGTAAACATTATTTCAATATCAACTGGGAAAGAGATACACCATTGCCGACGGTAGCGGATTTGCGCAATGTGGTTGAGGGCGATCCGAGTCCAGACGGTAAGGGAACCTTACTGATTAAACGAGGTATTGAAGTAGGGCATATTTTCCAATTAGGCAAAAAATATTCCGAAGCCTTGAATGCCACAGTTCAAGGAGAGGACGGCAAACCAATGGTAGTAACAATGGGGTGCTACGGAATAGGGGTTACTCGTGTGGTTGCAGCAGCGATTGAGCAGCATTATGATGAGCGAGGAATTGTTTGGCCTTGTGATGCCATTGCCCCTTTTACTCTTGCTATTGTACCAATGAATATGTATAAATCTGAAAGCGTACGTCAATATGCGGAAGAACTGTACCAAACATTGATGCAGCAAGGCATAGAAGTCATTTTTGACGATCGAAAAGAGCGTCCGGGAGTGATGTTTGCCGATATGGAACTAATCGGTGTGCCTCATATGTTAGTGATTGGTGAGAAGAATTTAGCAAATGGAGAAATTGAATATAAAAATCGTCGAACCGGTGAAAAGACAATGATAGAGAAAGCACAATTATTTGATTTCTTAAAACAAATTATCGGTTAGTCAAATTTAATTAACTGGTATGGTTTCTTGAAAAACTAGTGTTGCCATTACGCCACCCTAGTTTTATTTTGTCCGTTTACTCTATAAAATGCTGGTTTGGCTGGTAAGAAAAGTAAACAACTTGATGTAGGTGATATTTGTATTTCTAAATTAAGACATCAATGTTGTATTTCTTTACTTTATCGAGGCTTTTAGTTTTTGGGGACATATAAATGCAAAAAATAAAGGCTTAGTAATACTAAGCCCTTTAAAGTAAAAAATTAAACGTTATCAAATTTACCTAGTAAAGAACGAATATGTTCTTGCCAATTACGTTGTTCATTTTTAAGTTGCTCATTTTCGCTTTGTAATGCGCTGACCGTTTGTTGAGATTGATTGTTTTGTTCTTTCAACTCCTCAACTTCTAATTGGAGTAATTGAATCGTTTCAACTGCTTGTTTAATTTTTTCTTCAAGTTGATCTAAGATTTCTAACGACATTGTGATTTCCTCTAAAAATAGTCCGAAACAATCCTATTCTACCCAGTAAATCTTTGTTTTGAAAGCCTAGAATCAAAAATCTCAATTTTTTTGTTATGTAATCGTTTGCTCAATGCTAAAATAGGCCGAATGTTTACACTGGAGATAAAAAATGAATCGAGCATTGGCAATTGAATTTTCAAGAGTAACCGAAGTTGCTGCATTAGCCGCTTATACTTGGTTAGGACGAGGTGATAAGCAAGCAGCTGATCAGGCGGCGGTTAAAGCAATGCGCTATATGCTGAACTTAATTCATATGGATGCCGAAGTTGTTATCGGTGAAGGGGAAATTGACCAAGCACCAATGTTATATATCGGTGAAAGATTAGGTTCTCGTACCGGTGAATTAGTCTCAATTGCTGTTGATCCGATTGACGGTACCCGAATGACGGCAATGGGACAAAATAATGCAATTTCTGTTCTTGCCGCCGGAGGTAAACGTACCTTTTTAAAAGCACCCGATATGTATATGGAAAAATTAGTTGTCGGCCCTGAAGTGAAGGGAATGATTGATTTAACATTACCAATTGAGCAAAATCTTCGCCGTGTTGCCTCTAAATTAGGTAAATCCCTTTCTGATCTCAATGTTGTTGTACTGGCAAAACCGCGTCATACTGAAATTATTGCTAAAATGCACGAGCTTGGTGTTAGAGTAATGGCGATTCCTGATGGGGATGTAGCCGGTTCGGTATTATGCTGTTTACCAGAAGGAGAAGTGGATATGCTATACGGTATTGGGGGAGCACCTGAAGGGGTTGCTGCGGCAGCGGCAATCAGAGCACTTGGTGGCGATATGCAGGCTCGTTTAATCCCACGTAATCAAGTAAAAAGCGATACGCCAGAAAATCGGCAAATTGCTGCAGAAGAAATTCGTCGCTGTGAAGAGGTAGGCGTTAAAGTAAATGAAGTCTTAAAATTAGAAGATTTAGTGCGAGACGATAATTTAGTCTTCACCGCAACAGGCATTACAAATGGCGATCTACTGAAAGGAATTTCTCAAAAGGGCAACCTTGCCACGACTGAAACCTTATTAATTCGAGGTAAGTCTCGTACAATTCGGCGGATTCATTCCACCCATTATTTAGATAGAAAAGATCGTGAGCTTTACGATATCTTTAATATCTAAGTTCCGAGTGTAACGTAACGATTAAATACACTTTAAAATAAAGTGCGGTCGAAAATAGCGATGTTCCCGATATTATTCTGATTGAGAAAATATGCTGTAATTTGACCGCACTTTTGTTGTTCGCCAACCCTGCCGTTTTTTGCTATAATCTGCCGCAATTTTAGAACCACAAAATAGAGAATCATTATGTCTGAAAATTCGGTTACGGAAACTTCTTACGGCGCATCGAGCATTAAAGTTTTAAAAGGACTTGATGCCGTGCGTAAACGCCCCGGTATGTATATCGGCGATACAGATGATGGCACAGGATTGCACCATATGGTGTTTGAGGTGGTGGATAATGCTATCGACGAAGCACTAGCCGGTTATTGTAACGATATTATCGTAACCATTCACGATGATAACTCCGTTTCTGTACAAGATGATGGTCGAGGAATTCCGGTAGATCTTCACCCTGAAGAAGGGGTATCTGCTGCAGAAGTGATTATGACAGTACTCCACGCAGGTGGTAAATTTGACGACAACTCTTACAAAGTTTCTGGCGGTTTACACGGTGTTGGTGTTTCCGTCGTTAATGCGCTTTCCACCAAGCTACAACTAACGATTCGCCGACAAGGGCATGTTCACGAACAAATTTATCATCTCGGCGAACCGAAATCTCCCTTGTCCGTAATTGGTGAAACAGAACATACAGGTACAACCGTTCGTTTTTGGCCAAGTCCTGAAATTTTTGCAATTACCGAATTTGATTACACGATTTTAGCAAAACGTTTACGCGAGCTTTCATTTCTAAATTCTGGTGTCTCCATAAAACTGATTGACAAACGTCATGACAAGCAGGATCACTTCCATTATGAAGGCGGAATTCAGGCATTTGTAGAATATTTGAATAAAAATAAAAACCCGATTCATCCGAAAGCTTTTTATTTCTCAACGGAAAAGGACAATATCGGGGTAGAAGTTGCATTACAGTGGAATGATGGTGTGAATGAAAATGTCTACTGTTTTACCAATAATATCCCACAACGGGACGGAGGAACGCATTTAGCTGGCTTCCGTGGCGCATTGACTCGCAGTTTAAATCAATATATGGAATCCGAAGGGTTGTTGAAAAAAGAAAAAGTTGCGACCTCTGGTGATGACGCCCGTGAAGGTTTAGTGGCGGTAATTTCCGTCAAAGTTCCGGATCCGAAATTCTCTTCTCAGACAAAAGATAAATTAGTCTCTTCAGAAGTAAAAAGTGCGGTTGAATCGGCAATGAATGAAAAAATGCAGGAGTATTTGTTAGAAAACCCAGCAGATGCTAAGATCATTGCTAATCAAATCATTACAGCTGCCCGTGCTCGTGAAGCTGCGAGAAAAGCTCGCGAAATGACAAAACGTAAAGGGGCATTAGATATTGCCGGGTTACCGGGTAAACTTGCCGATTGCCAAGAAAAAGATCCCGCGCTTTCCGAGCTTTATTTGGTGGAGGGTGATTCTGCTGGTGGTTCAGCAAAATCCGGGCGGGATCGTAAAACTCAAGCGATCTTACCGTTAAAAGGGAAAATTCTTAATGTTGAAAAAGCCCGTTTTGATAAAATGCTCTCTTCGCAAGAAGTCGGTACGTTAATTACTGCTCTTGGCTGCGGTATAGGACGGGATGAGTATAATCCCGACAAGTTGCGCTATCATAGTATTATTATTATGACTGATGCGGATGTTGATGGTGCACATATCAGAACGCTGTTACTCACATTTTTCTATCGTCAAATGCCTGAGCTTATTGAGCGAGGTCATATTTATATTGCGCAGCCACCACTTTATAAAGTGAAAAAAGGCAAACAAGAACGTTATATCAAAGATAATGATGAAATGGTTCAATATGAATTGACGCTGGCGCTAGATGGTGCGGCATTATATGTGAGTGAGAATTCGCCTCCAATGAACGCGCTGGCTTTTGAGAATTTGGTAGCTGAATATAATGGTGTACAAAAATTGATTATTCGTTTAAGTCGTCATTATCCAGAGCCACTATTACAAGGATTAATTTATCAAAATCCATTAACTACAGATTTAATGCGTGATGAAAGTGCGGTCAAAAATTGGAGCGAATCTTTTGTTGGTTTGCTTAATGAGCGAGATACAGATGCTAACCATTATACTTATCGTACGGTATTTAACGCGGAACGTAATCTATATGAAAGTATCATCAGTGTACGCAAACACGGTATCGATACGGATTATTTCCTCAATTTTGACTTTGTCAGTGGTAATGAATACAAACGTATTACAGCCTTACAAAAACAGTTGGACGGTCTATTAGAGGAAAGTGCTTATATTCTTCGTGGAGAACGAAAACAGCCGATTAGTTCTTTTGGTCAAGCCGTAGAATGGTTAACGAAAGAATCTAAACGTGGGTTGGAAATCCAACGCTACAAAGGACTTGGAGAAATGAATGCGGAGCAATTATGGGAAACAACAATGGATCCTAATGTTCGCCGAATGCTAAAAGTATCTATTAAAGATGCGGTAGCTGCTGATCAATTATTCACGACTCTCATGGGAGATGAGGTTGAGCCTCGTCGTGAATTTATCGAAATGAATGCGCTAAGAGCAAATTTAGACATCTAACGTAATTATTAAATGTGCGCCCGCTAATTAGCGGGCTTTTTTATAAGCATTAATCAATGATAGGATAGGAATAATTCTCATTGGCATAATAATAAGGTTACTTTATAATTGATAACAGTTCTCACATTATTATCAATTATCTAAGGCAGCCACTTATGTTCAAAAAGCATCCAAAAACGTTGAAATATACGCCGATTGTATTGATTCTTACGGCATATAGCAATTCTGTTTTATCAGAAAAAATTGCTGAAAATTCGACCGCACTTCCCATGGAATTAGAAACTATTAATGTTAATACGGAATTAACCACACAAAACGAAGTACATAAAACGCCGGCAATTATTAAAAAAAATGTCAAAACAATTCAGGATGAGTTGATTAGAGATACGGCCGATTTAGTACGTTATTCAACTGATGTTGGTATTTCCGATAATGGGCGTCGTTTAAAAGGGTTTGCTATGCGAGGTGTGGAAGGCAATAGGGTAGGTATTAGTATTGATGGTGTATCTTTACCCGATTCAGAAGAAAACTCTTTGTACTCTAGATATGGTAATTTTAACAATTCCAGATTAAGCGTAGATCCAGAATTAATCCGCAATATTGAAATTGTACGAGGATCTGATTCCTTATCTTTCGGTAGTGGTTCCCTCGGTGGTAATGTGAATTACCATACTTTGGAAGCAATAGATATTGTGAAAGCAGGGAATACTTTTGGTGGTTTTTTACGTTCCGGCTATACAAGCAAAAATCAACAATGGATAAATTCTCTTGGATTCGGCTATATTGGAGAAAATATTGATGCCATATTAATTTATTCCCAACGTCGGGGGCATGAAACCCAAAGTGCCGGTGGCGATATTGTTCTACAGAGTAACGGGAAATACGATACGCCGAGGGATGTTGCGAGGCGGGCGGAAATTGGTGCGGCACGTATCCATCCCGATCCGTCAAATCATATAAATCATAGTTTTTTAGCAAAACTTGGTTGGAATTTCATTCCGGGTCATCGTTTAGGTATCTCCTTAAATGGGCAAAAAAATAGCAATTATACAGATGAAAAATCTTACTCTTTAATGACTTATTGGCGTGAAGCCGATGATCGGCAGAAACGGCTTAATCTCAACGTTTTCTACGAATGGGCCCCTCAATCAAACTTAATTTCTTTAGTTCGTACAGACTTTGATTATCAAAAAACAGAAAATGGTGCTGTAAATTATAAAGGCTCTTTTGAACGAGTCGGTGGAAATTATAACGATGGATTTATTTATCAAAAAAGTTACCTGCAGCACCGAGATAATCGAAATCTTAAAACCGATTTTTATCGTGTTTCATTAAGTTTAGATAGTCAGCCACTCACATTTTGGAATACAGAACATCAGCTTAAATTTAAAACCTCTTTATCGAGAAGAGAATTCAAAAATATTAATCAGGATGATATTTTAAATCCAGATGGTAGCCTGAATATGCGGGAAATATACACAATTCAATATCCGATAAAAGCCGAACAATATATGGTGAGTTTACAAGATCACCTTATTTTTAATGATATTTTTTCTGCTAGGGTTGGCGTAGGCTATCATTATGAAAAAGTAAAGCCTCAACATATTGATCCCAATATCCCTTGTGGTAAAAGTTCTGGCTTCGGAAGATTGTGCAGTGAAGTGGATATGAATGGCAAAGTTTTCAACAATTGGAGTGGGCTTACCGCGTTAGAAGCACAACTGAACGATACTTGGAAACTGGGTTATCAATTCAGCACCGGTTATCGTGTACCTACTGCCTCAGAAATGTTTTTTACTTTTGAGAGTCCTTATGGGAACTGGGCGGCAAATCCAGACCTAACCTCAGAAAAAAGCCAAAACCATCATATTTTTTTACAAGGAAAGGGAAAATATGGTGAATTGGATATTAATCTATACGAAACTCGCTATCGCCATTTTCTATTTGAGCAAGAAACGCTTATTACTCGTACAAACCCAAATTGTGATTGGTATGCCAAGTACTATACCGGTTGCACCGATAAACAGGAAGATTATTACCAACAAATGGTGAATTTAGATAGCGCTAAAATTAAGGGTATTGAGTTTAAAGGTAATTTAGATTTACACCAACTGTTTTCAGCGCTACCAAACGGATTAAAATTACAAGGCGCATTAGGTTATAGTAAGGGCAAGCTTTCCACTTCCGATAGCTTGTTATCTATTCAACCACTTAAATTTATTCTTGGGCTAGATTATGAAGATCCAAATGGCGTATGGGGAATATTTTCTCGTTTGACTTATTTAGGAGGTAAAAAACCAAAGGATGCTCAGGTTTCAGAAATGGCAGAAAGATGTGTTGAGTCAGGGTTTGATTATTGGTCTGGTAGTCAAGTTTGTAAAAAAACGGAAAGTTATCTCAAGACTGAGACATACCGTTGGTTAAATAATAAGGCTTTTGTTTTTGATTTATTTGGCTACTACAAACCTACTTCCAATATGACATTACGTGCTGGCATTTATAATTTATTCAATCGTAAATATCACACTTGGGATAGCTTACGCGGATTAAACCGCCGTTCCACAGTAAACACGGTAGATTGGGATAAAGGACAAGGTCTCGAGCGTTTTTATGCGCCGGGAAGAAACTATTCCGCCTCAGTCGAAATTCGTTTTTAAGCATTAATAGAAATAAGGAGATGTTATTTTATGATGATAGATAAAAGGCTCATTAATACGGTGAATGAAAGCAAAAAATGGATTGCTATTAATGTATTATGGAATTGGATAGGATTAATTGCTGCCATTGTTAGCTCGTTGGTTTTTGCATTCAGTTTACAAAGTGCCTTTGATCACAGCCTGAATGCATCAAGTGCGGTTATTTTTTTCATTATTTTATTAATAGCTCTCATTACTAGAGCATTTGCGGCAAACATGGCGGTAAAAGCATCTTATAGAGCCAGTACCCGCGTAAAGCATCAACTACGAAGCTTAATTTATCAAAAATTATCTTCGATGCCGCTTAATCAAGTGAATCGCCAATCCACATCTTCTATTATTCAAGTTGCATCAGAAGGTGTTGAGCAACTTGAAATCTATTTTGGGCGTTATTTACCACAATTATTTTACAGCTTACTTGCACCGATAACGCTATTTATTTTTTTGATGTTTTTTAATATCCCCGCCTCATTAATTTTATTGCTTTGTGTGCCTTTAATTCCATTGTCCATTATTGCAGTTAATAAAATTGCAAAGCGCTTATTAGCAAAATATTGGGCGATTTATGTCGGTTTAGGAAGTAGCTTTCTCGATAATTTACAAGGATTGATTACCTTAAAAGTTTATCAAGATGATGCTTACAAAGCGAAACA
The DNA here is from genome assembly GCA_001998905.1 of Rodentibacter caecimuris. Classification (GTDB taxonomy): domain Bacteria; phylum Pseudomonadota; class Gammaproteobacteria; order Enterobacterales; family Pasteurellaceae; genus Rodentibacter_A; species Rodentibacter_A heylii_A. The sequence goes on along the minus strand of MLAA01000015.1, from coordinate 6,669 downwards.
AATGGATATTGAGGCAGAAAAATTCCGTACGGTTACAATGAAAGTACTGACAATGCAGCTAAATTCTGTTTCCATTATGGATTTATTAGCATACGGTGGTGCGGCCGTCGGTATTTTAACCGCGCTCTTACAATTTAATGCGGGTAATTTGACGGTACTGGCAGTAATTTTATTTATTTTACTCTCCTCAGAATTTTTTATTCCTCTGCGCTTATTGGGCTCATTTTTTCATGTAGCAATGAACGGCAAAGCAGCCTCTGATAAAATATTTAGTCTATTAGATACTCCTATTGAACAAACGAAAAGTGCGGTCGATTTTAGCCTAGAAGATCGACTCTGTGTGGATATTCAGAATTTGCATTTTGCCTACAATAAAGAAAAATCTGTTTTTGAAGGACTAAATTTAACCATTGAGCCTCATAAATTAACAGTATTTGTCGGTGAGAGTGGTTGTGGGAAATCCACATTAGTTTCTTTATTAATGGGATTTTATCAGCCTCAACAAGGGCAAATTTTATTTAATGGGCAAGCTCAAGAAAACCTAACTCGTCATTCCCTTAACCGTTATATATCCTTAGTTGGGCACAGTAGCTATATTTTCAAAGGTAGTGTACGAGAAAATATGTTGATGGCAGATGTAAATGCTACTGATTCACAAATTTACGAATGCCTTGAACAAGTAAATCTCGCTGATTTTGTACGAAATAACGGTGGCTTAGATATGCCCCTACTTAGTCGGGCTGCCAATTTATCGGGGGGACAAATACAGCGCCTTGCCCTTGCCAGAGCCCTATTACATAATGCGGACTTATACATTTTTGATGAGGCGACCAGTAATATCGATGTGGAAAGCGAGGAAATCATTTTAAGATTTATCCACAAACTCAAAGTGCAAAAAACTATCATTATGGTTTCACATCGATTAGCCAATGCAATAGCGGCAGATCATATTTATGTCTTGCAACAAGGAAAGCTTGTGGAGCAAGGTAACCACACACAACTAATGGCGCAAAGCGGTATTTATCAGAAAATGTTTAATCGCCAGCAAGCGTTAGAAAATATTAGAAAGGAAGTAAATAATGCATAAGAATGGTTTTGTTGTTATGTGGCAACTATTGAAATTGGTTGCGCCTCTTACCCATATTATGGGGTTTACCGTCATTATGGGGACTCTCGGCTTTTTGACTGCGATTTTTATTATGGTACTGGGAGCAATGGGACTACTTCATTTACTCCATTTCCCCACGCATTTAAATTTATCGCAAATTTTGACCGCACTTATTGGATTAGCGGTAGCTCGTGGCATTTTGCGGTATTTAGAGCAAATGTCTGGGCATTATATTGCTTTCAAATTATTGGCATTATTAAGAGATAAAATATTTACGGCCTTGCGTAAGTTGGCATTTGTTAAATTACAAACCAAACAAACCGGACAATTATTAGCATTAGTAACCAATGATATTGAATTACTTGAAGTTTTTTACGCCCATACGATCGCCCCGATTCTTATTGCGGTATTAACTTCTGGGATTTTACTATTTGTATTTGGGCATATCTCGTTTTGGTTTGTGATCATTGCATTACTCGCTTTTCTGACGATTGGCGTATTACTTCCTATTCTAACCGCACGTTCTGCTCGAGAAGATGGTAGAAAATATCGAGAATTAGTCGGAGAAATGAACGATTACTTTTTAGATAGTGTACGAGGAATGAAAGAAATTCAGCTCTTTAATAATGAACGGCAACGCTCGGAAGAAATTCATCAGCGCAGTGAAAAAATTGATCAAGCATTTTTACGGATTAAAGCTCAAGAGGGAAAAGTCCGTAGTTATAGCGAGATCGCTGTTTCCTTTTTTAATATATTGATCTTATTTATTGGTTTGATTTTATTTGCTTATGAACAAATTAAATTTAGCGGTTTGTTAATTGGCGTTATTTTATTAATGTCAAGTTATGGACCGGTTATCACATTAAGTAATTTATCTAATAATTTGTTACAAACCTTGGCTTCTGGCGAACGAGTTTTGGCATTACTTGCAGAAAAACCAACATTAAAAGATGTAACTACCGGTGTAAATTTAACGGAAATTCAAAAAATCAAAGTAAAAAATTTAAGCTTTGCTTATGCTGATGAAAAAATTTTGACTAACATTAATCTTGAATTACAAAAGGGGGAGATTTTTGGTATTCATGGTCGCAGTGGTAGTGGAAAAAGTACCTTATTGAAACTGATAATGCGTTTTTATGATCCGCAACAAGGTGCGATTATAATTAACGAACAAAATTTAACGCAAATTAATACTCAGAATCTACGTCAAAATATTGCTTATATTACTCAACAAACCTATATTTTTAACGAAAGCATTTATCAAAATATCTTGTTGGCAAACCGTTCCGCTACAAGGGAGCAAGTTATAGAGGCAGCAAAAAAAGCAGCCGTTCATGACTTTATTATGAGTTTACCAGAAGGTTATGATACCGTCATGACGGAATTGGGTGGAAATCTTTCTGACGGAGAAAAGCAACGAATCGGTATTGCTCGTGCCTTTTTGCATAATGCACCGATTATTTTACTTGATGAACCGACTAGCAATTTAGATAGCCTGAATGAGGCTATTATTTTGCAGTCTTTGTTTAATGTAAAACACGAAAAACTTATTATTTTAGTCAGCCATAGGGCCTCTACAATGGCTATTTGCGATCATGTTGTTCACATTGATAATGGGCGGATTTCATAAATAGTATAAATAAAAAGTTAGAGGGAAGAGGGGATTGCCCAGTACTTGGATCACATAGATAGTCGGCGCCAATATGGCGCCCATACTTTTAATAAAATTATTCAAGAGGCTCAGTTAGTTGTGTAATCACCCTACTAGTTATTGAGAATTTCATTGTTATATGCTTGATAAAAATATTAAATTTTTTCTTCATGAAAGATTTTTCTAAATAATAAACCTCATTAATAGCATTGCTAAATAAGCATTAATAATACAAATACCAAATAATACTAAATAATGTTTTCCCGGTACGCCTAATACGCCTAATACGCCTAATACTCGCCCCATGTACTGCACGGTGGAACCTACTAGCGCCATTCCCGGAATTAAAATCGCAATATGTGCCGCTTGTAATGTTCCGACTTTTACTAAAGCAACTAATACACCTGCCGCACCACCCCAACTTAAAAACGCGGCTAAAAATACTGCAATAGATTCACCTGGTAGTCCCAAAGGTGTCATAATAAAGCCAATATATTGCCCGAGCAGTTTTAATAATCCGGAAGCATTAAGAATATAAATAATGACAAAGGCCATTAAGACGTTTGGAATTGTACTGCTCACAGCAATATTCCAGCCCTTCTTGGCGCCTTCTACAAAAATATCCGTGATTAATTTTTTTTGTTCGCTCATACTTCCTCCTCACTATCTTTCACAAATTTATTCACATACAAACGCATTAAGTTTGCACCTAAAATTTTGAATAGAAAAATAATTCCTAGACAAAGGGCTATAGAAACGGGTGCGACCGCTCCGGATTGATCATTAATCAAGAATAATGGTGCAAAGGAAGCGAGAAAATTAGTTAGAAATGCTCCTGCGCTAAATTGAAATGCGGCAAAGATTAATAGTTCTTTATAAGTGATTTTTCCTTCGTTACGCAAAAATTTTGCAGTCGAACTGCCAGCATCCGTACTTTGAGTACTCGCAATTAAAGAAATAGAGCAGGAGCCAGGAATTCCCATTATCGGTTTTAAAATCGGGCTTAACCATTTTGAGGCTGCTGCTAATGCGCCAAAGTGTTCAAAGACAGCAACAAATCCTAAGGCTAACATGATGCTTGGGACTAAGGTCAAAGCAAAAATAAATCCACCTTTAGCACCGCTTCCTGCATCGTTTTTTAACCACGCAGGAAAAACACCAGTTAATTTACCGAAATCAAAAATTCCTCCCCACCAATCTTTTGCAAATCCACCAAAAAAGACAATTGCACAAAGTAAAGAAATTGTGCCTACAATCAATTTTTTGAGACTGATTTCTTGATTCATATTCTCTCCTTTCGAATTTTATGAAATCTAATTGGCAGTATATACTGAAAGAAAAAAATAGAATGTGATGTATTTCACAAAATGGTATGCAACACCTAAATAGTATTATAGGTAGGATTTAGGTTAAAAGTTAATGTTGTTTCGTAGTTATCTGAGGTTCCAAAAGTAAAGATTAAATTGAGACAAATTGTAAATTCGCCTCAATTTTAATTATCTTGTTATTTTTATCGATTAAAAACTTCCTTTTAATCCAATGTAAAAATTACGCCCATCTTGTCCATATCCAAGAATATTTTCGTATTTTTTGTCGAATAAATTATTGAGATTGGCATAAACATTTAGGTTAGGTGCAATCTGATAATTCATTCCAAAATTCACTAAAGTGTAAGATGGCAATTTGGTACGTGACGGATAAGTGTCAATTCGTTTACCGACATACGCTAAGTTTAGGTTTGAACCGAATCGTTCAGTAATTTGATATGCTACGCCGGTATTTGCAGTATGTTTTGGACGACGAGCCAATTCTACACCGTTTCCGTTTTTTGCTTGAGTATAAGTATAGTTTGCGTAATAGGTTAAATTTTGGCGTAACGTAGCTGAATAGCCTACTTCAACGCCACGAATTTTACTTGAACCGATGATATTTATTGCACGATAAACACCATTTTGTCTTTCGCTTCCGATTAAATCTTTCACATATCTACCGAAATAGGTTATATCCAAACGATGATGTTTATTTGTACTTTCAATTAATAACCCGATATCACCACCGCGACTTTTTTCCGGCTTAAGATCGGGATTGGCGATAAAGGTTCCATTCCAACCATAATACTCAGTCATTGTTGGGTTTTGTACGGCACTGCCTATGCCTGTATGGACTTTAATGTTCGGAGTGATTCGATAAGCTCCGGAAATTCGTCCAGTAAACGCATTCTTATATTGGCTATTATCCGTATAACGCCCGCTTAGACTCAGACTATGATCATTTTCACTGAATAAGCGGTATTCGATAGCAAGGCTTTTTTCGCTAAGGTGTTTCGTATTTGGATAATTGTTAGCGTTATAGCTTGAATGTTGATATTCGCTAAGTAGGCTAATCCCCTGAGTAATTGCGCCGTCCCGATCAAAATTAATATCAAGTTGATAATTAGCATTGAGTTTTTTCGCATCATAGCGGCTGATAGAAGGCACGGTATTGATAATGTTGTAATTCTTATCATAGAGATGAGTAGTAGAAAAAGTATTGCTATTGGTTTTAATATGGCTCACGTTTATCTTATGTGTAAACCATTCTTTATCATTACCCAGATAGCCGCTTAATTTAAATAAAGTATCACGAGTACGGGTGTAATCATCATATAATGTTTCAGATCGTAAATAAGTTTCATCAAAACGTACAGATTGTGAGGAGTGAGAGACTAATAATTCAATTCCTTTATCACTATTGTCATAGCCGATACGCAGGGATGCGACATCACGATGGAATTTATCTTTTTCTACAGCGCCACCAGTATTTATTGTCGAACCATTTTCTGTTTTATAGGAAAACTGATGTGAGCTTAAAGCCGAGATTCCTTTAGTGCGATGAGTATTTCCGTTTATGGCATAATAAAAACCGTTTTTATAGCCAGAAAGTGTGGTAGAAGCATCATAAGTACCGTGTGAACCTGTGCCAAAATCAAAATCGATGTTAAAGAGTTTATCTTTATAAAGTCCGTTTTTGGTTGTAATATAAATAACGCCTCCCATAGCATCGCTGCCCCATAGTGCGGATTGCTCGCCTCGTAGTACTTCAATACGATCAATATTACTTAAGCTTAGTCCACCGAAATCAAAGCCGTAACCGGTAACAGGATTGATTTTTACTCCGTCTATAACTACTGCGGTGTGATTGGCATCTGCGCCACGTAAATATAAATTAGTTAATGTGCCACGTCCTCCTGATGAACTTAATGCCACTCCCGGCAGGCTTTTCAACACATCGCTAACATAAGTGGCATTACGAGCAGTAAACTCTTTTTCGGTTACAACTGTTACCGATGAAGCCGTTTTATCCTGATTTACTGGCGTAGCATATGCTGAGTATACTGTAATAGCTTCAAGTTTGTTATTTTCTGCAGGATATTCAACTGGTTGTGCTACAGCAAAGATTGGAAAGGTAAAAAGTATTGTAGTAATGATGTTGTATTTCATCGGTTAGCACCTGATAAGCATTTGAAATAATGAGCATTATTACATACGAAGATATAAGATTAAACCTCTCTATTGGATGAAAATTATTTGGTTAATTGATGATTCCTATTCATATTCATTAACAAATTTATCTCATATCTTTTAAACGACGATAAAGCTCGGTAAATTTTTCTCGTTTTTCCTGGAATTGTATAAAGCGAGTCAGATCAGGTCGATATATGGCCTCAAGAGGTAGGGGTTGACAAAAATTTGCGATATTTTCCTTCGGATATAACGCGAGTTGAGCTAGTTTAGCCGGCCCCAATGCCGGTCCGACATCTCCACCTGTACGATATTCAAAAATTCTTCCGGATTAAATGAGTTCTTTATTTTTCTACAATATACTTTGTATTTGTTGTTATTCTTAAAAATGAAAGGCAGACTTTTAAGCC
>MLAA01000014.1 GCA_001998905.1 Rodentibacter caecimuris | reverse complement strand
AAAAAAAAAAAAAAAAAAATCAATAAGTTACCAACATAAAAGCACTATAAAAAGCTATTTAAAAGTAAAGATTATTTACAAAAAGATGTAGCATAACCTGATAACAATTCTTATTCTATTTATTTCACAAGCTACAAAATTCAAGCTTGTATCCGCATATCACAATATAACCAAATAGAATTAAAACCATCTCTATTGCTATAATTTCCAATAAAAAAATTGTTTCTAATTAATGTAAAAACTACATAGATGCCCGCTAACAGTGCTTTTAATCACTATTAGTAAAACATTCGTTATTAAGTACTGCTGAGTGGTATTTCCACATAAAAAGAGAGGCAAAGTGCGGTCAGTTTTTTCAAGATTTACGACGGTTAATGTCGTCTCTTTACAAAACAATCATTATTGACATTCCTTTACAAAAAAATAATTCTTGACAAAGAAAGTATTGATGAAAAAGCTGATACTTCACAAGTATAGCGCTACGCTATTTTTTTATTCTAATTCCCAGATTATTCATAATATTAGGAGCGCCAAACGTAGCGCCCTTATTCTGTTTTTATTCAATTTCCATACAATAGAATACTTTCTACGACAAACTTTTCTTTATTTTACTTGTCGTTTCTCCCAAAATTCGGGCTTTGATAGCGGTTAATAATTCGGTTCGTATATGACTTAAACGAGGTTTATTTGTTTCTTCAAAAGTAATTGGGCGACAAAACTCCATTGTTTTTAATCCCAAACGAGCAGTTAATAACCCAACACCGATCCCCTGTGCTGCACGTGCAGATAATTTAGCGGTTAAATCCTGTGAAAGCCAATCCATTCCCATATCTTGAATAAATTCGGTTGCACCGGCAAATGCCATATTTAGTAAGATCATTCGTAATAACTTAAGTCGAGTAAAATAACCTAATTCAATACCATATAGCTCAGCAATTTGGTTAATTAAACGAATATTGCGCCAGCCGAGAAAAAACATATCAACAATAGCTAAGGGGCTAATAGCGACAATTAAGGCTGACTCTGTTGCGCTTTTAGTGATGAGTTTTTTTGCTTGTACATCTAATGGTGCCAATACGCTGCGGCTAAATAAGAGACTAATTTCTTGTGCTGAATAACTTTCATTCAGTCGATTTTGCCAAATCTGTACATGTGGATTTTGAGGATCAAGATTCAGGTTTTTTACGATATCTAAACAAAATTGAATCGCTTGTTCAGGAGATTGTTCATTCGCCATCACCATATTCTGAAACGCGCTTTGTTCTTGGCTTGAAATCCTACTTTTCTCATCTTTAAATTGACGGCTGCGCTGTTGTAATTCAGCACGTCTTTTCAATTTTAATAAACGCCGCCATTCATTAATTATGGAGAAGGTTCCAAATAACACAACACTAAAACTAACTAATGCAAAAGAAAAAGATATCCATTGTTGAGATTGATAACTATCCCATAACCATTGGATAGATTGAGCAATTATCGCACCTAGAAACAAAAGTGCGGTCAATTTTAGTAGCGTTTTCCACGTAGTTGATTTCGACGTTGTAATCCGCTCAAATTGTTGGTCTAATAATTCACCCTCTAGTGAAAGGTCATCATTCACAATATCCGAATCGGTAAATTCCTGTTTAGGTTGATATTGTCGGTTCTCAATTTGAGATTCTTCAGGTTGTTCAGTAAAAATCTGCTTTTTCATTGCTTCCACCTTGAAATTAAAAATAATGTGTTTAATTCAACTTATCTGCCAATAAAAATTGTAATACCACATCCATTCTAAGATGCGGAATATTTTCGCCGACTAATAACTTTTGTGGTTCAAATTGATCAAATTCAAACTGTTGATTTTGCCAAAATTCTGGCGGAGGTAGTTTACTCGGTACTGTTCCCGGATATAGTGTTATCAGTTTTTTATCTGCCGAACGAATTCCTTGAATAGCCTTGATAGCTTTTCCATTCTTATTGACTATCACCTGTTTAGTTGCGCGAATAGCTGCTATTGCACTGTATTCGGTATTAATTCCATCAAATGCTAAATGACGACCTCCCTCTCGCACTAATTGTCGCATCAAGCTGACTAAGTTTGGAATTTGTTCTGTTGTAATATGATCCGCTTTCGTTGCAATAAACATTAATTTATCGATACGCGGGGAAAATAATCGATTGAAAAAATGTCGATTACCATAATGGAAATTAGCAAATAATTGATTTAATCCCACTTGCATTTCACTAAATGCTTGATAATGATGATTTAACGGTGTTAAACAATCTGCCAAAATCACTTGTCTATCGAAGGTAGAAAAATAATCCTGATAAAAACGTTTTACTATTTTATGTCGATAATATTCATAACGTCGATTTAACAGGGCAAAATAGCTATTGGGTTTGGCTTCTTTTTTTAGTTTTTTCCATTGTTCGTCGGTTAAATGCAATAATGGGAAGAATTGTAATACCGGCGCGCCAGATAATTCCCCCGGTAGAATAAAACGTCCCGGCTGAATAAATTGCATTCCCGATTCTTTGCAAGTTTCCAGATAGGTTGTGTAAGATTGGGCGATATCCGCTAAAACATCCTCATTTCCGACCGCACTTAGCTCAAGTTGCTGTACTTTTCGTTGCCAAGCTTGTCCTAATTCAGCGCGAATACCTTGATAAATTAGGGATTGCTGTTGCGACCATTGTTGGAAATCCCAATTTAACATCGGTAAGTCTAACAACCATTCACCGGGGTAATCAAAAATATCCAAATATAAAGTGCTACGTTCTTTAAAATGTTTCAACACGCCTGATTTTCGTTGATAACGGACAGCTAAGCGAGTTTCACTCACTCCTTTTGTCGATTCACACCATTGCGGCGGTTGGTCCATTAAAGCACGGAGATGGTTTTCATAATCAAAACGGGGAATACTTAAATTTTTCTGAGGAATACGTTTAACTGCGATAATCGTACCGTTACGAACCGCCTCAAACAACGGCAAATGATGACGATTAATTTCATTAATATGCAGTAATTGGTTTATCAGGCTGGTTATAAATGCCGTCTTGCCACTTCGGCTTAATCCTGTAACGGCGAGTCGCAAATGGCGATCAAATCCCCGATTGACGAACTGATTGAATTCTCTTTGAACTGTATTTAGCATTTTTTATTTCTAATCTTAGACAAGATCCATTAAAATCTCGTTAATTTACCATAAACTATCTCCTTATGTTTATTAGAAATCTAATATTGTGCTGTTTTATTTACAGCCTATCGGCATTTCAATCTTTTCAAGCGGCCCCTAGAGTGCCAAAAGAAATTACCGAGAACGGATTGACTTATTGTACCAATTCCGGCGGATTTAGCTTCAACCCGCAAACAGCGGATGCTGGTGCCAGTATGAATATTATTACCGAACAAATTTATGATAAGTTATTTGATATTCGCAACCATAGCGCACAGCTTATCCCAATGTTGGCACAGTCCTACTCAATCTCGCCCGACGGCAAAGAAATTATTATTAATTTACGCAAAGGGGTAAAATTTCATCATACACCTTGGTTTACGCCAACTCGCGATTTTAATGCCGAAGATGTCGTTTTTTCTATTAATAGAATGCTCGGCAATAATACTTATTTACCTGTATTTGAACCTAAAGCAGAACAACAAAACCTACAATATAAAATCTTTCATGAACAAGTAAAAAAAGCCCGCTTTCCTTATTTTGAAAGTATTAAACTGAATCAGAAAATTAAATCAATTAGCGCAATAAATACACATCAAGTTAAAATTGAGTTATTTATGCCAGATTCATCCATATTAGCGCATTTAGCAAGCCAATACGCTATTATTTTGTCTCAGGAATATGCCTATCAGCTCAATGCAGACGATAATTTAGCCCAAATTGATACTTACCCTGTCGGTACAGGATCTTACCAAATAAAAGATTATGTTTATAACCAATATGTCCGTTTGGCGCGTAATGAACGTTACTGGCGGAAAAAAGCAGCAATTCCGCAAATTGTAATTGATCTGACAACCGACCGAAGCGGGCGCTTAATCAAATTTTTCAATAACGAATGTCAAATCGCCTCTTATCCGGAAATTAGTTTATTAGGTCTCTTAAACGGAAACAATGAGCGCTATTATGTTCATTCCACAGAAGGAATGAATCTCGCTTACTTAGCATTCAATTTCAAAAAACCATCAATGCGAGATATTAAATTACGTCAAGCCATTTCCCACGCGATTAATCGCCATCGCTTAGTCAAAAATATCTATCATAATACAGCGACTGTTGCGAACAATATCATTCCGAGTATTTCTTGGGCTGCAACAGTGAACACACCGGATTTTGATTACGACTATAATCTAGAACAAGCCAAAGCACTGTTAGAAAACCGCTCCGTTAATTTAATTATGTGGGTGCTTAGCGAAGAACAGGTCTTCGACCCAACTCCGATCAAAACAGCCCAACTGATTAAGCAAGATTTGGCAAAAATAGGCATAACGCTCAAAGTGCGGTCAGTTTCACGCACATTTTTGTTAGAGCAATTACGTAATCAAACGGAGGAATATCATTTAATTTTAGCTGGCTGGCTAACCGGGAACTTAGATCCAGATAGTTTTATGCGTCCTATTTTAAGCTGTGGCGCACAAAATGATGTCACTAATTTATCTAATTGGTGTAATCAAGATTTTGATCACTTTATGGATATTGCTCTTACCACGACAAATTTACGGGAGCGAGCAAAAGCCTATCATTCGGCACAAGAAATCGTTTTAAATCAATTACCTATTATGCCGATTGCCAATGTTAAACGAGTATTGGTTTCCAATGCGAAAGTAAAAGGTGTAGAAATTACGCCTTTCGGTAGTTTAAATTTTTCGTTATTGCATTTTAATAAGGAGAAAAAATAATGTTTTTCTCTGCTTTACGACATTTAATCTGGATTAGTATTTTATTTATCATTTTATCGTTTCTCAGTTATTTAATTTTATTAAGAGAACCGCTTAATGCAGAAGCAATGTCTACACATTTTTATTTCAATTACATTAATTATATTAAGCAGTTATTACAAGGGGAATTAGGCATTACCTACCGTACAGGGGAATCCTTACTAACACAAATCCTCACGGTATTACCACCAACTTTAGAACTTTGTTTTTCTGCATTACTATTCGCTTTTATTATTGGTGTACCTCTCGGTGTACTAAGTGCGGTCTATAATCGACGTATTTTTGCTAAAGCAGTACAAAGCCTTTCATATTTGGGCCTCTCCATCCCCGTTTTTTGGTTAGCGCCGATTTTACTCTATTTTTCAGCAATCTATTCTTGGGAAATTTCTGCTTTAGGGCAATATAATCTACTTTATGAAATAAAAACCGTTACTGGTTTTCCCGTTATTGATATGTGGTTCCTTGATATACCCTACCGCATAAAAATTATGCAAAACGTGATGCAACATTTGGCATTGCCGACCTTAGTTTTGAGTATTTTACCCATGATGGAAATTATCCGTATTATTCAGCAACGTGCGGAATTTATTCTTAACCAAAACTATGCCAAAGTCGCCGTAACCAAAGGTTGGTCAAAATGGAAAATACTACACCAATATGTATTTCGTAATAGTTTTCCTTTACTTGTACCACAAATGACGCGTGTCTTCACATTAGTATTAACCCAATGTATGTTAGTTGAAACGACACTTGGTTGGCCAGGTATCGGCCGTTGGCTAATCGATGCAGTCAATTATCAGGATTACAACAGTATCTCTGCCGGCATTATCGTTATTGGTGTTTGTATTATCATCATTGATACTATTACAAAATTTATTTCTTTTATCTTAGACCCATTAAATAAGAAAGGTTGGTATGCTAGATAGAGAACCTGAAGAATTCAGAAAAACAACATCTCTTCGCCAAATTTGGCAACTGTTCGGACAAAACAGAATAGCTTTGTTTAGTTTTTATCTTTTTTCGCTATTTATTTTGACCGCACTTTTTGCGCCCCTTATCGCCCCTTATTCGGGTGACATGCAATTTATTGGCAAAGAATTAATGCCACCGTCTTGGGTAGAAAGTGGTGAAATTGCCTATTTTTTAGGAACCGATGATCTTGGACGAGATATATTAAGCCGATTACTTATTGGCGCTCGCTATACTTTAGGCGCTTCTCTATTAGTTGCATTATGTGCTGCCATTATTGGCGGTGCATTAGGAATTTGGGCAGGTATATCAAGCGGTTTAAAAGCACGTTTTTTAGGACATACTTTCGATACCTTCATGTCTATCCCAATTTTGCTGCTGGCAATCATCATTTCCACCTTAATGGAACCCAGCTTACTTAATGCAATGTTCGCCACATTATTAGCCTTGCTACCTTATTTTGTTCACTCAATTTATCGAGCAATTCAACAAGAATTACAGAAAGATTATGTATTAATGTTACGCTTAGATGGTGTTTCAAACCGAATTTTATTAAAAGATACGATTTTACCAAATATTACTGTTACCTATATTCGGGAAATCAGCTGGGCATTTATTGTTGCCATGCTAGATATTTCAGCGCTAAGCTTTATCTCGTTAGGTGCGCAGCAACCAATGCCAGAATGGGGGGCGATGATTAAAGGCTCACTTGAATTAATCTACCTTGCGCCTTGGGCAGTTTGGCTGCCGGGAGTAGCAATTATTATCGTTATTTTAGTAAGCATTATTTTTATCAATGGCTTATGTAAAGCGATCAACCAATATTATGAATAATCTGATATGGCACTACTTGATATTCGCAATTTAAATATTGAAATTAAAACGGAAAATGGCCGTATAAAAATTGTTGATAGCGTTAATCTCACTCTCAATGAGGGAGAAATTGTCGGTTTAGTCGGCGAATCCGGTTCAGGTAAAAGCCTGATTGCTAAAGTAATCGGTAATTCTATTAAAGAAAATTGGATTATTACTGCCGATCGCTTCCGCTTCAATGATATAGAGCTACTTAAACTCAGCCCGAGTAAACGCCGTAAATTAGTGGGTAAAGAAATCTCAATGATTTTCCAAGATCCGCTTACTTGTCTTGATCCAAGCCAAAGAATAGGTAAACAACTTATTCAAGCTATCCCTAATTGGACATTTAAAGGTCGTTGGTGGCAATGGTTCGGCTGGAAAAAGCGGCGAGCGATCGAATTACTACATCGAGTCGGTATTAAGGAACATAAAGATATTATGACAAGCTACCCGAACGAATTAACGGAAGGAGAAGGGCAAAAAGTAATGATAGCAATTGCCATCGCCAATCAACCTCGCCTATTGATTGCCGACGAACCGACTAATTCTTTAGAGTCTATAACCGAACAGCAAGTTTTCCGGTTATTATCCAGTATGAACCAGAATTTAGGGACCACTATTCTGTTAACTGGTAATGAACTCACAAGCATTCATGAATGGTGTGATTACACTTTTATTCTATATTGCGGACAAAATACTGAAGCTGCGCCAACAAAAGAATTATTGGAGCACCCACATCATCCTTATACTCGAGCTTTACTTCACTCTGTACCTGATTTTACAAAACCTCTCGGCTTTAAAACTAAATTAAATGCCTTGAAGGGTACGGTCCCTTTACTTGAACAAATGCCGATGGGATGTCGTTTGGGACCACGCTGCCCTTTCGCACAGAAGAAATGTATTCAAAAACCATTTCGCTATCGCATTAAACAACACGAATTTTCTTGCCACTATCCAATAAACGTGCGAGAAAAGCAACTTAAAGAAAAATCTATCGCGACGCCTTTAGTCGTCAACGCCACAAGAGAAACCGAATGATTCCGTTACTACAAGTTGAAGGGCTTAGCAAAGCATTTACTAATAAAACAGGACTTTTTAATAAAAACCGTTTTTATGCTGTTAAAGACATCAGTTTCACTTTAGCTCGCCGACAAACTCTTGCAATTATTGGAAAAAACGGTTCGGGAAAATCAACACTGGCAAAAATGATTGCTGGTATCGTACAACCAACCTCTGGAAATATTCGCTTTGCTGGAAAATTGCTTGGTTTTGGCGATTACGCTTATCGAGCAAAACATATTCGTATGGTATTCCAAGATGCAAATTCAGCATTTAATCCTCGTTTAAATATCGGACAAGCCTTAGATGCACCTTTACGTTTAACCACAAAATTAACAGAAGAAGAACGCAATCAAAAAATCTTTACAACACTAAATTTAGTCGGACTTTCTCCCGATTATACCCATTTAAAAATCAAAAACTTATCAGTTAGCCAAAAACAACGTGTTTCCATTGCTCGTGCTTTAATTTTAGAACCTGAAATTATTATCATCGATGACGCATTAAGCTCTCTCGATCCAAGCGTTCATACTCAATTACTTAATTTAACTTTGGATTTACAAACACGCTTAGGAATTTCTTATATTTATGTTGGACAAGATCTCGGTGTAATTAAACATATGGCTGATAATATTTTGGTTATTGAGGAGGGAAAAATGGTCGAATTTGGTACTCCTCGTAAACTTTTTACTCACCCTGCAACAGATATTACTCAGCGCTTGGTAGAAAGCCACTTTGGGCGATTATTAGACGAACGCTCTTGGCGTCAGCAGGATTTTGATTTGGAGAATTGGCATAGTAGACAAGATTTCTAAAATACAAAATAATATCACCACCTTATAGTTATTAATTAGACGAAGAATACCTCATCAATCTAAATTCACTATTGTGTTTATTAACGTATAGATGATCAAATGTAAACAAATTTTCAATGGGAAAGAATTTGATGAAAGCACAGGAAAGGAATTCCTGTGCCTAACTGAGTTTATTTTATTGCTGCACAAGTCAAACAATACAAATATTGTCCTTTAGGATCATTAAATTGATTCAGTTGGTTTAATTGATTGCGGACTTGTTCCGCTTCTTTTGGCAAGCCAAAGAAAGAAAGCGCATATTGCTGCCCACCACGTTTTAGCTCTCTTAACCACTTATTTACTATATTTGAGCTATCATCTATCAGCCATTCTACGCCAAGTTGTTCATTACCTTGCATTTTCTGCCTAACTAATTCACCTGCTTTTTCCACTGCCTTACTAAAATCGCCCAATTCGTCCACTAATTTATTGCGGTAAGCCTCTTGCCCTAACCAGATTCTTCCTTGAGCAATTTTATCCACTTCTTGCAATGATAAATTACGCCCTTTACTAACAATCGTTAAAAACTGTTGATAACCATGTTCAAGTTCTAGTTGATAAATATCACTGACTGATTTCGATAGCGGGCTAAGCGCCGACGTTTCTGCCAACTCGCTCGTCTTGACACCATCGCTATAAATGCCTAATTTCTGAATACTTTTCTCAAATGTCGGAAATATCGAGAAAATACCAATAGAACCAGTAATCGTATTCTGATCTGCAATAATATAATCTGCACCAGCTGCAATCCAATAGCCACCAGATGCCGCCATCTGTCCCATTGATACAACAACAGGTTTACCATTTTTTTGAATATGTTCTACTTCCTGACGAATAATTTCTGAAGCGAACGCACTCCCTCCCGGACTGTTAATTCGTAAAATGACTGCTTTAATATTATCATCATCATTCGCTTGACGTAATAATGAGGCAATCGTATATCCACCAACTTCTTCATCAACACTTTCACCGTCAATAATCGCTCCTTCTATATTGACTACTGCAATTTTCTCTTTTTTAGCGCTTTGCATTCTATCTGGTAATACTGACAAATAATCATCAAAACTTACCGATTTAACTTCACCATTTTCATCCTTACCAAAAAGTGCGGTCAATTTTTTATCCAAATCATAATTTGTTATAAGCTCGCTAATTAATCCTCGTTGTTTGGTATAAGCTGCACTATCACCGTTTAATGCTTTTAATTCGGCAAGATATTGTTTCGCAGGAGGAAAAAGTTGTTGAGGTGTAATTTGTCTATTTTCGGCGACAGTTACTAGGTAGTTGTCCCACATTTTATTTAGCCATTGTTGAGTATTAGTTCTACTTTCTGGCGACATATTGTCGCGCAAGAAAGGCTCAACTGCTGACTTATAGGTCCCTACTCTAAAAATATGTGGTGTGATCTCTAATTTTTCCAATGTTGACTTAAAAAATAGTCTTTCTTGTGAGAAACCGTTAATGGAAACACTTCCAATAGGATTGAGATAAATTTGATCGGCAAAGGACGCCAAATAATATTGTGTTTGGCTATAGTTATCTGAAATTGCAATAACCTGCTTATTCTTCTCTTTAAAATGCCGAATCGCCTGTCCAACATAATCCAATGCAGGTAAATCTGCACCACTAAAATCATTTAAATTCAGCACCAATCCACGAATACGTTCATCGTCTGCTGCCGATTCGATACTATATACTAAATCAAAGGTTGAAATTTTACGCTCTATCGGTTGTCCGTTTAACTCACGCAACACTTGTTCTAGGGGAACGGATTCTTCCCGATTATCCGCTAGATAGCCGTTAAGATTAACCCATAAAGCGCCTTGATCTCCCTGAATATTTGGCGTACTTTTTAAAGTATTGGCTAGCCCAACAATCGCTACTAGAGTTAATACAAATAATAAAAATATAATATTCATGACAAAATCACGAATAAAGTTCAATGCATTCCAAATAAATTTTAATAAACGAAGAAATGGATTCACAGGTCTTATATCAATGAGAAAAAAGTAGCGTTAGATTAGCACAAAGACAGTTCAAAAACTATGCTATAATATAGGTGAATTTTATTATTTTAGGATTAAACATTATGGATGCACTGCAACTTTTAACCACTCGACGTTCTAATAAAAAACTTACCTCTCCCGCACCAAACCCTCAGCAGTTAGAACACATTTTTCAAGCTGCCTTGCACACGCCTGATCATGGTAAACTTCAACCTTATCGATTCATTGTAATAGAAAAAGAGGGATTACATCGTTTCGCTGATCTACTAAAACAAGCTGTCGGAGAACTAAACTTAGGTGAAGAGCGATTAAAAAAAGCGGAAGGGCTTGCCAATCGTGCACCTATGATTATCGGTGTTGTCGCTAAAATTAATAAAGATATTGCAAAAGTTCCAGCTTGGGAACAAATGTTAACTGCCGGTGCTGCAACCTATGCGATCCAACTAGCCGCTAATGCACAAGGTTTTGATAACATTTGGTTAACAGGGCCTTGGGTGGACGGAAGTGCGCTACGCCACGCATTCGGTTGTGAAAAACAGGATAAAATTGTGGGGCTAGTCATGTTAGGAACAGCGCTAGAGGTCCAAGATCGAGAAGCAAAAATAAAAGAATCAACAGATTTCATCAGATATTTATAATTCTCATTAGGCTTGTATCCAAATGTCCGAACAAAATAGATTTGTGAATAGATGTTTTTCCGAGTTTGAGGTCATCCAATTTAACCAAACTCAAGAAAGCAATTCAAAATCAACCGCACTTTTTACACAGAAACCTGATTTGTTACTTTCAGAAGTCCCTGTCGCTTTAGTTTATAATGGTATTTCTCATACCGTAATGATGTGTACACCACAAAATTTAACCGATTTTGCTCTTGGCTTCTCATTAACCGAAGGGATTATTGAACAACCTAGCGATATTTATGGAATTGATATTATTGAGACGTGTCAGGGAATTGAAGTTCAAATTGAGCTATCTAGCCGTCGTTTTGTCGCCCTCAAAGAGCACCGGCGTACTCTTACAGGGCGAACAGGCTGTGGCATCTGTGGTACGGAACAAATTAGCCAGGTATATAAAAACTTACAGAAATTAGACCGCACTTTACAGGTTGGGATTCATTTATTAAATCATTGCTTAAATCAGTTTCATCACCACCAAACGCTTGCACAAAAAACTGGAGCCAGCCATGCCGCCGCATTCTTTACTACAAACGGAGAATTATCTGCAATACGAGAGGATGTTGGGCGGCACGTTGCACTAGATAAATTATTGGGTTGGTACGCGATAAAAAATAAACCACAAGGTTGGATTTTGGTTTCAAGCCGTGCAAGTTATGAGATGGTTCAAAAAGTTATTACCAGCGGTATTGAAATGTTAGCTGCCATTTCCGCGCCAACGGATTTAGCCGTCAATATGGCAGAACAGCATAATTTAAGCTTAATCGGCTTTGCCAGAGAAAACCGTGCAAATATTTACACAGGAAAAGAGCGGTTAAAATTTTAAATACTTTTCTTTTAAAAATTTTCATGTAAAAAGCTACTTTTATAGAAGATATCTTTTGAGCAACGCCTGATAAGGGCGTCTCTAAATTCTAATTTAGTATTACTAAATACTCTGGCGGTTTACCTTCTAGCTTATGTTTTTTATTGAGACTCCACATATTTTCTTATCATTTTTGCAATTCACACTTATGTGTATCAGCAATCCTTTGCCCAAAAAAGATTACCTCAGAATTTAGTATCCTTAAATATGTAAACTTACCAACCAATTTTATGGTTATTCTACCTGCCAACAGTCCTATGACTTCCAAGAGCGATGTCTTCAACGAATTTTTGATGAGTAAATAAACATGATCGACTTGCACATTTGATTCTACTATTTCTATTTTCAGTTGTTCATCTAACCTCCTTAGGTAAATAGAGGCTTTTCTATCGACCTTGTTTTTTTAAATTCTGAAACGACATTGCCATATCCATACTAAATAATATTGATTGTGCCAAACCATATAGAATGATTTCTTAAATCGGCTCATCATCCTTCCATCTGTTACTTGATAGCTTAAAAGGGCTTTCTATGAATCGCTTTAGCCTTTTAAGACACTTAGCACTTTCACATAGCGTGATTTTCATCATAATAAAAATCCACTTTCGTATTTAAAAGTGGATTTTTCGATATTGTTTATTTAATTATTTGTTTGGTGCCTGCATAAAACGGAAAAATTCACTATCAGGTTTTAAAATCATCATATTATCCGAACTGGCAAAACTGGTCTCATAAGCTTTTAAGCTACGAATAAATGAATAAAATTTCGGTTCTTGCGAAAATGCATCGGAATACAATTTAGCCGCTATCGCATCACCGGTTCCCCTTAATTCCTGTGCAGTTTTATTTGCATTTGCCAAAATTAACGTTACTTTACGATCAACGTCTGCTTGAATAAATGCAGCTTTTTCCTTACCCTGAGAACGATGTTCACGTGCAACCGTATCACGTTCAGCACGCATCCGCTGATAAATAGAAGTAGAAACCTCGTCCGGTAAATTAATTTGCTTCACTCGAACATCAATAACTTCAATCCCTAACTCAGCGGTGCTATCTTGTCCAGTATTTAAAGCTTTTTTAGCTCCGGCCATTAATTCGCCACGAGTACCGGAAACAATATCTTTGATAGTACGAGAACCAATCTCGGAACGCAAACGGTCATTGACTTTACGACTTAATAAACTGGCTGCTTGTTTATAATCGCCACCACCTGTTGCTGTATAAAAACGTCCAAAATCACTAATTTTCCATTTAACATAAGAATCTACTAGAAGATCTTTTTTCTCAACAGTAACGAACCTTGTTGGAGAACCATCTAAAGTGCGAATACGGGCATCTAAGATTTTAATCGTATCAACTAGAGGTAACTTAAAATGTAATCCCGGGCTATATACCACTACTTTATTTTCCGCATCACGCTGTACTTTACCGAAGCGTAACATGATGCCACGGGTACTTTCATTCACAATAACTATACTAGAATACAAAACAGTCGCAATGATCACAAAAATAGGTAATAAATATTTACGCATTAGTTAAATCTCCCTTGGCGAATATTTTCATTCTTTGGCTCAAGCGTAACAGGCTGCTGCGACTGAATGGCTTGAAGTTTAGGTGAAGATACTGTTGAACTAGGTTCTCTTATACTATTTGTTTTTACTTTTCCAGCCATAATTTGTTCAAGAGGAAGAACCGTGAGATTATTACCATTGCTACTATCCAACATGATTTTCGGTGTATTCGCCATTACTTTTTCCATTGTTTGAATATATAGGCGCTCACGCAACAAATCCGGCGCAACTTTAAATTCAGGCAATAATCGTTTAAATCGCTCAACTTCTCCCTGTGCGTCCAACACAACTCGATCTTTATAAGCCGTTGCTTCTTCTAAGATTCGTTGAGCATCCCCTCGAGCAATAGGTTCTTTTTCTCTTGCATAAGCTTCCGCTTCACGAATATAACGTTGTTCATCTTCTTGAGCTTTAATCGCATCATCAAAGGCATCTTTAACTTCTTCTGGAGGTCGTGCAGATTGGAAGTTTACACCAATCACTTCAACGCCCATATCATAAGGTTTGATAATTTCATTCAGTGCTTTCCAAGTATTCTCACGCACTACCGAACGGCCTGTCGTTAAAATATCATTCATCGACATATGACCAATAACATAACGCAATGCACT
This sequence comes from Rodentibacter caecimuris, assembly GCA_001998905.1. Lineage (GTDB taxonomy): Bacteria > Pseudomonadota > Gammaproteobacteria > Enterobacterales > Pasteurellaceae > Rodentibacter_A > Rodentibacter_A heylii_A. Next base: position 41,978 of record MLAA01000014.1, on the reverse strand, counting down.
ATCCGTCGCCTGGCCTAAACTATTATCAGCATCAGTCACGCTAAATTTATATTTAGCCGGATCTTGTATACGATATTGTACTGTCATTTCTACTTTGACCATATTTTCATCTTGGGTCAACATTGCCCCTTGAGTTTTTAATTCTTTAACTTGCTCAACATTTACTGGTATAACTTGATCAATAAAAGTTGGCTTCCAATTTAACCCTGGTTGAACAATAGAATGTAGTTCACCAAAGCGAAGTACAACTCCACGTTCTGCCTCTTTTACCGTATAAAAGCCACTTGCCCCCCACACAATCGCACCGATAATCGCTGCTACCGGTAAAATTTTACCAAGATTCACAGAGGTTGGAGAATAATTGTTATGACTTCCCCCTTTATGAGTTCCACCTAATTTTTTTAGTAAATTACCAAATATTTCTTCAATATCCGGCGGGCCTTTTTCTTCATTAGGAGACTGATTTCGGTTCTCCCATCCCGTGTTATTCCCCTCATTTTTTTGCGAACCGGACTGTCCGTTACTTTGTCCCGGCTTGCCCCAAGGATCTTGATCTGAATTATTGTGCGCCATTGCGTACTCCATTTGTCAAAAAATTGTTGCGAAGTTTAAAGCAAATAATGGGGATAGTCTATGAAAAACCAAGAGCTTACAAACAATATACCAAAGAAAAATCGAACTAAGGTAAATTCACTTGATAAGATATTAAATTGTTTAGTCTTCTTCTCACTAACCTATTACCATTCCATTGAAAAAAATGTGAGCGATTTTCATGCTCGTTTTGAAAAGCACAAAGATAAAAAGGCAGTTCATCAGTAAAAAATAATTGCCCACTCGGACAATGAGGGGAATAAATTTTCTTTTGTTCGGGTAAATGAATCACTTCCGATAACTTAGCTATACCAACACCCTGCGATTTTAAAATAGCCTCACGTAAACACCAACAACGATAAAAGGCTTTTTCCTCTTCAACTTGTTCCTCGAACCAATTCCGTTCTGCTTGTGGCGCAAAATAGGCCAATAATGCGCTAAAATTTCGTTCTTTTGGACATTCAATATCAATTCCGACCGCACTTTTTCCCTGCTCTGCTATCTGTAAAATTACAGCCACCCAATCTCCTGAATGGCTAATATTAAAATCAATATTTTTCGTTAGAAATTGCGGGCGCCCACTTTGAGTTTGTTGAATATCAGCTAAAAGTGCGGTCGGTTTTTCTGCTATTTTTAATAGTTGCCATAGCAGAAAATGTGCCAAACGCCGACACTTATCACGTTGTTGAAGCCTAGCATTTTGGTATTCTAAAGAAGGCTTTAATCTGTCGGGAATATATGCCAGAGGGATTTGTTCAAACGCAAAATCTTGCCGAATATTTGCCCAAGTAATAAAAGTTGTCATAATTTAGTTTTTTAATAAAAAATAGAATAATCAAACTTACCCCATTTATTATCTGCCTTATTTCAATAAATATGCTCTTAATAAGGTAAAATCATTTTCCATTACATCGGATAGTAATGGCAATTTGTTATGTTTATCCAATGCCATTGGTAACGGCAATTCAATATTTAAAATCCTTTCAACGCTTTCCTTGAATTTTGCCGGGTGAGCAGTGCATAGGAAAATACCAATTTCATCCGCCCTAAGTTGATCTTTCAATATTTGATAGGCAATCGCACCGTGTGGTTCACACACATAGCCTTCAGTGTGCATCGCTTTCAACGCTTCTTCTGTTTGTGTATCCGTCAACATACCCGAAGCTAAATCGGATAATGTCCAGCCATTATGCTTAAATAATTCTTCAACACGCGGCCAATTATTCGGGCGACTAACATCCATTGCATTTGAAAGGGTAGCAACTGTATCTTTCGGTGCCCAATGTCCGAATTTTAAATAACGCGGTACCGTGTCATTGACATTAGTAGACGCAATAAATCGTTTAATCGGTAACCCTAAGGTTTTGGCGATTAATCCTGCCGTTAAATTACCGAAATTTCCGCTCGGCACAGAAACTACTATATTTTCACGCTTGTCTTTTGGTAATTGTGCAACCGCTTCAAAGTAATAACATATCTGGGCTAAGAGGCGACTAATGTTAATAGAATTTGCCGAATTTAACCCAATAGTTTGACGTAATTCTAGGTCATCAAAAGCTTGTTTAACTAGGGCTTGGCAATCATCAAAATCACCGTTAATAGCAACAGTACGAATATTACCGCCTAATGTACAAAAGAGCTTTTCTTGCAATGGGCTAATTTTCCCTTTTGGATACAAAATCACTACATTGATATTTTCTAAACCGTAAAACGCATGTGCTACTGCCGCGCCGGTATCTCCTGAGGTTGCAGTCAAAATCGTAATTTTACCATCACCACGTACAGCAGCTAAGGCTTGTGCCATAAAACGCCCACCAAAATCCTTAAAAGCGAGTGTCGGCCCGTGGAATAATTCTAGTGCATAGATATTTTCTTTAACTTTAGTTAAAGGCGCTGAAAATGTGAACGCATTGCGAATCATTTGTTCTAATTTAGCCTGAGGAATTTCTTCACCAATTAATGCCGCCAAAATTCTTTGACTTCGTTCGACTAAAGGCAACGCCAGTAATTCATCTATATCATCTAAATGTGGTATCTTTTCAGGGAAGAATAATCCTTGGTCTTTACCTAATCCTTGGCAAACCGCTTGGGCAAAATTTACTTGTTGTTCCGGGTGTTTGATATTGTATAAATTCATAAATTATCCTGTTTTGCTTAATATCTATATATCGTCTTATTTCAGCTCTCTTGCGCCTTTATTATCCACCTGACAGATATGAACGAAACCTTCATTATTTTGCAGATAATGGTTCTCTAAATAGGTAGCTAATTTCCCCGCAATAGTTAAATCCGGTGCAATAGCAAAAATTGTTGGACCGGATCCGGAAATTCCGGACACTAACGCCCCTAAATCTCTTACAGCTTGCTTTACTTCAGCAAAATTTGGCAATAAGGCTTCTCGGTAAGGTTCTGCAACCACATCTTTCATCATATAGGCAGCTAAGGCTTCTTGCTGAGTATGGCAGGCGTGTACAAAGCTACCTAAATGTCGACCATGAGTAATCACATCTTGCCGAGTATAGCTTTTTGGTAAAATTGCTCTTGCTTCAGAAGTAGAGACTTCAATACCAGGATAAGCTAGTACCCAATACCAATGATCAAAGAATGGCAGTTGCTGACAAATATTGCCCAGGGATTGCACCATTAATTGCAAACCACCCAAATAGCAAGGAGCAACATTATCATAATGAATTGAACCGGAAATACGTCCTTCCAACTCTCCCATCATTTCTAACAATTCCATTTTTGAAAAGACTTCTTCGTGAAATTTATTGAGAGCAACTAAAGCAGCAACAATAGAACAAGCACTCGATCCTAAGCCCGAACCAATCGGCATATTTTTCTCTAATGTTAAGCGTAAAGGCTTAACCTTAATATTGCGTAATTTTAATCTTTCACTAAATAATACATAGGCTTGATAAACAATATTTTTCTGTGGCTCTTTAGGTAACTTACGCACAAAATAGCCCGCACTTTCTAAGTCAAAACCGTTATTAATCGATTCAATTTGAACAATATCTCCTAACAATGAACCGTTAATCGGGGACACTGCTGCTCCCAAGGTATCAAAACCGACACTAATATTCGCACTTGATGCCGGCGCATAAACTCTTAACATTTTTACCCCGATGATTAATGTTGTAGCGTTCTTAAAATATCAGCGAAAATACCTGCCGCGGTAACCGCATTCCCTGCCCCATAACCTCGTAATAATAAAGGAATAGGTTGATAATATCGCGTATAAAAAGCAAGCGCATTCTCGCCATTTTTAACTTTGTATAAAGGATCTTCCTGTCCTACCGTAATAATTGACACTTTACATTTGCCATTTTCAATTTGTCCAACATAACGTAAGACTTTACCTTCATTTTTTGCCTCATTAACTCGCTTGGAAAATTCATCGTCTAATTGAGGTAACATTGCCATAAACTCCTCTACAGACTTTCCTTCTGAAAAGCCCTTTGGTAATACACCTTCAACTTCAACATCAGATAATTCAAGATCAAACCCTGCTTCTCGAGCCAATATCAACAATTTACGAGCAACATCCTGACCAGATAAATCATCACGAGGATCCGGTTCGGTGAACCCTTTTTCGCGAGCAAGCAAGGTTACTTCAGACAGAGAAATACCTTCTTCTAATTTACCAAAAATAAATGATAGAGAACCCGACAAAATTCCGTCAAAACGCTCCAATTCATCACCTGCGGCTAATAAATTTTGTAAATTTTCAATAACTGGCAAACCGGCGCCCACATTAGTTTCATATAAAAATTTATGCTGACTTGCCCGTGCATTTTGGCGCAGTTCGTGATAATACGATAATTCTCGAGTATTCGCTTTTTTATTCGGTGTAACAACATGAAAGCCCTCTTTTAACGCTCGTGCATACAACCCGGCAACAGATTCAGCGGAAGTACAATCGACAAAAACAGGATTAACAACATGGTGTAATTTAATAAAGGAAAGTAATACATCAAAATCCGAAGGCTGAGTAGCATTTTCTAAATCCAATTGCCAGTTATCCAAATTCAAACCATTTTCATCTAATAACATCTTATTAGAATTCGCTAAGGCACAAACTCGAATTTCAATATCCTTCTTTGCTAAATAGTCTTTTTGGTTTTTTACTTGCTCAATCAATTCACTGCCGACCCCCCCTACACCCACTAAAAAAATATCTACTACTTTTTTATTATTAAATAATGCCTGATGTGTTGCTTTTACTGCTTCAATCGCTTTGTTTTGCGGAACAACAGCGGAGATCGAACGCTCTGATGAACCTTGTGCTATCGCAATAATACTGATATTAGCTTGTGCTAATGCAGAGAAGAAACGGGCTGCAATGCCTTTTGCTTGTCGCATTCCATCGCCAACGACAGAAACAATAGAGAGATCTTTAATGACTTCTATTGATTCTAGATCTTTTGTTTTTAATTCTTGTTCAAATTCATTTTCCAATACGGTTTTAGCTATGTCGGCTGTTTTTACCGATACACAGAAGCTAATACTGTATTCGGAGGAAGATTGCGTAATTAAAATGACTGATACTCCCGCTTTAGACATTGCAGAAAAAACTCGTCCAGCCATACCGACCATACCTTGCATACCTGGTCCGGATACATTAAACATTGCTAAATTATCTAAATTTGTAATCCCTTTTACCTGTAAATTTTCACTACTTTCATTACCACTGATAACTGAACCAACTGCAGTCGGATTACCCGTATTTTTAATCACGCAAGGAATTTGATTTGGTAATAACGGGCCAATTGTACGAGGGTGAATCACTTTTGCGCCAAAATAAGACAATTCCATGGCCTCACGAAAAGATAGAGTCGGTAATAAACGAGCATCAGCAACCAAACGAGGATCACAAGTATAAACTCCATCAACATCCGTCCAAATTTCACATACTCTTGCATTCAAACAAGCGGCTAAACAAGCGGCAGAATAATCAGAACCGTTACGTCCTAATAGTACAAGTTCACCTTGTTCGTTACCTGCTGTAAAGCCAGCCATTAATACCACATTTTTAGATGGAATTGTTGCCGTATCAATTCGTTTGGTAGATTCTTCAATATCTACTGACGATTCTAAATAGCAGCCATGAGCCAATAACTTTTCTACTGGATTAATCAATGTTACTTGATAATCTCTGGCTTCAAACCAAGCTTTCATTATCGCAATAGAGAGCTTTTCACCGCGAGAATCAATCGTTGCTTTAACAGAATCCTCCACTTTGCCATTTTTACGAATCTCTACCAATAACTCTTGGATCTGTGTGAATTCCGCATCAATCAGTGCTTTTATACCAACAAAATCAAAATTATTATTTTCAGCATATAATCCATTAATAATATTATAAAAAATATTAACGGCTTCATTAAAATGGGGATCTGTAGGCTGATTTTGAGAGGCTTTTTCTGATAAGGCAACAAGGTGATTGGTGATTTTAGCTGGTGCTGATAACACTCCTGCAGCTTGTTCCTCCAAATGAGCCTGTTCAATTAATCGGGCCGCTTGAGAAAAGCGTTCAGGATTAGCTAAAGAAGTGCCTCCAAACTTTAATACTCGCATAATGATCTCCTAGATGTTGTGAATGTATTAAAAAACCCGCACATTTTATGGTGCGGGTTTATCAGTTCATTTATTTAGAATACGCTAACCCGCACCATTACACATCATAATGGTCGTAATAATTGTAGTAATCATTAAAGTGCGGTTAGTTTTCATCTTATTTTTTGTAGCAAAAAGAATATGCTTAGAAATACCGAAATTTCATAATCTTGTCAAATAGAAAATTACATTAAGCGCTATTTTTATTCAATTTCAGTCATGACTCATACAATGGGACACAACAAAATAAATTTAACAATTTTACTAAGGATAAAATGTCGTTGAAACTGACCGCACTTTCTGAAGCTTATAATTTTGCGGGCTTCACAATTTCACTTGGATAGCAGCCTAATATTTTAAGTGTCGTGCTATATTCCTTCAATTCTTGCAAAGCCTGCCAACTATCAGAATGATGAATATTCGCTTCAATTTCCAAATAAAACATTTCTTCCCAAGGTTTTCCATAAATAGGGCGAGATTCTAATTTTGTCATATTGATTCCGTACTTTTTAAATACCAACAGAGCATCAACTAATGCACCCGCTTTTTGTGTAGTACTCATCAATAATAATGTTTTAGTATGAATTTGCGGTGATACTTCGCGAGGTTGCTTAGCAATAACAATGAAACGCGTAATATTATTTTCCTGATTAGCAATATTTTCTTGTAGTACGCTCAAGCCATAAAGTTTGCCACCATCTTCATTTCCTAATGCGGCAATATTCGGTTTATTCAAACTTGCCACTAATTGCATAGCATGCGAACTACTTTCGCAATATTCAATATGTACAGGCTCTAAACTACGGATAAACTTGCTACATTGTTGAATAACTTGCGGATGGCTATATAGCGTTTGAATTTTTCGAATATTTTCTCCGCCATTAACTAATACACAATGTTTAATCGGGTAAGCAATTTCACCGACTAAAGATAGCTCTGTATATTGCAACAAATCATAAACTTCATTGATAGCTCCCGATGTGGTGTTCTCTAACGGTAATACACCAAAATCAGCATCGCCATTTTGAACGGTTTCAAAAACTTGATCAAAAGAAGTACAACTTAGCTCCACTAATTGCTCTTGATACCTTGTCGCATAGTTACGAGCAGCAAGATGCGAATAAGAGCCTCGCTTACCTAAAAAAGCAATATGTACGCTTTGCTCTCTTCGTTCATTTAGTTTTTTTTGTAAATAAACTTGTTGCGTTAAGACAGAATCTTCAATAATTTTTTGGAAGACTGAAGTAATATATTGTGGCTCAAGTTGATAGTTTTCGTTCTCGGCAAAACGGACTAATTCTTGTAGTAGTTGTTGTTCCCTTTCTAAATCTCTTAATGGTTTTTTACTAATTTCTTTACTACGGGCAACATCAAATGCCAATCGATGCCGTTCAGATAACAACTTCAATAAATTACGGTCAATTTGTGTAATTTGTTGCCGAATTTCCATTAAATCCAATGCCATCTTAATCCCTTACTTAAATATTACTTGATTGTTCGGTGCATATTTTTCCGCATTAATCGGAGAATTTTCTAAGAAAAATGTTTTCAATACTTCGGCATCAATAAAACCGGTATTAACATAGTTTGGGTGCTTGGTTAAAATCGGATATCCGTCTCCGCCTGCCGCATTATAACTTGGAATAGAAAGCCGATAGGTTTTCTCTAAATCTAAGTCTTTACCTTGAATTTTCACGTTTTCTAGCGTTTTATTTATTCTATCAACAATCATAGAAATTCCAGCATATTGCGCATAAGCGCCTGAATCCACTTCTTTCAACGCAACAACAGTCAAATACTCTAGCAATTCTTTCCCAGTTAAATCAACATAACTTAGAATATTTCCGAAAGGATGAACTTTTAATATATTTTTATAAGTGATATCTCCTTCATTAATAGAATCACGGATACCACCTGAATTCATAATACCTACATCGGCTTTTGTCCGTTGACGCTGAACTTCGGCAATGAGATGCCCTAAATTAGTTTGTTCAAAACGAATGATCGTGCGATCGCCTTCTAATTTACCTTTCAATTGCCCAACTTTTTTACCTAGTAGTTGATCGCCCTTATCTTGATACTGTTGCAATAACTTTTGGATTTCTGGATCTGGAGAAATTTCTTCCCCATACAATACATATTCGGTTTTACCTTCGGTATTTTTTATTTTTTTCTTCAAATTTATCGGAATAAGTTGGTAGTTAACCAATTTTAATTCACCATTTTTAAACTCAAAATCTGCTCGTCCTAAATATTTACCCCACTCAAAGGCTTGCATAATCCATGTACCATTTTGAAAGTCTGGTTTACAGGGCTGCAAGGGCTGATAACTCTTAATCCATTGACCTTTTTCATCTACGCAAACAGGATCATGACTATGTCCTCCGATAATCATATCAAAGGAACCTTTATCTAGATTACGGGCAAGGCTAACATCACCAGGAGCATTAGAGCCATATTTACCATCAGCATAATATCCCATATGAGTTAAGGCAATTTTAATATCCGGTTTAATTTCTTGTTTTAATTCTGCTAAAGTAGCACGAGCAGACTCTGTAGGATCTGCAAATTTCACCCCACCCAAATATTCTGGATTACCTAATTTTGCTGTGTCTTCCGTTGTTAAACCAACGACAGCAATTTTTAAGTCTTGCTTATTTAAAACCGTATAAGGTTTTACTAAATGTTTGCCTGTTTTTAAATTAAAAACATTTGCTGATAAAAACGGAAAAGTTGCCCATGACTCTTGCATACCAAGCAATTGTAACGGGTTATCAAACTCATGATTACCTAATACTAAAGCTTCATAACCCATTTTATTCATTGCTAAAATATCAGGTTTTGCATTTTGCATATCAGACTCAGGTACACCTGTATTAAAATCGCCAGCATGAAGAAGAATAAAAGAACCTCCCTTACGCTCTACTTCGTTTTTAACTTTTTCAATTACAGTTTTATGTGCAGCAAATCCATACTCACCTTTTTCATTAGGCCAAAAATGCCCATGAGTATCATTAGTATGCATAATAGTAATTTGATAAGTTTTATCTTGTTGATAGGCAAATGCAGTTGATGTGGCTAAAATCAAAGGAAAAAGGCTGAATATTTTTTTCATTATCAAAACTCTCGTATTTTTAAGCGCACTTTTAAAAGTACGCTAAATAAAACAAACAAAAAAGCTATACTTCAGGGAAATATAGCTCTTTAACAATATAAACCTTAGATTAAAACTTGAACTGGCTTAATATAACCTTGTGGTGCTTTTACATGATCTTCAAAGGTTACAAACTCCCAAGCAGTTTGATCATCAAGAACAGCACGAAGTAATTTATTATTTAACCCATGACCTGACTTATAGGCTTTAAAATCACCAATAATATTATAGCCGGCCATATATAGATCACCGATAGCATCAAGCATTTTATGGCGAACCAATTCATCTTTGAAGCGTAAACCTTCTTCATTCAAAATTCGATAGTCATCAAGAACAATAGCATTATCTAAACTGCCGCCTAAAGCTAAGCCTTGTGATTGTAGATATTCAATATCTTTCATAAAACCGAAAGTTCTGGCACGACTAATTTGCTGAACAAACGCCTGTGCAGAGAAATCCATAACATAATTACGCACGTTTTTATTAATCGCAGGATGCTCAAAATCAATGGTAAAATCTAATCTAAAACCATGGTAAGGTTTAAATTCTGCCCATTTATCGCCATCTTCAACCCGTACCTTCTTCTTAATACGAATAAATTTTTTCGCTGCATTTTGTTCTTCAATGCCCGCATCTAATAATAAATAGATAAACGGGCTAGCACTACCGTCCATAATTGGGATTTCTGGTGCATCAACTTCAATAATGATATTGTCGATTCCCAATCCAGCAAGTGCAGCATTAAGGTGTTCCACCGTAGAAATTCGTACACCTTGCTCATTGATGAGCGCCGTACATAACATAGTATCACGCACAGAATTTGCATTCGCCGGAAATGTAACCGGAGGGTTCAAATCAGTGCGACAATAAATTACACCTGTATTCGGCATTGCCGGGCGTAACGTTAAGGTAACTTTTTTGCCACTGTGTAAGCCAACACCAGTGACCTTTATACTTTGTTTTAATGTTCTTTGTTTAATCATTACTTTGGCCTTATTGTAAAGCAACAAGCTAAACTATTTATCAGGATTACCTGATCCGTTTGGATTAAAAAAATCTAAATCTCGAAATCTATCACGATCTGTAATAGGTCTATTAAGATTACTATAGGGATCTTTTTTTGGCGTTTCAGCTTTAGGTGAATATATATTTCCTAGACTAGCTGGCATCACAGGTTGAATCGGTTCTCTTTGGGTATGCTGATCCGGTTCTTTTTCACTCATCGGCTTCGCCACTTGATGTACATTATTCGCTTTAGGTTCCAATTCACCAATTCCGGTCGCAACAAGCGTAACCCGGATTTCATCAGTAACTTCTGGTAGTAAAGCTGTCCCGACAATTACAGTCGCATCCTCGGCGGCTAGAGATTTCACCATATTACCAATAGCATCCAATTCATCTAAGCCTACATCAAAACCGCCACTGACATTAATTAAAATACCTTTGGCACCAGATAAATCCACATCCTCCAATAACGGACTGGCAATGGCTTCTTCCGCCGCTTTTTCTGCACGTCCATCACCGGTAGAACCTTGAGCAAACCCAGATCCCATCATAGAACGCCCCATTTCCGACATGACCGTCTTCACATCTGCAAAGTCCAAGTTAATCATACCTGGAGAGGTAATCATATCTGAAATACCTGTTACGGCATTACGCAATATATCGTTTGCAGCTTCAAAAGCTTTGATAATTGTAACGTTTTTTCCTAAAACTTTTAATAATTTATCATTTTGAATAACAATTAGAGAGTCAACATATTGGGAAAGATCTTTAATACCTAATTCAGCAAATTGCATTCTTTTCTTACCTTCGAAAGCAAAAGGCTTTGTAACAACCGCAACAGTCAAAATACCCAATTCTTTCGCAACTTTTGCAACAATCGGGGCCGCTCCTGTTCCAGTTCCACCGCCCATACCTGCTGCAATAAATACCATATCGGCACCTTCTAGCATTTTGCGAATTTCTTCTTGATCATCTTCTGCCGCTTTACGACCGACATTTGGATTTGCTCCGGCTCCCAGACCTTTAGTAGTTGATGCGCCGATTTGAACCGTTTGTTGTACTTGACTTTTACGCAGAGCTTGAGCATCTGTATTGATTGCATAAAAAATAATTCTGCCATGCTCATCTGAATTAATCGTACTTTCTCCTAAAAAAGTACCGTCAAAGTCTTGTCTAATCATATTTGCAACCATATGATTTACGGCGTTTCCACCGCCACCTCCGACACCGACCACCTTAATCAGCGCACCTGATTGCTCATCAAAATCATCGTACTCTGGGTATAACATTTGTCATTCTCCGTTAATGCTATCTCTCTGCTAGCACATTATTAAAAGTAAATTGTCTGTATTGTAGATGAAAAATAAAAATTATCAAAATTCCGACCGCACTTTATTCATAATTTTTTTAATCATTTCCCATATTTTTCTGAAAATATTTCCTTCCGGATCAATCGGCCCTGAAATTTCATCATCACTATTATTATGACTATATTGTAATAATCCAACAACCGTCGAGTACTGAGGACGATTAACATAATCAGTTAACCCTGTAATATTCAATGGTGTTCCGATACGAACTTGGCAATCAAAAACACTTTGAGCACATTCTCTTAAATCTTCTATCTGAGCCCCACCACCAGTAACAACAACGCCAGCAATTAGTTCGAATTTAATACTTTGGTTTTCCAATTCGGCTTTTAATTTATTGAGTTCGTCCTTAACAACACCCAATAATTCTGTATAACGTGCAGATACAATTAACGATAAATCACTTTTCGTCAATGAACGCGGCGCCCGTCCACCAATACTAGCCACTTCAATTTTTTTATCGCCATGCATACGCGCAGGATAAAAAGCACTAGAATAATTTACCTTAATTCGTTCCGCTTCAACCCGAGAAATTGTACAAGCATGAGCAATATCATTGGTTACAATATTACCAGCATAAGGAATCACTTTACTAAAACGTAACGCGCCATTGGTATAAACCATAATATCCATAGTGCCGGCACCAAAATCAATCAAACAGACGCCTAAATCCTTTTCATCTTCAGTCAACACCGAATGACTTGTAGCAAACCCCGAATAAACTATTTTATCGACTTGCAAACCACAACGCTCAACTGCTTTTTTCAGATTATTCAACCAGTCTTGATGACAAGCAATTAAATGCACTTGAGCTGTAAGACGGACCCCTTGTAGCCCTAACGGATTTTTTATATTACGCTGTCCGTCCACTGAATATTCCTGCGGAATAACATGTAGCAAAGAAAGTCCTTCAGGTAAGCGAATTGAACTGGCAGTATAAAGTGCGGAATCAATTTCTTCTTGCGTTACTTCTCGATCAACAATTGGCACAAAGCCGCTTTCATTTAAACTTTGGATGTGTTCACCGGTAATTGCCAGTGTTACACTCATTATTTGGCAATCCCCCATGGATTCTGCTGCTTCAATCGCACGATGAATAGAATTTACTACTGCATCTAAATCTGTAATACTTCCGCGATCGATTCCCTTTGAAGGACAAGTTCCGACTCCAAGCACATTAACAACGCCATCGGGCAACAATTCACCGACTACAGCAACGACTTTTGAAGTACCAACTTCCAAACCAACTATTGTTTTTGATTCTACTGGTTTTGCCATTTTATTCACTACACCCAAACTATTTTTATTTATCTGTCATACCTACAGCCGCACCTGAGGCATAACGCAAATCCACATAACTAATTCTTTTATCTTCAGGAATTTCAATTTGAGGATAAATCGTAGCAAAACGTGCTAATTTTGTTTTCCATTCACCACGCCCTAATTTTAACAGGATATCATTATCTAGAGTAACCTGCCACGCTCCTCGTTCATCAATCGTAACCCCTTTAACTACCAAATTTTTAGCTTTAAAATCTGCATAAATCTGATTCCAAGTTTCTAACACTTTTGCCGCCTGGTAATCCGGTCCACCAAGATAAGGGAGAGATTGATCTTTCAATTTTTCTGGAGGAAGTTGAAATACAATACCTCCTTTTGTAATAAAATCAGTATTATTCCAAACCGCTATCGGTTCATACTCGGTTAACCAAATGCTCAAACGATTTGGCCATATTTTACGTACAACGGCTCCCTTAACCCAAGGAATACTTTCAATCTGCTCTTGAATCGCCTTAACATCTTGTCCAAAAAAGCCTTTCAACGCTCCCATTTTCAAGATGACATCACGAATATCATCATAATCGGTAAATTTTGTATTTCCCACTAAAGCATAAGCACTGATTGGCTTACTATCTAATTTTTCCAGCCAACTTTGCCAATTGGAATACACAATAAAACCAATACCAACGCATAATAGCATAATCAGCAATCTGAGTTGTAAGAAAAACTTAAATTTAGTGCTGCTCTGTTTTATATGCGGTGGACTTTTGCGTTTAATAACGCCCATTATGCACTAAGCTCCAATACTTTTGCCACTAATTGTTCAAATGACATCCCTGCAACAGAGGCAGAACGGGGAAATAAACTATGACTAGTCATTCCCGGATTCGTATTCGCTTCCACCAAACGGAAATTACCTTCACTATCACACATTACATCAATTCGGCTCCAGCCCCGACAACCAAGAGCATCATAGGCTTGTTTTACTAAATCTGCTAATTCTTGCTCTTGTTCTTTTGTTAAGCCTGCCGGACAAAAATACTGAGTGTTATCTGAAATATATTTCGCTTCATAATCATAAAATTCGCCTTCAGGGACAATTCTCACTGCAGGTAATATCTTCTCTCCTAAAACAGGTACACTAAATTCATCACCAGATAACCACTCTTCAATAAGGACCGTGTCATCAAATTTTAACCCAAAATCAACCGCACTTTTTAATTCTTCTGCTACATTTACTTTAGTTAATCCAACACTTGACCCCTCTAAAGAAGGTTTAACCATTAAAGGTAAGCCTAGTTTTTCGACTACAGCCTGTGGATTTAGTTCGGGCCGATTTTCTTTTGTTACAATTACCATTTCCGCTACAGGTAAGCCAAAAGCTTTCCATAACATTTTAGTACGCATTTTATCCATCGCTAATGCTGATGCCATTACCCCACAACCAGTATAAGGCAAACCGATTTGCTCTAGTAGCCCTTGCACTGTACCGTCTTCACCGTCTCGCCCATGTAAAATATTAAATACGCGCTGAAAACCATCTCGTTTCAAATCTGCAATATTATACTCTTTTGGATCAATACCATGTGCATCATAGCCTTGATTAATTAATGCTGCTAATACTGCATTTCCTGAATTTATTGAGACTTCACGTTCCGCTGAAGTACCACCAAACAATACAGCTACTTTTTCATTTTTTAAATCCATTATTATCCCCGCTATTATTTTTTTATACTAATTCATCCAGCTCGCCGCCAAGTTACGGGAAATTTTACTTACGCTGCCAGCACCTTGTGCTAAAATCAAGTCTCCATCTTGAATGATTTGATCCAGTACCTCTCCTAATTGTGCTGTATCCGAAACCAAAATCGGATCAACCTTGCCCAAATTGCGAATAGAGCGGCACAACGCCTTACTGTCTGCCCCAACAATCGGTGCTTCTCCCGCCGCATAAACATCCAACATAATTAATGCATCAACTTGAGAAAGTACTTGTACAAAATCATCAAATAAATCCCGCGTACGCGAAAAACGATGCGGCTGGAAAATCATTACAACCCGTTTGTTTTCCCATCCCTCACGAGCAGCTTTAATAGTAACGTCAACCTCAGTCGGGTGATGTCCATAATCATCAACAAGACGCACCTTTCCGTTCGGTCGAATAAACTCACCAAGTTGATCGAACCGTCTACCTGCGCCTTGAAAATTGGCTAATGCTGCTAAAATTGCTTGATTATCAATACCTTCCTCTTTAGCAACAGCTAATGCAGCAGTAGCATTCAAGGCATTGTGTTTACCCGGAACATTTAGCAACACATTAATGACTTCTCCATTTGGACCGCGTACTCTGTAATGACCTTGAAATCCTGTTTGTTCATAATCTTCAATACGATAATCTGCGTCTTCGTTAAAACCATAAGTAATGATCTGCCGCCCAATTTTTGGTGCAAGTCCCATTAAGACCTCATCATCAGCACACATAACGACCAATCCATAAAATGGCAAATTATGTAAAAATTTGACATATGTCGCTTTCATTTTTTCAAAATCGCCTTCATAAGTATCCATATGATCTGGCTCAATATTAGTTACCACTGAGACCATAGGCTGTAAATGCAAGAAAGAGGCATCACTTTCGTCAGCTTCTGCAATTAAATAGCGACTCGCTCCCAAATGTGCATTTTTACCGGCAGATTTTATCAACCCACCGTTAACAAAAGTCGGATCTAAGTTTGCCTGAGTATAAATCATTGAAACCATAGCAGTCGTCGTAGTCTTACCATGAGTTCCTGCAATCGCAATACCATGCCGAAAACGCATAATTTCAGCAAGCATCTGTGCACGTTGAATGACAGGGATTCGGTTTTGCTTAGCGGCAAGCAATTCGGGATTATTTTCGGAAATCGCACTGGAAACCACGACCACACTTGCGCCTTCAACATTTTCGGTATGATGACCGATAAAAACGTTTGCACCAGCTTGGGCCAAATGTCGGGTAACCGCACTTTCAGCAATATCCGAACCTGAAATATGATAACCTTCATTTAATAAAATTTCGGCAATCCCGCTCATTCCCGCACCGCCGATCCCAATAAAGTGAATTTGTTGTACCCTACGCATTTCGGGAATAATTTTTCTAATCTTATCTTGAAAATGACTCATTTGGCTTTTCTTTAAACTCCAACTTATTTTTAAGTTTACCATTTCCCGCTAAAGTGCGGTCAAAAATAATCATGTTTTCCAGTACTATGTCGCAGTTACACAAAGATAGTCTATAGTGCTTTATCAATAATAATATCAGCAACCGATTGCGCTGCGAATGGCATTGACATTTTTTTCGCATTTACCGCCATATCTTTTAATATGTTACGATTAAATTCTGTTAATAATTCAACTAATGTATCTTCACGCAGCTCTGATTGTAAGATAATCTTTGCCGCCCCCGTATCTGCTAAATATTTTGCATTTAAATATTGCTGTTGATCTTTATGTTGAAAAGGAACAAAAATTGCCGGTACGCCAACCGCCGCCAATTCACAAACCGTCAATGCACCAGAGCGACAAATAACGATATCTGCCCAAGCATAAGCTTGAGCAATATCATCAATAAATTCCATTACCGTTGCATTAATACCGTGTTCACTATAAAGGTGCTTAACCTCTTCTAATGCCCCCTTGCCAACCTGATGACGTATTTCCGGATGTTCCGTCATTTTGGCAATAGCTTTTGGTAATATTCTATTTAAAACTCTCGCGCCTTGACTTCCTCCAACAACTAAAACTCTTAATTTACCATTCCGCTGATTAAAGCGAAGTTCCGGCTCAACTATTTGGAAAAATTCTTGGCGTACGGGATTCCCTACTACCGTTGCATTAACAAAGGCTGTAGGAAAAGCTTGCAATACAGATGTTGCTATTTTTGCTAGCCATTTATTTGTTAACCCAGCAACTGCATTTTGCTCATGTAAAATAATAGGAACACCGCATAGTTTCGCCGCGATCCCCCCCGGACCAGAAACATATCCTCCCATTCCCAATACCGCATTGGGGCGGTAATCTTTAATAATTTTATAGGCCTGCGCAACTGCTCTCATAATCATAAACGGAGCAGATAATAAACTACCTAGCCCTTTTCCTCGTAAACCAGAAACTTGGATAAACTGAATCGGAATGCCTTGTTGAGGCACGAGTTGTGCCTCCATCCTATCTTTCGTTCCTAACCAACAAATCTCCCATCCTTGTTGCTGCAAAGTTTTTACCACGGCAATAGCAGGAAAAACATGACCACCGGTTCCCCCCGCCATTACTAATAATCTCTTATTTTTATTCACGTTATTTTCCTAATCATCACGTATTCTGGCTTGCCCGCCACGCTGTAAGCGGTTTTCATGATCAATTCTTAGTAAAATGCCGATTGTTGCAGACATAATAATTAGACTTGATCCACCATAACTAACCAAAGGAAATGTCAACCCTTTAGTCGGCAACATTCCAAGTGCCATACCTAAATTGACAAATCCTTGGAAAAAAATCCAAAAGCTAATGCCGAAAGCAAAAAAACCACGAAAACGCTGTTCTAACAATAATGATTCGCGTCCGATTTTCATTGCTCGAAAAACCAGCAATCCAAGCAGAACAATCATCACTAAAATTCCGATAAAACCAAATTCTTCACCAATTACAGCCATTACGAAATCCGTATGAGCTTCAGGCAAATATTCTAATTTTTGAATCGAATTTCCTAATCCTTCACCGTTAATTTCGCCTCTACCAAAGGCCATCAATGAATTTGTTAATTGATAACCTTTTCCGTATGGATCTTGAAATGGTTCTAAAAATCCGGTAAACCGTTTTAAACGATAAGACTCTGAAATAACTAACCAAATAGCTAACACGCCACCCAATCCGGTTAATGCAATAAATTGCCAGAAATTTGCCCCTACAATAAATAACATACCAAACGTTATCACAAATAGAACTACAGTACTTCCCATATCCGGCTGCATCAATAACAACCCTCCCATAGCCCCCATTACAACAAAAGGTTTGAAGGCACTGAGTTTTTTTGTACGAACCTCATCATATTTACGGGTAAAATAACTAGCTAAAAAACAGATTAATGCCAATTTGGCAAACTCAGCAGGTTGAAAATTAAACATCACTAACGAAATCCAACGCTTCGCACCATTAACTCGAGTACCGATCACTAATACCACAATCAATAGAAGAATAGTCAACCCAAATAGCTTAACATGCCAACGTTCCCACTGAACGGAAGATATCTGCAAAGAAAAATAACACGTTACTAAGGATAACAGTACATAAATCGCATCACGTTTGGCAAAACCAAAAGGATCGTTAAAATAACGGGAACTAATTGGAATCGAAGCAGATGTTACTGCAATTAAACCAATTAATAATAAAATAACAAATAGCCAGAACAGCGCGCGATCATACAACAATCCATGCGGTGTAATTCGCATCCAACGCTCATATTGTTGTTTAATTTTACCCATAAATTCCATAATGCTAGTCTTATCCAACTGAAACACTTAATGAACTAATTTTGCTAAACGGGTAAATTCTTCTCCCCGCTTTTCAAAACTGGCAAATTGATCCAAACTAGCACAGGCTGGCGATAGCAGCACCATATCTCCCTTCTGTAAAGAAGGAGATAAAAATTCAATGGCTTGTTCTAAAGTATCAAATAGATGACTTTGTTGCGAAAGTTCGGCAAGTTGCTTGCCGTCTTGTCCAAAGCAGTAACAAATAATATTAGGACGGTTAATAAAACTACTCAACTCACTAAAATCCGCGCCTTTTCCGTCTCCACCAAGTAATAAATGGAGCTTACCTTCAATCTGAAGACCTTTTAATGCAGCAATTGTACTACCTACGTTAGTCGCTTTAGAATCATTCACCCAACGTACGCCTTGATGTGAATACACTTGTTGAAAACGATGTGGTAAACCGGAAAACGTACGAAGTGCGGTTAGAATTCCGTGTGAATTAATACCTGCGGCACGTGCTAATGCAATAGCCGCTAACATATTCATTGCATTATGACGACCAACTAATTGTGTTTCCTCACAAGCTAAGATCATTTCTTCGCCATGCATCAAATAATTTTTTCCTTGTTTGACGAATAATTGATAATCTGCATTTTCTTGTCCAAAACTGACCGCACTTTGCCCTTCAAACGGCTGAATTTGAGTTAATTTATCTTCCTGATTAAAAATAATATTGCTTGTTTGGTCATAAATTCTCAATTTTGCTTGGCGGTATTCCTCTAAGTCTGCATAGCGATCCATATGATCTTCCGTTACATTTAATACTGTTGCCGCAACAGTTTTCAAACTGTGAGTAGTTTCAAGCTGAAAACTAGAAAGTTCTAAAACATAAAGCTGGTAATCTTGTTTAAGCAATGATAACGCCGGAATTCCAATATTTCCGCCCATTCCAACCTTAACGCCCGCCGCTTTTGCCATTTCATAAACCAAGGTCGTTACCGTACTTTTTCCATTTGAACCAGTAATAGCGACAATTGGTGCCTTTGCCTCTCGACAAAATAATTCAATATCACCGATAACCTCCACGCCAGCTTGGCAAGCGGCCTGAATTTCAGGTGATTTTACTGATAAACCGGGACTAATAATGATCATATCACTTTCCAGCAACCATTGTTGATTCAAGCTTCCTGTATGCAATGGTATATTTTGAGGCAATAGAATTACACCACTTGGATTTTCCCGGCTATCAATCACTTGAACATTAGCCCCTTTTGCTAATAAAAAATCAACACAAGACAATCCTGTTTTCCCCAAACCAACAACCGTGATTTTTTTTCCTTGATAATTTGCCATAATTTTTCTTTTATTAACGGAGTTTTAATGTAACCAATCCAAACAAGACTAGAATCAATGAAACGATCCAGAACCGAACAATCACTCTTGGCTCCGGCCAACCTTTCTGTTCAAAATGGTGATGATAAGGTGCCATTAAGAAAATACGTTTTTTACGCAATTTATAAGAGCCAACTTGTAAAATGACCGACAGCGCTTCCATAACAAATACACCGCCCATAATCACTAATAAAAATTCTTGGCGAACTAAAATAGCTACAGTTCCTAACGCTCCGCCTAATGCTAAAGAACCGAGGTCTCCCATAAACACTTGAGCGGGATAAGTATTAAACCACAAAAAACCAAGCCCAGCACCAACGATTGCTGTGCAAAATACCACGACTTCAGAGCTGTACTTGATATAAGGAATATTCAAATATTCAGCAAAATTAATATTTCCCGTTGCCCACGCAATTAAACCGAATGCGGCTGCAACCATAGCCGTCGGCACAATAGCCAATCCGTCCAAACCGTCAGTTAAATTTACAGCATTACCAGTTCCGACAATAACAAAATACGACAGTACAATATAAAATAAACCAAGCTGAGGCATAATTTCTTTGAAAAACGGTAATACCAAACGGGTCGCATCAGTATCTTTTCCAAGCCAATACATCCAACAAATAGCTACTAAGGCTACGCTAGAAAGCCAAAAATATTTCCAACGGGCAATTAAACCATCTGTATTTTTACGAGTAATTTTACGGTAATCATCGACAAAACCAATAGCACCATAACCAAATAAAACAAACAAGCAAATCCATACATAAGGATTAGTTAAATTTGCCCATAATAAAGTACTCACGCCAATTGACAATAAAATCATTATGCCGCCCATAGTCGGTGTACCACGCTTACTGAAATGGCTTTCCGGTCCGTCATTGCGTACTTCTTGACCAAATTTTAAAATTTGTAAACGCCGAATTACTTTAGGCCCAATCCATAATGATATAAAAAGCGCGGTCAATAACGCTAAAATTGCTCTAACAGTAATATAAGATACAGCATTAAATGCAGTTTCATAACGAACTAAGAGCTCAGCAAGCCAAACTAACATATAAACAGATCCTTTAAAGGGTAAATAATTTCTTCCATTTTCATACTTCTGGAACCTTTGGCAAGAAGCACAACATTTTGTTTATGCTTTAATTTTTCATTAATCACAAATTTCACATCATTTAATAAATCGATTTTATCGGTAAAATGTCGTCCCAAACTTAATTCAGAAATAATCGAACTTTCAGAACCGAATGATAAAATCAAATCTAAGCCTGCTTGTTTGGCATACTCAGCAATTTGTCGATGACATAACGCACTATCAACACCTAATTCTTTCATATCACCGACAACTAAAATTCTGAATGCCGGATAGCTTTTTAGTACATCAATCGCTGCCTTGAGTGAATCAACATTAGCATTATACGTATCATCTAATAATAATAAGTTTGGATTAACTTGAATCGGAAATAACCGCCCTTTTACCTGCGAATATTGTTCTAATCCAGCTTTCACATTCTCTAACGTTGCCCCTACATTCATCGCCAATGCCGTTGCCGCTAAAGCATTTTTTACATTATGCAAACCGAGGTAGGGTAATGATATAGGAATTTTGCCTTTAGGAGTGGATAAAATGAAATCAATGCGTTGTGAAGACTGACAAATATTTTCCGCCAAATAATCCTTGCCATTAAAATATTGTACTTTATGAGTACCAATATCTTGTTGCCAAAGTTCAAAATAGTTATGTTCTACATTAATTAGGGCAACTCCTTTTTGTGTTAATCCTCGATAAATTTCACCTTTGGCAATAACGACACCTTGTAAAGATCCAAATCCCTCAAGATGAGCAGGCGCAACATTATTGACTAACGCAACATCAGGCTGCACCAATTTTGTGGTGTAATCAATTTCTCCCTGATGATTAGCACCTAATTCAATAATGGCAAAGCGATGTTTATCGGTTAAACGTAATAATGTCAGAGGAACACCAATATCATTATTAAAATTACCTTGAGTGAATAAAACAGCCTCAGAATTGACCGCACTCTTTTGTAGAATACTTGCCGTCATCTCTTTTACTGTAGTTTTACCAGATGAACCGGTCATTGCCACTACTTGAGGATTAATTTTTTCCCGTAACCATTTTGCTAATAAACCTAATGCCAAACGAGTATCCTCGACAATTAACTGTGGCATTTGTATATTCAAATTCAGTTGATTAACGACTAATGCAACCGCACCTTGCTGTACAGCTTTATCCAGATAGAGATGTGCATCAAAATTTTCGCCCTTCAAGGCAAAAAATAAGCTGTCTGCAACATATTGACGAGTATCGGTACTAATTGTATTAACGTAAATATTCTCGCTACCGACAAGATCTGCAGCGAGAATATTTTTTAACTGTTTTGTGCTTAATGTAATCATTGTAAATATTTTTGTGCGATTTCTTGATCAGAAAAATGATGTGTTTCTGTTCCGATAATTTGATAATCCTCATGCCCCTTACCAGCAATTACAATCACATCACTGGCAGATGCATTATCAATAGCAAAAAAGATTGCCTCTTCACGGTCAGGAATGACACCAACTTTATCTAATCTACTAAAACCGTTCATAATATCCGATTCAATTTTATCCGGAGACTCGGTTCGAGGATTATCTTGTGTAACAATCACCATATCTGCATATTGTTCCGCTGCCCTTGCCATCAAAGGGCGTTTTCCGCTATCTCGCTTTCCTCCGCAACCAAAAATACACCAAAGTTTCCCTTTGCAATGTCCTCTAGCCGCCTGAAGTGCTTTTTCCAAAGCATCCGGTGTATGCGCATAATCCACAATGACGAGAGGCTTATTAATTTTTTGAATCACTTCCATACGCCCACAAACTCCTTTTAGTCGAGAAACACTAGTTGTTAAATCCGTAAGAGAATACCCTAAGGTTAATAATGTTGCCGCTGCAAGCAATACATTACTAACGTTAAATTCTCCAAGCAACGGACTATGGAAGGTCCCAGTCCCCCAACAGGATTGAATATCTATAATTACACCATCAGGAACAAATTCTACATTGGTTGCCTTCAACCATTTATTATGAGTAGGTTGAAAATCAGCTCTACAACTAACAACCACGGCATCAGGTAAATTATCAAGCCATTGGCGACCAATAGAATCATCTGCATTTAAGATCTGGTTTCCACTTTTTAGCGTGCTAAAAAGCCTTTTTTTAGCATTAGCATACTCTTGCATTGAGTGATGATAATCCAAATGATCACGGCTTAAATTAGTAAAAACGGCTACTTTAAATATTAATCCGTCAACCCGATGTTGTACTAGTCCGTGGGATGAAACTTCTATTGCTGTAATATTTACATTTTGCTTAACAAAATCCGCTAAAGCTGATTGGATGTCAATAGGAGATCCCGTCGTATTCGTCGACGATTCTAACTGTCCATATAGACCGTTTCCTATTGTACCCATTACAGCTGATTTTTTTCCTAGCAGTTGCGCCCATTGCGAGATTAACTGAGTTACCGTTGTTTTCCCATTAGTTCCTGTTACTCCAACTAATGCTAACTTTTGTGTAGGATTATCATAAAAACGTCCGGCTAACTCCGAAAGGTGAATCGATAGCTGATAAAACTTAATTATCGGCGTATCTTGAATGTAATGAATGGTTAAATGTTCGTCTCTGTCTTCTGTTTCCGAAAGTACCGCAACCGCTCCGGAAGCAATTGCTTGAGAAATAAATCGATTACCGTCGACTTGATGACCTTTTAATGCCACAAATAAATCATTTTTTTTCACTTTCCGGCTATCCGACTGCATATCGTTAACCTCAATATCGGCTAAGGATATCGGCAAATTAAAAAGTGCGGTCAATTTTTTCATTGTTTTCCCTTAAATCAAACCATTAATTATTTTGATGGCTCTGATTTCCTTTACTGCTTAATTTCACAACTCTTTTCGCTGTTCTTTCTGTTGGTTCTGCATCAGGAACAATATTCCCTGCTCGTAATGCATAACCCATTATACTTGAAAATACGGGAGCTGAAACTGCACCACCGTAATACTGTCCAGCTTTCGGATCATTAATTAATACGACTAAAGCATAACGCGGATCAGAAATAGGCGCTAATCCTGCAGTAAATGCTACATATTTATTTACATATTGACCATTTTCAATTTTTCGTGCCGTTCCAGTTTTTACACCGACTCGATAGCCTTCTACCATTGCCCGTTTATTCTTAATTGCCACTTTTTCTAGCATATTAACAACCTCACGAGTATATTTTTCTGAGAATACCCGCTGTCCAATCACTGGAGGATCTATTTTGGTAATAGAGAGCGGACGATAAATCCCCATACTCCCTAAAGTTGCATAAGCTCGGGCTATTTGTAACGGTGTTGTAGTAATACCATAACCGTATGCCATTGTTGCCCGATCAATATCAGCCCAGCGTTTACGATTGGCATTCAAAAATCCAGTTTGCTCACCGATCAATCCTAAATCCGTCGCTTTACCTAAGCCCGCACCTTGATAGGTTTCCATTAATGCGCTTGGCGGCATACGTAAAGAAAGACGACTTACACCACGGTTACTAGAGTTAATCAATATCTCGTCTAATGTTTGCTGTGATCTTGGTGCTACATCAGTAATTTCTTTTCCATTTATATTTAATGCACCGGTATTAATAATCTCATTGCGACCGACAACACCACGTTGAAGTGCGGCCAAAACAACGAATGGTTTTACAGTAGAACCTGGTTCAAATACATCGGTAATAGCTCGATTACGCATTACTTCTGCTTTGACGCCAATTCGGTTATTCGGATTATAAGAAGGAGCATTTGCCATAGCTAATACTTCACCGGTGCGAATATCAACTAATACAGCAGTTCCTGATTCCGCCTTATTTTCCGATACCGCTTTTTGAATTTCACGATAAACAACACTTTGTAATTTATCATCTATACTTAAAGTAACATCCTGCGCATCATATTTTTTTTCATCCGCAATGTTTTCAATAATATTACCTTTTTTATCTTTACGAACCAAACGGGAACCATCTTTCCCAACCAAAATAGAATTAAAACTTTTTTCGATACCTTCAATACCTTGCCCATCAATATCGGTATAACCAATCAAATGAGCTACATCATATTTTTTCGGATAAAAACGACGAGACTCAGGTTCTAAACTTATTCCTTTGATTTTTAATTGTTTTATATAATCTGCTTTTACTGAATCCACTTGACGCTCAATGTATAGAAAACTCGATTTAGGATTTTTTTCAATTTTTTTAATTAAATCCGTCTCTTTCATTTCCAAAACTGAAGCTAACGCTTTGATTTTTTCTTGATCATCTAAAGATTTTTCTTTCAATATTTGTTTGGGATTTGCCACAATTGCATTCATCGGTACACTAACCGATAATAATTCTCCATTACGGGCTAAAATAGAACCTCTAGCAGAGAGCACATCATCTCGGCGCAATGAGCGTTTATCCGCTTCGTTAGATAAATTTTCCGCGTCAATCGATTGAATGTAGCCAGCACGAGCAACTAATGCCCCTAACCCAATAAAAATAAAAAATACCGCCGTAATGTAGCGGCTTGACATAAAACACTTATCAAAAACCATTTTAGGCTTATTAGCTTTAGCGCCTAAAGTTACTGATGCTTTAGTAATTTTTCTTTTAGGTAAATTAGATTTTTTATTTGAATTAAAACGTACCATAGGATAACCCTTAAAATTCAGACTCTAAAATGACTTCTTGTTCCGGTTTGACCGGCTGCATTTTCAATATCTCGGTAGCTACTTTAGTAACTCTTGTCATATCGCCTTGAGTAGCCTCTTCAAGTTGTAAATTGCGATATTCATCTTCTAACGCTTGATGCTGGACAATTAGCTGTCCATTTTCAGAAATTAATCCTCTAGTTTGGTGTGTGATCCAAATCGTTGCAGTAGCAGATAACAAAATCAATATCAATAAAAATGCCACTAATTTATTTGAAGAAAAAAGATCCTCAACCAAAAGATACTGTAATGGATAACGTTCACTACTCTCTTTCATTTAAATCCTCTCCGCAATACGTAATATCGCACTTCTTGCGCGCGAGTTTGCTAGAATCTCCGCTTCGGAAGGCTGAATAGCCTTACCTATAATTTTCAATGTTTGATTCCGCTGAATTTGATCTTCACGCAAAGGTAGCCCTTTAGGTAGGGCATCACCCTTACTATGTTTACGCATAAAATGTTTAACCATTCTATCCTCTAAGGAATGGAAACTAATTACAGATAAACGACCTTTAGGCGAAAGAATAGATAATGTACTGTTTAATACACGTTCCAACTCTTCTAATTCTGAATTGATAAAAATACGAATAGCTTGAAAACTTCGTGTTGCCGGATGTTTATATTTATCTTTGAAAGGAACCGATTGTGCAATCAATTCGGCTAATTGAGAAGTGCGTGTTAAAAATTCTTTCCCATTTTTGACCGCACTTTGGTTATATTCTACGATAGCAGTAGCAATACGTTTAGCAAAACGCTCCTCACCAAAATTTTTTAATACCCAGGTTAGATCTTCAATCGAAACCTTCTGCAACCATTCTGCGGCAGAAATGCCTTGTGTGGTATCCATACGCATATCTAACGGACCGTCTTTCATAAAACTAAATCCGCGTTCCGCTTCATCTAATTGAGGAGAAGACACTCCTAAATCGAGTAAAATACCATCAATTTTTCCCACTAAATCTAATTTTTCGCAAATATCAGAAATGTTTGAAAAGCCACTATGTTCAATATGAAAGCGGGAATCTTGAATTTGTTGTGCAGCAATAATTGCTCTGGGATCACGATCTATTGCAATTAAGCGACCGCTTGAAGAAAGTCGGGATAAAATTAAGCGAGAATGTCCACCCCGACCAAAAGTGCCGTCAATATAAATCCCTTTCTCTTTTAATGCTAATCCGTCCACGGCTTCATATAGTAAAACCGTCGTATGTTCCGGCGCTGAAAAGGAATTTGATGTACCCATATTAAATGATCTAAAGTAAAGTTAATAAAAAGATAATGCGGTGCTAGCACCGCTTATCTTGCTAGTGTAGCTGCTCTTTTAGCGTTTAACGCTTTATAATGACAGCATTTTTAATTCTTCTGTAGCAGTAAACTCGCTTGTTGCACCTACCGCCATATCTTCTTCAATTTGAGCATACCATTCCGTATCGCTCCAAATCTCAAATTTATTTAGCTGACCAACCAACATCAATCCCTTTTCCAATTTTGCGTGTTGGCGCAATGGTGCACTTAATAAAATTCTTCCTTGGCTATCCATCTCACATTCTGTGGCATACCCTAACATTACACGTTGTAATCGACGTTGGTTAGGATCGAAATTCGATAATGCAAGCAATTTTTGTTCAATAATTTCCCATTCATTAAGAGGATAAAGCAACAAACAAGGTTGACGAATATCAACGGTACAAATCATTTGCCCCTGATTTTTTTCGAGAATTTCGGCACGGTAACGCGTAGGAATAGCAACTCTTCCCTTAGAATCCAGATTTACCGTCGATGCGCCACGAAACATATTTCGCCTTCTTTATTGTTACTCAATAAGATATTTTAGGTAATTATTACCACAAAACTCCACATTTCTCCACTTTTGTAAGTTTATATCTTGTTAATGAAAGTTGCAAGGGATTAACAAGAATTAAGTTTAGAAAATAAAAAACCGCTTAAACTCCTATTTAAGCGGTTTATTAAATTTAACGAAGGTTATTTTATGCTTCGTCTGCAATTTTGAACGGTTTTAACACAATCAAGAAGAATGCCAACGCTATTATTGCAATAGCAATACCTAACCATACTGAAAGTTGATAGTCTAAACCGAATCCGATTTTCGCGTTCAATAGGAATGTTGCACAAACACAAGTCATAAACACTGCAGGAATTGTTGAAAGCCAATGGAATTTACCTGTGCGGAACAAATAACCAGATACCACCCATAATGTAATCATTGCCGTTGTTTGATTAGCCCAACCGAAATAACGCCATAAAAGGCTAAAATCAATTGTTGAAACAAAAAAACCTACAATAAATAATGGTATTGCAATTGTTAAACGCTTTACTAAATTACGTTGATCAAATTTAAAAAAATCGGCAATCAGTAAGCGAGCAGCTCGGAAAGCCGTATCCCCAGAAGTAATAGGTAATACTACGACACCAAGCACAGCCAAAATACCACCGAATAATCCTAGCATTCCGATTGAAGCATCATACACAACTTTTGACGGCGTACCTACTTTAATCGCCTCGACTAAAGCTCCTTGTTCAGGATAAAAACTCAATCCGACCATACACCAAATTAACGCAATAACACCTTCTGCGATCATTGCACCATAGAAAATAAAACGAGCTTCACTTTCATTTTCGGTACAACGTGCCATTAATGGAGACTGAGTTGCATGGAACCCAGAAATCGCCCCGCAAGCAATAGTAATAAATAATAAAGGCCAAAGCGGTAAGTTATCTGGATGCATATTTTTAAAGAAATCACCAAAACTAATATCGGTTCCCATTGTTGCAGTAATCGTTCTAAAGAACGGAATACCTTCAAAAAACAAACCGAATAACATTCCGCAGGTCATAAACAGTAATAACGCACCGAAAAGCGGATAAATTTTACCGATAATCTTATCAATTGGTACTAATGTCGCAATAACATAATAGATAAAAATAATTGAAGTCCAGAGTACTAAAATCGTTTCTTTCGAAGCACTCGCTTCATCATTAACAGCCGCTGCACTCACTGTCCCTGAAGTCATAATGTCGCTAGTAATATTAGTAAGCAATGAAGCTGGACTAGAAACAAAAACCACGCCAACTAGTAATAATAGAATTAAAGCAAAAACATTCATAAAATGTTTTGCAGGTTTACCTAGATACTTACCGGCTAAAAATGGCAAATTAGCGCCCCCGTTACGAATACTCAACATTCCGGTAAAGTAATCATGCACAGCACCAGCAAAAACACATCCAAATACAATCCACAACATCGCAACTGGGCCATACAGCGCCCCTAAAATCGGACCAAAAATGGGACCGGTTCCAGCAATATTTAATAATTGAATCAACCAAATTTTCTTTTTAGACATCGGTACATAATCTACTCCGTCTTGCATAGTATATGCAGGAGTTTGACGTCTAGGATTGATGACAAATACTTTTTCGACGGCTTTACTGTAAAGAAAATACCCCATCAAAAGAATCGCCACACAAATAAAAAACCATAACATGAAACGGCTCCTAAAATAGTAACAAAACCCAATTAATCCTGCCCAACAGCAAAATCGGCGTATTCTACGCTAATTAATCTAGATAAGTAAACAATGGGATTAAAATATTGATATACAGATCACATTTTATATAGGTAAAATAAACTATTTAACTTAAGTAGGAAATCGTAAAAATTATATGGCTTTAATTCATTGTCCTGAATGTCGTCTAAAAATCAGTGAAAGTTCTATCACTTGTCCTCATTGCGGTTTTTCATTTGATCCGGAAAATTTAGAAATGTATAAACAAAAACTTGAACAATACCGTCTAGAAAATCAGGAAGTGAATAGGAAAAGTGCGAAACTTCACTTTATTTGGTTAGTCATTTTTTCATTAGTTATTTTGACTGCGGCATTTATTAGTTAATAACAACTCGCCTCACCCTAAATAGTTTTTAGTTAGAAATAAATAGTGCAGTAATAATTAACTGCACTTTAAAAATAGTTATAGCTTTGTCTCAACGTCTAAGCGCTCAAAAGAAAGTACTTTCCATTCCAGACGACGCAATAATAAAGTTGCAATACCTGTAATAAGTAAGTAGAGCATTCCAGCTATACCATAGATTGTTAACGCATCATATTCCGTCCCATAAAGTTGTCTTGCATAGCCCATAATATCCATAATTGTAATTATAGAAGCCAATGCTGTTCCTTTAAACACTAAAATAATTTCATTACTGTAAGAAGGTAAGGCTCTTTTTAATGCGTATGGAATGAGGATTTTCAATGTTTGAAACCGACTTAATCCTAAAACGGCACAACTTTCCCATTGTCCTTTTGGGATCGCTCTAACCGCACCATGAAATAACTGCGTTGAATATGCTGCACTGTTAAGTGCTAAGGCTAACATTGCACAAAACCAGGCATTAGACAATAACGCCCAAGCTGGGCCATTAACAATCCACTGGAATTGACCGGGTCCACTGTAAATAAGGAAGAATTGAACCAATAAAGGTGTACCGGTAAATAAAACTAAGAAAAAATTGACCGCTCTTTTTACCAGCTTATTACCGATGGATAATAAAAAAGTTAGGCCTAATGCTAAGAAAAATGCCACAAATAATGAAACAACAGTTAAACCTAAACTAGTCGGGATTCCCTGCGCAATCACTGTTAAATAATCATAAAACATTATTTTGTCCCTCTTTCAAAGCGCATGAAATAAATCTCCAATTGTCTAATGCAAGCTTGACTAACTAAAGTTATTACTAAATAAAGTAGTGCTGCGAGTCCATACCAAGTAAAGGGTTCGTGTGTATTGGCATTAACTAATTCTGCTTGCCGCATTAAATCATCAACACCGATTAAAGACACTAAAGCAGTATCTTTTAGTAACACTAACCATTGGTTGGTTAATCCCGGTAGGGCATGCCGCCAAACCTGAGGCATGATAATCCGGATAAAAACTTGCGGACGGCTTAATCCTAGCGCAGTTCCGGATTCCCATTGTCCAACAGGAATTGCTTGAATAGCTCCCCGAAGAGATTGTGAAGCATAAGCGGCAAAAATAATAGACAACGCAAAAACACCACACCAAAATGCACTAAATTCTATATATTGCCCGGAAATTAATTCAATAATTTGGCTCGAGCCAAAATAAATCAGTAATACAACTAAAATCTCTGGTAAGCCCCGAATTAATGCAACAACAACCGAGGAAGGCTTACGAATTGCTGAATATTTGCTCATTTCTAATACAACAAACAAAATTGAGAGCAAAAATCCTAGGATTAATGAACATAAGGCTAACCCTAAGGTCATTAGGGTTGCTGAATACATTAAAGGAAAATAATCAAAAAACATAGGGTTACTTACCTGACATCCATTTATTATAAATTTCTTGGTAAGTACCATTAGCTTTGATTGCACTCAGCCCTTTATTTAAATTTTCTAAAAGCTCTTTATTTGATTTATTGACAGCAATGCCCAAACCATTACCAAAATAATTTTTATTAGTTACTTTTTCTCCAACAAAATAGACATTTTGATCTTCTTTCATCCACTCCGATAATACTGCAGTATCCCCAAAGATCATATCAATGCGGCCATTTTTTAAATCCAAAATTGCAGCTTGTAAACTCGCATAAGCCTTTACTTTATATTGCTTAGTTTCCTTTGTGGCATATTGTTGAAATGTCGTACCGTTTTGGACGCCGACTACTTCGACCGATGATAAATCTATATCCGGCTTGGCCGCAATAAAACTGGCTGTACTATCATAATAAGGTTCGGTAAAACTCACTTGTTTCTCACGAGCTTGAGTAATATCCACAGCGGAAATAACCGCATCAAATTTTTTTGCTTTTAAACTAGGGATTAAAGCATCAAAAGCTTGGTTAGAAAAATGACAATCCGCTTGAATTTGTTGACAAATTGCCTTAGCAATATCGACATCAAAACCAACAATTTCTCCCTTATCATTGGTTGACTCAAAAGGCGGATAAGTAGCCTCCATTGCAAACGTTAATGTTTGTCCATTAGCAATCATTGCATAACCAGCTAGTAATATGGTTAAAAACACTTTTTTCATTACATACTCCTTTATTTTATAGAAAACCATTTGTCATAAATTTCTTGGTACCTGCCATTTTCTCTAAGAGCGCTCAAACTTTGATTTATTTTTTGTAATAATGCCGTATTGGACTTATTCACAGCGATTCCAAAACCTTGTCCAAAATATTGTTGATTTGTGATTTTTTCTCCAATAAACGTCAAGTTTGAATCCTGTTTAATCCATTCAGATAGTACCGCCGTATCACCAAAAATTAAATCAATCCGACCATTTTGTAGATCGAGAACAGAGTTTGGTAAAGCGCCATAAGACTTGGCGGTATACTGCTTAGCTTGTTGATTAATATACTGTTGAAAGGTACTACCATTTTGTACACCAACAACCTGAGCTTTAGCTAAATCCGATTTATTTTTAATACCAATAAAACCTGCCGAACTGTCATAATAAGAATGACTGAATGCGACTTGCTTTGCTCGGCTCTCGGTAATATCAATAGAAGAAATTGCCGCATCAAATTTTTTTGCTTTAACTGCTGGAATCAAGGCATCAAAGCTTTGTACAGTAAACTGACATTCCACTTTAAGTTCTTGACAAACAGCCTTTGCCAAATCTACATCAAAACCAATTAATTGACCATTTTCATCCATTGATTCAAAAGGCGGGTAGGTAGCTTCCATAATAAAACGAATGCTTTCAGCATTAACACCTACACTACTTCCTGCTAATAATATTGTAATCCACAATTTTTTTATCATAATCATAATGCCTTCCATCCCATGAATTATTTAATACTTAGCCATTTGTCATAAATTTTCTGGTATTCACCATTTTGCTTAATTTTGGCTAACCCTTTGTTTAATTTCTCCAACAGCTCCACGTTACTTTTACTTACCGCAATACCAAAGCCGTTACCAAAATATTTCGGATCTGTAACTTTTTCTCCCACAAATTGTAACATCGGATCTTTTTTCACCCACTCAGTCAATACCGCCGTATCACCAAAAATAACATCGACACGCCCATTTTGCAGATCAAGAATGGACTGGGATAAAACGGCATAAGATTTTGTATCATATTGCTTGGTCTGCTGGGTAATATATTGCTGAAATGTCGTTCCATTTTGTACCGCAACCACTTTCGCCGAATTAAGGTCAGTTTTATTTTTTACACTAATAAAACTAGCGGAATTAGCATAATAAGGAACAGTAAAAGCCACTTGTTTTGCTCTCGCTTCGGTAATATCCATCGCTGAAATAATCGCATCAAATTTTTTTAATTTTATACCTGGAATTAAAGAATCAAAACTTTGATGGCTGAAGTTACAAGTTACGTTTAATTCTTGACAAAGAACATTGGCTAAATCTACATCAAACCCGATGACATCGCCTTTTTCGCTTATAAACTCAAAAGGAGGATAACCAGGAGCCATAGCAAAAGTAATCTCTTCTGCCTGACTGTTCAACGCACTAGTTGCAATTAATGTCGCTAAAAGTAATCTCTTCATTTGGTTTCTCCTATGTTGATGTTGTGTTGTTCATTTAATTTAATGTGATAAGTATTGTTTAAAGCGCTCCGTTTGAGGATGAGTAAAACAATCAGCATTGCCTATTTCAATAATACGCCCTTGTTCCATATAAACTACTTTTGTTGCCACTTTTTTCGCTACCGCCACTTCGTGCGTTACAATAACTTGAGTAATCCCTGTTTGCTGTAATTCTCTAATAATAGAAACAACTTGTGCAGTAATTTCCGGATCAAGTGCTGCCGTAGGCTCATCAAATAACAACACCTGCGGTTTCATCATTAACGCTCTCGCTATTGCAACACGTTGCTGTTGCCCGCCGGATAAATGCAACGGGAAGCGCTGAGCGAATTGTTCTAAACGCAAACGCTGTAACAATTCAAGTGCCTGTTTTTCAGCAACTACCTTAGTTAATCCTAGAATTTTGATCGGCGCTTCAACTAGATTTTCAATTACTGTCAAGTGCGGCCATAGATTATACTGTTGAAAAACCATACCAACTTCTCGACGCAAACGACGAATTTTCTTAGGATCTGCAGTAGCGTTGGATAAATCAAATTGATTATTGGCAATATTCAACTCTCCTGATCTCGGCACTTCCAATAAATTTAAAGTACGAATTAGCGTACTTTTCCCTGCGCCACTAGGTCCCAGTAATACAACAGTATCTCCTTCTTGAATTTCCAGGTTAATATCGAATAAAGTCTGTGAAGTACCATAAAAAAAGTTCAAATTTTTAACACTAATTGTCATATTTTCTTTTCTGCCAAAATTTAAAATTGAAAGAATATTAGCTTTTTATGCATAATTATGCAATATAATTTCATAAAAAATCCTCAAATTTCTTTGAGGATAAAAACACTTAAATTTTTAACCACCTTTTAATGCCTAAACATCTTTTGCCATTTCAAACTCAATTAGCATCATTAAAATATGGATGACTTTAATATGAATTTCCTGAATTCGATCAGCATAACGAAAATGTGGTACACGGATTTCTACATCGGCCAACCCTGCCATTTGCCCCCCATCCTTACCTGTCATTGCAATCACTTTCATTCCCTTTTCTTTTGCCGCTTTAATCGCATTTAGTACATTTTTAGAATTACCTGAAGTAGATAATCCGAATAATACATCACCTTTTTGTCCAACAGCTTCCACATATCGGGAAAATACATAGTCATAGCCAAAATCATTACTCACACAACTTAAATGGCTGACATCAGAAATCGCAATAGCGGGATAACCCGGGCGATTTTCACGATAACGTCCAGTCAACTCTTCCGCAAAATGCATAGCATCACAGTGAGAGCCTCCATTACCGCAAGACAGTACTTTTCCTCCTTGTTTAAAACTATTGGAAATAAGCAATGCTGCTTGTTGAATTAATTCAATATTTTTTTCATCATTAATAAATTTGTTTAATACGTCTTGAGCCTCAATCAGCTCCGCCTTAATTTGCTCGAAATACATTTTTTCTCCCTATTTGATGAAATTAAATAGCTTAAGTATTTTATGTAAAGTCTAATAAATTAGCTAGTTTTGTTTTCTTCATTATTTGCCAAGATTAAATTTTTGGTCCATCAATGTATTATTTTTTCGATTCAAATCGCAATTATTTTCTAAAATACTTTAAATATTGACCGCACTTTTATAATCTTAGTCTCTTATTTCTTGATTTTAAAATTTCCTATGCGGATTATCTTTCCTCTCCTAATCAGTCTAATTACACAAATGGCTGTGGCTAATACTCCAGAATTAATGTTACTTAATACTTATGATAAGCAAAATATAGCGGGCTGGGTAATGAGTGAGAAATTAGACGGTATTCGCGGCTACTGGGACGGAAAATATTTATATAGCCGCGGAGGGGAAAAACTTTCTCCTCCTCATTACTTTATAAAACATTTCCCACCCTTTGCTATTGACGGAGAACTTTTCTCCGAACGCAACCAATTTGAACAAATATCTTCCGCAGTTCGCACATATAAAGGAGAGCATTGGCATCAATTAAAACTCTATGTCTTCGATGTGCCTAATGCATCCGGTAACTTATTTGAGCGACTTGCCATACTGAAACAGTATTTACAGGAAAATCCTACACCTTATATTCAAATTATCGAACAAATACCCATTAAAGATAAACAACACGTCCAACACTTTTTAGCCCAAGTTAATACATTGGGTGGAGAAGGTATCGTATTACGGAATCCCAATGCGCCCTATGAACGAAAACGCAGTACACAAATTCTTAAACTAAAAACGGTTTTTGACGAAGAATGTAAAGTTATTGCACACCACAGAGGAAAAGGACAATTCAAGAATGTTATGGGCGCAATAACGTGTGAAAATCACCGAGGAAAATTCAAAATAGGTTCAGGATTTAATTTGAACGAACGAGAAAATCCACCCGCAATAGGTAGTATAATTACTTATAAATATCGAGGCCTAACCCATTCTGGAAAGCCAAGATTTGCAACCTATTGGCGTGAAAAGAAAATGCCCTATCCCAATGAATAAACATAAAATCTTCCGGAATTAAAAATCCCACTGTGAAAGTGGGATTCTAACTTAAAATAAATTTAACTAAATATGTTGGTTAATTAAATTTGCCAATTGATTCTTCGGTAATGCTCCAACCTGTGTTGCAACTGCTTTTCCTTCTTTGAATAACAGTAAAGTTGGAATGCTACGAACACCGAACTGTGCCGCAATTGCCTGATTCTCATCTACATTGATTTTAACGATTTTAGCTTTCCCAGCGAATTCCGGCGCTAACTCGTCTAGAATTGGTGCAACCATACGGCAAGGTCCACACCACGGAGCCCAGAAATCAACTAATACCGGTATATCAGAATTGACTACTTCAGCAGTAAATGTTGAATCTGTTACATGTAATACTTCGCTCATTTCAATTTTCCTTTTGTTGTTTAAGTTTTTCTAATCTGAGGTTATTTCTCTTAATTTCAAGTACTATCATAACATAGACTTACTTCATTGCGCCAAATAGCAACAATTGGTAAAACTAAATTTTGCCTCTAATTCTTCCACTTACGAATTCTTAAGTGAATCATAAGCTAAAATATTCATATCAAATCCTTTTAAAATCCGCATTATCACAACACCTATTTTTCCTATAGTTACCACTGCTACGCTTATATATATTAAAGCTAATTCTTCAAGAAAAAAATTTGCCTTATGAGTATATTATACACACGACGATTCGACGCTATGTTCTACAACAGCTTTTAGTAAATAAGTCGAAACTCGGACACCTTTCAATCATAACGATTGCGCAACTTTCGAATCCTCATTATTGAATCCCTCGCAGTGCAAAACCATAACCGTATACCAAGTGCGGTCAATTTTTCAAGAGTTTTTCAAATTCCATCATAATGGACAAAAATACAAACTGCATTGCAATGTTCAGCCATTTTTTCGTATTTTCATTCAGTATAGAATCGAAAATTCAAGCTCAAACCATATTTTGCGTTTATCTATTCAATATACTGATAACTCTTAGCACTATAAACAGCTAGTTTCAATTTGCTTCTAAATCAAAAACTAGTCTAATTGACTAAATGCCTGCCTCAGATCCTCTTTGATATCTTCAATATTTTCCAATCCTACTGAAAAACGCAATAAACGATTACATACTCCCCGGGCAATACGTTCCGCTTCGGGAATATCCATATGAGTTTGTGTTGCTGGGTAAGTAATAAAACTTTCAGTTCCCCCTAAGCTTTCTGCAAACGTAATTAATTTTATTGCTTTCAAAAACGGATTTATCCATTTTTCATGTTGTAATCGAAAAGATAACATTCCACCTTTATTCGGGTAGAGTACATCAATAACTTGAGGCTGGGCCGCCAGAAAGTCAGCAATCGCTTTTGCATTTTGTTGATGACGTTCCATTCGCAGCGATAATGTTTTCATACCTCGAATGGTTAACCAAGAATCAAAAGGAGAAAGTACCGCTCCCGCTCCATTTTGAATATAGAATAACCGATCGCATAATTCTTGACCTTTAGCGACAATTAGACCTACCAACACATCATTATGCCCAGCCAAATATTTTGTCGCGCTATGAATAACGATATCAGCGCCATATTCCATCGGTCTAAATAAAACGGGAGTCAGAAATGTATTATCCACAATAAGTAATAGGTTATGTTTCTTTGCTACTTTTGAAATTGCCGCAATATCACATTCCTCCATTAATGGATTAGAGGGAGTTTCAACAAAAATAGCTTTTGTATTTTTCGTTATTGCAGCTTCAATTTCCTCAATTGAAGCCGTATTAACATAAACGGGTCTTACACCATGAGTATTTTTGTGAGCAAAATCTAATAGACGATAAGTTCCCCCATAAACATCACTTGAAACAATCCATTCATCTGGTGAGGAAAATAACGACATAATTAATTGAATTGCAGCCATGCCTGAGGCACAAGCAAATCCTCTATCTCCCCCTTCTAATTTCGCAATAACTTCTTCTAAGATATTTCTCGTCGGGTTTTTAGTACGAGTATAGTCAAAGCCTGTACTTTCACCAATCCCTCTGTGTCCGTAAGCAGTTGAAAGAAAAATTGGCGTTGAAACCGCACCTGTGCGCTCATCAGAGCGATTGCCTGCCTGAGCTAATAAAGTATCTATCGCATATTGTTGTGTCATAGTTATTACCTTGAAAATGGATCTAAAATCGACCGCACTTTTGATGATTAAAAGATGCATAAGAGTCTTGCATTTTGGCATAAAGCCCAAAGGGTTCAAAGTAAAATTTCCGATTCTCCTCGCTTTATTTTGCAGTTATTTCAAACGGAATGTGTTTTTTTTCGACAATCAAATTATTTTTTGGAATCCACCATTGACAGATTTTCAAAAGTCCGTAAAATGCGCACCACTAAAGCGAATGCGGGAATAGCTCAGTTGGTAGAGCACGACCTTGCCAAGGTCGGGGTCGCGAGTTCGAGCCTCGTTTCCCGCTCCATCTAGGCGTGTTAGCAAAGCGGTTATGCACTGGATTGCAAATCCATGTAGCTCGGTTCGACTCCGGGACACGCCTCCATAGTTAGATAGCTAACCTTTATAAAGTAGCTTGCCCGAGTGGTGGAATCGGTAGACACAAGGGATTTAAAATCCCTCGCCTTTCGAGGCGTGCCAGTTCAAGTCTGGCTTCGGGCACCATTTAAAATTAGAAGATGATTAATGAAGTAGTCGCAATAAGCGGCTTTTTTTATACCCAAACTTTCTGGAATTTTTGATCAATAGCAAATTGCACGCAATTTGTGCCTGTTCTGCGGCTAATTCCTCCGCCGTTTTCGGTAGTGGAGGTGGCAATTCAGGATATTCACGACTTGGTAAGGCTTCCAGTAATTGCTTAGGTGTAGGAAACCAACAAGGTTGACCAAGTGTCATAAATGCCGTCTCAAACCGTGTTTTATCTAACGCCATATCCCACACTTTTTTATGTGTAATCACCCGATACCACGCCTCAAGCGTTGGCTTAATCACATCATCTGCTGGTGAATTTTTAAACCTTAGCAACAACATCGCGACACCTTTTGCCAATACAGATTTTAACTATTAATTGTTTAGCCCCACCTTAACGCTTCTTTCACTGCGTTCATCTTCGGTGAACTATTCGCAAATGGTCGGTGTAGTTCTTATTCGCCAAGAAGCGAAAGAGTTGGCTGAAAACGAGCAGATGCTCGCCAGTTTTTTCATTCTACGATTTTAAAACATCAAAATCTTGGCAGTGCATTGAGCTATTTATTGGCGAATAAATTGGTAAATCCTATTATGCTGGCGATTTCCTTGCGGGAGATTATTGAAGAAGCCTATTTGGCAGCTCCCGCCATTATTGATTATGCCGCTTGTGATATAAAAGCTGTGCGCCAACGGGATCCTACCGTAGAATTATGGTCAACATCATTACTCTATTTGAAAGGATTTCACGCCATTCAAAGCTATCGAATCACCTATTATTTATGACAACAAGATCGAAAAGCCCTCGCTCTCTATTTACAAAATCAAATCTCCGTAGCTTTTGATGTGGATATTCACCCTGCTGCCAAAATTGGACACGGTATTATGTTTGATCATGCCACCGATATTGTCGTAGGGGAAACCTCTGTGATTGAAAATGATGTCTCCATTCTACAAGGCGTTACCTTAAGCGGCACCAGGCAAAGAATCCGGTGATCGCCACCCAAAAGTGCGGGAAGGGTAATGATTGGCACAGGGGCAAAAATCCTCGGTAACATCGAAGTGGGCAAATATGCCAAAATCAGCGCCAATTCCGTCGTGCTTCAACCCGTACCAGAATATGCCACTGACCGGTGTCCCTGCCCGAATTATTGGCAAAGACAACTCCGCTAAACCGATATTTGAAATGAACCAATATTTTATTGACGGTGGGATGCATTTGAATATTTAAATGAAGAGAGCCTATTTAACTTGATATGTTACAAGGCTCTAAATTTATTGTGATAAAAATCACAGTTTTATAAAAATTTAATTGATTTAATTAATAATATATTTATAGTTAGCCCCTAATTTTAGATTTCTATTCTTTTTATCTTTGTTTCTATACAAAGATTCTTCTTTTCTTATTTTGTGGGTACTCAGCTGATTTTAGATTGTTGCCGAGTAAGTAAAGCAATAATGCAATTATTGCTAATCCTTTGTAATAAAGGAAATCAGGAATACAAAATATGTCTGTAAGTTTTCATGTCAACGAATTTCATGAGATAAGTGATTAATTTTAATCATCTATCTAAAT
Organism: Rodentibacter caecimuris; assembly: GCA_001998905.1. Classification (GTDB taxonomy): domain Bacteria; phylum Pseudomonadota; class Gammaproteobacteria; order Enterobacterales; family Pasteurellaceae; genus Rodentibacter_A; species Rodentibacter_A heylii_A. The sequence continues at coordinate 1,900 of MLAA01000014.1, read as the reverse complement.
AGATAGCTATCAATCCAAGTTATGGGTGATAGTTGTTTAATATTGAAAAAATTCTCAGATCAAGGAGAAAATATGAGTAGATTTAATTCTGATGAAGGTACATTAGATACAATCGACGTAATCGCAGATAACAATAGCCATGGTAGAAGAGAGCATGATATTTTTAACCATGGGCGTGATTCCGACAAATATAGTGATAGCCGTCAGAGAAAGAAAAAAATAAAGTTCAAGGAACTCACATTATCAACGAGAGATACATTTCAGTTCTGGACATTATCTAAAGGCGGAAGCACCTATATTGCTTATTCAGTTAAAGGAAAGAAATATCTCTTAGCTGAAGTGATAGACGGAAGAACAATTATTTTTGATAGTCGGGATAGTGCTGGAATTATTACCGGAGGCTATGATAGCAAAACAGGTGAACGCTATATTTTTGTTGGGTTTGATGTCGCTGATGACGTATTTCTCAAAAATGATAATCCGGGTACTGTAGCGAGAACTATGACTGCTCAAGAGTTATTAAATGCCAACAATGGAAATCTGGATAGTTTAAAAGGCAATTTTAAGGTGGTTGAAGAGCTATCAAAAAAAGTAAAAAATACATCATCAAATAATCCAAATACAGATATCCTTGGGAAAATTAAAAATACGATGAGTATTTCAGAAAATGTGCTTAAAGGTATTATAGAAGATGACAACAAATATAGAGAAGCCCTACAAAAAGCAGGCAGACTTTCTGAAGCTGAAGCGTTAAAAGTTGCTACCGAAATAAAAATGTTTTTGCAACAAGATTGGGATTAATTGGTAAAACGCTTACTTACTCTGAATTTGTTGATGATCTTAAAAAAGGCTATGTTGAGGGAGACTGGTCAAACCTAGAAAAATTTACAAGAGACGCATTAGAAGGGCTGGTTGGGGTAAAAGCGGGAAATATCATATCTAAAGCTATTATTCTGATAAGTGCAACATTTTTTAATATCTCTCTACCTACAAGAGCTATATCCATTGTATTACCTGTAATCACCGGTCTTTTGGCAGAAGAACTAAATGTATCTGAATTACTGACAGATAAAAGTTTATTTAACAAAGACGGAGAACTTTATGCTCTGACTAAAGATCATTATTTATCAGCAAATGGAGATATAAATTTACCGGAACATATTAGAAACGCCCAATTATCAGGGAATAGAAATTCGACTATTACTGGAAATAATGGTGACAATATTCTTAAAGGAAATAGTGGGAACAATGCTCTTTATGGTGGTAATGGAAATGATACCCTATTTGGTGATTTAGGTAACGATAAACTTTTTGGGGGAAAGGGTAATGATATATTAGAAGGAGGGAAAGGCGATGATTATCTAGAAGGAGGAGAGGGTGATGATACTTATAAGTTTAATCTTGATGATGGAAATGATGTTATTATAGATAATAAAGGAAGTGATAAAATTATACTTGGAAAAGGAATTGAGTTCGAAAAAACCTATTTTAAAGTAAAACTTGATTCTCGTTCACAAGATAATAAGATTACTCTTTCTTTTATTGGTAGTCAGTCATCAATATCAATAGATAGAAGTTATAGTAAAAGTATATTTTATATTGACCCTCATATTGAAATAATTTTTAATAATGGAAAGGTCCTAAAATTTAGTGATATAGTGGATGCTATATTAAATAGAAATAAACATATAAAATATAATATTAAATACGAATACTATGATAATAAACTTAACTCTTCTTCTGGAAAGCCTACTATAGGTGGAGAAGGTAAAGATTTTTTACAAGGAAATAGTGAGAATAATCGTCTTGAAGGAAAAGGTGGTAGTGATGTTTATTATTTCTCCGGAGCTATTGGTAATGATGTAATTTATGATGAAAATGGCAATGATATAATTTATTT
>MLAA01000013.1 GCA_001998905.1 Rodentibacter caecimuris | reverse complement strand
GAATTAACATCATTTAATATAAACTCTTTCTCATTTTTATTGCTAGAAGCTATATCCATAATTTCTTCTATAATATTTTCTACAGTAACTCCTTGTGTGTTTTTATAAAACATAGCATTTTTAGTTAAAATCAGATCATCTTTAATTAAGTTCATATTAAATTATACTTCTAAAAATTATTTTTATTATGTAGAAAACACTTAAATATTATAGTAATCCGACATAGGGTAAATGCTCATCCTCTAGCCCGACTCAAGCAATCTACCACATAAATCACTTCAATCCTATCAATTTCTGTTTGTTCATAGTATTTTCCTGTAACTAGAGTTTTTTATAGTTATCCTTAATCTGCAAAAGATTATCGGTTTCGTGGGTATCTTCAGGGATTTCAAGGTAACTTGAATGTATAAAATCTCATCAGATTTGCGAGCAATAAAGTCAGTTTCTTTGCTATCAAGTTTACTGCCATCAACGGTATAATTTCGTTTTAATAATTCAATGAAAACATCATCTATTTTCTCAAACTTGCACTCTCTCCGATTTCCGCTATTATACACCGCCTTACTTTCTCGGTACTCATATTGATATGAACAAACTTAAACGACTTTTCCTTTTGGCTACGCTCTTCGTTCTCTCACTACACAACCGCCGAAGAAGCCCGTTAAAACCCGTTTCTTAAAAGAAAATATCACCCAAGCGGAACTCAATAATCCCACCGCTTATAAACGCTATGACTATATTTGTCAAAATATCGAAACTCAATCTACCTCTTATTTAACAACCTATTTCCCGCTTTCGAGAGAGAGCCGTTTGAAAGAGAATTTTGGGATTTATTTTCAGTTAGATGGGGGCAAGGCAGTACCGTTTGACCATATTGAAAACCGAACGTTAAATACACGCGGTTCGAGATTTGAGGTGATTTACCGTTCCTATCAGCCGATTGAGGGGAGCGTTGTGGATTTAGTCGCGCGCCAGCATAGTTCGAAACTATCAAGGTACGCAGGTGCATTGGCTGAGTTGTAAAGAAAGTTAAGCCGTCGTGTGATTGATCTTCTAAATTGGAAATTGACTTCCATTTTTTCTAAAAAATCCAATAAGTTGGAATTAGCTTTCCAACTTCTCTACACTCAACATCTCTTTTCGCACTACGTCAAATTCAGCAGACACGCTAAACGCCTTTGATAAATTTGCAGTATTCAGTACTGCTTGCGTTTCGCCACTGGCTAATAATTTTCCGTTATCTAACAAAATCACCTCATCACAAAATTTATAGGCAAGGGATAAATGATGAATAGCTACCACGCACGTCTGTTTAGGTGTGAGGGATTTAAGCTGTTCCATTATGTCGATTTGATAGTAAGGATCAAGCGGGGCGATCGGCTCATCTGCAAGCAGTAATGGCGCATTTTTAATACAACAACGCGCCAGTTGCACACGGGCTTTTTCACCGCCTGAAAGTTGCTGAAAGGGTTTATCCAATAAAGCAGAAACAGAAAATCGCGCTGAAATTGACCGCACTTTTTCCCGCTCTTTTGCTGGGCTAAGGGGATAAGGTAACCCTAAGGCGATTACCTCATAAGCGGACAAATCCCAGTGCATTGCGGTATTTTGGGCAAGATAGGCGAGCTGTTCGCTTTTCTGCTGGGCGTTCATTTCGCTTAATTTGCAAGCATTTAGCCAAATTTGACCGCTTGCAAGCGGTAAGATCCCTGCAATACTTTTCAACAAGGTCGATTTCCCCGCGCCGTTTGCCCCCATAATACCGACTAATTTTCCTTGCGGAATATGGCAACTGATGTTGCTTAAGGCGTAGGGCTGGCTCACATTTTCAAGGTTAATCACGGGCAAGCCTCCGTTGTTGCGTGAGTAAAATCCAAATCAGCACGGGTGCACCAATAATAGCGGTAAGCGTGCCAATGTAGATGTGCGAAAACAGGGGAAGATATTGCACACTGAGATCGGCGATGAGCAGCAATAAAGCACCGATTAACGCACTGCTCACATAAAGCTGAGAGGGGCGTTTTTTGAGTAACATTCGGGCAAAATGGGGCGCGATTAAGCCAATAAAGCCTATTGTACCTGTTTGCGGAATGGTTGCGCCAACCAGCAATGCCACGCCTAACGCCGTGATGAAAAAGCTCCGTTTTGGGTCAATGCCCATTGTGGCAGCCGTGTCTTCGCCAAAGGTGAGAAAGTCGATATAACGGCGTTGGTGAAAAAGACAAAAACAACCGAGTAATAGAATCGGGAGTGATAAAAGTAGCGTCTCCATTTTTGCCCATACTAATGAGCCTTGCAACCAGCGATAGAGTTCTGCTAATGCCCACGGGCTTTCGGCATTGGAGAGCAAAAGAGCGATTGCAGAGCCGAGCAGCATATTTACCGCCACGCCACTTAAAATCATCACCGTTGAACCTTGTTTGTACGCAATGAGATAGACCAAAGCAAAACTGGCTAATGCCCCAAGTACGCCACCGAGCAGCAACAGGCTGGCGGGAAGGGAAAAATAGTAGAGCAAAAAAACGCTGGCGGTGGTTGCCCCATTGGCACTACCGAGTAATCCGGGGCTGGCTAACGGGTTTTGAAAAACCGCCTGCATTGCGTTGCCGGCAAGTGCTAAACTGACGCCAGTCAGTACGGCTAATAATAGGCGGGGTAGGCGAATATCCCATAGCACAAGGGGACGCATATCGGTCAGCACGCCATCTGCATTTTTTAGCTGGGCAAAATTATCGAGTTGGTGATAAAGTGCCAATGCAACAATCAATACTAAGCATAGAAAAAGCAACAAGTTAAGGTATTTTTTCATAAAAGTGCGGTTATTTTTCTTTATGTTTATGGGCGAATATCAATTTCCGCTTTGTGTATCACGGCATTAAACAATTCATCCATTTTCTCATTGGTTACAACTAAACAAATATTAATTTTCTTCATTTCAATATCCACGGTATTGATTATAAATCAGCTCTGCCCCTTTCCACATGCCATGATCAAAGCAATAAGTGTATTTCATTGGAATCCGAAAGTGCGGTCGGTTTTTAAAAAGTTTTTGTAAAATCGGATGATTGAGTAGCTCTGCCTGTTCGTTATAGCTTTGTTTGTCCGAGATTTCAATCAGTACATTCGGTTGGGTGAGTAACATTTTTTCGAGAGAAAAGTTTTGTGCCGTGAAGGGCATTTTCAGTGGCGTTAAGCCAAGTAAATTAAGCAAAGCGGAATATTGTGGGAAATTGCTCTCTACTATGCCGGTATCCGAAAGCATTAAAGTATCTGTGAGAGGTTGGTTTAGCGTGAAATTTTGCGATTTCAATGTTTTCACCAAACGCGCTGCATGAATTTCATTGCCCGTGATTTTGCCAAGTTTTAACATCAAAGCAAAAAGCTCATCGGGCGTTTGTGGATCATCATTAATGGGAATCACATTTGTCCCCAGTTTTTTCAACTCTTCTACAAGCTGGGGATAAAAAGTTTCATTGATAAGTAGGGTTTTATCTAAGTAAGGTAATAATGCGGTGAGTTGCGGTTTGAGAGTCGGTTTATCGGTATTGACTTTATCTAACATCATTAGCGGATTTTTGGAATAAGACGACATCCCCACAATCTGTTCAGGACGGGCGATTTCTATCAGCAGACGATCGCTACATAGGGTCAGCGAGATGAATTGTTCCGCTTTTACAGCCAGGCTTACCAAAAAAAGTGCGGTCAAAAATTGAAATATTTTTAGCATAAGAAGATCGCATAAATTTATGCCCCGTAATTATTTATTGGGGCATAACAGCAGGAATAAATTACAAATTTGCTGCTTATTTTATTAGTTTGTACAGCGATTAATCCTCAAAAACTTGCATTGGAAAATAATTTTTTTGCTTAAACTCGGGTTTTAATAAATCCTGAATTTGCCACCAACTTAAATTTAATTCTTTAAAACCTTCGGCATAAGAACCTATTTCATAAGGCTGATAAACAAAAGTAATTCCGCCTAAACCTAAATAAAATTGGTTAGAAATCATAAAATTCTCTTTCTCAATGAAGATTTCTTCGCTGTTTGTCGTGTAGTCTGTCCATAGCGCCTCTTTTACTTTATTCAACATATTGTCATCAAATAAATCAGATAGTTGTAGGATATGTTGTGTAGTGAGATCAATATTAAAATATTGTATCGACGGCATACCATGCGCACCGCCAGTATAAACGTATGTATTTTGAGCGAAAGTTGCCAATTTTTCTCTTTGGCCGATAAAATCAGTAGATTGAATAAAGTCGTTGCTCGAAGAAATATCAGGTTCTTGACTTAACTCTTGTCGTGTTTTATCAAAAGCCTTAGCAAAATCTTCAATCTCACCTTTTGATTTTTTCAACAATAAGGTATCTAGCCACGGGATGCCGGTTTCTAGTGTAGTGATATGCCAGTTGATTTCTATTGCTCTTGGTTCTTCTTCAGTTGCTTTATTGGTCTCAATGCTCGGTTTAACGGGAATAGTTTCTTTTTTATCAAATAATACTTTTTCTTTACTAAAAATAGCGCTGATAGAGTGTTGTTCTATTGTTGATTGAGCGCTTGAGCTTGCTGTTTGTTGTTTTTCATTGCAACCGCTGAGAAAAAGTGCAGCGACAATTAAACTTGAAATAAGCGTTTTTTTCATAAACGAATCCTTATAAATCGAAAGTGTCTTTATCTCGTAGAAAATGTTCATTTCCACGTCGACGAAGTAATCCGGAGCGGTCAAAAAATTCGATAAGTTGAACCGTGAGTTTTCGCCCGAATCCTAATCTATCGCGTAGTTCATTCACCGATAGACTTTCTTGTTCTGCCAATATTTGCTTGATTAAACGAGCATAAGTATAAAGTGTTTCGGTTAAAAAGAAACGATCTTTCACTATCGGGGTTAAATAACCTAATTTACCTGATTTATACATAAAGTTACGCACTTCACTTTCATCCCTACGGAGTATCGTGGCAATATCTCTAACCCATAAGGGTTGTCCCTGTGCTTTCTCAAACTCACTTAAAACCCACTCCCATAGTTGATATTCCTCCGTTGAAAATTGAATTTTATGCTCGGCTAAATGCAACCAACCACGCGTTTGTTGCAACAGGCCCTTTTCCAATAAGGAATCAATAAAATGGTAAATTAATTTTTCCGGTTGATGGAGGGCTGCCATACGATATAGTCGGGCTTTACTCACACCAATTTGATCATCCTGATGTTGATGATAATCAGAAAGTGCGGTTAAAATTTGCTGAGTTTGTTGTTGTTGATAAGCTACGTTAAAACACCAATGTTCAAAGCGAATATTGTTCGTTTGTGCTAACAAAGCGGTGAGCTGTGATTCTGTTAGCTGTTCAATCCACATTAATTTCGCTACCTCTAAGGCATTCTTGCGTAAATACAATGGAATTCGCTGTGCAGTTTGTTCAGTTAAGTCTAACGCCGCGATTAAAGATAAACGTTCATCACTGCGTTTATGGCGTTTAGGAGAATAAACATCTAGCACTTTTGCTCCGCCAATAAGTAATTTTGCATCGCCACTGCGTAAAATTAACCGATCGCCGAAGGTAAGAAAAAGTGGTTTATTTAAAATTAACTCGGCAAAAGTGCGGTCATTTTGGCGAGTATTTTTTTTAGTCAAGAGAGTTAACTTCCCGGTGGTTCGACTTGCCGAATGATAAATATGTACTGACTGACTTTCTTGAAGCGAGACTTCTGTTTCAAGAACTACGGTCAATCGGTCTGTTGGTTGAATATTGTGTTGCGCGAACAGCCAATCTCCTCGCACGACTGACGTTCGATCTAAATCTACATTAATATTTAAGGCTAAACGTTGTCCCGCTAAACCGATATCAGCTTCTTTATTCTGTGCGTGAATTTTTTTCACTCGCACTTTTTGTCCACTGGAAAGATAGAGTTCATCGCCAACCTTTACTTTTCCGGCAAATGCCGTTCCTGTTACTACTGTGCCAGCGCCTTTTGCACTAAAGACACGATCGATAGCATAACGAAACGGTTTTTCCGGTTGTGCCAGGTTTGGTAATTCGGCAAGATATTGACGTAGTGCTGTGATTCCTTGCCCATGTAATGCGGAGGTAATAAAAAATCTCGCTTGGGACAAAAAGGGGTAGTCTTGCGTAATTTGTGTTTTAAGTTGCGTTATTTGTGATGAATCAGCACGATCCGATTTAGTGATAACGACAATAATTTCCGTTAGTCCCAATAAGCGTAACATTGCTAGATGTTCTTTTGTCTGAGCGGCAATTCCTTCATCAGCCGCAACAATTAACATCGCATAATGAATGCCGCCTAACCCGGCTAACATATTGGCAAGAAATTTTTCGTGTCCCGGTACGTCAATAAATCCCAATATTTTATCGCTGTCGGCTAACGGCAAGTAAGCATAGCCGAGATCGATTGTCATTCCTCGCTTTTTTTCTTCAGGCAAATGAGCGGTATGTGTGCCGGTTAGTGCCTGTAAAAGTGCTGTTTTGCCGTGATCAACGTGTCCTGAAGTAACAATAATCATAATTTTTCTATCATATTTAATAAGTCATCAAAATTCGCTGCACTGCGCAGATCCAACCAAATTTTATTTTTCTCAATACGTCCGATAATAGGTTGCGGTAGAGATTTGAAGCGTACCAAAAGTGCGGTCAATTTTTGCGAAGTTTTTTCGCTGATAGTAACTGCAATTGAGGGAATTGCTGCCGAAGGTTGAGCGCCACTACCTACTTGCGTCAAACTAGGTTCGATTTGAATTTCATAAGTAGAATTGAGCTGTTTTTTTAACCGTTCTTTTAATTGTTGTGCTCGTTGTTGTAATTTCTCAATAGGCTGTGTCAATAGATGTAAGGTTGGTAATTTTTTGTGTAATTGTTCCGGTTGTAAATAAAGTCGAAGGGTAGCTTCAAGCCCTGCCAATAGGGTTTTATCGCAACGTAAAACCCTTTTTAACGGATTATGTTGAAGGCGTTCAATCAGATGTTTTTGACCCACAATAATACCGGCTTGTACTCCGCCTAATAATTTATCTCCAGAGAAACAAACTAAGTCAACTCCCTGACGCACTTTATCTTGTACTGTCGGTTCTGCTGGCAGCCCATATTGTTGTAAATTAACCAATGCACCACTGCCTAAATCAGTTACAACCGGAACTTCATAATCTTGTCCCAGTTTGACTAATTCCTCTTCTGTTACACTCGCCGTAAAACCTTGAATATGATAATTACTGGTGTGAACTTTCATTAAAAAAGCCGTATTTTCATTAATCGCTTGACGATAGTCCGCTAAATGAGTTCGGTTTGTAGTACCAACCTCTACCAATTTGCAACCGGCTTGAGTCATAATGTCTGGGATTCTAAATGCTCCGCCGATTTCAATTAATTCACCTCGCGAAATAATGACTTCCCGACCTTTTGCAAATTCGGATAGTATCAGCAATACCGCAGCCGCATTGTTATTAACAATACAGGCCGCTTCAGCGCCTGTAAGGCGGCATAGTAAATCGCTTATATAATTATCCCGATGACTTCGTTTCCCTTGTTCTAAATCATATTCTAATGCTACATTATGACGCATTGCTTGTGTTGCCGCTTCAATTGCCGATTCTGACCACAAGGCTCGACCTAAATTAGTATGTAATACGGTGCCGGTTAAATTATGGACGGATTTTATTTGGACTTGATTTTGTGTAGATAGACACTCGTAAAGCGTCTGATATGTATGTTCTAAAGATTGAAAAAAGAGTGGTAGACTTTGCTGCCGTTTAATATATTCGCGCCCTTGTTGTAAAAGTGTACGGCAGGCGGTAACTACCGCAGAGTGCCCAAATTCATCAATAAGTTGTTGCCCTTGACGAGACTTAAGGATTTTATCAACGGCAGGAAGTTGTTGAAAAAGTGCGGTCATTTTTTTGTTCATTTTCTAAAATTACATTGAATTAGTGCTTAATTTACGCTAAAGTTCGTCCAATTTCAAATGAAGGAAGTGAGTCGTCTCCGGTGAGGCGGTAGGACTTCAAATCCTATTGAGGGCGCCAGCGTTCTCGGGTGGGTTCAACTCCCATTCACTTCCGCCAATCCATATAAACAGCCATAAACCAAGGTAATCCTAACGAAACTGATAAAGTATGTCCTCCTTTAAGAGATACTTAATGAAAGTAGTTTAGAAAAGTAAGATAGAGAGAATTGTATAATCCGGTATGGAATAATTATTTCTTTAATGAAAAACAACTAGGATACAAAAACAGGACATCTATTTATATTAGAGCGGTAGTGATTTTTAGGATACTGGTATTCTTTTTGATAATAAGCATGTGAATGATCATGCAAAAATACACCAGGTTGATGCAGTAAGCTCATCTAAAGTGATCCACTCTTTTGATAAACGCCTTGTTATTTGAACAGGGAATAACCTAGTATGTTTTGCGTGGAAACTATCCTAAAGATTCGCCGTCTTTATCATAAAGACGGGCTTTCTCAGCGTAAAATCGTTGAAAAACTTCGACTTAGTCGTCGTACTGTCAGAAAATATCTCAATGTTGTTGAGATACCCGAATATCAACACCCACATACGGGTTCATCTAAATTAGGTTCCTATAAGGAACGCTTAACTGAGCATCTCAAAGAGGAAATGGCTAAGTCGCCTTCTTTGCGCCTAACCACAGTATGCCACGTTGAATGTCTACAAAGCCTTAGCTCTGGGGAGTATTTGAGGATTCGAGCCGAAGAGTTGGGAGAACAACAATCTTCCCTTAGTCTTATTGGTGCGGATGTATCAGGGCGACAAGACACATGACTCAAATCAAAGGGAAGTCCGAATATTGCGGCAGCATTTGGAGTGTAGCAAGAATAAATCAAGTGGTTTTAATGTTGGCGTAGCAATTCAATTTGGCAATGGCGTGAATGCAGGGATAACGGCAGTCGATCTTGGGTGGAAAGCTAGGACAGCACGACCACGATTGAAAGCAGCAAAGATACAAATATTCTCGGTTCTCAAGTCAAAGGCAAACGGTTGAACTGAATGCGGAGAATCTCGCTATTGAAAGCCTACAAGACACGCCACGTTACGAGGGTAAACTAGGGCAGGTTACGGTGGGGTACGGTTTCTCGGCAAGCGGTAGTTACAACAAATCAAAAGTCAAATCCGATTACACGAGTGCGAAAAATCAGGAAGGGATTTTTGCGGGGAATGAGGTTTATCGCAAGATATTCTTTGCCGAACATCGAATGTTGAGCATTGATAGATAAGGCATAACAATCTCCATTGAAAAAGTGATAAATTCAGTGGAGATTGTTGCTTTCAATGGGTATTAGACATATTGCCACTAATGGTGTTGTTCAAATTCCTCAACTGCTTTATCAAATTGTGCTGAAACTTCTGGATGAACCGGAGCAAAAATTGACGAAGTTAGGGTTATTACGGAGCAAGCGATGAAACCCGGAATAATTTCGTAAAGTTTTGATAAATCATTCCATCCTAAATATTTCATTAATGGGCTCCAAATAATGACAGTAACCGCACCCGATAACATTCCCCAAAGCGCCGCTTTCGAGCTAATATTGCGGTTAAATAACGAGAGAATAACGACAGGGCCGAATGCAGCGCCAAAGCCTGCCCAAGCGTAAGAAACTAACCTCATTACTCGGGATTCAGGGTCTTGTGCAATGATAATTGCGATAACAGCAATGATTAACACCATTAAACGTCCAACCCAAACCAACTCGAAACTTGAAGCTCCTTTGCGTAAGAATCCCTTATAAAAGTCTTCGGTAATAGCAGCCGAGCACATTAATAATTGTGCGGATAGGGTACTCATGACAGCAGCTAAGATGGCAGATAGTACTACACCAACAATCCAAGGATTAAACATTTGTTTAGAAAGCTCAATAAAAACGGATTCAGCATTGGCTAGTTCGGTATTTTCCACGGTGAAATAAGCTAAACCAAAATATCCTACCGCTACAGCGCCACCTAAACATAAGAACATCCAAGTAATACCAATTTTACGGGCTTTGTTAAGAGAGGAGACTGAATCTGCCGCCATAAAACGTGCCAGAATATGCGGTTGGCCAAAGTACCCCAAACCCCAGGCAAGAGCAGAAATAACGCCAATTCCCGATACATTATGTAACCAGTTAGAATACGGAATCTTAGTCAATTCGGATTTGGCAGCAAGGGCAAGATTGATTTCTTCCCAACTGATATTGACCAATACCATTACTGGCGCTAATAACAGAGCAAAAATCATTAAACTGGCTTGAATGGTATCACTCCAAGATACTGCTAAATAGCCACCTATAAAGGTATAAGCGATAGTCGATAAGGCTCCGAGCCAGAGTGCAGTGGAATAATCTAATCCCAATAAACTTTGGAATAATTTCGCACCGGCAACAACGCCAGAGGCACAATAAATCGTAAAGAAAAACAAAATAATTGAAGAAGAAATAATTTTTAAGGTTTTCTTTTGACGCGGAAAGCGTTGAGCAAAAAATTCCGGTAGTGTTAGCGAGTTTTTATAGGATTCGGTAAAAACCCGTAACCGTCCTGCTACAATACGATAGTTAAAATAAGCACCAATCGTTAATCCCACGGCAATCCAAGCCTCGGATAAACCAGATAAGAAAATAGCGCCCGGTAAGCCCATTAATAACCAACCGGACATGTCTGACGCACCTGCCGACATTGCGGTTACGAAACTGCCCATTTTTCTACCGCCGAGAATGTAATCGTCAAAATTTTTGGTAGAACGATAGGCATAAATGCCGATCCCAAGAATTACTACTAAATACAACCCGAAGGTAATATAAATTTGATAATTTTGCATATAATTCTCCTGTTGTTATTGTTCTTCAATCGCCATTAAGGAGGTATTTCCACCTGCTGCGGTAGTATTTTCACTACGGGAAAACTCATTATAAAGCGGCATAATATCTTGTGTCTTCTGCCAGTCGTAGCATTTAAAGATTCCTTGGCTATTTTTCGCCAACCATTGGCGTTGAGATTTTTGTAACGGTTCCAAATAAACTCCTTTTTGGCAATGACCTAATGAGGTAGAAACTCGAATATGTGGATCGCCTTGTTGTGCTAAAGGGTGAGATGGTTCTACCAATACACTAAAGCCAAATTCTTTTAATTTTTTGACCGCACTTTGAGCACGAACTAGATCGCCATTTAGTATCGCTATTTCATCTACTTGATAAGCAAGAGTGTTTTTTTCACCCGTAATACTGTCTAATTGAGGTACTGCCTGTTTTAAGTGATGTTCATTACCAAATTGGCTGTAATAAGTTTCTGCACGGGTTAAACGTTGTAGGTAAAATTCACCGCCAGCTTTTGGTCCTGTTCCGGATAAGCCGTGCCCGCCGAAGGGTTGAACTCCGACGACAGCACCAACAATATTACGATTAATATAGAAATTGCCACAGCTTAGGTTACTTTCAACAAAATCAATTTGTTTGCGAATCCGGCTATGGCATCCTCCAGTTAAGGCATAGCCTTTTGCGTTAATCTCTGCTAGAAGTTTGCTAAGTTCCGATTTGTGATAGCGAATAACGTGTAAAATCGGGCCAAATACCTCCCGTTTAAGAGGGGCGAGATTATCAAGTAAATAGACGGCCGGTGCAACAAAATTTCCTAATTTAGGCGTATCTAATTCTGTGTAAGCTTTGGCAACTTTTCTCATTGCCTCTTTATGAGATTCAAGATTTTGTTTAGCATCTTGGTCAATAACAGGACCGATATCCGTTGCAAGCAGACAAGGATCACCAACTTTGAGTTCTTTCATTGCTTCGCAGATCATCGGATAAAATTTATCGGCAATATCATCTTGCAATAATAAAATTCGTAATGCAGAACAACGTTGTCCCGCCGAGTCGAAAGCTGAATTTAACACATCGGCAACCACTTGCTCTGGCAAGGAGGAAGAATCCGCCACTAAGATATTTTGTCCACCAGTTTCAGCAATCAGAATAGGATCATTATCCGCTTGAGATAGTTGCAAGTTAATGGATTTAGCGACTTCTGTTGAGCCGGTAAATACCACACCATCGAAAGGTTGTTTCACTAACTCTGCCCCAAGCTCTCCGTTACCTAAAACTAATTGTAAAGCAGATTTTGGTATGCCTGCTTGATACAATAATTTTACTGCTGTATAAGCGATTAATGAGGTTTGTTCGGCTGGTTTGGCAATCACTGCATTACCAGCAGCCAATGAGGCAGCAATTTGTCCGGTGAAAATTGCTAGAGGAAAATTCCACGGCGATATACATAAAATTTTACCTCGTGGCGGAGCCAGTTTATTTAATTCGGCTAGGGATTGTAATTGGCTAGCGTAATAACGTAAAAAATCTACTGCTTCGCGCAATTCTGCAATTGCGTTCGGTAAGGTTTTACCGGCTTCAAGCACAGCTAATTTCATTAATAAGCCGTGGTGTTGTTCATACAAATCGGCGGCGCGATTTAAAATATCGGATTTTTCAACCGCACTTTTACTTTGCCAATTAGACCAATCCGCATTTTCAAATACTTTGGCTGCTTGTATCGGAGCAAACCATTGGACCTGGCTAATTATTTGATTATTCGCTGGATTTCTCACCTCTTGAGATTTAAAGTCTGAGACATCATCAAAATTAACTAAAGAACAAGCTGTTTCGATATTAGGTAGATTTAATTGACGTTCTAATTCGATGAGCGTTAATTCATTAGTTAAATCAAACCCCATTGAATTTTTGCGATCTCTAAACAATTCCGGTGCTGTTAGTACCGCTTTATTTGGCTTACCTTGTGATTTCTCATAAAGTTGCCAAGGGGGGATAACTAATTGTTCTACCGGAATATTTTCATCGACTAATTGATGTACAAAAGAAGAATTAGCACCATTTTCTAACAATCGGCGTACTAAATAGGCGAGTAAAGTTTCGTGTGTACCGACTGGCGCATACACACGGACTTGGCGATCAAAATTTTCTTTACCAATAATATTATCGTATAAGCTTTCGCCCATTCCATGAAGGCATTGGAATTCGTAATTTTTATTTTGTCCTAATTCATAAATTGTACATAAGGTTTGAACATTATGGGTGGCGAATTGTGGATAGATTACATCTTGCGCTTCCAATAATTTTTGTGCGCAGGCGATATAACAAATGTCCGTGTGATTTTTGCGTGTGAAAAGAGGAAAATTCGCTAATCCATCTGCTTGAGCCCATTTGATTTCACTGTCCCAATAGGCTCCTTTGACTAAACGAATCATCAAATAAGCCTGTTTTTCACGAGCAAGACTAATGAGGTAATCAAGAACAAACGGACAGCGTTTGGAATAGGCCTGTACTACGAAACCAATACCTTTATATCCTTGTAATTCGGGTTCATCAAGTAACTTTTCAATTAAATCTAAAGAAAGTTCAAGCCTATGAGCTTCCTCGGCATCAATATTTACACTTATTTGATATTGTTTCGCCAATAAGAACATCTGTTTTATCCTAGGATAAAGTTCTTCCATTACCCGATCATATTGTGCTCGGCTGTATCTTGGATGAATTGCAGACAATTTTACGGAAATACTGTTAGCGCGATAAATGCTTTCCCCTTGTGCTTTTTGACCGACAGTTTTTATAGCTTGTAGATAATCACGAAAATAACGATCGGCATCACTTTGCGTCATTGCCGCCTCACCAAGCATATCAAAGGAAAAACTATAACCTTTTTCATAACGAGATCTGATTTTATTTAATGCATCATCAATATTGAGACCAGTAACAAATTGTTTTCCTAACACTTTCATTGATTGCACCATTAACTTACGCATAACCGGCGTAGAAAAGCGACTGAAAGTACGGGATAGGGTGTTGGAAAGCTCATCTTCATTAAATTGCCCGATTTTTTTGCCAAATAACAACCCATAACTTGCTGCGTTAATAAAAAAGGAGCGAGATTTTCCAATATGTTCCTGCCAATTTCCTTCTTGCAATTTTTCATTAATTAATTCATCACGAGTTTTATCATCAGGAATACGTAGCAATGCTTCAGCTAAACACATTAATGCAATGCCTTCGGTATCGCCTAAAGAGAATTCTTGCATCAAAGCATCGGCACTATATTGGTTTTTCTTGCTTTTTCGAATTTTATGAATTAATTGAATAGCATTATTTTGGATATGTTGCTCTTGTTCAGCAGTAAAATTTAGTGTCGCTAACAAGTTGTCTACCATACTTTTTTCATCGGCTCGATAATGGCGAGTGATGATTTGACGTATTGCACCGTAGTCCTTAGATAACGAAAATTGCATATAGCCTCCTTTGTTGCGTAATTGTTACCAAATTATAAAAATAAGATTAACAAGTAAACGGAAATTTATTGAATTTGTGATCGTTATCACAGTGAATAATTTTAACAAGCACGGAAACTATCATTTTTTTTGACCGCACTTTGGATTAACACCGTGTAGTTTTTACGGGAGTAAAGCGGAAAATGAATTAACTGTCTTGATACTTGAACTTTAACAAATCGCGACGCTCTTTTTTATTTGGTCGACGTTCCGGATGTGGCATTGATAATGTATTGTTTTTCCTTGCCCATTGCATTTCTTCTCTTTTTTTACGGCTTTGTTCTGTTTCTCTATAAAGTAATTGGGCTTCAGGAGCACCGCGACGTTGATCGCTTAATGCTAAAATTTCTACTTCTTTTTCTTCATTACCTTGACGTAATTTGATGATAGCACCGATTTCGACAATTTTACTAATTTTAGGGCGCTGCCCATTGTAATGTACCTTGCCGCCTTCAATCATTGTTTTAGCAATACTGCGTGTTTTGTAAAAACGGGCAGCCCAGAGCCATTTATCCAAACGAACATCTTGTATGTTTTTATCCATATAATTTTCTCGGTATTGATAATATATATAAAATTATACGAATTTTCTCATACAAAACCACCGCTAGTAACAAGTTTGTGGTATTCTTCTGCCTACTTCTTCTTTTAATTAGTCTTTTTTATGTCAAAAATATTGCCTAAAATTTTATCCGTTTCTAATACGACAACATCAGGGATAAACATTCAAGCGGTCGAATTACAATTTTCCAATGGGGAATTTCGCACTTTTCACCGTCTTGAGCCCTCGCTAAAAGAGGCTGTAATGATTTTGGCGATTGAAGGCAATGAATTATTAATGATTAAAGAATATGCGGTAGGAACCGAGCGTTATGAGCTGGGATTTCCGAAAGGGGCTATGGATATCGGTGAAACACCGGAACAAAGTGCTAACCGTGAACTGAAAGAAGAAGTTGGTATGGGAGCAAATCAGTTTGTTCATTTGCGAACAGTCAATACAAATCCCAGTTTTATGAATCACTTTATGCATATTTTTGTGGCTACGGATCTTTATCCGTGCAAATTAGAAGGCGATGAACCGGAGCCGCTAGAAATCGTCAGATTACCTTTAAGTCAAATTGATGATTTATTACAAGCACCGGATTTTTGTGAGGCCCGTAATTTGACCGCACTTTATGCATTACGTGATTATTTACAACGATAAGGATAATCTATGATGAACCAAGATCTTAAAGAACTTACGCTGAGAGGTATGTTTCTCGGTGCATTAATTACCGTGGTGTTTACCGCGTCCAATGTTTATTTAGGGTTAAAAGTCGGTTTAACTTTTGCCTCTTCTATTCCTGCCGCAGTGATTTCAATGGCAGTACTTAAATTTTTTAAAGATTCCAATATTCTTGAAAATAATATGGTACAGACACAGGCCTCTGCTGCAGGTACCTTGTCCTCTGTTATTTTCGTTTTGCCTGCATTATTAATGATGGGCTATTGGCAAGGTTTTCCATTTTGGCAAACGATGTTAGTGTGTTGTGCCGGTGGTATTTTAGGTGTTATTTTTACTGTACCATTACGCAATGCTATGGTAGTAAACAGTGATTTACCTTATCCAGAGGGAGTTGCGGCTGCTGAAATTTTAAAAGTAGGTAACAATGAAGGTAATGGAGAAAGTGGGATTAAAGAAATTGCATTTGGTGGTATGATTGCTGCCATTGTTGGTTTTGTTACTAACGGATTGCGTTTAATTGCCGATGGCGCTAGCTTCTGGTTTAAAGGTGGTAATGCCATTTTCCAAGTGCCAATGGGCTTTTCTCTAGCATTACTCGGCGCTGGTTATTTAGTGGGATTAATTGGCGGCTTAGCGATATTATTAGGAATTTTCCTGACTTGGGGCGTATTAGTACCTTACTTTACGGCGCATGAAATGATGCCGCAAGGAGTGGATATGATTAGCTATGCGTTAACCATTTGGAAAACAAAAGTCCGTTTTATTGGTGTGGGTACTATTGGTATTGCAGCCATTTGGACATTGTTACTTTTGTTAAAGCCAATGATCATAGGAATGAAACAATCTTTCCAAAATTTAGGCAGTCAAACAGAAGGGGAAAATGACCGAACTTCACGAGATCTATCTCCAAAAACAATGATTTATACCACGTTAGCTAGTGTGATTTTAATGGCATTCTTGTTTTATAGCTTTGTGCAACCCGTTTCTATTTCGCCTGAATTAGCATTATTACTAATTGTTGTTTGTACTGCACTAGCTGCGATAATTGGTTTTTTTGTTGCTGCGGCTTGCGGATATATGGCAGGGTTAGTCGGTTCGTCTTCTAGCCCGATTTCAGGTATCGGAATTATCTCTGTGGTGATTACTTCTTTGGTTCTAATGTTAATCGGTAACAGTTCAGGTTTATTAGAAACTACTGACGGACAACGTTTCTTAACTGCGTTAACTATTTTTACAGGCTCTATTGTGGTTACTATTGCGGCAATTTCCAATGATAATTTACAGGATTTAAAAACCGGTTATTTGGTACAGGCAACGCCTTGGCGTCAACAATTTGCCTTAATAATAGGTTGTATTGTTGGGGCATTGGTTATTGCTCCGGTACTTGAGATTCTGTACAACGCTTATGGTTTTGCTGGTGCGATGCCGCGGGAAGGAATGGATCCGAGCCAATCTCTTTCTGCACCACAAGCAACATTGATGATGACTATTGCCAATGGAATTTTTTCCAGTAATTTAGAATGGACCTATATTTTTGCGGGTATTGGTTTAGGTGTCGTATTGATCATTTTGGATACGGTTTTTAAAAAATCCAGTAATAATCGTTTTGCATTACCTGCATTAGCTGTTGGTATGGGAATTTATTTACCACCGGTTGTTAACGCGCCTATCGTTATTGGTGCGATTTTGGCTTGGTTAATTAACCGACATATTGATAGCTATGCTAAACGTACTGGTAAAGATGCGGAAAAATTGAAAAAATCCGCAGAGCGCAACGGTACATTATATGCAGCAGGATTAATTGTCGGAGAAAGTTTAATCGGTGTATTACTTGCTTTTATTATTGCTGCATCCGTTACTTCTGGTGGGTCAGATGCGCCTTTGGTATTAAATCTTGCAAACTGGGATAGTATTGCTGAAATCTTAGGCCTAGCTGTATTTATTGCTGGTATTATTATTTTTGCAATACGTGTATTAAAAGCGAAACGTACAGCCTAATCGATTATAGACTTGATTATTTCGTATATCGGGTTTAAATACATCAATTTAATCAACCCTTGCATCATTGGTGCAAGGGTTTAAAATATTCACTATCTCCACTTTCTGTTGCGGTTCATTATGCTCAATTTAAGCTCAGCCTTGTTGCAACAAGTACAGTTTCTTGCTGAACAGGCAGGTCAACATTTAATCCATTTTTATCACCAACCAATCAATGTGCAAATAAAATCGGACAATACGCTAGTAACCGAGGCAGACTTATTTGTTAGCCAGTTTTTAATAGAAAAACTAACTGAATTTTTTCCTCAAATTCCTATTCTTTCTGAAGAAAATTGCCAAATTCCCTTTGAAGAACGAAAGCAATGGCAAATCTATTGGTTGATTGATCCATTAGATGGCACTCAGCAATTTATTAATCAAACGGATCAATTTGCTGTACTCATTACCTTAGTTCATCAACATCATCCAATATTATCAGTGATTCATTCCCCAGTATTAGGATTTTCTTATATGTCGGCACGCGGAATCGGTGCGTATAAAAAAACAGCTAATGATATACAGAGATTAACATTACCGTGTTATCCGCTGGAGAAAAAATTGAAGATTGCGGTAGGTAGCACCACAAATCAACAAAAAGTGCGGTCGATTTTGCGTGAGAATATTGAAGTAGAATTTGTGGTTTTAGGCTCGAGTAGCTTAAAATCAGGTTTGGTTTCCGAAGGTCTGGTTGATTGTTATATACGATTAGGTAAGACTGGTGAATGGGATACTGCCTGTGCTGAAATTTTACTTGCTGAAACCGGTGGTGCGGTATTTAATTTGCAGTATCTGCCGCTAAGTTATAATCAACGTGAAAGTTTAATTAATCCGCCTTTCGTAATGGTAAGAAATAAATCGTTGCCTTGGCAGACTATATTTCAATTCAATTGAACAGTATTTACTATTTAATTTGGTCCGAGCATTGGCAATTTTTTCTAATTTCAGGCATTATTACGCCACTTTTTGCGATTGAATAAACAAGGAAAAATATGAATCCGGAAAATAATTGTATTGTCATTTTCGGTGCTTCTGGTGATTTAACACATAGAAAATTAATTCCCGCACTTTATAATCTGTTTAAAATTGGACGCTTAGGTGAGCATTTCTCCGTATTGGGCGTAGCTCGTTCAGAGTTAACCGATGAAAGTTTTCGCCAAAAAATGCGTGATGCCCTAATGAAAACGGAAGAAACTAGTCAAGAAACCTTAGATGCCTTTTGTGCTCATTTGTATTACCAAACAGTCAATACGGCCGATCCGAAAGATTACGGAAAATTGGTTCCGCGCTTAGATGAATTACACGATATTTATCAAACTTGCGGTAATACGCTTTATTATATGTCTACTCCTCCTAGCCTATATGGGGTGATCCCCGAATGTTTGGCTGCACACGGATTGAATACCGAAGAATACGGTTGGAAACGAATTATTGTGGAGAAACCGTTTGGCTATGACAGTAAAACAGCAAAAGAATTGGATATTCAAATTCATCGTTTCTTTGAAGAACATCAAATTTATCGTATAGATCATTACTTAGGTAAAGAAACCGTACAAAATTTATTAGTATTGCGCTTTTCCAACGGTTGGTTTGAGCCGCTTTGGAATAGAAATTTTATTGATTATGTAGAAATTACTGGCGCGGAATCAATCGGTGTGGAAGAACGTGGCGGTTATTATGACGGTTCCGGCGCAATGCGTGATATGTTCCAAAATCACTTATTACAAGTATTAGCAATGGTTGCAATGGAACCGCCGGCAATTATCAATGCCGATTCAATGCGTGATGAAGTAGCAAAAGTTTTACATTGCCTACGTCCGTTAACACAGGAAGATGTTGAACATAACCTTGTGTTGGGGCAATACACTTCAGCAGACATCGATGGAAAAGAAGTTAAAGGGTATTCACAAGAAAAAGGCGTACCGCCAGACTCCCGTACCGAGACTTATATGGCATTACGCTGTGAGATTGAAAACTGGCGTTGGGCAGGTGTTCCATTTTATGTGCGCACAGGTAAGCGTTTGCCAACTCGAGTAACGGAAATCGTCATTCATTTTAAAACGACACCTCATCCTGTATTCAGCCAAAATGCGCCGGAAAATAAACTCATTATTCGTATTCAACCAGATGAAGGTATTTCAATGCGATTCGGTTTAAAAAAACCGGGTGCGGGGTTTGAAGCAAAAGAAGTTTCAATGGATTTCCGCTATGCAGATCTGGCTTCGCCAAGTTTGCTTACCGCCTATGAACGATTATTACTGGATGCAATGAAAGGCGATGCTACCCTATTTGCTAGAACGGATGCTGTTCATGCTTGTTGGAAATTTGTACAACCCATTTTAGATTATAAAGCCCAGGGAGGACGCGTTCACGATTATGAGGCTGGGAGTTGGGGACCAACGGCAGCAGATAAAATGATCGCGAAAAACGGGCGTGTTTGGCGAAAACCAAGCGGGTTGATGAAGAAAAAAGTTTAGTGAAAAGGTAAGGGACTATGTTTACATTATATGTCAATCCTCCGAACTCTTCGTGGTCGTTGCGGGTTTGGATTTTATTGAAACAATTCAATGTCCCTTTTAAACAAATAAATGTAGTTTATCTTGATGATAAAGCCGTTCAACAAAAGCAATTTCGTGCTTTCTCGCCGATAGCCAAAATTCCTGTTTTACACTATCAAGATCATATTATTTGGGACAGTCTTGCCATTGTTGAATTTATCTCAGAACATTACCCACATATTTGGGCACAAGATTGGCAGGCGCGAGCGTGGTCGCGCTCAGCGTGTGCGGAAATGCATGCCGGTTTTCAACATTTGCGAAATATTTGTGATTTTCGACCACTTGATCAGGTAGAATTAGCTGATATTCCGGCTGGACTGGTAGCGGAACTGGCAAGATTGGATGAACTCTGGCAACAAGGGCTTGCCCGATTTGGTGGAGAATATTTAGCAAGCAACCGTTTTACCGCTGTAGATGCATTTTTTGTTCCCGTTGCATTACGAATTGAAACCTACGGCTTACAACGCTACTTTAGTTCTGCATCATTAAGTTATCAGCGATGTTTGCTTAAACTGACAAGCTTGACGGAATGGTTGGGGACTTAGTGATCGAATATCGGCAAAATTTTCCTAATTTCTGCTCAACAATATATTGGTTTATGACATCAAACAATTCCGAGAGAATGTCGTTCATTAGCTGATATGTGTATTGAATAATGGTTAATAATGCAAATTTCATGATGACAGCTTGTATAATTAAAAGTATGCGGAACAAAAATGAATAGCATAGAAAATATATTTTTTTTACTTAATTCCTATAATAATATTGTAACCATTATTCTTACTGCGATTATTTTTCCTGTATTCAGATATGTCTGGAATAGGAGTTTATTTATATTTTCTTTTAAAAAAAGAATGGTAAGGAAGCTAGAGTTAATAGAAAAATATTTATCGGATAATAATTTAAAGGATGAAAATAGATTTATTCAAGATATAAAAATATCTATTTTTGATGAATTTAGAGGATTAGGGTTTCCAAAAGTAAAAAAGTTACTAAATGCAGATATTGGAGATAATAATTTTCTTGATTTTCTTAGATTATATCGAATGAGATATATAGATGAAACAGGTAATTTAACAGTAAAAGGGAGAAAGGCAGAAGGGAAATTATGGTTAGATCCATCATCTTGGGATATGGGTAATAGGATTGTATGTGCAATAAATATAATTATAACAATATTATAT
>MLAA01000012.1 GCA_001998905.1 Rodentibacter caecimuris | reverse complement strand
TTTTTGACAAAAATATTAAAAATATAACCATTTGATGAAAATAACAGCAATATAACAAAAACTTCACGGAAAATATTCAGCCCCAATCCCTCTAAATTTTCTAATAAAATTACGCCGACAAGTAATCTTAGCCAGTCGCTTTATATTTTAATGCGCGATTATGACTATAAATGTCATCAAATGCTATTGTAATTCCCTACAGAACTACCTTCATATAAACATATGAATCAAAACGAGCAATTTATTTAATTATCCATATAGCTAATTCTAGACATTATTTAATTGTGTCAAATTTTACCTCGTCAATAGCTACTATTATTTTTATACATCTAGTAGAGGGGGATTTATCTAATTTTTCTGTATGAAACGGGTGAACTATCTGTTGAAGGATTGGCTAGGCAATAAAAATAATTAGGCTTCCAAATCACTTTCCGTTTCGACATGTCCTTAAATTGCCCTTACTTAATACAGCCAGATGTCCCTCATTGCAACTGAATAACTTGTTAGTTAGTCAATTGAAAATCTTACTCACAGCCAAATGATGATTTCATTTTACTATCAACAATTATTAAAAATATAATAAGCAGATAAACGACGTATAATTCTCCCTAATAATATTTATAAGTTTTAAAAACAAAAGAACCTGGAGAATATCCTCCCTTAACTTGCATAAAACATAGATAAAATTTAAAATTCTTTCTAGTCTCTCAAAATTAATAAGTTATTAACTCATTGAATAATAAGGATAACCAATGAAAAATCAGCATATTATCGGCCTCGGTGTAGCAGGCAATTTTGCCGGACATTTGGAACAAGCAGGCGAAGCAGAGGATTTTTTGCAGGTAAAAACGATTGAGGCACTGCAACCTAAAGCGATTTTCCCTTTTTATGTGCCGAATGAAAATCTAGGGGAATATCAATTTTTATCCACCTATCCCCTTTCCCATTCAGAGATTCGTTTCCCAAATGATGCAGATAATTTACAAATTGAACCTGAAATTGCCTTAATGTGCGAAATTCAATATTCTCACGGAAAAGTGACCGCACTTTTACCCACCCATTTTGCCGCTTATAACGATTGCTCCATTCGCCGTCCAAACGCTCGCAAAATTTGCGAGAAAAAGAACTGGGGCAAAAAATCCAAAGGTATTTCGGCAAATTGGCTACCATTGGATCATTTCAACGCAGGCGGTGTATTGGACGATTTCCACATCGCCTGTTTCCATAAACGTAATGGTATGATGAATGAATATGGCGTTGATAGCCCTGCACTTGGATATAGCTATTTTCATCAAAAATTGTTGGATTGGATTGTAGATAGAATGAATCACCAAGCAGATGAAGGCCCGATGAATCATATTGCTGGCATGCTTAAACAAGCAGATTATCCGACTACAGCAATAATCAGCATTGGCGCAACTCGCTATACTGACTTTGGCGAACACAATTACTTACAAATAGGTGATACTAGTATTGTCGTTGTTTACAATAGGAAAATCTATTCACACGATAAAATTATAGAAATGGCAGAGCAAGAAATCTTCGCTAATGATATCTCAGCATTAGTACAAAAAGTCATTTAATTAAAAAAATAGAAAACTGCATTCAATATCTACAGTATTCCGTAGTTGTACCGTTTATTTGAAATATACGTTCCAATATGTTCGTGCTAGATTAATATGAATTGAAATTTAATTAGAGATTAGAGATAAACGCATTAATTGTAAACTAAAATACGGACGCTAATATGGCTTCCGTATTTTAGTTTGTAGTTTGCTACATTAATGCCATAGATATTGAGTGTATCTTATCAACTTTGACTTATAATTAAATGATCTTATCGTCTAAACATACTGCCCAGCCCACCTAAACCGCCTCCCATAAGGCCTTGCATTCCACGCATCATTTTTGACATTCCACCTTTACGCATTTTTTTCATCATACGCTGCATTTCATCAAATTGTTTTAGTAATTTATTTACATCTTGCACTTGCGTACCTGAACCTAAAGCAATTCTTCTTCGGCGCGAACCTTTTATAACGTCCGGATTCGCTCTTTCTTTTAGTGTCATAGAGTTAATAATCGCTTCCATTTTAATAAACATTTTATCATCAACTTGATTTTTAACATGATCAGGCAAATTTTTTGCTCCTGGTAACTTATCCAACATAGCCATCATTCCGCCCATTTTTTTCATTTCTCTCAGCTGATCGCGAAAATCATCTAAAGTAAATGCATCACCTTTTTTAAATTTTTGTGCCATTTTTTCGGCTTTTTCACGATCAACTGAACGCTCGAGATCTTCAATAAGCGAAAGCACATCTCCCATTCCCAAAATACGAGAAGCTATCCGTTCTGGATGAAAAGGTTCTAAAGCATCAGTTTTTTCTCCGACGCCTAAAAACTTTATCGGTTTTCCAGTAATTTGACGAATAGACAATGCAGCCCCTCCGCGAGCATCACCATCAATTTTGGTTAAGATAACACCAGTTAAAGGTAAAGCTTCATTGAAAGCTTTGGCCGTATTTGCTGCATCTTGACCAGTCATCGCATCAACAGTAAATAAAGTTTCAATAGGCGTTAATATGGTGTGAATTTGTTGTATCTCCGCCATCATTTCACTATCGATATGAAGCCGCCCGGCCGTATCCACAATAAGTACATCATAGAATTTCAATTTCGCCTCAGATAATGCGGCCTCTGCTATGTCTGTCGGTTGCTGTTTAACATTTGACGGAAAAAAATCCACACCAATATTCTGTGCTAAACTTTCAAGCTGTTTAATCGCTGCGGGGCGATAGACATCCGTAGAAACAACCAATACTTTCTTCTTATGACGTTCTTTTAAGAATTTCGCCAGTTTCCCCACCGATGTAGTTTTCCCTGCACCTTGTAAACCGGCCATTAAGATGACTGCTGGAGGCTGAGTCGCTAAATTGAGGGTTTCGTTAATATCCCCCATCGCTTTTTCTAATTCCGACTGCACAATTTTGACAAATTCTTGTCCAGGTGTAAGACTTTTATTGACTTCAACACCGATTGCTCGAGTTTTTACATTATTAATAAATTCCCGAACGACTGGCAACGCAACATCCGCTTCAAGCAACGCCATGCGCACTTCACGCAATGTATCCTTAATATTATCCTCGGTTAAACGCCCTCGACCGCTAATATTGCGTAATGTACGAGATAGACGATCTGATAAATTTTCAAACATAAGAAACCTTAATTTTGCAATAAATGTCGCTAATTATACTGAAATCCTATTGATTTTCATCTCTTAGAAGAAATTTATAGCGATTTTATGGTAGGAACGATAAAATACGAATAATTCTTAATAAGTAAGAGGTCAGTATGTGGTTTGCCCTTTTTTCGATTACCTTCTATATCATCAGCATATTATTAATCGTTCCAATGTTACTAAAGAAACAAACTGATAACGATGACACAACGCCAATATTTAAAAATCAAAAAACATTCTTTTTTTTAACCGCACTTTCGGCAGTCGGACTGCATATTATCAACACTATCCCTCTCCTACAACACCTTAGTACAGGGCAAACTTTTACTTTAATGGAAATTGCGTCTCTGATGAGTGTTATTATTGCCGTATTATCAACACTCGCAATATTACGGGTAAATACGATGTGGTTTTTACTACCGATTATTTATGCCTTTGCTATTATTAATCTAATTTTTGCGACTTTTATTCCGAGCCATATCATTTTACTTCTAAACCAAAATAGTAGTATGTTGTTCCATATTGGTCTATCCATATTTGCTTACTCCGTTTGCTTTATTGCAATGCTTTATGCTATTCAATTCGCTTGGATAGATTGTAATTTAAAACACAAAAAAATTATGTTATCGGCAAGAATACCGCCATTAATGACTGTTGAAAGGCATTTCTTCCGCCTATTTTTCAGTGGTGAACTACTTTTAACATTAACGCTCCTATCCGGAACTTACCATCTATCGCAATCAATGAGTGCGGAAAATTTACATAAAGCAATTTTTTCTCTTATAGGTTGGATCATATTCGGTATTGCGCTTGTCGGTCATTGGAAATATAACTGGCAAGGAAAAAAGATGATTATTTATTCGATTTCAGGTATGATTTCACTCACCGTTGCCTACTTTGGTAGTCGGATAATTATATAAACATAGCAAAGGCGAATTTTACAGTTCGCCTTTATTAATCGAGTAAAACGCCGATTAAGGTAAATGTAGCGCAATAATAGTTGCTGTTGCATTTAATAAGTTTAACCAACAAAAGGATTTCACTTTGGACAGTATCCCCCTGAGTACATTATTTATCACCCTTCTGATTTGCTTAGTTTTATCTGCTTACTTCTCTGGTTCGGAAACCGGATTGCTCTCAATGAATAAATACCGCATTCGTTTTCTTGCCGAGCAGGGTAATAAAGGCGCCCAGAAAGCAGAACGCCTACTTGAAAAACCCGATATACTTCTCACTTTTATTTTAATTTTCAACAATCTCGTTAATATTAGTGCTTCAGCTATAGCTACAATGATTGGTATGCGTTTATATGGTGATCTTGGTGTTGCTATTGCAACTGGCGTCCTCACGTTTGTTATGCTGATATTTTCTGAAATTTTTCCCAAAACGGTTGCAGCAATGCATCCCGAAAAAGTCGGACTATTAACTAGTCATATTTTAGTACCAATTATTAAATTATTTTCTCCTTTAGTATGGATTATGAACCTATTTACTAAAGCATTAATGCATTTGGTTGGATTAAAACCAGATCTACAAAAACAGATGATTAGCCGCGAAGAACTTCGTAGCATCGTATCAGAAGCCGGAGAAGCAACACCAGATGAACAACACCCACAAATGTTGCTATCGATTTTAGATATGGAAACAGTAACAGTAGACGATATAATGGTGCCGCGCAACGAAATTGCCGGTATTGATATTGACGATGATTGGAAAGCTATTATGCGTCAATTAAATCACGCCGCTCACAACCGTATTATCTTATATAAAGGCAATATGGATCAAAATGTGCTGGGAATAGTTCGTGTGCGCGAAGCCTTTCGCTTAATGTTAGAAAAAAACGAATTTAGTAAAGAAACATTGATCCGCTCGGCGGATGAAATTTATTTTATTCCAGAAGGTACGGCATTAAAAACCCAATTAACCAATTTCAGAACAAATAAAGAGCGTATAGGCTTAGTCGTTGATGAATATGGTGATATCAAAGGGCTAGTTACGTTAGAAGACATTCTAGAAGAAATAGTTGGTGAATTTACTACTTCGACGGCACCTACAATTGATCAAGAAGTGATCCCTCAATCAGACGGTTCTTTTATTATTGAAGGTTCTGCAAACCTAAGGGATCTCAACAGATTGTTCGGTTGGGAATTAGATACAGAAGATGCGCGAACTTTCAACGGATTAATCCTAGAACATTTAGAAGAAATACCAGATGAAGGAAAAACCTGCCAAATAAACGGATTACAGATTACAATTTTAGAAGTTAATGACAATATGATTAAACAAGCTAAAGTGATTAAATTACAATAGCAAATAAAGTGCGATCCATAAAAAAATAGATCGCACTTTATTCTTCAGAATCACTTTATTTTGACAAAATATTACTTAACGCTTGGTAAATTGATTTTGCACTATCACCGACTAATGCCTTACCCTCTTCATTACTAATCACAACGGAAGTATTTTTTCCCGATACGGAAATTTGCATAAAATAAGTTCCGTTTTCAAGTTCTGGACGGGAACCACTCAAACGTAGCCATTCATCTTTATCTAAAGCAGAATATTTTAGCTCTCGATAAGCTCGCCCTACTGTCTCCGCTTTAATGGAAAATCCGATTTGAGGCAATGCCGTCCCCAACTTCTCCCAAACTTGCATAAACCCAGCATTCATTGCTAATGCAATATGACCGTTATTATCTGTAATAATCGCAGATGCAATCGGTCCTCCAGTGGAAAATTGAGTCAATTCTTGTCTCTGCTTGTTGTATGTATTTGTTAAGTCTGTAATAAAGCGATTTAGACGATCAGAAGTATAACGCTGCTTATCAATGATAGCTGGCGTAAATATAATCCCATCACGGCGCATTTGTAGCACCGAAACCGCTAACGCGCCAGCCTCTCTTGATGAAACTTGCTCAACTTGATAACGAATTTCCGTGTTAGCTTTATCGTCCGATCGTCCTGTACTTGTCCAATCCGTCGTTAAAACAGCACCTTCAATTTTGACATTAATTCCTTCTTCTTTTAACAAACGAGAAACTTGCTCAAGATTGTAAATTTCTGCTTGTTGTTCGGGATAAACAATTAAGGCTCGCTCTCCATCAAATTGAGTCAATGAATTTCTTATTACGGCTAAAGGTGCTAATGGCGGTCGAATATCAACATTCGCTTCAGTGCTGGATGCTATTTTAGGCAATTCATAATCAGAACTTTGATTTAATACAGTAACACTACCTGTTGCCAGAGGAGTAAAAAACGGCTTCTTACCTGCTTTTTGATAAGTATCATTCGCCCTTTGTAAACTTTCAGGATCCGACGAGCATCCTCCCAACATACTGATAATTACTAAACTAAATAGCCATGCTTTCATAAAACTCCTTCCCTAAATTTAATAAAATTTTTGACCGCACTTTGACCGGTATTTTGAATAAAAGTTTAGGGCGCTAGCGCCCTAAAAATTAGAGTAACCCTGCTTGTTTTAATGCTTCCAATACGTTGGGTTGAGCCAGATCTGATAATACGGTCAACGGTAAACGTAATGTCTGTGATTGAATCAATCCTAATCTATATGCTGCCCATTTCACAGGGATAGGATTAGATTCAATAAATAAATGATGATGTAGTCCCATCAAACGCTGATTAATTTCGTCTGCTTTTACGAAATCTCCGGCTAATGCGTAACGACACATATCGGCCATATCTTTTGCTGCCACATTATTTGTAACAGAAATCACACCTTGCCCGCCTAATTTAATGGATTCCAACCCCGTTGCATCATCTCCGCTCAGAAAAATAAACTCTTCCCCGGCAAGCTGCTTGATTTGTTTTACTCTGCTAACATCTCCCGTAGCTTCTTTAATCGCAACTATATTTTTAATTTCAGCCAAACGCCCTACGGTTTCCGGTTTCATATCACATCCCGTCCGCCCAGGAACATTATAAAGAATTTGTGGTAAGTGCGTACAAGCAGCAATTGCTTTAAAATGTTGATACATTCCCTCTTGAGTCGGTTTATTATAATAAGGCACAACAGATAAACATCCAGCCACATCTGTGTTTTCTAACGACTTAGTCATTAATATTGCTTCACTGGTTGCATTTGCACCTGTACCAGCAATGATTGGAATACGTCCTTTAGCAAACTCAACAGCTTTCTTTATTACCGTAATATGCTCTTCAATGCTTAACGTCGCCGATTCACCGGTCGTACCGACTGAAACAATTGCGTTAGTACCGGCACTAATGTGAAATTCAACCAGTTTTGCTAAACCGTCAAAATCCACATCTCCGTCATTTTTCATTGGTGTAATCAATGCGGTAATGCTACCGTAAAACAAAGGATTTGTTGCAGACATAAAACCTCCATTGTGAATGCATAAATTCTATTTGAAAAAACTCGATTAGGATCGCTAAAATAGTACCAATTTGCAAACAATTTTTTTATTTTCAGGAAATTTTTATGACTCAACTAAAAATTGGTGATCTCGCCCCTACCTTCACATTATTCAATCAAAATAATGTTCCAGTTTCCCTTTCTCAATTTAAAGGACAAAAAACACTGATTTATTTCTATCCGAAAGCACTTACTCCAGGCTGTACAACGCAAGCCTGTCATTTACAAGAGAACAGAAACGAATTCGCAAAACTCGGTGTAGCCGTGATTGGAATCAGTCCGGATACACCGAAAAAACTAGCCCAATTTTCCGAAAAAAAGTCGTTAAATTTTATTTTACTATCTGATGAAAATCACCAAGTCGCAACACAATTTGGTGTATGGGGAGAGAAAAAATTTATGGGCAAAACTTTCGACGGTATTCACCGAATTAGTTTCTTATTAGACGAACAAGGAAAAATCTTACATATTTTCGATAAATTCAAAACAACCAACCATCATCAAATTGTTCTAGATTATTTATCTTCTCTCTAAAATATAACCGCACTTTTGAAGTGAGGATAAATATCCTACAAAAGTGCGGTCAAAAGAGCAGAATTTACTTCTTTTTATATTTACCCTTATCCTTTCATTTGCTACAATCCGCGACCGAATTGAAATTCATTCTCAATTAACAAACTTTTTAAGGATAATAATATGTCTCAATTTTTTGATTTTCTACAACAGTATAGCGATCACATTAT
This sequence comes from Rodentibacter caecimuris, assembly GCA_001998905.1. Taxonomy (GTDB): domain Bacteria; phylum Pseudomonadota; class Gammaproteobacteria; order Enterobacterales; family Pasteurellaceae; genus Rodentibacter_A; species Rodentibacter_A heylii_A. The sequence goes on along the minus strand of MLAA01000012.1, from coordinate 85,506 downwards.
TATAGGATTACTTCTTTTAATGAGCATTATTATGTTAACTATGGTCATTGAACGCTATTTCTTCCTACGCGCAGTTAATGTGAACGACTATTCAACGATCCACGCTCTGGAAATAGACCTCAATCGTAATATGACCACGATTTCTACTATTGGTGCTAATGCCCCTTACGTTGGCTTACTAGGTACGGTTATCGGTATCCTATTAACATTTTACCAAATTGGACAAGGTAGCGGTGATGTTGATGCCGGCGCAATTATGATGCATCTATCTTTAGCGCTGAAGGCAACTGCTTTAGGTATTTTAGTCGCGATTCCGTCAATGATTTTCTACAACGGTTTAGGACGTAAAGTCGAAGTCAACCGTCTAAAATGGAAAGTACTAAACGCTCAAAAAGATAAGGAATAAACAGTGAAAAAATTTGATGAGATCAATATTATTCCATTTATTGATATTATGCTGGTTCTATTAGCCGTTGTACTAATTACAGCTTCCTTTATTTCTCAGGGGAAAATTCAAGTAAACGTCCCAAAAGCTAGCACAACTGTAGCCTTTAAATCGGATGATCTGGCTAAATTACTAACCATCACATCAAATGGTGAATTTTTCTTTAATGATAAGCCAACAACTAGCGATCTACTCGAACAGGAGATAGCAGGTTGGGATAAAGCACAAAAGGTTACCCTAAAAATTGATGCGGAAACAAAATTTCAAGATTTTGTATCAATCACTGATATTCTAGCTAAAAATGATATTAAAAATGTTTCAATCGTAGCAATGAAAGGAACAACCGAACAATCGCTAAAAAACAATGAATTATCCTCTTCCCAACCATAAGGAAAAACAATGCAGACCAAACGTTCATTAGTCAGTTTGCTGATTTCCATCTCAATTCACTGTGCAATTTTAGGTGCGATTTTGAAAATATGGTATCTGCCGAATAACAACGGGCAAAAAGAAATTGTAGGTGAAGTATCAACATATATTTCAATGGAAATGTTGCAGGGAATGAGAATCGAAGAAAATTCGCCTGAACCCGAACCAGAAGTGGAAAAAATCATCGAACAAGAAAAACAAGAAATTGTCGCCGATCCAACCAAAAAGCAGGAAATAGTTAAAAAGGAACCGGGAAAACCGAAACAAATAGAACCGGAAAAACCAAAACAAAAGCTAAAACCTAAAGAAAAAATGGTAAAACGACAAGAAAACCATAAACCGCTAAGGCAGGATTTAGTGATCGGAGATCGCGATATTAACTCCGTGGCAAAAAATAATTCTAAAGCATTAGGAACTGGTGCGTCAGTAAGCAACAACGCTGTTGATAATAGCGGTAATGCTAACGAAATAGCTAATTATCGTTCAGCTATCCGTAAAGAAATAGAACGCCATAAACGTTACCCGATCAGAGCAAAAATGATGCGTAAACAAGGAATTGTTACTGTTACATTTAATATTTCGGCCGAGGGTGTGTTATCCTCAATTCAAGTAATAAAATCTTCTGGAGAAGAGAGTCTTGATCAGGCAGCGATTCAAGCAGTAAAAAATGCAAGATCCGTAGGTCCAAAACCCGTGGGAATGCCCGGTGATTTAAGTATTCCAATTAACTTTGCTATTGGGTTTTAATGATAAAGTGCGGTCAAATTTGGCGATATTTTTCGACATTATATAACTAATGCACAAAAGTCTGGAATAGATAGAGTTCACTACGCCGATGCCTCTAACCTAATTTATTTTAATTTGGAATAAAAGCTTTTTCTTTCTAATTAAATTAAATATGTTATCAACTGGGCTACCAGCATAGTCTACAAATCATCAATTATTCTTTGACTCAATGCTGCTTAAATATTCCACCATTGATCATATTCAATATTAAGACTATAAAGACGGGGCAACACATGACCCGTCTTTATCACCTAATTACTGGTTAGCAACAATATGTCCATTGGCATAATCCACATTAACAATCTTACCAGGTAATAGTTTGCCAGATAAAATTTGTTGTGCTAACGGATTCTCAATTTCCTGTTGAATAGCTCGTTTCAGAGGTCTTGCCCCATAAATCGGATCATAGCCAATTTCAGCAATAAAGTTTAATGCAACATCACTAAACTGTAATTGATAACCATGCATTTCCATACGTTTAATCAAACGTTGAAGCTGAATACTCGCAATGGCTCGAATATTCTCTTTCGCTAATGGATGAAATACTACAGTTTCGTCAATCCGGTTAATGAATTCCGGACGGAAATGTTGGTTGACAACAGACATCACTAACTCTTTCATTCCCTCATAATCTAAGCTTTGATTTTCTTGAATCAAATGAGAGCCTAGATTAGATGTCATAATCACAACAGTATTACGAAAATCTACCGTACGACCTTGCCCGTCAGTTAAACGACCATCATCAAGCACTTGTAACAAAATATTAAATACATCGCTATGTGCTTTTTCCACTTCGTCTAACAATATCACCGAATATGGGCGGCGGCGAACCGCTTCCGTTAAATATCCACCTTCTTCATAACCAACATAGCCTGGAGGTGCACCGACTAAACGAGATACGCTATGTTTTTCCATAAACTCTGACATATCAATCCGAACCATCGCATTTTCATCATCAAACATAAAGTTCGCTAATGTTTTACATAATTCGGTTTTACCAACCCCCGTCGGTCCAAGGAATAAAAACGAACCTATCGGACGATTTGGATCAGAAAGGCCTGCTCGACTACGACGAATCGCATTTGCTACAGCCTCTACGGCTTCTTTTTGACCAATAACACGCTTATGAAGCTCTTGCTCCATACGCAATAGTTTCTCTTTTTCACCTTCCATCATTTTAGCAACCGGGATACCTGTTGCCCGAGAAAGTACTTCAGCAATTTCTCCGTCTGTTACTCGATAACGCAATAAAGTCATTTCTTTTCCCTCAGAGAGCTCTGCTTGAGCAAGTTGCTTTTCCAATTCAGGAATTCGTCCATATTGTAATTCGGACATTTTACTCAAATCTCCAACTCGACGAGCTTGCTCCATTTGAGTTCTGGCATTATCTAATTCGGATTTAATATGTTGAGTACCAGAAAGGGCAGCTTTTTCACTTTTCCAAATTTCTTCAAGTTCAGCGTACTCTCGTTCTCTACTGCTTAATTCTTTTTCTAACATTTCCAAACGCTTACGGCTTGCTTCATCATTCTCTTTCTGTAATGCTTGCTGCTCCAGTTTCAACTGAATAATTCGACGTTCTAAACGATCTAGAGGCTGAGGCTTACTATCTATTTCCATACGAATGCTAGATGCCGCTTCGTCAATCAAGTCAATCGCTTTATCTGGTAATTGACGATCAGAAATATAACGATGAGACAACGTTGCAGCAGCAACAATTGCAGGATCGGTAATTTGAACATGATGATGTATTTCATAACGTTCTTTTAACCCCCGCAAAATAGCAATAGTATCTTCTACACTCGGTTCACCGACAAAAACTTTTTGGAAACGACGTTCTAAAGCCGCATCTTTTTCGATATATTGGCGATATTCGTCTAATGTTGTCGCGCCAACACAATGCAATTCACCCCGAGCTAGGCTTGGTTTCAACAAGTTACCCGCATCCATTGCTCCGTCAGTTTTTCCCGCGCCAACCATTGTATGAATTTCATCAATAAATAAAATAACCCGACCTTCTTCTCTTGCTAGTTCATTAAGTACCGCTTTTAAGCGTTCTTCAAATTCACCGCGGTATTTCGCACCAGCAATTAGTGCGCCCATATCCAAGGAAAGAACTCGTTTATTTTTTAACCCTTCGGGTACTTCGCCATTAACAATTCTCTGTGCTAACCCTTCCACAATAGCAGTTTTCCCAACACCAGGTTCGCCAATTAATACAGGGTTATTCTTAGTTCTCCGTTGTAAGACTTGAATAGTACGGCGAATTTCTTCATCTCGTCCAATAACCGGATCTAATTTTCCGCTCTCTGCTCTTGCAGTTAAATCTATTGTATATTTTTCTAACGCTTGGCGGGTTTCTTCCGCATTTTGATCATTCACGTTCTGCCCTCCCCTCACCTGTTCTACGGCTTGATATACACTGTCTTTTTTTACACCACCCTTTTTCAAGATTTCACTTAATCCCCCTTTATCTTCTAATGCTGCAAGTAAAAAAAGCTCCGACGAAATAAATTTATCTTGTCGTTGTTGCGCTAATTTATCGCATATATTCAATAAGTTAATCAATGAGCGAGAGAGTTGTAAATCTCCGCCATTACCAGAAACCTGTGGTAATTTATTGAGTTCGTTTCTGAGTTCATTATGCAATAACGTAACATTAGCCCCACTTGTAGTGAGAATAGAAGCGATAGAGCCGTCTTGTTGATTCAAAAGAGCAACCATTAAATGAATCGGTTCAATAAATTGATTATCTTTACCTAATGCGAGAGATTGTGCTTCACTCAAAGCTTGTTGAAATTTAGTTGTGAATTTATCTATATTCATTTCTTATTTCCTCTAATTTATTACACCAATGACAATTTAACCTTGTCCTTCACAAAATACTAAATAAGCTTATTTTTGAAAATTTCAAGCTTTTAAACAGTTTTCCCTATCAATTTTTTATTTATGATAGATTCGACCTTTTACTAATAGGCTATCCCACTAAAATTTTAGCAAGTGGGATATCCCAATGTTCTATTGGTAGCTGTTCAACTTGTTGACATTGGTGCGCAAGCCCGACTGGAATAAAATCTTTACACGGCCAGTTCTGTAAAGTGCGATCATAAAAACCACCACCCATTCCAAGTCGATTTCCTTGTTTATCAAAAGCAACAAGAGGTGTAAATAAAATATCGAGTTGATTCAAAGGAAGAATATTTAAAACATTCAATTTAGGTTCCAAAATACCAAATCTATTTCGCTTCATTGGCGTATTGGCTTGATACTCAAGAAACAGTAAGTGATGTTCACAAAAAGGATGGAGGACAGGAAGATAAATATTTTTTTTCAATGTCCATAGACTATGTATTAATTTTTTTGTCGAGATTTCCCCATCAAAGGAAACATAAAGAGCTATATTTTGTGCCTGCTCTTGATAAATAAGTTGTAAAGCCTGTTCAGTAATAGCATTTTCTGCTTTCTGTTGTTGAAATGCAGTTAAATTTAAACGAGTTTTACGAATTTGGTTACGAAGTTGATGACGTTGGGCTTTAATATTCATGGATTTGAAGACCCCAGGGTGTCGTTGCGAGTAGTAGTCCTTGAACCCGACGGTTCAAGGGAATCAGTTATAATCATTTTTAGGTTTCTTAGCCCATATAAATATGGTTAAGCTTACACACCAATGACAGGAAACCGATTCATAGGATTTTAGATATCGGCTCAGGGACATAACTCACTGGCGATCACCCCAGGAAATCTGTTAACTAATACTAGCGGAAATTTTTCTGATTGACTAGCGTTTATTTATGAATTTTATTTACCCGACGATATTTTATACTTTTGTCGATAAAATACTTTCTAAAGAATGATCCAATTGCTGAATGCGTGTTTTTAATACATTTTCAATTTGTTCATTCTTATTTTTTTGCTGCATCAATTCAAAACTTAAATTGAGCGCAACAATAGATAATACTCGGTCTAATTGTAATAACTTTGTGCGTTCTTTCACTTCTGCGACTTGCGATTCTAGATTTCTCGCAGCTTGGCGTAGAGACTCCTCTTGCTCAACCGGCACATTAAGGCGTAAAACTTGCCCTAATATTAAAATTTCAACGAGTTTTGATGACATATTTCCCTCGGTCTGAAAAATTTTTAGCCATTATGCCATAGGGAAAATAATTCGTCATAAAATTTGTTGTCGTTTGGTGGTTGTATAATCAGAACAATGATAGACTAACTAAAAACGTCATTAGGAACAAAATATGTCTTTATCATCTTATTATTCAACAATCAGCCCCCAACTCAAACAAGCCGAAATAACGCTTTCTTTTAGTGATCTACATGGTTTTCTAAGCGGTTTAATTTGCGGCGGCATACAAGATCAAAGTTGGCAACCCTTATTATTCCAATTCACTAATGATAATCATGCTTATCCGACTGACTTACTAAACCAAATCAAGAAGCTCTACCAACATATATCAGCTCAGCTTTCGGATATCGAAGGTTTTAACTTTGAATTAGGGCTAGTACAGAATAAAAACGTATTTGATTATGCCGATAGTTTATCTGACTGGACCAACCATTTTTTACTTGGTATAGGATTAGCTCAGCACCAATTAGATAAAGAACAAAATGAAATCGCTGAAGCATTAAACGATTTACAAGAAATTGCACAACTCGGCTATGATGAAAATGATGATCAAGAGGAATTAGAAGAAGCATTGGAAGAAATCAGCGAATATGTCAGAACTATTGCCACATTATTCTATACTCATTTTCATCGACCTACCTCAACCTCAACGAAAAAAACCTTGCACTAACTCAAAAGGAGTGAAAATTATGGATCTTGCTTATCTACCCGCTCTACCAAAAGAAGAATTCCTTCACAGAAGACAAAAAGTCTTAAGCCAAATGCAAAACAATTCAGCATTATTATTATTTTCCGAAAAAGAAAAACGTCGTAATAATGACTGTTACTACCCTTTTCGACAAGATAGTAATTTTTGGTATTTAACTGGATTTAATGAGCCTGACTCCGCACTACTACTCATAAAAACGGATCAAGAACAGCACAGTATTCTTTTCCTCCGCCCTAAGAACACATTATTAGAAATATGGAACGGAAAACGTTTAGGCATAGAAGAGGCACCGAATAAATTAGAGGTTGATCAAGCCTATTCCATCGATGACTTCTCAACCTTATTCCCTGAAATAACGAGAAAATTGACCGCACTTTACCATGTTCACACAATCCACTTATGGGGAGATGACCTCCTAAAAAAAAGCGCCCTCCGATTTAATCAAATTTTAGACTGGCGTCCGATTTTAAGTGAAATGCGCTTAATTAAATCTCATCATGAAATTCGGTTACTACAACAAGCAGCACAAATTTCCGCATTTGGTCATATAAAAGCAATGCAAGAAGTTCGCCCAAATCGCTTCGAATATGAAATAGAAAGTGAAATTTTATATGAATTTAACCGCTTCGGTGCTCGTTTTCCAGCCTATAACAGTATTATAGCGGGTGGTGAAAATGCCTGTATCCTACACTATACCGAAAACGATCAACCTCTTAAGGAAGGTGAATTAGTACTAATAGATGCAGGAGCTGAATTTGCAACATATGCTGGTGATATTACTCGAACCTTTCCCGTTAGCGGAAAATTCAGCCAAGCTCAAAAAGCTATCTACCAATTAGTATTAGATGTGCAAAAATACGCGATTGAAAACCTAGTCATTGGAAGCTCAATAAAAAAAGTAAACGATCAAGTTATACGAAAAAAAGTGGAAGGGTTACTTAAACTGGGGATTTTACAAGGCAATATCGACAAAATTATAGAGGAAAAAGCATATTGCCAATTTTATATGCACGGTTTAGGACATTGGCTTGGGCTTGATGTGCATGATGTTGGAAACTACGGCACCGACAGAGATCGTATTCTTGAAGCCGGTATGGTATTAACCGTCGAACCGGGCATCTATATATCTCCAAATGCAAATGTGCCAGCACAATATAAAGGTATCGGCGTACGTATTGAAGATAATATCTTAATTACCGACTATGGAAATAAAATTTTGACAGCAGCAGCGCCAAAAGAAATTCAAGATATCGAAGAATTGATGTTAAATGCAAAAAAAAATTAAGTTTTATTTTAAAAGTGTGATCTGGAGCAGGTTTTTTTAATTTTCATAATGTTACTATGCTGCTAAATATTAATTCAACCAGCGATCAGATAAGGAGTCGATTATGTATAAACATATTTTAGTTGCCGTAGATCTTTCTGATGAAAGTACCTTTTTGTTAAAAAAAGCTGTCGCCGTAGCAAAACGAAATGAAGCAAAACTGTCTATTATTCACGTTGATGTAAACTTCTCAGATCTCTATACCGGGTTAATCGATATAAATATGTCTTCTATGCAAGATCGTATTTCGTCAGAAACCCAAAAAGCATTAGTTGAACTCGCAGATAATGCTGACTACCCTGTTGCTGAAAAACTAAGCGGTAGCGGTGATTTAGGGCAAGTTCTTACCGATGCAATAAAACAATACGATGTAGATCTCTTAGTTACCGGACATCATCAAGACTTTTGGAGCAAACTGATGTCTTCAACACGCCAAGTAATGAATACAATTCAAATTGACATGCTAGTGGTGCCACTACGAGATTAATTCATCTGATTTTAAGAGTTTTCATATTTATATTTAGTTGTTAATTTAGACCGCACTTCTCCTAAAAACTATAAGTGCGGTCTTATTTTTAGGAGTTTTCGCAAAAACCCGTTCTCTAAAATCTAAAAGTATGCCAGAATAGAGGGCTTTTAAACTTTACGTAAATGATAAAATTAAGGTTTTATTGATGAAAACAACAGCGGAAATCAGACAGTCTTTTTTGGATTTCTTCCACAGCAAGGGACATCAAATCGTACCAAGTAGTTCTTTGGTACCAGAAAACGATCCAACCTTGTTGTTCACTAACGCAGGAATGAACCAATTTAAAGAAGTGTTTTTAGGTCTAGATAAGCGTTCTTACAGCCGGGCAACCAGTTCTCAGCGTTGTGTTCGTGCTGGCGGAAAACACAATGATTTAGAAAATGTGGGTTATACCGCACGCCATCATACTTTCTTTGAAATGTTAGGAAATTTTAGTTTTGGCGATTATTTTAAAAGAGAAGCGATCTTATTCGGTTGGGAATACTTAACTTCTGCAAAATGGCTCGGATTACCACAGGAAAAACTTTGGGTAACCGTTTATGAAACTGATAATGAAGCCTACGATATTTGGAATAAGGAAGTTGGCGTTCCTGCAGAACGAATCATCCGTATTGGAGATAATAAAGGAGCACCTTACGCTTCTGACAATTTTTGGCAAATGGGAGATACCGGTCCTTGCGGACCTTGTACTGAAATTTTCTATGATCATGGTGATCATATATGGGGCGGCCCACCAGGTTCAGACGAAGAAGATGGCGATCGTTATATCGAGATTTGGAATATCGTTTTCATGCAATTTAACCGCCAAGCCGACGGTACAATGGAAAAACTACCAAAACCATCTGTTGATACAGGTATGGGATTAGAGCGTATTGCTGCCGTATTACAACATGTTAATTCAAATTATGAAATTGATATTTTCCAAAAATTAATTGCTACAACAGCAAATATTGTCGGCATTACCGACTTAAATAACAAATCCTTACGAGTTATCGCTGATCATATTCGTTCTTGTGCTTATTTAATTGCAGACGGTGTATTACCTTCAAATGAAGGACGCGGTTATGTACTACGCCGTATTATCCGTAGAGCGATAAGGCACGGGCATTTATTAGGTGCAAAAGAAACGTTCTTCTACAAACTGGTTCCGACATTAATTGAAGTCATGGCTGAGGCTGGCAAAGATGTAAAAAACAAACAATCCGAAGTGGAAAAAGTATTACGCTTAGAAGAAGAACAGTTTGCTCGCACACTTGAACGCGGACTTTCTTTGCTAGATGACGCATTAAGTCAAGTAAAAAACGACATCTTATCTGGTGAAGTTGCGTTTAAATTATATGATACCTACGGTTTCCCTCTTGATTTAACTGCTGATGTCTGCAGAGAAAGAAATATTCGTATTGATGAAGACGGATTTAATCGAGAAATGGAAATACAACGCCTACGAGCTCAATCAGCGAGCCAATTTGGGATTGATTATAGCAATGTCATCCGTGTTGAAAATGAAACAACCTTTGAAGGCTACTCAACATGCGTTTCAACCGCGAAAATCATTGCACTATTTCAGAATGGTAAATCAGTAGAACAAATTTCAAGTGGACAAAATGCCGTTGTAATTTTAGAAAATACGCCTTTCTATGGCGAATCCGGCGGACAAATTGGCGATACTGGACGTTTACAAGTTAAAAATAATATATTCCTTGTACAAGATACACAAAAATACGGACAAGCAATCGGGCATATCGGCAAAGTCGAAGAAGGCACACTTTCGGTTGGACAAATGATCAATGCTCAAGTAGATAACGAACGCCGTCATAAAATTTCGTTAAATCACTCAGCAACGCATTTATTACACGCAGCTCTCCGTCAAATCTTAGGAACTCATGTTGTACAGAAAGGTTCATTGGTCTCAGATACTGCGCTACGTTTTGATTTTGCTCATCCTGAGGCAATAAATAAGGCCCAATTATTTGAAATAGAAAAACTGGTCAATCAAAAAATTCGTGCCAACTACCCCGTTCAAACAGAAATTATGGATATTGACTCCGCCAAAACGAAAGGGGCAATGGCACTTTTTGGTGAAAAATACGCAGAGCAAGTTCGTGTATTGACAATGGGTGATTTTTCAATTGAATTATGCGGTGGTATCCACGCTAAATATACTGGCGATATCGGTTTATTTAAAATTATTACGGAAACAGCCGTTGCTGCTGGTATTCGTCGCATTGAAGCTATTACAGGAGAAACTGCAATTGAATGGTTAAACAGCCAACAGGATATCATTACGCAAAGCACTGAACTTTTGAAATCAGATAGTGTCTCTCTCGTAACAAAGATCCAACAGCTTCAAGAAAAAGTAAAAAGAACAGAAAAAGAATTACAGCAATGGAAAGAAAAAGCTGCAATGCAAACTGGTGCGGATCTAGTAAAGAATGCAGTCAAAATTAATGGAATTTCAATTGTCCTACAAAAGCTTGATGGTGTTGAAACCAAATCACTGCGTATTATGGTTGATGATTTAAAAAATCAACTAGGTTCAGGAATTATTTCATTTGTATCAGTATCTGATAACAAAGTAAATCTTATTGTTGGTGTAACTGGAGACTTAATCTCAAAAGTAAAAGCCGGCGAACTGGTTAATTTAATGGCTCAACAAGTTGGAGGGAAAGGCGGTGGGCGCCCAGATATGGCTATGGCTGGAGGGACTCAACCGGAAAAAGTAGATATGGCATTAACCATTGCCGAGAAATGGTTAAAAGAAAATTTATAACGACATAAGGTCGGTTGGATTATCCGGCCAATCTGGATAGGGACGTCTTAGCAAACTTAGGAGACACAAGATGTTGATCTTAACTCGAAAAGTGGGCGAAACGGTACTTATTGGTGATGATATCTCTATCACGGTGTTAAGCATCCGTGGTAGTCAAGTAAAACTTGGGGTAAATGCACCGAAAGATGTTTCGGTACATAGGGAAGAAATTTATCAAAGAATTCAAAAATCCAAAAATGAACAGACAGAATGATTAATTTAAGCGAGGATATTATGGACAAACTAACTTGCTTTAAAGCATATGACATTCGTGGTCAACTAGGTACTGAACTAAATACGGATATTGCATACCGTATTGGTAGAGCCTTTGGGCAATTTTTAAAGCCCCAAACAATTGTAGTTGGTGGAGATGTTCGATTAACTAGTAAAGAATTGAAAAGTGCAGTAACTAATGGTTTGCTTGATTCTGGCGTCAATGTCATTGATCTAGGTGAAGTCGGCACAGAAGAAGTGTACTTTGCAACATCTTTTCTAAAAACTGACGGAGGAATCGAAGTTACCGCCAGCCATAACCCTATGGATTATAATGGATTAAAACTAGTACGTGAACAATCACGTCCTATTAGTGCTGATACAGGCCTAGCTGATATTCAACGTTTAGCAGAGGAAAATAATTTCCCAACAATAACTCAGCGTGGAAAGTATACACAGCATTCAATCTTAGGTGATTATGTAGAACATTTGTTATCTTACATTAACTTAGATAACCTTAAACCGACGAAATTAGTGATTAATTCTGGAAATGGCGCTGCCGGGCATGTAATTGATGCGATTGAAACCCAATTTAAAGCTCGGCACATACCAGTAGAGTTTATTAAAATTCATAATAATCCTGATGGCACTTTCCCTAATGGTATTCCTAATCCTATTCTTCCGGAAAACCGTCAAGATACAATTGATGCCGTACTTGCCAATAAAGCAGATATGGGAATTGCATTTGACGGCGATTTTGACCGTTGTTTCCTATTTGATGAAAATGGCGGATTTATAGAAGGCTACTATATCGTCGGTTTATTAAGCCAAGCATTTTTACAAAAGAATAAGGGAGCCAAAATTATTTATGATCCCAGACTTATTTGGAATACCATTAAGCTAGTAGAAGAAAATGGTGGACAAGCAATAATGTCAAAATCCGGTCATTCTTTTATTAAAGAAAAAATGCGCGAAGTCGATGCCATCTACGGTGGTGAAATGAGTGCTCACCATTATTTCCGAGACTTCTTCTACTGTGATAGCGGAATGATCCCTTGGCTATTGATGATCGAACTCATCAATACTACTGGAAAAACATTAGGTCAACTTGTAAACCACAGCATGAATACTTATCCCTCCCCGGGAGAAATTAATAGTCAGCTGCCTGATGCTAAAGCTGCAATCGCTAGAGTTCGTACTGCTTATGAACAAAATGCAATTAGCATTAATGAGATTGATGGTATCAGTATCGAATACCCTAATTGGCGCTTCAATTTACGCAGCTCTAATACTGAACCAGTAGTTCGTTTAAATTTAGAAACTCGCGGTAATAAGCAGCTAATGACAGAAAAAACTGAAGAAATTTTAGCCTTGTTACGTCAATAAAATACACGAAATTTTGACCGCACTTTCAGAAAGTGCGGTTATTTCTACAATTAAAATTATTTATAACAATCAAGGAAAATCTATGAAAGCAATTATCCCTGTTGCTGGGCTAGGAACAAGAATGTTACCGGCAACAAAAGCAATCCCGAAAGAGATGCTAACCTTAGTTGATAAACCCCTAATTCAATATGTCGTAAACGAGTGTGTTGCTGCAGGAATTAAAGAAATTGTATTAGTTACTCACTCTTCAAAAAACGCTATTGAAAATCATTTTGATACCTCTTTTGAATTGGAGACAATGCTTGAAAAACGGGTAAAACGCCAATTATTGGAAGAAGTCCGTTCCATTTGCCCAAAAGATGTTACCTTAATGCATGTCCGCCAAGGAAATGCAAAAGGCTTAGGGCATGCTGTACTCTGTGGACGCCCGGTTGTTGGTAACGAGCCTTTCATTGTTGTCCTTCCTGACGTACTACTTGCTGATTTTAGTGCAAATCAAAAAACAGAAAACCTATCGGCAATGATTAAACGTTTTAATGAAACAAAGTCTAGCCAAATTATGGTATCTCCAGTTCCTGTTGAAAATGTTAGCAACTATGGTATTGCAGATTGCGGAGGTATTAATTTATCTGCAGGGGAAAGTGCAAGAATTAATAGTATCGTTGAAAAACCTGCGATAGAAAGTGCACCATCAAATTTAGCTGTAGTGGGACGTTATGTTTTTTCTGCCGGAATCTGGGATTTATTAGAAAAAACGCCTGTTGGTGTAGGAGATGAAATCCAACTAACCGATGCTATTGATATGTTAATTGAAAGAGAAACAGTGGAAGCATTCCATATGACGGGTAGATCTTTTGACTGCGGCGATAAAATAGGCTATATGGAAGCGTTTGTTGAATATGGCATTCACCATGAAAAATTAAGTCAGGATTTTAAATCCTTCATCAAAAAGCTAGCAAAATCACTGTAAAATTTAACTTATTCATTGTATGGCACTAAACTAGTGCTATTTTTTGAAACAGCTTATTTTATCCGAAAGTAATGAAAATGAGTTTTTGTAAACATTGCTTTTAGTCTAGCTATAAAAATAAACAAAAAATCTTTCTGAAAAAGAGTTTAGATAGTATAATCCGCCGAGTTTAATTCGACCGTTCAATAAAGTGCGGTCAAAAACCACATATTTTTATTAGAGGAATTTCATGGCAAAAGAAGATTGCATTGAAATGCAAGGAACTATTTTAGAAACCTTGCCTAACACGATGTTTCGTGTTGAATTAGAAAACGGGCACGTGGTAACGGCTCATATATCTGGAAAAATGCGTAAAAATTATATTCGTATCTTAACAGGGGATAAGGTAACCGTTGAAATGACACCTTATGATTTAACAAAAGGCCGGATTATTTTCCGTAGCCGCTAATTCCTGAATAGAATAAAGAAAAATCAACATTCTAAAACCTAATCCAAAAGCGAAACTATTCATCCAAGGGCTGTTCTCGATAATCTATCGGACACAGTCCTTTTAGTTTTACCCATATTTATACAGAATAAATTCTCTAATTTATTTTTTCTCACTATATAAAATTATTAATTCAATCTTTCAGAACGTCTAATTGACGCATTACTGTAAGTAATGGTAATAGATATTCTAGGCTTAGGATAATATCTCCTTTCCGACACAAATAGAAGAATCAATAGTTAAAATATTTATATTATTGATATACGCGGAAATACCACAGAAGTCCTCATTTTTTGTTGCCAAAATAAAATTTTTGCGTATAATTCTTCGCCCTAGCCACATTTGGATTTTCGTTCCTTGCCTTTGCAGATTGGTGGCTAATCTAAAGTCAAAGGCTGATTAACCCGTAAGGAGCAGTAATGCGTCACTACGAAATCGTATTTATGGTTCATCCGGACCAAAGCGAGCAAGTACCGGGCATGATTGAACGTTATACAGGCTCTGTAAAAGAAGCCGGCGGTCAAATTCATCGCCTTGAAGATTGGGGTCGCCGTCAATTAGCTTACCCAATCAATAAATTACACAAAGCACATTATGTGCTTATGAATGTAGAAGCGCCTCAAAAAGTCATCGACGAGCTAGAAACAACTTTCCGTTACAATGATGCAGTTCTTCGTAACGTAATTATTCGTACTAAGCACGCCGTAACAGAAGCGTCCCCAATGGTTAAAGCACGCGATGAGCGTAAACCTTTAGCTGAAGTTGAAAACAACGATTTTGAGGATGCTGAAGAGTAATTCAAAAATTGATAACCGTTTTTCAATCATTGGTATCGTATACCAAGTAGGTAAACGGAATAAAAGTCCTAGCGGTATTGAACATTTCCAATTCTGGTTAAAACATCGTTCTGAACAAAAGGAAAATAACCTGTTGCGCAGCGCACAATTAGAAATGGCAGTTCAAGTTAGTGGCAATCAATTAATTGAGAAAACTCAAGGCATTACGGTCGGCAGTAGATTATTGGTAGCAGGTTTTATTACCTCACATAAATCATTAAACGGTTTAAATCAATTAGTATTACATGCCGAGCAAATCGAATTTATAGATTAGGAGACTAGCCAAATGGCACGTTATTTCCGTCGTCGTAAGTTCTGCCGTTTTACAGCGGAAAATGTAGCTGAGATCGACTATAAAGATATCAATACATTAAAGAACTATATTTCAGAGAGCGGCAAAATTGTACCAAGCCGTATTACCGGTACTCGTGCGAAGTACCAACGTCAACTAGCCCGTGCGATTAAACGCGCTCGCTATTTAGCGTTACTTCCATACACTGACAACCATCAGTAATCTAAGGAGAGACGGTAATGCAAGTAATTCTTTTAGATAAAATTGTTCACCTAGGTAATGTTGGTGATCAGGTTAATGTTAAATCTGGTTTCGCACGTAACTTCTTAATTCCACAAAAGAAAGCAGTGATGGCAACTAAAGCTAACATTGAGTATTTTGAGTCTCGTCGTGCAGAATTAGAAGCAGCGGTAGCAGCAAACTTAGCAGCAGCGCAAGAACGTGCAGCTAAAATTGCAGCATTAGGTTCTGTATCTATCGCATCTAAAGTGGGTGATGAAGGTCGTTTATTCGGTTCTATTACAACTCGCGATGTTGCCGATGCAGTAACAGCAGCAGGTATTGAAGTAGCTAAAAGCGAAGTTCGCTTATCAGGAGGTCCACTTCGTACCACTGGCGAACACGAAGTTCGTTTCCAACTTCACGGTGAAGTTTTTGCAACATTAACAATCAATGTTGTTGCAGAATAATTAACAAATTTAGATATGAAACCCGACTTCTCAGTCGGGTTTTTATTATCTCTCTTTTACCTAGTAATTTAGCCGTCTAGATTGTTATTTTACTTGGATTTCATTAAAATACGCCACAATATTATCATAACAGCAAATATATCAAGGAATCCTATGGCAAACTGGAACGGCAAATATATCAGTCCTTATGCAGAATATGGAAAAAAAAGCGAGCAAGTCAAAAAAATTACCGTATCTATTCCAATCAAAGTACTTGAAATTCTCACAAATGAACGAACTCGCCGCCAGCTCAAAAACTTACGCCACGCAACAAATAGCGAATTACTATGCGAAGCATTTTTACATGCATTCACAGGGCAACCCCTACCTACCGATACTGATTTACTAAAAGACAGAACCGATGAAATACCAAATAATGCAAAAAAAATTATGCGCGAGTTAGGAATTGACCCGGACCAATGGGAATATTAATACTCATCCTTTCTTGCTATACTAAAATAGACTATTTTTTATAGGCACTTCACAATCTCATTTACTGTTTAAATTTCAACTTGACCTTAACTCCAAGTTAGGGTTTATATTAACTTTAATTTTTTCAATACAGAATCAAAGAGGAAATAATGCAAAAAATATCTCTAAACATTACCGGAATGCACTGTAATGGTTGTGTAAAAAATCTCACCAGTATTTTGCAAACACACAATGGGGTAAAAGACGTTACCATAACCTTATCCTCCGGCCTTGCGGAAATTATATTTAATGAAAACGAAATCAATATATCACAGCTTATAGAAGCCATTGAAGATGCAGGATTTGAAGCCTCCGAATAATCCACTTCTTATTACGGGTTAATTTAAAAAATTATGTCTAACAAAATAACTATACAAATTCACGGAATGACATGCCAGTCCTGTGCAAATAGAATTGAGAAAGTATTAAACAAAAAAACTTTTATCGAAACCGCAAGCGTAAATTTTGCTACAGAAGAAGCACAAATAACTCTTAAGAATCCCTCCGTATCCACTGATAATATCCTACAAACTATCCAAAATATCGGCTTTCAAGGTAAACTTAAAACACTCAATCAACCTTCTATGCTTGAATCACCAAAAGTTTCTTGGAAACATTGGATATTACTTTTAATCAATATTCCTTTCTTGATCGGCATGTTAGGTATGTTGATCAATGATCATCGCTGGATGTTACCAGCTTGGTGGCAATTTGGACTAAGCTCGATTGTACAACTTTGGCTTGCACTTCCATTCTACAAAAATGCCCTGGCTAGCATCAAAGCAAAATCTGCCAATATGGATGTGATGGTAAGTTTAGGAACTATAACGATTTATTTCTACTCTACTATAATGTTGATATACCACAATGCATTTGGACATAATGATCTACCCCATATTTATTTTGAAGCCTCGGTTATGGTCATTGGATTTGTATCTTTAGGCAAATTTTTAGAAGAAAGAACCAAAAAACAAAGTTTAAATAGCATCGTTTCTCTTGTTAAATTAACTCCTAAGCAAGTAAACGTATTACAGAATGATAGCTGGATCAAAATGGATCTGTCAGAAGTTCCAATTAATGCCTTAATTAAAGCAAACCAAGGTGAGCGCATTGCAGCTGACGGAAGCGTAGAAGAAGGTAGTAGTTGGTGTGATGAAAGCCATCTAACAGGGGAATCTAAACCGGAGTTTAAACAAAAAAATAGCAAAGTACTGGCTGGTGCGCTAATAATGGACGGTAGCCTAATTTATCGAGCAGAGAAACTCGGTTCACAAACATTACTTGGTGATATGATGAATGCACTTTCTACAGCACAAGGTTCTAAACCGCCGATTGCCCGTTTTGCAGATAAAGTCGCAGGTATTTTTGTTCCAACAGTATTAACCATTTCCCTACTCACATTTATTATAACATGGTGGTTAACTGGGAATATAACTATCTCAGTTGTTCATTCTGTCGCCATATTAGTGATTGCCTGTCCATGTGCATTAGGGTTAGCAACACCGGCTGCAATCATGGTCGGAATGGGAAGAGCTGCTCATGCGGGTATTTGGTTTAAAGATGCGGCTGCAATGGAAGAATCTGCTCGAGTGAATACTGTTGTATTAGATAAAACGGGAACATTAACATCAGGTAAGCCTCAAATTGTCGCGGTTTGGCAGCCTCAAGAAACAATCTACTCCGAGCAAGATTTATATCGCCTAGCTGCGGCAGTTGAAAGTCGCGCGAATCATCCTTTGGCACAAGCTATTGTATCCTCTGCGACGGAAAAATCCTTATCAATTCCGACCGCACTTTCTATCAAATCCGTTGTTGGTCAAGGTATTGAAGCTGAAATTAAAAATATCGGCAAAGTAAAAGTAGGCAAGCCTGATTTTTGTTATTTATCCTTGCCTACTCATCTAGATAATATTTGGAAAATATCTAGTATTGTGGCAGTATCAGTAAATGAACAGCCTATTGGCGCTTTTGCCTTAACGGATACATTGAAAGCAGATAGTTTACAGGCGATAAAACGCTTACAAGCGCTGCACATGGATATCATTATAATGAGTGGCGATCAGCAGTCTGTTGTCGATTATGTTGCAAAAGAACTTGGCATTTTACAAGCTTATGGTCATTTAACCCCACGCCAAAAGGCAGACAAAATTGTCGAATTAAAACAATCGAAAAAAATTGTCGCGATGGTTGGAGATGGCGTAAATGACACACCAGCACTAGCGACAGCAAATGTGAGCTTCGCAATGAAAAATGGAGATGATATTGCACAAAATATTGCTTCCGCAACATTAATGCAACATTCGGTCAACCAGGTAATTGACGCGCTATTGATTTCTCGTGCAACGCTAAAAAATATCAAACAAAACTTTTTCTTTGCATTTATCTATAATTTATTAGGTATACCTTTTGCTGCACTCGGTTTATTAAACCCAGTAATAGCAGGTGCTGCAATGGCAATGAGTTCAATCTCAGTTTTAATGAATGCATTACGCTTAAAAAAATCTAAAATCCATTAGTTTTACAAGTACGGTCGTTTTTAATGTATTTAAAATGAGACAAAAACGACCGCACTTTGTCTCTATTTACAATCAAGCCCTACGTTATAACAGCCCCAAATTGCGCAAAGCAGTCGTAATAATTTCCACACCTAGCGACATTAATATCAATCCCATAATTCGAGTAATCACATTTGAACCAGTTTTGCCTAGTTTCTTAATAACCGGTTCCGAATAGCGGAACAAAATATAACAAGCTGCACCAAATAGCATAATAGTTAATGACGCATATAGATAATTAAAAAAAGAATTTTGAGCAGATCCAAAAACAATCGTCGCACTAATTGAACCAGGCCCAGCCATTATCGGCATAGCTAAAGGTACAACTGCAATATTATTATAATCCTCAATATTTTCATTCTTCTCTTCTTTATTGATCTTATGTTCACCAATTTTTCCATTAATCATAGTAAGCGCAATCATCACGACGACAATTCCACCTGCAATGCGAAAAGAATCAATGGAAATACTGAAAGAATTTAGAATAAAGCGACCAAAATAAAAGCTAACTAATAGAATGGTAACGACAGAAAAACAAGTAATTAATGCAACTCGATTTTGTTGGTCCCGCCTTAAATCCGTCGTCATAGAATAGAATACAGGCACCACGCCGATAGGATTAACTAACGCAATTAGCCCAATAAAAAACTGAAGATAAATCGTAAAATCCATACTATGACCTTTATTATATTAATAATCAAGCATACATTTTATTTGCTTATACTAAGAAATTCAATTCGTTGTCTTATCCACACCAAAACTTGCATTAATTAAAAAAAAAGGTAAATGAATTAAAAACTGTCTAAATAATATAATGATTTAATTATCCTTATTTAGAAAATGGAATAATTTTAATCAATCGATTCAAAGTTCTAAAAAAATGATTGACTGAAATAAAAAGCCCACTATAATTGGGCGCACTTAGTCGGCGAGTAGCGCAGCTTGGTAGCGCAACTGGTTTGGGACCAGTGGGTCGTAGGTTCAAATCCTATCTCGCCGACCACTTCAATAAAATCTATCCTTATTTGATAGGCGCCCTTAGCTCAGCTGGATAGAGCAACGGCCTTCTAAGCCGTAGGTCATTGGTTCGAATCCAATAGGGCGTGCCAAATAAATCTTTATTTTCTATATAAAAAGCTTACATAGCATCACTTAGATGCTATATACATTCTCCTTCACTTTATTAAATAGTATGTTTTAGGTAGTTAATATAATATTATTTGCTTACTAGCTATATCTGCCACTTCTAGCCCTAATTTTTATACATAATGTATGTTCTCTCATCAAACAGAATATCTTAATTCAAGCTAAAACCAGATGACATATATCTCAATTCCTTAACAATATTATTCATACGTCTTCAAAAAACACCTAGCATAATCAAGTTTCACCTAACCAAGAAAAATTACTCGCAAAAAAGTGGGATGGATAAGAAGATTGATGAGCTAGCGGTAATATTTAAATTTAAAAAGATAAAAGCATAGCCATGACATAATTGATAATTTGCTAAACGGCCTCTTAGAATAGGAAAAAACCTTTATTTTTATAACTAAATTCTGACTAAACTAGTTTCTGGTAAGACTTGAACTAATTCACTAACAGCCTGCCCATTCGGTAAATATAAATCCGGAGCAATCTCTAGTAATGGTATCAAGACAAATTCCCTATTTTGCATATCATAATGCGGTACCGTTAGCCTTTCAGACTGAATAATTTGCCCACCATAAAGTAAAATATCCAAATCTAAAGTCCGTTCTCCCCAGTGGCGTAAACGAACTCGACCTTGTTGATTCTCAATGTGTTGCAAATAATCCAATAATTCAATAGGCGATAAGCGAGTGTAAATACAAGTAACGGCATTAACATAATCCGGCTGATCTTTTGGCCCCAAGGGCTTACTTTGGTAAAAAGAGCTAACGGCCTCAAATCTTGAATGAGGTAATGTTTCAATCGCATACAATGCGGAATTTAGCTGTTCAATAGGATTATTTAAATTACTGCCTAACGCAATATATACCTTTTCCACTATCTTGCCACCTTCGATTTTTTTGGCTTACGATTTCGGTAATACTTTTTATTCGGTTTTGTACTTTTTTTCTGTTGTTCCTTAACTAACAGATTACGCTGCTCATCATTACTAAATTGGTATTCATGCCACCATCTTGCTAATTCAACTGTTTCACCGCCTTCAACTTCCGCACGCATAACCAATAAATCAAATGCCGCACGAAACTTAGGGTGTGTCATCGTTCTAAGTGGAGTATTTCCCGTTCGTTTTAATAATTGAAGTTGTAGAAACCAAATGTCGCGAATCACGGCGGTATGACGACGAGGAGCTGACAACGCCCGGCAAAATACAGCTAAAATATCATTACTTGCCAACGCATAAGCATCGTGATTATTCAATCCACCTTCATTTTTCAATATTTCCACTTTCTCTCGTAATGGATACCAAAAAAATGCTGCAAATAAAAAAGCGGGGTTAATTCTTAACTTATCGGCAATGCGTTCATCAGTCGACTTCAAAGCTGTTATAATCATACGCTCAGCAAAACTATCCCCACGCTCTGTAAAATAGGGCATTAAAGAAGGAAATAATTGCTCAAATAATGCGTACTCTCGCAATAGGCGGTAAGTTTTTACCCCTTCCCCCGCTTGTAGCAATTTTAAACTCTCATCAAACAAACGGGCCGGTGGAATTTGTTTCAGAAGAGGGGCTAACTCACGGATCGGAACATCACTCGGCTTATCTAAAAACATATCCAATTTAGCTATAAAGCGAATTGAGCGCAACATTCTAACGGGATCTTCTTGATAGCGTATAACCGGCTCTCCAATCAAACGCAATTTCCCCGCCTTAAGATCTGAAATACCGTCAAAATAATCTATTAGTGTATTATGCTTTGGATCATAATATAGCGCATTAACTGTAAAATCCCGACGGCAGGCATCTTGCTCAATATTACCATACACATTATCACGAACTAGCATTCCGTCATCTGTTTTTTTAGCTTGATTCTCATTTCCAACATTGATGTGATTTGCACGGAATGTAGCAACTTCAATGACATCTCGTCCAAACATAATATGTGCCAAACGGAAACGCCGTCCGACCAATCTGCATTGCCGCTGAAAAACGCTTTGGATCTGTTCCGGACGAGCATTCGTCGCTACATCAAAATCTTTTGGTTTTTTGTCTAGTAATAAATCCCGTAAACATCCACCAACAATATAGGCCTCAAACCCCTGACGTTGTAGCTTTTCTACAACAGTAAGCGCATTCCGACTAATCAGACGAGGAGTAATACCAAAAGAGGAAGCTTTAAGTTTAAAACAATGATCAGGGAGAAGCGTTGGCTCAACATTTTCAGTTGAAGGGATATCATTATTATCCGTAAATTCTGCCTGAATAGTGGTTTGTTTCAATTGGCAAGATGACTTTATCGTTTCACTTTTTTTACCAAACCACGTTTTGATATAACTAAGAATAATAAACTCCGTAATTATTTACATTACAAAATACAATAGGAAGTGCGGTCGGTAAAATTTAACTAAAACCGACCGCACCTCCTCCCAACATAACTTATCCAATAAGTTGCTTTTCGCGAATTTCAGCGAGAGTCTTGCAATCAATACATAGATCTGCCGTTGGACGAGCCTCTAAACGACGAATCCCAATTTCTTCGCCACAAGAATCACAATAACCAAAATCCTCGGTTTCCAATTTTTTCAGTGTATGTTCGATTTTTTTCATTAATTTGCGCTCACGATCACGGTTGCGCAGTTCCAAACTAAATTCTTCCTCTTGCGTAGCACGATCAGCTGGATCCGGAAAATTAGCAGCCTCATCTTGCATATGAGCAACAGTACGAGTCGTTTCTTCGATAATTTGTTGGTGCCAGGCATTTAAAATCTTTTTAAAGTGAAGAATTTGAGCTTCATTCATATATTCTTCATCTTTTTTAGATTGATAGGGTTTAACCCCTGCTAAATCCAATAAGCTTAACGACGCTTTAGACATGGTACACTCCTAGTGAATAAATCGAATTAGAAATACAGCCTTTGTTTTGCAGATTATTTCTACCCTTCATTTTAAAGGGCGTATAAATAACAGAACTTTTTACTTTTAGCAAACAAAATATCCAAAGAAAATTTTAATTTTGCGATCTTACTCTTATTTTTAAATAAAATAATTTGCTTCATTTTCTTATCTAGACTAGCGTCAATTCTATTTTTAGATAACATAGTGCAGAATATGAAACCTGACTTGTTTACTTTGATCGCCTTCCCCATCATCTCAAGTTTCTCATTATTAATACTGCCAGATATTCTTCTACTTTCTTGGCATACTGCTCTGCTCTTTAATTTACCGCTCGTTATGACCGCACTTTATTGCTATTGGTTCAATTATTTATTTTTAACCCGTCTTATTATTTATTTGTGCGGATTTATAATCTGTTTGGCATTTACGCATTCACAGGCTCTCACTTTATTACATCAAGCGGATCAAATCGCACGAACTCTCCCGAACATACAAACCGAATTAAAAATAGAAGAGATACTACACCAAAAAGATTATCAAACACTTATCGCCTCAGTACAGCTTTCACCAAATATACCTCCACAGAGGTTATTAGTGAATTGGAAACACCCCGAACGCCCTTTTATTGGAGAAATCTGGAATTCGGAAATAAAACTTAAATCTATTTCATCAAGATTAAATTTTGGTGGGTTTGATCGGCAAAAATGGTATCTATCGAAAAAAATCACGGCACGCACAACAATCACAAAGGCTACAAAAAAGAATAGCAACTACTCTTGGCGTCAACAAAAACTTTATCAAGCATTACAACAAACTACAAATCTGCCGAGGCAAGGTTTATTATTAGCATTAGGATTTGGCGAACGTGCTTGGCTACCTTCCGATATGTGGCAAGAATATCAACAAACCAATACGGCACATTTACTGGCAATCTCTGGTTTACATATTGGTCTTGCAATGGCAATCGGTTTCTATTTAACCAGGGCTATCCAATATTTTTTTCCAGCAAGATTCATTACACCAACATTCCCTATTCTTATCGGTTTATCCACCGCAGCACTTTATGCTTATTTCGCCGGATTTAATATCCCTACACGAAGAGCACTTAGTGCTCTAGTTATTGTCTGCACTATTCGACTATCCCGACGATATTATTCTCCGTTTCAATATTTTTATCTGGTTATCGGCTTCTTATTACTATTTGAGCCACTGATGATTCTTTCCAACAGTTTTTGGTTGTCTATTAGTGCCGTTGGGGTTCTACTAATATGGTACCATGCCTTTCCTATATCTCTAATTCAATGGCAGCACCGCCCACTCTTTCCTAAAGCACTCGCAATTCTAAGTCTAGTTCATCTACAAATAGGATTATTTTTACTATTTACCCCTATTCAACTTCTACTATTTAATGGATTTTCACTCAACGGTATTATCGCTAATTTAATTATTGTCCCTATATTTAGTTTTATACTCGTTCCTCTAGTCTTATTTGCCGTTCTGAGTAATGGTGCATTTTTCTCATGGCAAATTGCCGATTATCTTGTTCATCTAACAACCAACATCATTCAATTCTTACAAGGACAATGGGTAACTTTTTCAATCAATTCGGTATTTATTTTGACCGCACTTTTTCTCGCATTATTTGGTAGTCTATTATGGTTAGCTTACTTCTTCACAAATCAAAAATCACAATCTCATCAGTTGACAAAATTAATAAAACGAAAGGGCTTCACTTTTCACCCTCAGTATTTTCCTTTTCAAACCAAATCTGCTTTTCTCCCGATTTTCAGCCTACTTTTCCCTGCTATCATCGGTTTACTTATAATACCGATTTACCGAATACTTAATCGCCCGACTTGGCAGTTAGAGACTTTGGATGTCGGGCAAGGTCTTGCTACATTAATAGTCAAGAACGGAAGAGGTGTATTATATGATTCGGGAGCTAGCTGGCGAGGCGGTTCTATGGCAGAACTCGAAATTTTGCCTTATTTACAACGCGAAGGAATTAAATTGGAAATGTTGATCTTAAGTCATGACGACAATGATCACGCAGGGGGTGCTACACCTTTATTAACTGCCCTTCCAAATATAAAACTTATTACACCTTCATTAAAATACTATCCACATAAAAATAACAAAATTGACCGCACTTTTTGCCAAAAAGATATAAGTTGGCAATGGCAAGGACTAATGTTCCGAGTACTTTCTCCTCCCCAAAAGGTAACTCGAGCAAAAAATGCAGATTCTTGTGTTATCCTATTACAAGACAAACAACATAAGATCCTCTTAACCGGTGATGCAGATCGTCTAGTCGAACGTCAAATTGCAGTGAACGCTGGAAAAATTGATATTCTACAAATAGGTCATCATGGCAGTAAAACTTCAACCAGCGAATTCTTACTCTCCAGGACTAAACCTAAGATTGGGCTCATTTCTAGCGGCAAACATAACCCTTGGAAATTTCCGCATATTGATGTCCTTGAACGTTTAAAACGTTATCAAGTACAAACAAAAAACACTGCAGATGTTGGACAAATCAGAATTAATTTTTATGAAAAATCTGTTCAAATCCAAACCGCCCGAACACTATTTTCCCCTTGGTATGCGAGACCGATTGGATTATCCGAAAAATAACAGGTAAAATGTCCGCCAATTTTTGAGGTACAAAGACAATCCGGTATGCAAGATTCACAAATTCAAGATCAAGATTTCTCCACAATGCAAACCTTCAAACGCTTATGGCCAATGATTTCCCCCTTCAAATCGGGGCTAGTCGTCGCAGGTGTTGCACTAGTACTCAATGCGCTAGCTGACTCCGGCCTAATTTATCTACTCAAACCTTTACTTGATAACGGATTCGGAAAAGCCGATCATTCATTCTTGAAAATGATGGCATTTGTTGTCGTTGGAATGATCTTTTTACGAGGGATCAGTAATTTTATTTCATCATATTGTTTGGCTTGGGTCTCCGGCAAAGTAGTAATGACAATGCGTAGACGATTATTTAAACACTTAATGTTTATGCCTGTCAGTTTTTTTGATCAAAATTCAACGGGGAAACTACTCTCTCGTATTACTTATGATTCTGAAATAATTGCTAGTTCCTCCTCCGGTTCCCTTATTACTATAGTGCGAGAAGGCGCATATATTATCTCTTTATTGTGCGTAATGATTTACACTAGCTGGGAATTAACCATAGTCCTCTTTATTATTGGTCCAATTATTGCAGTTTTAATCCGTGCGGTTTCAAAAATCTTCCGTCAGCTCAGTAAAAATATGCAAGATTCTATGGGAGAGCTAACCTCCACCACAGAACAGATGCTAAAAGGACATAAAGTGGTACTTTCTTTTGGCGGACAATCTGTCGAAGAAGAACGTTTTAATCATGTTAGTAACGATATGCGTCGTAAAGGAATGAAAATGGTTACCGCTGATGCTATTTCCGATCCTATTGTACAAATTATCGCCTCTTCCGCGTTAGCCGTTGTTCTCTATTTAGCAACAACACCAATTTTAGCCGACAACCATTTAACAGCAGGTTCATTTACTGTCGTATTTTCTTCAATGTTAGCAATGATGCGCCCACTCAAATCACTAACGAATGTTAATTCCCAATTTCAACGAGGAATGGCCGCTTGCCAAACGCTATTCTCTATTTTGGATCTTGAAACTGAAAAAGATACCGGCACTCATAAAGCTGAGCCAGCAAAAGGTGATATTACTTTTAATAAAGTAACATTTCACTATCAAGGAAAAGAAGAAGCTGCCTTACATCAAGTATCTTTCCACATTCCGGCCGGAAAAACCGTTGCCTTGGTAGGGCGGTCAGGCTCCGGAAAATCAACCATTGCGAATTTGGTAACACGCTTTTACGATATTCAACAAGGCGAAATTTTATTGGATGGTGTCAACATTCAAGACTATCGTTTATCTAATTTACGCCAAAACTGTGCGGTAGTTTCTCAACAAGTCCATTTATTTAACGATACAATTGCGAACAATATCGCTTACGCCTCAAATCATCAATATACACAAGCAGATATCATCGCTGCTGCAAAATCGGCACATGCATTGGAATTTATTGAAAAATTGCCAAACGGTTTCGATACCATTATCGGTGAAAACGGTGCAAGCCTATCTGGTGGACAACGCCAACGCTTAGCCATCGCCAGAGCCTTACTGAGAGATTCTCCTGTCTTAATTCTAGATGAAGCAACTTCGGCTTTAGATACTGAATCTGAGCGAGCTATTCAAGCCGCATTAGAGGATCTCAAGAAAAATCGAACAGTTCTTGTGATTGCGCATCGACTTTCTACAATTGAAAACGCTGACGAAATTTTAGTTGTAGATCACGGTGAAATTATTGAAAGAGGTTCTCACCAAGAATTATTAAATCAAGGTGGTGCATATAAACAATTGCACAGTATGCAATTTGGCGAGTAGCAATATTACTGGAACAAACCACAAACAAAGCCCTATATAAAAGATAACAAACAACGATATTTCCCTATAAATGAAGGAGTAATATGAAATTTTGGTATTCAGCATCAATCATTAGTTATTTATTACTGCCTTTTTCGTTGTTATTCAGGCTTATCGTTCATATTCGTCGCTGTCTGTTCCAACACCATATTATAACTGCCTACCACGCACCAAAACCCGTTATTATCGTCGGCAACCTTTCCGTCGGCGGAAACGGAAAAACTCCTGTTGTAATCTGGCTGGTACAACAATTACGACAAAGAGGAATGACTGTCGGCATCATTTCCCGTGGTTACGGCAGCCAATCCTCTGTTTATCCTCTATTGGTTTCTGAGAAAACCGATCCGATTCAAGGCGGCGATGAACCCGTTTTAATTGCTAAGCGTACTGGTACCCCAGTTTGTATTTCGCCAAATCGTAAACAAGCGATAGAATATCTTTTGGAACATTATCCTTGTGATATCATCGTCTCCGACGATGGCTTACAGCACTATCGTTTACAACGAGATATCGAAATTGTTGTGATTGATGCCAAACGTCAATTTGGCAACGGTTTTCTCTTGCCTGCAGGACCACTAAGAGAACCGATAAATCGGCTACAAAATGTTGATTTAATCATTGCTAATGGTGAAGAACTTCCATACGCTAATAGTGAAATGCACTTACGACCTCATTATGCGGTTAATTTACTAAACGGAGAAAAACGTTTATTAAACAAATTTAATCAAGGTATTGCGATTGCGGGTATTGGTAATCCCGCTCGCTTTTTCTCAATGTTGAAAAATGCTGCTATTGATTTACTTGAAACGCAATCTTTTCAAGATCACCAACAATTCAATATTAAGTTATTCGAAAAACTCCCTAAAAATCAACCGCTCTTTATGACAGAAAAAGATGCTGTGAAATGCCAAACATTTGCGCGTGAAAATTGGTGGTATGTTCCGGTTGAAGCTCAAATCCAAGGAAGAGGTCTTAACGAATTTTGGCAAAAAGTTGATCGTTTAACGGCGAAAAAATGAATGACAAACTAACCCCCAAACTACTTGAAATTATCGCCTGCCCAAATTGTTTAGGCAGATTACAATATGATTACCCGAATCAACGCCTGATTTGCCGTTTTGAGAACTTAGCTTATCCGATAGAAAACGGGGTTCCTCGTTTACTAGCGGAACATGCAATTAAACTTGATCTTAAATAAGGAATACATTATGTCATTCACCGTTATTATCCCAGCTCGTTTTGCTTCAAGCCGACTCCCTGGAAAACCCCTCGCAGATATTGCAGGCAAACCAATGATTCAACACGTTTTTGAAAAAGCTCAATTATCGGGTGCAAGTCGTATTATTATCGCTACTGACAATGATCAAGTTGCTCGATCCGCCGCACAATTCGGAGCGGAAGTTTGTATGACATCGGAACAACACAATTCAGGCACGGAACGACTAGCCGAAGTTGTGGAAAAATTAGCATTAGACAATGATGAAATTGTTGTCAATATTCAAGGTGATGAACCGTTAATTCCGCCTATTATTGTCAAACAAGTAGCGGATAATCTCTCAAAATATTCCGTTCCAATGGCAACCCTAGCAGTAAATATTCAACATCACGACGAGTTATTTAATCCTAATGTCGTCAAAGTTGTAGCAGATAAAAACGGCTATGTCTTATATTTTTCCCGTGCTGCCATTCCTTGGGATAGAGATTTATTTTCTACTCACTCCCAAACAGTACAATTAAAGCAAGTTTATCTACGCCATATTGGCATTTATGCCTATCGTGCCGGCTTTATTAAACAATATGTACAATGGCAACCAACATTATTAGAAGAGATTGAAAAACTAGAGCAGTTGCGCGTATTGTGGCACGGCGAAAAAATTCACCTTGAGTTAGCAAAAGCCGTACCTGAAGTTGGTGTCGATACGATTGAAGATCTTGAAAAAGTGCGGTCAATTTTGGCGTAATTTTTGTATGCAATAAATTTTATGTTTGATTCAAAAAAATTTCTAACCGATGTATCCCACGAACCCGGTGTTTATCGTATGTATGATGATAAAAACCAAGTTATCTATGTGGGAAAAGCGAAAGATCTCAAAAAACGTTTAGCCAGCTATTTTCGCAGTAATATTACCAACCGGAAAACACAAGCGTTAGTATCATCAATTAATCACATTGATACCACTATCACTTCATCTGAAACCGAGGCGCTTTTACTTGAACATAATTTTATAAAATTTTATCAACCCCGTTATAACGTATTACTACGAGATGATAAATCCTACCCATTTATTCTATTAACGAAAGAACGCCATCCGAAAATTGGTGCCTATCGCGGTACCAAAAAAATTGCTGGAGAATATTTCGGTCCCTATCCTCATGTCAGTGCAGTACGCGAAACACTTTCTCTATTACAAAAATTATTTCCCATTCGCCAATGTGCAAACTCCATGTATAACAATCGCTCCCGACCTTGTTTACAATATCAAATAGGGCGCTGTTCTGCCCCTTGTGTAGCAGGTTATGTCAGCGATGAAGAATACCAACATCAAGTGGAATTAGCCCGTCTATTTTTACAAGGTAAAGATCAACAAGTATTAGATCACCTCATTGAAAAAATGGAACAAGCGAGTAGCAAACTCAATTTCGAGGAAGCGGCACGCTATCGCGATCAAATCCAAACAGTACGTTCCGTTATAGAAAAACAATTCGTATCAAACGAACGTTTAGATGATATGGATATTATGGCAATCGCTTATCAACATGGTATCGCTTGCGTACAAGTAATGTTTATTCGACAAGGTAAAGTTCTCGGTAATCGCAGCTACTTTCCTAAAGTACCAGCAAACACAGACTTAACAGAATTAACAGAAACTTTTGTCGGTCAATTTTATTTGCAAGGACACCAAGGGCGTAATGTTCCACATAGTATTATTGTAGAGCGGAGATTATCGGCAAAAAGTGAACTAGAAGCCTTACTTAGCGAACAAGCCGGGCGAAAAGTAGTGATTCAAGAAAATGTCAAAGGCGATAAAAGTAAATATTTACAATTAGCTCAAATCAACGCTAAAGCCGCTCTGAGTACTCAATTAAAACAATCTTCGAAAATATCACAGCGCTACGAAGAACTACAAAAACTACTGAATATTCCCCCTATTAAACGAATGGAATGTTTCGATATCAGCCACACGATGGGAAATCAAACCGTCGCATCTTGCGTCGTCTTTGGGGAGGCAGGGCCATTAAAATCCGATTATCGTCGCTTTAACATAGAAGGAATTACTGGTGGTGATGATTATGCCGCTATGGAACAGGCACTTCGCAAACGCTATGACCGTGATTTAGACGAAGATAAAATTCCCGATATTATTTTCATCGATGGAGGGAAAGGTCAACTCAATCGGGCATTAAAAGTGTTTGCCGAGCTAAACGTAAAATGGGACAAAAACCAACCGAGCTTAATCGGTATAGCGAAGGGAGTTGATCGCAGAGCCGGACAAGAAGTGCTGATTATTAGTAAACAAGCGCGAGAAATCCATTTAGCAGATGATCACCCAGCATTACATTTAATTCAGCATATTCGTGATGAAAGCCATAATCACGCTATCGGTGGACATCGCAAAAAACGCCAAAAAGCATTTACTCAAAGCGGGTTAGAAAGCATCGAAGGAGTCGGTGCTAAACGTCGTCAGGCCTTACTAAAATATCTAGGGGGATTGCAAGGCATAAAAAATGCTGGATTAGATGAAATTGCTTCTGTTCCGGGAATATCAAAAGCCCTAGCAGAGAAAATTTTCGAAACCTTGAGAAGTTAACTAAAAAGCGATTACAATATCGCCGATTTTTTATTAATAGCAGAAATACGAATGACAATATTTACCCTCGAACCACAGGATAATGCCCGTTTACAATCTTTATGCGGTCCCTTCGATCAACACATTCAACTGATTGAAAAAGAACTGAATCTCCGCATATCTCGACGCAATTTTACGTTTACCATTGAATCCAAACCAGAAGTTCTAACGAAATCAGACAGCTTGTTAGAGCAAGCGGAAAAACTCATCCAAAATTTATACTTAGAAACCGCGCCAATTAAAGGAAAAATTAAAGAATTGGACTTAGAAGATATTCACATCGCCTTACAAGAATGCAGAATATTATCACAAACTACGCCCGAACAATCTAAAAATAACGTTTATAGCACTATAATAAAAACCAAACGAGGATTAATCAAACCCCGCGGCCTAAACCAAATTCAATATTTACATAATATTTTAACTCACGACATCAGTTTTGGTATTGGACCGGCCGGGACAGGCAAAACTTTTTTAGCCGTTGCAGCTGCTGTCGAAGCATTAGAACGCCAAGAAGTACGCCGTATTTTGCTCACTCGACCAGCAGTAGAAGCAGGAGAAAAACTTGGTTTTTTACCTGGTGATTTGGGACAGAAAATCGAACCTTACCTTCGTCCTCTTTATGATGCTTTATTTGAAATGTTAGGCTTTGAACGCGTACAAAAGTTAATGGAACGCAATATCATCGAAATTGCACCACTTGCTTATATGCGTGGAAGAACCTTAAATGACAGCTTCATTATTCTCGATGAAAGCCAAAATACAACAGTCGAACAAATGAAAATGTTTTTGACTCGTATCGGTTTTAATTCTAAAGCCGTTATCACAGGCGATATCACTCAAATTGATTTACCAAGAAGTACAAAATCGGGTTTACGACACGCTATTGAAGTATTAAAAAACGTTCCCGAACTAAGTTTTAACTATTTCGTCAGCCAAGATATTGTTCGCCATCCTGTCGTCGCGAAAGTGGTACAAGCCTATGAACAATGGGAAATCCAAGATGAACTTCGCCGCCAAGAAATTACAGCCCAACGAAAAGCAGAACAGGAAGAAAAAGTGCGGTCAGAAAATAAAATACATTTAGAGGAATAATACAAAGTGAATAGTATGATTATTGACTTACAACTCGGCTGTGAAAATACGCAAGGACTCCCGACCGAGGAACAAATCCGGGAATGGGCAACTGTTGCGATTCAACCTCAACAAGAAAACGTAGAAATGACGGTTCGTATTGTGGACGAAACAGAAAGCCACCATCTCAATCTCACTTATAGAGGAAAGGACAAACCGACAAATGTTCTTTCTTTTCCTTTTGAGGTTCCAGAGGGAATTGACTTGCCGCTATTAGGTGATTTAATTATCTGCCGTCAAGTTGTAGAAAAAGAAGCACTCGAACAACAAAAACCTTTACTCGCACATTGGGCACATATGATTGTTCACGGTAGCTTACACTTACTAGGTTACGATCACATTGAAGATGAAGAAGCCGAAAAAATGGAAGCACTTGAAACAAAAATTATGCAACAACTAGGATTTGCCGATCCGTATCTTAGTGAAAAAGAGTAGGTAAGAACCAAAGAGTACCAAATATAAACATATATCACGATATGACCGACAATATTACGCTAGGGACGTAAAAGTCATGAGATATTTTATGGCAACTGCATTACTACAAATTTCTACACATTCCATGCTAGTCATTCCCCTTTGATTTTAGACAAGCAATCTATTTCTGAGAAAGGAAAATTTAAGCATATTAAAGGGGAATTAAATTCAAGCTAAGTAATAATATCTTCATCATCACGTTGAATAATTAGACGAGCAAAATGCAGATTAGCTATTCCACTTTTTTATCACCAAAATGAAATAAAAAGCATCGATATCTTTGTATTTTCAAAAATATCGATGCGCTATACAAATTTATTCTGTATAAAATAATTAACTCAACTCACTGCTTAAACAAGGCTGAATTCTCGCTAACATTTCCTTTAAAATTCGTGCTGGTGCAGCGATGATATGACCGGTTTTAAGATAAGTATGACCACCTTTTAAATCCGTTACTAAACCACCGGCCTCGCGTACAATTAATTCACCGGCAGCACAGTCCCAAGCTTTAAGACCAATTTCAAAATAGCCGTCAACCCGATTCGCTGCGACATAGCATAAATCCAATGCAGCAGAACCTGTTCTGCGGAAATCAGCGGCACTTTCAATGAGTGCATTCATCATCGCAAATTGCGTTGACATAAATATTGTTTGTTTGAAAGGAAAACCTGTGGCAAGAATCGCACCTTGTAGTTCTGATTTATTATCCACTCGTAAGCGAATATCATTGATTTTTGCACCTTCTCCCCTTACGGCAGTAAAGAGCTCGTTACGAATCGGATCATAAACCACTCCAACTTCAGTACGATTTTTTACGCGAATCGCAATAGAAACAGAGAAATGTGGTAAGCCTTTGACAAAGTTTGTCGTACCATCCAGCGGATCAATAATCCATTGAATATCTCCTTCTTTCCCCTCTAGAACACCACTTTCTTCAGTAATAATACTGTGTTCTGGATAAGATTTTTGGATAACGTCAATAATTGCCGCTTCAGCAGCCTTATCAATATTTGTTACATAGTCATTAGCACTTTTTTTCGCTGTTTCGATAGGTTCGCGGCGTTCATAACTATTGGCAATCACATTACCAGCTCTCCGTGCCGCACGGATTGCGATATTTAACATTGGATTCATATTTCCACCGGATTTTAAAGAACAAATAGGCTTTGCATTATAAATGACTTTTTATAAATAGCTATGAAAATCTACTTTTTTATCCATTCAACAGATTAATTTCTTCGATCTCAGTCGCAAATTTCTCCTTTATTGCTTTTCTTTCATTTTATATGAAATAAAGTGCGGTCAAAAAAGAGAATAAAATATGCATCATAGAGGTTTTACTTTAGTTGAAATACTAATTATATTGACATTAGTTAGCTTATGCTTCAGTTTTACTATTCCAAAGTGGCGCAGCTATGACGCACAATTCATTTTAGCGAAAGAAGAACAGAGACTTTATCTTTTCCTACGCAATATACAAGCTCGAGCGGAAAATTCTTCCTCAATTTGGTTTATTCTGGTAAGTACGGATCCAATTCACAAGCGCTGGTGTATTACTGCGCAAGTAAAAAACGAGAAACTATGTAATTGTTTATATCCCCAATATTGCCCCTCTTCCTTATATGCTCATTTCTATTATCCGTATTTTCCACAGAAAACAACACTACATAGCGAAAAACAATATCCCTTAGAAATCGCTCGTTTCAGTGGGATACGTAATACTATCGTAGCAAATTGTTTTGTCTTGCAAGCAGAAAAATATCGAACCTTATTTTCATTTTTTAATGTCGGGACAATTAATTTAAAAAAATCACAAGCCACTAGTGCCTGTAACAATAGAACGGAAGAATAAAATGACAAATAAATATTATTCAGGTCAAAGCTTATTAAGCCTAATGCTAACTATTTTTCTAACCTCCTTACTCATTTTTAGTCTTAGTTATTTCTATGTTCAAGTGCAGCGCCAGAATCAGTCGATGATGCAAAAATTAAAATTACAATCCGAATTACAACGTGTCTTACAATTAATGGCAAAAGATTTACGACGTGCCGGTTTTCGTGCACAAAGTGATAAATTGCAAAGCTCAAATTTCAACTTATTTGAACAAGATGAACAGGGAACAAGTGTAAAAATCTCACAAGCAGACGGACAGCCGCAAAATAGCTGTATATTATTTTTTTATGATTTAAATTTAAATGGTTGTATCGGTGAAAAATACGATAAAAATTTTTGCCAAAAAAGGGGACAAAATGTCGCTAAAAAAATAGAAAGTGAATTATTCGGCTATAAAGTAGAAAATAAATTATTAAAAACGAAAAAAACCTACAAAAGTGCGGTTAATTCCTATTGTATATTGAGTGAATGTCAACGTTATTTACAACAAAGTGCTTGTAATTCTGGTAGTGGTTGGACCAATTTGCTAGATAAAAACGAAATTGAAATCGACGTATTAAAATTTAATTGGGTAACGTCTAGAAGCGGCCTCCAAACAGGTATAGAAATTCGATTAACTGGATATCTAAAACGACATAAAGAAATTACATACGAAACTCAAATCCTTGTCCCTTTATTAAATCAGGGGGCATGATGAAATCTAACAAAGGCATTATAACATTGACATTACTAGTCATTATTGCAAGTCTTTTAGCCGTTATTTTTCTGTTAAATGAAGATAATCTCCATTTTTACTCAACTCAATTAATGCTACGCAAACAATATGTAGAACAAAATGCGCTTTTACAAACCTTAAGCCGCCAACAAAAAACTATGCTTTGTAACAAACTACCGATTCATTTGGAAGAAAATAGCAAAAGCATTGAATTCATCCCTTCACAACTCAGTAATTTATATAAAAAATTGGAGGATAAACTCATTTATCGTTTTTGGTGTAAAAAAAGTCGCTTATTCAAAAAATTGCCAACAAAAAGAATCTATGAAGGGCAATTTATGAGCTTTATTTACCCTCAGGAATTACAACACTTCGAAGAAATATTCTACCCACCGTCAGCCACTCCGCCGTTAAACAATCAATTCCCTCGATTATATTTCTTTAACAAACATCAAACTCACGCGAATATTCAAGGTAATTTCAACGGGATTTTCTTAGCTGAAGGAGAATTAGAATTAACCGGAAAGGGAAAAATTAACGGGACTATAATTAGCGGAGGAAAATTACGGATCAGTCCGAAAATTGCCGTAACATATAATAAAAAAGCCATTATAACGCTATATCAACAATATAGCCGATGGCAAGCTGCGGAGAAAAGTTGGCATGATTTCCAAACAGAATAAAGGAATGGGATTACTCAGCGTATTAACAGCTATCGCGTTGTTCGGGCTAATTTTCTTAGTATTTACTCAATGGGCATCACAACAACGAAAAAGTGCGGTCAAAATCTACCGACTTTATCAAGCCGTACAAATTGCAGAAAATCAAATTCAACGTCAATTTTTAGGATTAAACTGCGAAAATATCGTTCAACAAAATGGACACCAATTTCATATAGCATGTAAATCTGATACCGTTTCCGTCTCTGACGGACAAGATGAAATTTTAATAAAAACCCAGTAGAATACCCCTAAGTTATCTTTCTGAGATTGTTTGCGTGTTTATCACTTATTCCTCTAATTACCTTGAAAATCATCTAAATATTTTGTCGGATCTCTTAACAAATTCTCCACCAAAAGATCCGTTTCAGTCAGAAACTATCTTAGTGCAAAGCCCCGGAATGGCGCAATGGCTACAAATGGAACTAGCTAAACAGCAAAACATTACCGCTAATTTACATTTTCCCATGCCAGCAAGTTTTATTTGGCAGCTATATGCCGACAATTTACCTCATCTCAGTAAGCAAAATGTATTTGATAAAGAATTACTAAAATGGCGTTTAATGCGATTAATTCCTAGCCTAATCAGTCAGGAAGAATTTACTCCTTTAGCCCGATATCTTCATTCTTCCCCCCAATCCGAACAACAAAAGCTCTACCAATTAAGTGTCCAAATTGCCGATCTTTTTGACCAATATTTAGTTTATCGTCCAGATTGGATTCAATATTGGCAAGAAGAGCAGGTAGAAGAATTTAATAAAATTTTTCATGTTTACCATAATGAAGAATCTCTATTTAGCACGTCTATTCAACAACATATTCGTTGGCAAAGTATCTTATGGAAAACGCTAATCAACAATATTGAACAGGATATGCCACAAGAATTACAACATCGTGCCACATTAAACCGACAATTTATTGAAAAACTAGACAACACAGAATCAACATTAATTCTGCCGGAACGTATTTTTATTTGTGGTATCTCCGCACTTCCTGAAGTCTATTTTGAAACCTTACAAGCACTCTCAAAACATTGCCAAATTTATTTATTTTTTTTAAATCCCTGCGAAGAATACTGGGGGGATATTCGAGATACGGATCAACTATGGTTGGAACGATTAAAAACACTAATTAGAAAAAATCATCATTCACAATTAGTGCGCCCTTTTTTATCTGAGAAACAACACGCTCAATTAACAAAAAATCAGACGATCTCCAACTACGATGACGAACAGTTAATCGTAGGCCACCCATTACTTGCCTCATGGGGGAAATTAGGGCGAGATTTTTTCTATCAACTCATCGATAAACAAGACAATGTTTCTGGCGAATATATTGATAATTATCACACACCGGGAGAGTCCTCTTTATTACAACAAGTACAATCTCGCATTTTGACACTAAGCAATGAGCCTCTACATCTCATTGAACAAGATAACTCAATTAATTTTCACTCATGTCATAGTCCAATGCGAGAACTCGAGGTTTTAAAAGATTATCTACTGAATTTATTTAACCAAAACCCTCATCTTCCGAGCGAAAAACAAATTACACCAAAAGATATTGTAGTAATGGTTGCAGATATTAATCAATATGCACCCTATATTCGAGCTGTTTTTGCACAAAACGAACATAAGGATATGCAAATTCCATTTTCTATCTCAGATAACAAGACAACGGAAAGTGATGCTTTTATCGCAGCTTATATTTCATTATTACAACTAAAAGAGAGCCAGTTCAGCGCAGAAGATATACTAGCATTATTAGATATTCCCGCGATTCGTGAACGCTTCAATATCCAGCTGGACGATTTAATTCAGATCCGTTATTGGGTGGCAGACTCCGGCATTCGCTTTGGATTAGAAAAATATCCAACAACTCACATCACAGCAGCACAAAACTATAATTCGTGGCAATCTGGTTTAGAACGAATGATACTAGGCTACGCTTTGCGTGAAGAACATGGTATTTGGCAAAACAGCTTAGGGTTAGACAACAGCTATGGACTAAAAGGACAGCTAGTCGGCCACTTAGCAGAATTTTTAGATAAACTTTATCATTGGCATCAGTGTTTACAGCATGAATATTTACCTGAAAAATGGCATCTAATTCTGAGTACACTTCTAACTGACTTTTTCATTCAGAATGAAGAGAACTTAGCAAGAATCCTATTTATCCAAGATTGTATAAACCAATTTTTAAATAACCTGCAACAAACCAAATTGGATCTAATGCTCAGTATTGATGTGGTTTCCGAAGCCATTGAAAGCTACCTAGACAACAGCCCCAACACCCTCAAATTTCTAGCCGGGAAAGTCAATTTTTGTACCTTACTGCCTATGCGTGCAATCCCCTTTAAAATAGTTTGTTTACTGGGAATGAATGAAGGAGATTACCCTCGAACTCAAACGGTGAATCATTTTGATTTAATGCAATATCATCATCGTAAGGGAGATAGAATCCGTCGCAATGATGATCGCTATCTATTCCTAGAAGCCTTACTTTCCGCTCGCAATGCTTTATACATTAGCTATGTTGGTCGTTCTATCATTGATAATCAGACAAAAGAACCTTCCGTATTGGTTTCTCAATTACTGGATTATTTAAACGAAAATGTAATAGATCGGAAAATACAAATTAAACAACATCCGATGTCGCCTTTCAACCCGCAAAACTTTTCTGAAAAAGACTATTCTTTCGCGGCGCAATGGCTACCGTTAAGCTCGCATACTAAACCAATACAGCAAGAATTTATCCAAGACTTAGCAAATCAAATTGATCAGTCTCCCTTAGAAATCGATCTACAAGATCTCGTTTCTTTTGTTGAAAATCCGGTTAAATTCTTTTTTGAAAAACAACTTGGCGTTTATTTTCAACAATATGACGACACTATTGAAGATAGCGAAAACTTTAGCCTAGACGGTTTAACTGCCTACCAGATTAGTAACGAATTATTACATTTAGAAGAATCACAATTTGAGCAATATTTTGAGCAATTAATGATTAAAGGTCTACTTCCTAGAGGAGAATTCGGAAAAATTTATACAGAAAAATTGCGACTCGATTGCTTGAATTTTAAACAACGAATTGCTGAATATCAAACGCCCCACTCTCTTAATATTGATTGCCAAATTAACACCGTTTTTGGAACAGTACGTTTATTCGGACGAATTGATCAACTATTTTCCGAAAGTCATCAATATGTAACTTGGTACTTGGCTAAAGATAAAACTCGTTATCGTATTCGCCCATGGATTTATTACTTGGTTCTACTACTAACTCAAGAAAGTGTAACGCCTCCATTATTAATCGTAAAAGACAAAACTAAATCGATTAGCTTTAAATCGATCGAAAAAAATGTTGCCGAACACCAATTACAACGCTATGTAGAAGATTATCTTAAGGGCAAACAGCGTATTCAGCCAGTTCCAACAGAAAATATCAAAGTATTTTTACCTAGCGAAGAAAGTGCGGTCGATTTTGAGCGAATTTTGTCTGCCTTTGAACAGATCAAACTTTCTAATGGTCGAACAAAATATATCGATCCTTACTGGCAACGCCTACTCATTCAAACAGAACTATCAAAATCCCTAATTGAACAAATCAGCGAACAAACACAAGCTTGGTTTGCACTCATGATGAAGTAATTCAATAGATATGAACTAAATGGAAAGTTATTTAACAATTCAATTGCTCTAGGAAAGAGTCTATTAAGCTTTTTAACACTTCTTAGGGCAATTACTGTCATATAAGCTAATTTGTATCCTTTACTAGGGTACAACGACGTTTGCCGCTTTAATACCATTTAGCATATTGTTTTTATTCAGAGGTAAATACCACTATTTTCACTACCGTTTTGAAGTAGATTTATCAAAAAATAGTCTTTAACCTGTTACAACATTTTAGATCATTAGCGTGATTTAAGGACTTAAATAACAGTATTAATCAAAGAGCTTGAAAATTTGCTATTGATTAATCAATCAAAATACAAGACCTGCGCCCTAAACCAGGACAAATTAGTGAAGCTTATAGCGTTTAAAAATAATGAATGATAAATATGATTTTAATAAAATGTTGTTTTACTAGATTTTCTGATAAGTTAAATGGCGGTGAGAGGGAACAACAACATTTAACGTTAAAGCCTTGATTTTACTGGGTTCTTCTCTGATTGCTTTTGTTTAGAGGGATCTAAACAGGGATCTAAAATCCTAATTCAATCTAAATGAGGGAAAAGCAATAATCAAGTAATATCATTAAATCTCGTTTAATATCAGGCAAAGAAAAAGGGCGATATTTTCGCCCTTTAT
Organism: Rodentibacter caecimuris; assembly: GCA_001998905.1. Taxonomy (GTDB): domain Bacteria; phylum Pseudomonadota; class Gammaproteobacteria; order Enterobacterales; family Pasteurellaceae; genus Rodentibacter_A; species Rodentibacter_A heylii_A. The sequence goes on along the minus strand of MLAA01000012.1, from coordinate 44,787 downwards.
TTATGCGCTCTTGAAAAGGATTTATTGAGGTTGTCTATTACGTGCATTTTCATAGGCTTGTAGGCGGTCTCGCTTGCCTACGGATAACACAAAAACGGTGATCTCATTATCTTGCACTTCATAAACAAGTCGATAACCCGCCGATCGTAGTTTGATTTTATAAAGTGCGGTCGAAAAACCGCTTAATCTGTCAGCTTGAACGTGCGGATTTTCTAAGCGTTCGTACAATTTCTTCTTAAATTGGCTTTTTACCGGCTCGCCTAGTTTCTGCCATTCTTTTAAGGCTTTTTCGTGGAATTTTAGACTATAAGTCATCAAGATTCACCGCGATAAATTCACCGTCTTTCATGCGTTCTTGTGCAATTCTGCCTAACTCTGCATCTTCTGCCAATTCTTGAAAATATTCAAAAAGTGCGGGCGTAACACAATAAAAAGCCGGTTGATTACGGTTCAAAATAGCGACTGCGCCCCGTTCGCTTGCCTGTGCAATGCCCATCGGGTCGCGTTTTAAATCGGTAATGCTTGCCGCCTGCTGTGTCAAAATTTGGTGTATTGCCATGATTTGCTCCTTATTCAATAGTTTCAGTTTAATAATAGCACTCTAAAAAAATTTTTTAAAGTGTTTATTGGATATAGAAATGATTGGATGGGCTTGCGTTTCGCTTGATAAAGTATGGTTATTTTTCTGTCGTTTTGGGTTGTGGCCATCATAAAAATAATTTTTTCCTGTGAGTATGTTTTTTTCATAGGAAACATAGGAATTTTAGGAACGAAATTTTTTTTATTTTATTTATCAAATGTTTAAGTGCAGAAAAGTGTTCCTATTTTTAGTTTTCAAAATAGGAACAGAATAGGAATTTTTTAGGAACGGAAGAAAGTCATTTTTTCAAAATAGGAATGAAAAGGGCAAAAATAGGAACAAAAGGCAATAAAATAGGAATAATAAACCATAGAATAGGAATAGTTTATTTTTATAAGATATTGATTTATAAATGTTCATTATGATTTATTCCTATTTTTCCTATAAAAAATAAATTTAACCCATAAAAAATCTTTTTTACGGCATAAAAAAGCAAGGTGTGCGCCTTGCTCTTTTGGTTATTTAGTCGTTTTCCTCTTCGATTTCCGGCTCATCTGAAAACGGCATAATCTTAAATGCTCTAAATTGTTTTCCCATCATCTTTTTGGGTACTTTGAACATAAATTCATAGCCTGCCTCTTCTGCTTGTGGTCTTTTCAATATGCCGGCATTGAACAGCACGCTTTTTAGCATGTTTTTAGGGTAAATACTCATTGCCTCATAAAAAACGGAAGGGATCACAAAATAATGTTCTACAAATTTAGATTCTTTCACATTATCCGATAATACTCTCACCCCAGCTATTTTCTGCGGCGTTCTTGCGTTTGGGTCGTGCGGATACTCAATAAAACAAGATTCATTGACTAAAAGCCAATTCACCACGCTATCAATAATGCTGGTTTCTTCTCGGCTGTTTTCCCCAAATTCTTCTTTCCAGTTAAGAAAGTTTTTCAAAATAGCATTGGCGCTTTCTTCTTCCGTCCATTGGGTTAAATCCTTGGCTAAGCATAAAGCCGTTTCCAATACGGCAAAACGGTCGCCCGCCAAGCGTTGAACTTGCCCGCTCATATTGCTAGATAAATCTAACCATTTTTTCCGGATTGTCTTATAAGTAGTTTTTATGCTGTCCACATTGTTGGCAAGAAAAGCGATCCATTCACGCCCAATCACGCCAAAACATTCTTGCACTTTTTCGTTTAAATGGTCGGCGTGGGCTTTATTATTCGGGAAATGGTGTAAATTATTCGCTTCTTCCAAAGGAACGTTCAAAAGCCGCACTAATTGCCCGGCGTGTACTTTTGCCCCTTGTAGCCTTAATTGCGTTTCTAAATCTTTTTCACCGGTTGAAAGTGCAGTCACTTTCCAGCGTTTTATTTGTCGGTTTCCGCCCTCTTTCTCGCCACGTATTTTGTCCGTCTCGTTGAACAGGTCATAAGCGATATTTTCAAGGTTTTTCCCGTCTTTGGCTTGCCCAATTTCATCAAGAGTAATAAAGCCGTCATTGCGTGCGGCGGCTTCATTCTTAACGCCTGTTGCCGTAGTACTCCAGCTTAATTTGATTTTGTCGGGATTGCCGTAAATGCTGTTGGCGATATTTAATGTCGTGCTTTTCCCTTTTGAACTTTCGGCGAAAAGGTGAACCCCAAAGGATTCCCGCCCTAAAAGTGAAAGCATAGGGGCCGCAAGTGCAACCGCCACGCCCAACATCATTGAAACATTGCCTTTTACATTCTGCGCGATTTCCCGTTGCCAATCGCCAAGCGTGCCGGCGGTGATATAGCCTAAACTTGAACCGCTTTTATCGGTGAAATAAATCGGTTTTTTAGGTGTGCCAATAATTTCCCCGTTTGGCAATAAATACGCCCCATTGAGCCAGCCGGTAACATTGGTGATCGTCCATTGTGTCGAATGGTTGCCGTTAAAGTGAAAATGCTCGGTGAGCTTTTGAGTTAAGCCCGATCCCTGTGTCATCTTCAAGCCTTGTGCCTTCAACATTTTCCAGCCGGAATCTGTGCCAAAGTCTTCACGTGCGATCGCAACTGTGCGAGGGGTGTTTTCATCTCGGTTTTGCCATTGGAACAAATAATAATATTCACCACTTGCAGTTTTACCTTCACCCACTAACGCTAAATTGTCGCAAATCCACGTTTCTTTTTCTTGAATGATCTCGCCGGTGTCTCTATCCACTTTGGGCGTTATATAATGTAATCCTTTAATCTTGCCATTTTCTCGATATTCAACATAAGGTGTTTTGCGTGGGGCGTTGCCTTGTTCTTCCGTTTCTATCACGATTTCAGCCGTATTGCGAGCCTCTTCATCTTCTCTTAGGCGTAAAACATAGGCGCTTAAATCCTGCTTGTTTTCACCTAAGTTATCGGCAAAAAAGACTTTTTCAGCCTTGGAATGTTTGGCTATGGCTAAAAGTAAGGCGGTTTCTTGTGCTTGGCTGACTTCACCAAAACGGCAAAACGTCACCGCATGAACCTCTTCTTTTAAAATCTGATAATTGCTTGCATTCGCCAATTTTTCAGCATCTAAAATAAGCGGCTTATAATCATCACCTAAGCCTAATTTATCACGCAATAAGCCCCATTCTAGCCCGTTTCCTTTCTCTTTCCCAAATCCCCATGCTTTCCACGCTTTATCACCGATCAAAGCGTAAATATGCTCATAGGCTACGCGCCCTTGTTCGTCAAAGTGCGGTACTTTTGGCCGTTGTTTTTTATATGCCATAATTCCCCCTAACCTTGATTTCTATGTTTAAAAAACGCAATCACATCGCCGGCGCGGTATTTTTTCGGGCTGCGTGGGCGTGGGTCGCCTAACGTTGCCGGAAAGCCCGGCAATTTAATTAAGGTTTGAATCACATAACCATAAGAACAGCCCGCATAGTCGGCTATGTCGAGTGGTGTCCATATTTTATCGGCAGTTAATTGTTGTGCTTCTATGGTTTGCACACGGGCTTTCAAGCTTTCTAATTCCTGTAATAAAAAATCTGTGGTTGGTTTCTTTTCCATATTTCCCCCTAGCGTTGTTGGCATCTCGCTTGTTTTTGTTGGGTGCGCTGTTTTTTCTTGCGGCGTTGTGCTTTGGCTTTGATAAATTGCGCTTGTTGTACTAATCGCTCGGCTTTCTGCCATAGGGCGATCCCTTCTTCATCACTAAAAATTTCAATCAGCGTGCCATTTGGTAAAGTGATTCTATGCGTGATCATGGCTCGCTCCTTTCGATAAAGTAGATTGGGATTTGGGAAAACATTGATCTAATTTCCCTTGAATTTGGGCGATCTGTAACTGTTGAAAATGCGCGATATTCAGCATAAAGCCGCGCAATTCGTTTACGTCTTTCAAATAACAGGTTGCCTCCACCATCTCTAAACACGTGCCTAGGGTTTCAAGGCGTGAAACTTCCGTTTGGATTTCATCAAGAAAAGAAAGGGAAAGATTAGGCATAAATCCCCCCTTGCGTAAAAGTGCGGTTAAATTTTGGGTTGATTTTGGCGATAAGTGAAAGGCATTGAAAATCGGCGCTAAGGCTTAGGCGCGCGTTAGTTTCGTTGTTGGCTTGAATAGTTTGAACGCACAAATTAAAGTGCGGGTGCGTGCGATTGACGCATAGAAATTTGTAGATCATCTCTGCGGTGTCCTTGTGTAAGTATTGAGGAACTACCGCTAAAGTTTGCAGGCTTGGGCGGTAGCACATAACGGGCTGCAAAACCGTTACACAAGGAACACGGCAAAGGGCGGAACCTTTCCCATTATGCGCTACCATTGAGAATAGACTATCAGAAAATAGGCTATATTGAATAGGTGCGTGAACGCTACGAACAAAAAAAGCACGATTTGGCGTGCTGTTCGCCTTGTGTATAAAAACGATCTTGCAGTGACCGGCTTTAGATTTTGCTAAAGCGGATTTAATATAGTTTAATTTCGTTTTAACTGTCAAGCCGCTTTGTGAAAATTTTCTGTTTTTAGGCGTGAAAAGGTTGCACGCCACCGTATTAAACGGTAGATTGTCGTTTAAATAGTTCATTGAATTATTCGCTTTAAATTGTCGTTATAGGGAACGGGCTTATCTTTCGGGGTAAGCCCTTATTTTTTGTTTGAGGTTTCTGCTTTGTTATCTTGCGCCCATCGGTGCGTTTGAGCTACGGGCGAAAATTGAGCAAATTGCCCTTGTTCAAATCCGGCGCGAACAATGCCTTTCAATTCGCATGATTCGCAATAAACATGAGCAACCGTTACAACCGCGCTAGGGCGTGTGGAACTACGGATTTTCAACGCTTTGCCACATTCCGGGCAATCAAGCCGCAAGCCTGCCATCTTCGTCGCCTTTTGTATGGTTGGGATTTTGTTTATCTAGCCACGCTTGCACGTCTTCACGCGCCCATCGGTTTGTTCTGTCATATTTTAGCGGTTTGGGAAAATCGCCCCGTTTCACTAAATAATAAATTTTTGTGCGAGAGGCGATGCCCATTTCTTCTAACTCTTGAATCGTTAATAAGGCTTTTAATGTCATATTCTTTCCTTTTATTTAAGTGCGGAATTGACCGCACTTTTATTTATTAAACGGCAATAAAATTTTCTGTCTGTTTCTTTTCTTCTTGCACATGTAAACCGAATGCAAAATAAAACATCATCTTTTCATTTCCTGTTAATTTTCCATAATCAGGAAAAATAGTGCTATATTTTAAAATTCTTTCCTGATTTAATTCATTCCGAATTTCATCTATAAATTTGTGTTGTTGATGAAGCGGTAATTTCTTAAATTTTTCTAGTAAAGATAATGCAACATCTCTACTTTTTATCATTTCTTTACTTTCCATTTTATTCATCTCCAAATACCACGTTTTTGTGTTCTATCGCCGCCATTAAATTAAGATTTTCCACGATGTAACACTCTTGGCGTAAATAAGCACTGATATAATCCATTGTCTCTTCATCATTATAAATTGAGCGGTGACAACTGCCTTTTTGTGTATAAATGCTTAGATTTTTTAACGTGGTAACTACTGCGCATTTTCGTGGGAATTGCGGCGGAATAATTGCCGGCATACCGCCAAAATAATTTGATAGATAAAGATTGTTGATACCGTTATTTTCTGAATAATTAAACGCCCCTTGAATATTGGCATTCGCTTTTGCTACTAAATCCGCTCCCACAAAGAAAACAAGATCATTGCGTTCTTGATATTGAGCCGGCAATTTATTACGGAGTGCGGTCGCCAATTCATCTAAGTTTTTATAGTCGGCTTGTTCAGAAAATAACGTGATTTTGCCCGCACTTTTTCCTCCCGTGATGATATTTGCCGGGTTTTGATCTTTCAGTTGGGCGAGCCAACCTTTCACCACATCGGATAGATCTTCGGCTTGTGTGTTTGTCGCCTCGCTTTCACCGTGCCAGCCCATTTGCAGCATATCTAAAATAAATTGCTGTTCCGTCAAGCGGGTGAAATTTTCCGAAAAGTTATCTTGAATCACTTCAAGCTCATCAATTAAACGCCAATCAATTTGCACACCGCTGTCGATTTCTTGGAGTTGATAAATGTCGCCATATTCCACAATAGAACGATTACGCCCATCTTGTTTGCGCCCCGTTGTTGTGCCTTTTAATGCCCCAAAGATTTTTTTATCTTTTTGATTTTTCACTGTTATCCAGTTAATCGAATTGAGAAAATCAGAACGGCTTTTAAAATCTTTCATCAGCTCTTGCTGCGCTTTGTCATTGAGTGAAATGGATAATAAAACGTCTTTTCTTTCATCCAATTTATCTTGATATTTTGCTGCCAATTGGCTGGCATATTGTTTTAGTGGGGATGTTGTCATGTTGTTTTCCTCTTTTAAAAGTTAAGTGTTCTTATATACTCCGCAATCTTAATCAACGTTCACCATTCATTTATTTCGATTGCGTTGAGGATTGTAGGAAGTAAAAAGAAACGTGTGAGGAAATTGGAATAATTCAGTTGTTTTTAGAAAAATTTGGCATTTTTTAGAAAAATTTCTAATCAAGAGTAGGCATAAAAAAAGCCCCATAATCAGGGGCTAGGTTTAGTAGTATTGGCTTCTCTCTAAGAATTTTTCTAAAAATGGGGCAATTGTTTTGGCTTTTCTCACTTTTCCGGAATAGCCCATTTTACTTTCCATCTCTTCCAATATATCACTAATTGCTTCAGATATGGCGTTAAATGAAGGGCGATTTCTATCTGTAATAAAAAAGTCTTTCCGGTTTACTTTTTGAAATTTAGGATGATGCATAAAAACTAAGGCATTAATAATACTTTGATACATTTCATAGTCTGATTCGTTATTTGGTTTTCTTGTATCAAAAATAGAAAGTAAATCTAGCTCTTCTTTAATTCTTTCAATATCATCCTTTGAGATGTAAAGATTTTTAAAGAAATCTATTTTTAATTTATCTAAATAATTAGGGATAAAAATATTTATTGTTGAAGTTTTAAAGCTCTTTTTGAGATCTTCGTTTCCTAAAAATTCATAATGGCTATAAATTTCTAGCTCAGGTAATAATGATTCTATAATAGCATTTAGTTTTTCTGGAATCATTTCCGGTTTAATTAAGTAAGGTAATTTTATTTTTCCTTTTGGTATTTTAAAGTAACCACTATAAAAACAGTCATTCAGTATTAATATTTCCTGTTTTTCTATTATCTCTATTTTTTCATTTTGTTTAGTGAGTAGATTTGTTGATGTGTACTCTGATATATTCTCATAATATAACTTACTATTTGTTATCCCTGAAATACTGTGATGTTTATTCTCATCATTATATAAAGATACATAATTGTTTTTAATATAATCTTTTGTTTCAAATTGAAATAAGCCTACATTCATAGCTTCCATTTTTTTGTTAGAATGAAAAAGTATAGTTTTATCTAGTTCATTTCTACTATACTTAACACTAATCTCATCATCTTTAAAAACACTATTTGCAATTTTTATTTCATCTTCGTTCTTTTTAACAAATAAAAATAAAGAGATTTTTTCATTCTCAAAAAAATCTAAAATATTATCAATAGATATTTTTTTGTCATATTCTTGCTTAAAGTTAGAAATAAACTGCTCAATAGTGAAAAAATTTTGTTCAACAGAGTATAGCCCCATAACAGTCCCTTTACTGTGTTTTTATATAGTATAAAGATAGCATATCATAAGGATTCTGAATAGTCTCAAGTCGTTCAAATTCGTCCCAAATCGTTCAAAACGGCATAAAAAAGCCCCGTATCTTCTACGGGGCGTTGCGTCATCTAAAATTTTCAACTACTGATTAGCCAGCTCTTCTAGTTCGCGTATATATTCACGCTTTTGCCATGAGCCACCACCAGAGTTAGGAATGCTAAATTTAATCTCCGGCATATTAATTTTTAAATGACTAATATCAAGTTTTTCATCTAAATGAGTTTTAATTTTACTAACAAAGAAATTCAAGAAAGCACCACTATAATCATAGTTAATATAATTTCCGAATAGAACACTACTTTTATTTTCATATAGAACTGAATAGATTTCATTGATTTTCTTCATAGATTCACTTTTGAAAAACTCTTCCATGAATTCTTGAGCAATTAAATCTAGGGCTTTTGTTTTGATACGGATAGAGTTATCTGAAAATGCTTTATATTCTGTGATTAGTAGAAGTTTTAATTTCGCATCAAATTTTGTAATGACTTTATTCAGTGCATTAATCTTCAACGTATTTTTACTCACACGTTCAGAAACTTCATCAAAGCCTTCAAAATTAATCTCTCCGGTATCACTCACTTGAAGATTATCAATTTCTTTTTGCGCCTCTTGGTTTTCTTGTTCCAGTGCCTCAATCATTTTTTGATTACGTTCAATGTTTGATTTAATTGTTAAAGCCTTATCTTGAACGGCTAAAAAGGCTTGATTATTTTTGTTAAGTTCTGCAATCAGTTTTTCGAGTTCCGCTTGCTTTTCCGGGTTTTGTAGTGTCATTGGTTTGTCTCCTTTTGGTTTCGTTTATTAATTTGTTCTTTCATCCAGGCATTCACTTCACTTTCAAGCCAAACTGAATTTTGTTTATTCAGTTGAATACTTTTAGGAAATTCACCGGCTTTCATATTTCGATAGATTGTGGAGCGCCCTAAGCCTGTTTTATTCATCACTTCCGGCAGTTTAATAAATCGTTCCGCCTGTGCTGTTTTCTCGGCCATAACTTTCCTTATCATAAAAAAGTAGATTCATAGGTATCCAAATTCATCCTATTGGATAGGGCAAAAATAAAATATTTATCTCGGTTCGAATAGAAAATTTAATTGTGAAATGAGAAACCACAATAGAAGGATAAAAAACAAACAATTCTTAGGCATGCCACGGGAATTTTTCACGGAAAATCCCACGCCACGGAAAATCCACTCTCCCTCACTTCGCGATTTTCGTTAAAAATAGATGTGTTTTCAGTTAATTTTCAGCCACTAAAATAGCGAAAACCCTTGCTATATCTAGCTTTAAATATATCGCTTTAACTAATTCTTAACTGTAAAAATTACATACTTTTTCACTATTTTTCACTTAAGAAAAAGTGTGATTTTCTTGATACAAAGTATAACCATTTGATTTATAATGGGTTTTAAGATTTTACGTGGGCGAGATGACGAAAAAACATTTCAGTTAAGAGAGGGAAAAGCGATAAATGGTAGAGTGTAAAATATGCGGTGCAAAAGCCCTAATAAACAAAAGTCAAAGAGAACATAAGGAATTTACTAAACTTTATTGCACCTGTAAAAATCAGGATTGTGGGCATAAATTCGTATTAAATTTAGAATTTAGTCACACAACAAAGCCTAGTAAATTAAAAGAACAAGATTATTTTAAATATATCCTCACTTGCTTACCGAATGACAAAAAACAAGAAATTCTAGAAGTGTTAATGAATGATCAAGAGCAAAGTGCCTTAAATTTACATTCTTCCACATAATCGCCCCATTTCTGCATAATTTCTTGTCGGGAGCGCCATTTTTTCGATTTATCATACGCCGCGCGCACCTTACCGCGGTTCTCATGGGATAAACAAAGCTCAATGGCTTCTGATGAAAAAATATCAAGCTCATGAAGATAAGTGCTGGCAATGCTGCGCAAGCCGTGAGCAACTAACAAATCTTTAAATCCCATTCGTTTTAATGCCACGTTAGCCGCACCGCTATTCATAGGGCGATTATAAGGCGCAACACGGCTACAAAATACATATTTACGGTTGCCGGTATAACGGCGCATTTGCTCTAACACATTCAAGGCTTGAGAGGAAAGCGGAACACTATGCGCACGTTTACCGCCTTTCATTCGCTCTGCCGGAATATGTAAGGCTTTCGCTTCCCAGTCAATATCAGCCCACTCTATCGTCACCGCCTCGGAACTTCTCAAAATGCTCAATAACTGCCACTCGATTAAAAGTGCGGTCGGTTTCTTCACATCAGCCCCTTGTAACACTTGGAATAGGCGCGGCAAATCTTCCGGCTTAATGGTCGGATGATTTCTCGTCTCTACATAAGTAAATTCATCGTGAATATTGCGAAAAGGATTCTTAATAATTAAATCCTCATCTTCTGCCATTCTAAAAATCTGATTAATCGCAATATTGATTTTATAAAGCGTATTGGAATTTTTCAGCGGTGAAAGCGCCGGGCCAAAAGTCTCATAATTTGCCTCATCAATCGGCAGATCTGCGATTTTAGGGAATAAATGCAACTCTACGCGGCGGAATGCCTCATTAACGGTTTGTGCCTTGAGTTTCCCCAATTTCAAGCGCTTATCACGCCATCTCATCGCCATTTCTGCAAAGGTGATTTTCTTTTCCTCTACAACCTCATTTAAAGATTGACGATACTTTAAGGGATCAACATTACGCAAAATAAGTCCCCGATATTCCCGCGCTAATTCGCGTGCATGGATAAGAGATAAATCAGGGAACGCCCCTAAACTAAGTTTTCTGTGTTTCCCTTGCCATTTATAGGCAAAGTACCAAATCTTAGCGCCATTGGGTTTAATTCTGATATAAAGTCCGCCCCCATCTGATTTAATGTATTCTTTTTCAGCGGCTTTAAGATTCTGAATCGTTGTATTTGTCAAAGGTTTAACTATTTTGCTCATATCACATCATCTCATAAAGAATAAGGTGTAATCGCATTTTTAGATCCCTCGTAAAAAGCCCTAAACAGTGAGGGATCTAAACAGGGATCTAAAAAGTGCGGCTATAAGCAATCAGAAATAAACAGTAATGAACATCTATGAATAGTAAGTCATTGAAATATTAATGAATTTTTATCTGAAATGAACGTTGGTGAACGTTGATGAATTGTGTTCTGGCGGTGAGAGGGGGATTCGAACCCCCGATGCAGTTTCCCACATACACGCTTTCCAGGCGTGCTCCTTCAACCACTCGGACATCTCACCATTTGATTGGCAGCGACTTTACTTCGCTGTGATTTTAACGGCGCAAACTATAAAGATTTCGATAAGATTAGTCAAGTTTTTTGCGTTGGAACATACAAATCTTTTTTATTTCGTCTAAAATAGCGACAATCCATTTTCTTTCTAATAAATTTCTTATGCAATTTAGATCTCTTTTTCCAAAAAACGTCTTTTTAGCAGTGAAACCCTTTAGTGCGCTGCAAGATAGTTTCCGTATCGGTTATACAAAACAACATTTTATAAAAGATATTATTGCGGGCTTAACTGTCGGTATTATTGCAATTCCGCTTTCTATGGCATTAGCTATTGCAAGTGGTGTTGCACCACAGCACGGTCTTTATACGGCAATTGTAGCCGGTATTATTATTGCTCTGAGCGGTGGTTCTCGCTTTAATATTTCCGGGCCTACCGCAGCTTTTGTGGTTATTCTATATCCTATTACTCAACAATTCGGTCTAAGCGGTCTATTAATGGCAACCTTGTTATCTGGGATAATATTAGTTTTAATGGCATTATTTAGGTTAGGGCGCTTAATCGAATATATTCCACTACCGGTAACCTTAGGATTCACTTGTGGTATCGGCATTACTATTGCAACGCTACAAATCAAAGATTTTTTAGGTCTGAATATTGCTGTAATGCCCTCTAACTATATTGAAAAAATTCAAATAATTTTAACCGCACTTCCAACAATAAATTGGTCTGATGCATTAGTCGGCTTGATAACCTTAGCCGTATTGACTCAATGGCACAAACTACGTTTGCCTATACCCGGACACCTTCCTGCGGTCATTATTGGTACAATACTCTCACTTAGCCTAATTTATTTTGGTTTTAATGTCGCAACAATCGGTTCTGCTTTTCAATATCAACTTACAGATGGTTCTACAGGCTACGGTATCCCCAATGTTCTTCCTGAATTTACGTTACCTTGGAACATTCCAGACTCGCAAGGCAATTTAATTCATTGGAATTTTAATACTTTACAAGCTTTATTACCGGCTGCGTTTTCTATGGCAGTGTTAGGTGCAATAGAATCACTACTATGTGCAGTTATTTTAGATAATATGACGGATACTAAACATCATTCCAATAACGAATTATTAGCACAGGGGTTAGGAAATATCGTTTCACCTTTTTTAGGTGGAATTACCGCTACCGCAGCAATAGCTCGCTCTGCTGCAAATGTAAAATCCGGTGCAGTATCGCCGATATCAAGCGTTATACACGCATTATTAGTATTGCTCGCTTTATTAGTCTTTGCACAAGCATTATCTTACTTGCCTATTTCGTCTATGGCTGCACTACTATTGATTGTGGCTTGGAATATGGCAAATATCCCTGAAATTATTCGCTTAATTCGTCGTTCCGGACGAAATGAAATAGCTGTGTTGTTTACCTGCCTAATTTTAACCGTCATTTTTGATATGGTTATCGCGATTACTGTCGGTGTTCTATTAGCAAGTTTACTGTTTATTCGAACTATTGCCGAAATGACTAAAGCAATTGAGCTGAATTCACCGGAGAATCTAAATAATACGCTAGTTTATCGTATCAGTGGTCCATTATTTTTCGCTGCTGCCGATAAATTATTTGCGGAACTACACGATAAAACAGCACATCGAGAGCAAGATATCAAGCATATTGTATTACAATGTGATGCGGTTACTGTACTAGATAGCGGTGGTATTCACGCGCTAACTCGATTCGTACAACACCTATTACCTCATCAACAATTACATATGTGTAATATGCAATTTCAACCTCTAAGAATGATCGTCAAATCCAATACAGTGATAGAATTACAAAAAATTAATTTCAGTTCGGATCTATTGGAAAGCTTCGAGAAAATCCGATTATTTGAACAAACTCAACATTAAACAGTGATTAAAAGCGTGCTAGAATAGTGCGCTTTTTTATTTACACATTATATAGAAATTTTAAGGAGTTCTAATGCGCCCGAATAATAGAGAAAATAATCAACCCCGTCCAATGCAAATTACTAGAAATTATACTAAACATGCAGAAGGTTCGGTTTTAGTCGAATTTGGTGATACTAAAGTACTTTGTACCGCTAGTATCGACGAAAGCGTACCGCGTTTTTTAAAAGGTCAAAATCAAGGTTGGGTTACTGCAGAATACGGAATGTTACCTCGCTCCACACACAGTCGTATGCAACGTGAAGCAGCCAAAGGCAAGCAAACCGGGCGCACAATGGAAATTCAGCGATTAATTGCCCGTTCGTTACGAGCAATGATAGACTTGAGTGCCCTTGGTGAGCGTTCTATCACATTAGATTGCGATGTTATCCAAGCGGATGGGGGTACACGCACCGCAGCGATTAGCGGGGCTGCAGTTGCACTATGTGATGCTGTTCAATATTTACTGGCTCAAGGAACACTTAAAACTAATCCAATAAAAGGATTAGTCTCCGCAATTTCAGTCGGTATCGTAGAAGGTCAAGCAGTATGCGATTTAGAATATATCGAAGATTCTACTGCAGAAACAGATATGAATATCGTTATGACAGAAGACGGCAGAATGATTGAAGTTCAGGGTACGGCAGAAGGTGAACCTTTCAGCCACGATGAACTCTTACAATTACTAGCATTAGCCAAACAAGGATGCGAACAAATTTTTGCGATACAACGAGAAGCACTGGAAAAATAGGATAGAGAAAAAATGGAAAACTATAAAATTGAATTTATTCGCTTTGCATTAAGTCGTAACGTATTAAAATTTGGTGAATTTACTTTAAAATCAGGTCGTCAAAGCCCATATTTTTTCAATGCAGGGTTATTTAATAGTGGTGAGGATCTTGCCCGACTAGGTGAATTTTATGCTCAAGCTATACAGAAAAGTGCGGTCGATTTTGATGTTATTTTTGGACCAGCCTATAAAGGTATCCCAATTGGTACAACACTTTCTGTTGCATTATTCAATCGATTTAAACTCAATAAACCTGTCTGTTTTAACCGTAAAGAAACGAAAGATCATGGTGAAGGAGGAAATTTAATCGGTAGCCCATTAAAAGGACAAGTATTATTAGTTGACGATGTGATTACCGCTGGTACTGCTATTCGAGAATCAATGGCATTAATTGAAGAAAACGGCGCAACATTAAGTACTGTATTAATCGCACTCAACCGTAAAGAAAAAGGTAGAGGCGAACTATCGGCAATTCAAGAGATCGAACGGGATTATCAATGTCGTATCCTATCTATTATCGATTTTGATGATTTAATGCAATTCATCAAACAAGAACAACAATATCAGCAATATTTACCAGCAATGCAACACTATCGTGAACAATACGGTATTATCTAACCCTTGAGAAATCAAAATACAGCATTATTTACAGAAAATTCTGACCGCACTTTTGGGAGAACAAAATGAATTTTATCGGGAAAATATTGGGCATATTCATTGGTTGGAAAATGGCCGGTTTTTTTGGTGCTATTGCCGGATTAATTTTAGGTTCAATTGCAGACAAAAAATTGTATGAATTAGGCTCAGTCAGTTCCAGCTTTTTTTCTAGAAAAACTACCCGACAAACACTTTTTATGCAAACAACCTTCGCCGTACTAGGTCATTTAAGTAAATCTAAAGGGCGAGTAACAGAAGTCGATATTCAGTTAGCAAATCAACTGATGGCTCAAATGCAATTAGATGATGCCGGGCGTAAATTAGCCAGAGAAGCATTTCAACGCGGTAAAGAAACCGATTTTCCGTTACGCCAAGTAATGCGTGAATTTCGCATTGGATGCGGACAACGTGCCGATTTATTAAGAATGTTTTTACATGTTCAAGTCCAAGCAGCATTTTCAGATTCAGAACTGCACCAAAACGAACAAGAAGTTTTATATATCGTCGCAGAAGAGTTAGGGCTTTCTCGAATGCAGTTCGATCAAATGCTGGCAATGGAAATGGCAGCACGTCAATTTACTCATGGAGGATTTTATCGCCAGTATCAGCAAAACAACAGCTATCAGAATCAAGGTAACTATCAATATCAGCAACAAGGCAACTATCAAGGACAATATCAATCATCGGGCCCAACCTTGGAAGCAGCTTATAAAGTCCTAGGTGTCGCCGCAAACGATGATCGTAATACCGTCAAACGAGCTTACCGCCGACTAATGAACGAACATCATCCTGATAAATTACTAGCAAAAGGATTGCCACAAGAAATGTTGGAAATCGCCAAAGAGAAAGCGCAACAAATTCAAGCAGCTTATGACTTGATTTGTAAATCAAAAGGTTGGAAATAATCCTTTCTCTATGCGTATTATTCTCGCTCCAATGCAAGGCGTACTAGATCCTTTCGTACGCCGTTTGCTTACTGAAATAAATCAATATGATCTTTGCATTACCGAATTTGTGCGTGTTATGAATCAAGTTCTTCCTGACAAAGTATTCTATCGCCTTTGCCCTGAGTTACATCACCAAGGCTATACCTTATCCGGTACACCTGTTAGAGTTCAATTACTAGGTCAACACCCCGACTATTTGGCAGAAAATGCGCAACGAGCCATAAAATTAGGCTCACACGGCATTGACTTTAACTGCGGCTGTCCATCAAAGACAGTAAACGGCAGCCAAGGCGGTGCCGCATTGCTAAAACAACCCGAATTGATTTACCAGGCAACCAATGCCCTTCGGCAAGCTATTCCAAACAATCAGCCTCTTAGTGTCAAAGTACGTTTAGGTTGGGACTCAGATTCACAAGCCCTTGAAATCGCAGATGCGGTACAACAGGGTGGAGCGTCGGAAATTACTGTCCACGCCAGAACTAAAACTGACGGTTACCGTCCCGATCGAATTAATTGGACAAAAATCAATGAAATTCGTCAAAAACTACAAATACCAGTAATCGCTAACGGTGAGATCTGGCACTGGCAAGACGCTCAAAATTGTCTAAAAATTACAGGTTGCGATGATTTAATGGTTGGACGCGGGGCTTTAAATATTCCGAATTTAAGTTTGGTACTCAAAAATAACGCACTCAAAATGGATTGGTCGGCAGTTCAGACATTACTATGCAAATATGCTCAAATGGAAAATTGGTATGATTCAGGCTTCTATCATGTTGCGCGAATTAAACAATGGTTGCGTTATTTAAATAAAGAATATCCGCAAGCGGAAGCTCTTTTTGAACACCTCAAAACTTGTCAAACCGCAGAAGACCTAAAACAACGTCTAGAACATTTTGTGTAAAGTTAGCTATAACGGACTATCTACATTTAATTGTTCATAGATATCCGTTACACTCAGAGTTAAACAGGAGCGGATTAACTTTTCTCTACGTTGTTTCTTCATTTGATAGAGCAGAGATTCGCTTGGTTCTTCCTCTATAAAATCAAGATATTCCTTGTTAGTTAGCGTATGAAGTTGACGGGCAAACTCAATAATAATCCAGGCACTAAAAGTATGCTCTTTTTCATCATTATTTAATTGTTCTTTCAAATCGATAAAGTGATGAATATCTTCAAAAATCCGATGTTCGATAATGCCTAGCCCAACTAATACTTTAAGACGAATGGACAAATCTGATAAAGGACCAGAGGTTTCAAACAGAGAATCCACAACTGATTGCACTGCAAAATCTGTTTTGCGAAAAACTCGATTAATTAGCCCGTTTACTGCCTCATCAAAAACCATCACCGAAGCGGTAATAAATCCCCGCACTGAAACCGTTTCATCTAATTTTTCATACACAATATCCGATGACATAAAAATCCCTTTAAAATTGACCGCACTCTAAATAAAAATGATTGAACCGCGTCATCACAGCGATTCAATCACTCCTTTACATTATTCGCCGTAATAAGCCTTTTCTATCTGTCGAATAATACTTTCATCAGTTAATTCAGTATATTGTCGTATTGTGTCAACAACCCCTTGTTTTTCTAACGAATTAGCTAGCTCTAATGCTTGAGGATCTCGTTCATTGCGGTAAGCTAGAGCAGCTGCAATCGCTCTAATTAAATATTGATTTTCTAAGTCATACTCCAAAGTACCACGCAACGGTTTAATTAAACGATCGTTATAACTGAGTTTACGCAAAGGCTCACGTCCAACACGATCAACATCATCTGTCAAATAAGGGTTTGCAAAACGTTTAAGAATTTTTTCAATATATGCTTGATGAGTAGCAGGATCAAATCCATAACGACGAATTAAAACCTCACCACTTTCTTGCATTGTCGCTTGAACTTGCGATTTAATCCCCTCATCCTCAATACTTTCTTTTACAAATTGATAACCTTTGACTTTTCCCAGATAAGCGGTAGTCGCATGCCCCGTATTTAAAGTAAATAATTTACGTTCAACAAATGCCATTAAATTGTCAGTTTTTTCCATTCCCCTAATATTAGGGATATCCCCCTTAAATTGTGTTACATCCACAATCCATTCGCTAAACTCTTCCACCGTAACCAACAGCGGATCGTTTTCGTCAATTTGAACCGGCGGTACAATACGATCTACGGCAGAATCTACAAAGCCAATTAAAGATTCGGCCTGAACGTGTAATGAAGATGATAAATGAGCAAAAACCTGCTCTTTTAGAAATGTCGTACCGCGTACCATATTCTCACAAGCAATAATATTCAACGGTCTTTCATTTCCTGCCGATAACCGCGCTGCAATACCTTTTGCAATTATCGCAGCAATAATTTTCAACACATTTGGTCCTACTGCGGTCGTAACTAAATCCACCTGATTAAATAAATCAATAACGGCTTGTTCATCTTTAGAATTAACCCCAGTTACATTACATACACGCTCTACCGCATTGATGCTATCTCCCACAATTTTCACATTATAGGATTGCTGATTTTGCAATAGCTCGATAATCTTGTCATTTACGTCGGCAAAAATAACCTGAATTCCGCTATCCGCTAATAATTTGCCGATAAACCCTCTGCCGATATTACCGGCACCAAAATGTAACGCTTTCATTTTATAACTCCGAATTTCAATTATAGGCAGCATAAAACACCGCCGAAAACGACCGCACTTTCATGTCTAATCGCGTAATAATTCCAATACTTTGTCCACATTAGTTGTTGTCGTTAAAATTTCAATAGCTTCTTCACTATCAAGAGCATTAGTAATCGCTGATACTACCTGAATATGCTCATTATTCTTAGCTGCAACTCCTATGACTAATTTAGCGATGCCATCTTCCTCATCATTAAATCGAACACCTTCCGGGTATTGGCAAACAACAATTCCAGTTGTAATGACGGAATCTTTTGCTTCTACCGTACCGTGTGGTACAGCCACTCCCTCACCTAGATAGGTCGAAACCAATTTTTCACGTTCAAACATCGCATCAACATAACTATTTTCCACAAAACCGGCTTTCACTAACTGCTCTCCCGCAAAACGAATCGCTTGTTCTTTATTCTCAGCTTTCAACCCTAAGAAAATTTGATCTGCCGTTAAACTGAATTTTGTGCCATTAACTTCAATTTGTTGTACTGATTGAACGGATGATTTATCAGAAGTAATATCAAGCTGTGCCTTTAAATCCTGCACTAAACTGTCATAAAATTTATTATCTAAAAAATTAGATAAGGATAAATGCATAGCATTAGGCACTTGTTTTTTTGCTCTTAAAGTTAAATCCTGATGAGTAATCACTAAGCGAGCATCTTCCGGTAAATCATTAATGGCAACATTCGTTACCTCAAGAGCTAAACCTGCCTCATTTACTTTTTTACGCAACATACTAGCGCCCATTGCACTAGATCCCATTCCAGCATCACAAGAAACAAAGATTTTTTTCAATCCCTGATAGTCAGTAATGGTATTTTGTACCGTATTCGGTGATTTCATCGCTTTAGAAGCAGCTTGCATTTCTTCTAAATTTCTAGAATCTTGTTTTTGCCATTTTAATAACAATGCAGCCAAGATAAAAGATACCGTACAAGAAACGATAACAGATGCAATCACACCAACCACTGAAGCTTTAGGTGTCATTATTAACACCGCGATAATTGATCCTGGAGATGCCGGCGCAACTAAACCTGCATTAAATAAAGTTAGCGTGAATACACCAAACATTCCACCAGCAATTACCGCAAGCAATAACCGTGGATTCATCAATACATAAGGAAAATAAATTTCGTGAATTCCACCTAAAAAATGAATCACGGCGGCTCCACCTGCAGTCTGTTTAGCCGATCCTCTACCAAAGAAAATATATGCCAATAAAATACCTAAACCAGGCCCTGGATTCGCTTCAATTAAAAAGAAAACTGACTGTCCAAATTCCTGTGATTGCTGAATTCCTAAAGGAGAAAAAATACCATGATTAATTGCATTATTCAGGAAAAGAATTTTTGCTGGTTCTACAAAAATAGATGTTAAAGGTAAAACATTATTCTCAACTAAGACTTTTACCCCAGCCGCTAAAACTTCAGTTAATGATTTAACAACAGGTCCGATAACCCAAAAAAACACAATAGCCAAAATCATACCAATAATACCGGACGAAAAATTATTCACCAGCATCTCGAAACCACTTTTAATTCTGCCTTCTACCCATTTATCAAAACGTTTAATCACCCAACCACCAGTCGGGCCTGCGATCATTGCACCTAAAAACATCGGAATATCCGTTCCAATAATCACTCCCGCCGTCGTAATGGCCCCGACTACCGCACCACGATCTCCTCCGACTAATTTACCGCCGGTATAACCGATCAATAATGGGAGTAAATAGGTAATCATCGGTCCGACTAATTTCGCCAAAATATCATTCGGCAACCAACCTGTCGGAATAAATAATGCAGTAATAAACCCCCAAGCAATAAATGCACCAATATTAGGCATCACCATATTAGACAGAAATCGTCCAAAACTTTGGATTTTTACTTTTACACTTGCTGAAAGCATAAGAACTCCTAAAAGAAAATTATGGTAGTAAAAATATAGTGTTATTCAGCCCACGCAGAACATAAACTCCATTACCGCGATAACGACTCTATAACACTAAAAAGTGCTGTCAAAATATCACAACAAAATGAGCAGAAAAAACTATTTTAGAAATTTTTGTGAGCAAGATCACAAAATATTTTTCACTATAAATATTTAAAATGTGATACCGATCACACTTTGCTTTTATAGGATATTTTTTTGTGATACAAATCACATTTTTAATCAACATACAATGGTAAAATCAACAGTTCAAAATAACTGCCAAAAATGCTATATTGCGGCAAAATTTTTTATGATGACAAAGAATGGATAAGTACCGAGATATTGTTCTTGCTTTAGCGGGAGTTTGTCAGTCCGCTCAAATCATTCATCACCTTGCTACAAATGGCAATGCTGATGATTCCTCTCTTAAAGCAACACTAAGTACGCTACTTCAAACACAGCCAGAGAATACCCTGGCGGTATTTGGTGGAGATATACAAAACCTGCGCCTAGGACTATCAACCTTAATCAATCAATTAAGTTCTCCGAACAATCAACATATCACTCGCTATTGGCTTAGCTTATTAGCACTAGAAGTTAAATTAAATAAAAAGACCGACGCTAAAAACGAACTTGCACGACGTATCGCGCGCTTATCTGAACAACTTGACTACTACGATTTATGCAATGAACAAATGCTTTCAATTATCGCTGGTATTTATGTCGATATCATCAGCCCACTAGGCAATCGTATAAATGTCGTCGGCAATCCAGATTATTTACAACAACCACTGATTCAACATAAAATCCGCAGCTGCTTACTAGCAGGTATCCGTTGCGCAGTACTATGGCACCAAGTCAGAGGTTCCAAATGGCAAATTTTATTTTTTCGGCGTAAACTATTAATGACCGCACAACACATTTATTCCACTCTTTAACTTTAATTTAGGAGCAATCTTGTATGCAACTTAACGCATTAACCGCCCTCTCCCCTATTGACGGACGTTATCAAGATAAAACGACCGCACTTCGTTCTATTTTCAGCGAATTCGGATTACTAAAATTCCGTGTTACCGTAGAAGTTCGTTGGTTACAAAAATTGGCATCAACTGCACAGATCCAAGAAGTTTTACCTTTATCCATAGCAGCAAACGATTACCTTAACCAAATCATCACTAATTTTAGTTTACAAGATGCAGAACGAATAAAGGAAATCGAACGTACTACCAACCACGACGTTAAAGCCGTCGAATATTTCTTAAAAGAAAAAAGTAAAACATTACCGGAACTTGAGGCAATTAGTGAATTTATTCATTTTGCCTGTACTTCTGAAGATATTAATAACCTCTCTCACGCCTTAATGTTAAAAACCGCTCGTGAAGAAGTGATTCTGCCTGAGTGGCAAAAATTGATCGATGAAATTAACCGCCTTGCCAAAGAATACAAAACTATTCCTCTCTTATCGCGTACTCACGGTCAGCCAGCTTCGCCCACTACCGTTGGAAAAGAAATGGCAAATGTAGTTTATCGTTTACAACGTCAATTAAAACAGCTACAACAAATTGAAATTCTAGGAAAAATTAACGGTGCTGTTGGAAACTACAACGCACATCTATCTGCTTACCCTAATGTTAATTGGCATCAACTCAGTCAAGAGTTCGTTACTTCATTAGGACTAACTTGGAATCCTTATACAACACAAATCGAGCCTCATGATTACATTGCCGAATTTTTTGATAATGTAGCGCGCTTTAACACGATTATAATCGATTTCGATCGAGATTTATGGGGCTACATTGCGTTGAATCATTTCAAACAACGAACTGTCGCCGGAGAAATAGGCTCATCAACAATGCCGCATAAAGTAAACCCGATTGATTTCGAAAATTCCGAAGGTAATTTAGGTTTAGCTAATGCTATAATGGCACACCTTGGCAGTAAACTACCAATTTCCCGTTGGCAACGGGATCTCACTGATTCAACAGTCTTACGTAATTTGGGTGTAGGGTTAGGCTATTGTTTAATCGCTTATGCGGCGACTCGCAAAGGAATTAGTAAACTTGAAGTAAACGAAGCACACTTACGCGAAGAACTCAATCAAAACTGGGAAGTATTAGCAGAACCAATTCAAACTGTAATGCGCCGTTATGCTATCGAAAAACCTTATGAGAAATTAAAAGAATTAACTCGAGGTAAACGTGTTGACGAAACAGCAATGCGTGAATTTATTAAAAAATTAGCGATTCCTGAAGCAGAAAAACATCGTTTACAACAACTAACACCAGCAACTTATATCGGTGCAGCCGTTGAATTAGTTGAAAAACTGTAAATATACTATCCGTTGAGAAATATACTCAATGGATATTTTTATATGCAGAAGATCAAACCCAATCTGACAGTCCCCATTCAAAATTACCAGTGTCTGTCAGATTAATTCGAGCTTAACTGCTTTCTATCGCCCGATTTCCTTTGTGGCTCTGTTCAATTTGTGCCTCTAATCGGTTTAATTTAGATAAGTTCTCTCATCTTAATTCACCAAAAGAAGAAGAAAACATGTAGATAAAGATAGCAAAATACTTAGCTAAATCAAATTTAACAAAGATTTCATGTTAAAAAATGAGGATATAGTTTAGGTTGACAAATTACACTAGATTGATATTAGTGAGAGCAAAATATTGATTATTTTAAGACCAAAAAATATTAGAAATTTCTGTATAGCAAATTTTACTCGTCGTCAATTTTTAGATTTTTTGCTAAAATATGGATCATTTTTATATAAGGATCCCGAATGCGTTGCCCTTTTTGCTCCACTGAAGAAACTAAAGTTATCGATAGTCGATTAGTCTCCGACGGTTATCAAGTCCGTCGTCGTCGAGAGTGCGGTCATTGCCATGAACGTTTTACTACCTTTGAAACCGCCGAGCTTGTTGTACCTAAAATTATTAAAAACGACGGTACTCGCGAACCTTTCAATGAAGACAAATTACGCAGTGGCATTCATCATGCGTTAGAGAAACGCCCTGTTAGCTCTGATGATGTAGAAAAAGCGATAAGCCATATTATTTTGCAATTACGAGCGACTGGTGAACGAGAGGTTCCAAGTCAATTAGTCGGAAAACTAGCAATGAGCGTATTAAAAGAACTGGATAAAGTAGCGTATATTCGCTTCGCATCAGTTTATCTCAGTTTTGATGATATTAATCAATTTAGCAAAGAAATTGAAAATCTCAAGGACTGACTATGCAAGAATTTTCCTGTGAAGATCAAGCATTTATGCAACTAGCTTTGGAATTAGCCACCAAGGGACAATACACTACCTCCCCTAATCCTTCAGTAGGATGCGTATTAGTAAAAAACGGAGAAATTGTCGGAAAAGGTTTTCATTATAAAGCTGGACAACCTCATGCTGAACGTGTTGCATTAGCTGAGGCCGGCAAAAAAGCGAAAGGGGCGACCGCTTACGTTACTTTAGAACCTTGCTCCCACTACGGACGTACGCCGCCCTGTGCATTAGCTTTAATTGAAGCGGGGATCAAAAAAGTAATTGCAGCACAGCAAGATCCAAATCCACAAGTCTCTGGCAAAGGCCTAAAAATGCTGGAAGAGGCAGGAATTGAATGTAAAGTTGGCTTACTGGAAAAACAAGTCGAGGACTTAAATCCAGGCTTTTTAACTCGTATGCGTACAGGGAAACCTTTTGTTCAACTTAAATTAGCAATGAGTCTAGACGGAAGAACGGCAATGCCAAATGGTGAAAGCAAATGGATTACAGGAACCAAAGCACGTGCCGATGTACAAAAAATGCGGGCAAAATCGACCGCACTTTTATCCACTTCGCGTACAGTCTTAGCTGATAATCCGTCTCTTAATGTGCGTTGGGAAGAGTTTTCAAAAGAGCTACAGCAAGCTTATCCTAAAAATGAAGTTCGCCAGCCTGTGCGTATCATTTTAGATTCTCAACATCAAATTCATCCTGCTCATCGATTATTTGAAACCACTTCGCCAGTATGGTTAGTCAGCTCTACACCTCGAGACTTATCGGACTTTCCTGATTTTTGCGAACATATTCAAATGCCACTCAATTATTCATTAGAACATTTAATGCTTGAGTTGGGGAAGCGACAAATCAATCAACTTTGGGTTGAAGCTGGTGCAAATTTAGCAGGTAGTTTAATTGAGCAACAAGTTGTTGATGAACTCGTTATTTATATTGCCCCTAAATTACTGGGTGATCGCGCTCGTGGATTATGCCAACTTACACATTTAACAACCTTAACTGACGCACCAATATTCGATTTAATCAATACAGAACAAATCGGTGCGGATATTAAACTGATCTACAAACTTAAAAAAAGAGAAAAATGTTAAAAAAATTATTTCATTCCATCTTAATCGGTCTTGCCGGTGCCGCCGTTATTTTGGTCGTGCAACCCCGTTTGAACGGTACGTTTGTTACTAATGATGATGTGCTTTCTTTCAAAAATGCCGTGAGAATTGCCTCTCCAGCCGTAGTTAATGTTTATAACCGTGCATTTTCTTTTACTAGCTTAAATGACAATGAACAACTACAAGTTAACAATTTAGGTTCTGGTGTTATTATGAGCAAAGACGGTTACATTTTAACCAACAAACATGTTATCCAGAATGCGGATCAAATTGTGGTAGCCTTACAAAACGGTAATATCTATGAAGCAAACCTTGTCGGTTCAGATAATTTAACTGATCTTGCCGTATTAAAAATTCAAGCTGACAATCTTTCCACTATTCCACAAAATCCAAACCGCCAAGTTCAGGTTGGAGATGTTGCATTAGCCATTGGTAATCCGTATAACCTCGGACAAAGCGTATCACAAGGGATTATTAGTGCAATCGGGAGAAATGCTGTCGGTGATTTTCTCGGAAGACAAAATTTTATCCAAACGGATGCCTCTATTAACCGCGGTAACTCTGGTGGCGCATTAATTAATTCCGCCGGAGAATTAGTAGGAATTAGCACATTAAGTATTGGTAAAACAGCGAATGAAATTGCCGAAGGACTGAATTTTGCTATTCCGATGGATATTGCCAATGATGTACTACAAAAAATAATCCGCGACGGACGCGTTATTCGTGGTTACTTTGGAGTCCAAAGCGATATTGGTTCCAATAACGAACAGGGTATTATGATTACAGGTATCAGTCCGAATAGCCCAGCCTCAAAAGCGGGCATACAAGTCGGCGATGTGATTATTAAATTAAATAACCAGGAAGGTATTTCTGCTCGTGAAATGATGCAGATTATTAGCAATACTAAACCAAATACCCAAGTGAAAATCACCTTGTTACGATTAGGGAAAATTTTGGAATTACCTGTGATCGTTGAAGAGCTACCGTCCAATTAAGGATAAATAATGGAAATTAAAACTAGCCATTTTTTTGCTTGTTTAGATCGTTTGCGTTTAATTCAACGCTGGTCTCTTATGCGTAATATTGAACGGGAAAATCTTGCCGAGCACAGTTTACAAGTTGCATTTGTCGCGCAAGCATTGGCAATTATTAAAAATAAATTTTTCAACGGTAAGGTAAATGCAGATAGAATTGCGGTTATCGCAATGTATCACGACACCAGTGAAATTTTTACCGGCGACTTACCAACGCCGATTAAATATTTTAATCCCGAAATTACCCAGGCCTATAAGCAGATAGAAAGTGCAGCAGAATTACACTTAATCAGCTTATTACCATTAGAATTACAAGATGAATTCGCGCCTTATTTAGATAGCGAAAAAATTTCAGCAGCGGAAAAACATATTATTAAACAAGCAGATTTAACTTGTGCCTACATTAAAGCACAGTTTGAATTAGAACACGGAAATCAAGAATTTAAACCGGCGAAAGCTCGACTGGAGAAAAAATTAATGCAAGAATGGCAAAGCCCGGAATTGGATTATTTCTTCAAAATTTTCATACCGAGTTTTGGTCGAGCTTTAGATGAAATCACATTATAAATGTGCCGTATTTAGCAATCATAATAGGAGCCTCAAAATGAAAAGAACGTTATCAATTTTAACCGCACTTCTTAGCTTATTTAGTGCTTCCATTACACTTGCAGCAGATAAAATCACTGTGTTTGCTGCTGCCTCAATGTCCGACGCATTACAACGGATCGCCGATCAGTATCAACAAGAAAACACTGCCAATAAAATAGTTTTTTCCTTTGCGTCCTCTTCTACACTCGCTAAGCAAATTGAACAAGGTGCACCAGCAGATTTATTTGTTTCTGCTAATACCAAATGGATGAATTATCTATCTGAAAAAGGATTAACCGTAAAAGACAGTGAAAAGATCTTAGTTGGTAACAAATTAGTATTGATCACACCGGTACAAAGTGCGGTCAAAAGTGTGGATATTTTAAAAGGTCAATGGCTTGATGCGGAAGGGTATTTATCTGTTGGCGATCCCTCTCATGTCCCTGCTGGACAATATGCACAAGAAGCCTTAACCAAACTCAATCTATGGGATAAAGCCAATCAAAAACTAGCGCGCGCCAAAGATGTTAGAGCGGCATTAGCCTTAGTTGAACGTGGAGAAACCGCCTATGGTATAGTTTATGGCACGGATGCAAAAGTCAGCGATAAAGTTCGCATTGTGGCGACTTTTCCGCAAAGCAGCTATAAAGCGATTGAATACCCAGTGGCAATCATAAAAGATCATAACAATGCCGACGTACAAAATTTCTTGCGGTATCTACAATCAGATAAAGCGAAAACCGTTTTTGAAAAATACGGATTTTCCACCAAATAACGTATATAGGGTAATCGTGTATTACCCTATTTTATTAAGAAGGAACAGTTTTGTTAGATTGGTTTTTTACCCATTTTCAATTAAGCCAAATGGAAAAGGAGGCAATTAGGGTAAGTCTAAGCATTGCATTAAGCGCGATGTTTTGGAGCTTACCTCTTGCCATTCTTACAGCTTGGATTCTTGCCCGTAAACAATTCTACGGAAAATCAATTATCAGCGGTATTATTCACTTACCGTTAGTATTACCCCCCGTTGTAATTGGCTATTTATTATTAGTAACAATGGGACGTAACGGTGTCATCGGGCGCTATTTATATCAATGGTTCGACATTTCTATCGGTTTTAGTTGGAAAGGTGCCGCCGTAGCCTCTGCCGTAGTGGCATTTCCACTTGTTGTTAGAGCAGTACGTTTGTCATTGGAAAATATTGATCTCAAACTAGAACAAGCCGCACAAACCCTAGGAGCCTCCGGTTTGCGAATCTTTTTTACTATCACCCTTCCCCTAGCTCTGCCGGGAATATTGGCTGGCCTGGTGTTGGGATTTGCTCGCTCATTAGGTGAATTTGGTGCAACAGTAACTTTTGTTTCAAATATTGCTGGAGAAACACAAACTATTCCGCTGGCAATGTATTCTTTTATTCAAACACCTAATGCTGAAGCAGAAGCAGCACGTTTATGTCTATTAGCCGTTCTTCTCTCACTAGTTTCATTGTGGTTATCGGAATGGTTAAATAAACGAATGCTAAAAAAACTAGGACAATATGCTACAAATTAATATAAAAAAATACTTAGGTAATTTCCATTTACATGCCGATTTAAATATCCCTAATCAAGGCGTTACAGCAATTTTCGGGTTGTCCGGTTCAGGTAAAAGCTCTCTCATTAATTTAATTAGTGGATTAATTCAACCTGATGAAGGAATTATCAGCCTCAACAATCGAATTTTAGTTGATGTGCAACAAGGAAAATCAATTCCTATTCATCAACGAAATATCGGCTATGTATTCCAAGATGCCAGATTGTTTCCGCATTACAATGTAAAAGGCAATTTATGCTATGGAATGAAAAATGTCAGCCGTGCTGAATTTGATGATATTATTCAGCTATTGGGTATAGAACATTTACTCAAACGTTATCCCTTTAGCTTATCAGGAGGCGAAAAACAGCGTGTGGCTATTGGGCGTTCCCTATTAAGTTCGCCGGAATTATTATTAATGGATGAACCACTATCTGCTCTTGATGTTCCGAGGAAAAGAGAACTTTTACACTATTTAGAAAATCTTTCCAAAGAAATTACGATCCCAATTTTATATGTAACCCATAGTTTAGATGAATTATTATGCCTTGCCGAACGTGTTATTCTACTTGAGGCGGGAAAAGTCAAAGCCTATGAGCGCCTTGAAGTATTGTGGAATCACCCAGTTTTTAGCCCTTGGAAAGAAAAAAACGAACAAAGTTCCGTGCTGACGCTACCTATTCATTTGCATAATCCGAGTTATAAACTGACCGCACTTTCGATAGGTAACCAACAATTATGGATCAATGCCGTCGAAGCCCCGGTTAATCAGAAGGTGAGAATTTGTATTCATAGCTCAGATGTCTCCATTGCGCTGATAAAGCCTATTCAAACAAGTATTCGAAATATTTTATCAGGTCATATCTGTTATTTTGAGTTTCAAGACAATCGCATTGATCTTTTGCTGCAAATTGATACTCATCAAATTTGGGCGAGTATCAGCCGTTGGGCATACAATGATCTGAAATTACAAGTGGGACAATCGGTTTTTGTTCAAATCAAAGCAGTATCGGTAATGATGTAAAAGTACGACTAGACATCGTATGTTTCGTAAAACAGCAAACTATAAACAACAAAAATAAACGGAAATCTCACCGCACTTTTATTCTGTAGAATGGTTTGGCACTTACCCTCGATTTGCATTTTTCATAATGCGATCCTTGGTAACTTTCCATTCCCGCTCTTTAATATTATCTCGCTTATCATGTAATTTTTTACCTTTGGCTAATCCTATTTTTACTTTCGCCCAAGCCCCCTTCCAGTAAAGAGAAAGCGCAACAATAGTAAAGCCGTCCCGATTGGCTTTACCGAATAAGGAAGCCAGCTCTCTGTTATTTAAGAGTAATTTTCGAGTTCGCGTCGGATCACAAACAATATGAGTCGAAGCTAAACTCAACGGCTGAATCATTGCACCAAACAAGTAGGCCTCGCCATTTTTGAAAATAACATAACTGTCGCTGATATTTGCTTTACCAGCCCGCATAGACTTAACTTCCCAACCTTGCAATGATAGCCCGGCTTCAATTTCCTCTTCAATAAAATAGTCATGTCTTGCCCGCTTATTGAGTGCAATAGTATTTGATCCCGGTTTTACTTTTTTCTTAGTCATATTTTTTATTCAACGAAAAATTTTCGCAATTTTAACGAATCTTGGTTTAGATAGCAAAAAGACCGATTGTTGCTCGGTCTTTTAGTCAATAGATTTAGAAAATTCTAACTCAACGTTCCACAGAATCGATAGCCTTCACCATGTACTGTTGCAATAAGTTCCAAATTGCTTGAATATTCCTCAAAATGTTTCCTAATTCGGCGAATCGTAACATCAACAGTACGATCTTGCGGTTTCAGCTCCCGTCCTGTCATTTTCTTCAATAACTCTTCTCTAGTCAGTAATTTGCCCGGGTTTTCACAAAAGTACAGCATTGCACGAAATTCACTACGCGGTAATTTATGATTCTTTCCGTCCGGGGAAATTAAGGAATGGCTGTTTAAATCTAACGTCCAACCATTAAAATGATAAGATTCGACGCTTGGTCTTGAATTGCTCTCCTCATTCTTTTGC
This sequence comes from Rodentibacter caecimuris, assembly GCA_001998905.1. Taxonomy (GTDB): domain Bacteria; phylum Pseudomonadota; class Gammaproteobacteria; order Enterobacterales; family Pasteurellaceae; genus Rodentibacter_A; species Rodentibacter_A heylii_A. The sequence continues at coordinate 15,192 of MLAA01000012.1, read as the reverse complement.
ATTGTTCGATGCAATAAATTCCGAGCCCGAATAGTTAACTCACGAGGATTGAAAGGTTTCGTTAAATAATCGTCGCCACCTATCTCCAATCCTAGAATTTTATCCACCTCATTATCCCGACCGGTTAAAAATATCAGAGGAATATTACCTGACTCTCTTAATTCTCTTGCCAACAATAACCCATTTTTACCCGGTAAATTAATATCCATAACAACCAAATTAATTGTTTCGTGTTTAAGTAGATGTTGCATTTGGACACCGTCCTCTGCCTCAAGCACCACATACCCTTCCCCTTCAAAAATACTCTTCAGAGTATTTCTTGTAACAATTTCATCTTCAACGATAAGAATTTTTGCCGTTGTCATGTAGAATCCTTTATTTACGCTTCATAGATCTTTTATAATTGTAACATAACTGTAACAATGAAATAGGATATTATTTATAAAGCGACTTTAAATTCTTGATCAAAATCAAAGAATTGAAAAAAGGCGCATAAAAATCAGAATTTCGTTGTCCCATACCCACTATGCTGTTTACCACAATAACGGAGACTTATGAAACGCATTTTTTTATTATTCGTTTTAATTTTTTTATCTTTTAACGGACAAGCTAATTTATTCAACAAAAAACCTTCTTTCTTAAACGTTAATGAGGCATTTCAAGTCTCGGTTGTGCGTAATAATGAAGAAAATATTACTGTCGAATGGCATATTACTCCCGGTTACTATTTATATCAAGATAAATTAAACTACCGTCCGGTTGGTGCGGATCAAAATCAAATTGAACCAATTTATTCCTCAAATGCCGAATCCTATCAAGATCCTTATTTTGGTGAGGTAAAAGTTTTTAAACACTCGGTAAAGGCATCGCTAAATAATCCTATATTTAAAAATGAAAATATAACTTTAGAAATTGACTATCAAGGCTGTACGGAAGGGTTCTGCTACCCACCAGAAACACGTCGATTTAAACTTGCCGATATTGCTACCGTACCAACGGAAATAATGGATAAAACGTCGCAAAATTTGACCGCACTTTCTAATTCCCTTAATACCAAAGAAGAGACATCATTGGTATCAGAACATGCCGATTTAGCAAATCGCTTATTTAATAGCAAACTTGCTGTTTTCGGCTTTTTCTTATTAGGGCTAGGTTTAGCTTTTACCCCTTGTGTCTTACCAATGTTACCCCTACTTTCCGCTATTGTTATCGGTAGTAACCAACGCCCGAATACATTCCGAGCATTATCCTTAAGCTTCGTTTATGTTCAAGGAATGGCACTTACTTATACATTATTGGGATTAATTGTAGCCGCGATCGGCTTACCATTCCAAATTGCCTTACAAAGTCCTTATGTGTTAATCAGCTTATCGGTTATTTTCGTTTTACTGGCATTATCAATGTTCGGACTATTTACGTTACAGCTCCCAAGCCAGCTACAAACAAAATTAACTTTATTAAGCCAACAACAAAAAGGCGGTGCATTTAGTGGTGTATTTTTAATGGGAATGATAGCTGGCTTAGTTGCCTCTCCTTGTACTTCCGCTCCATTATCCGGTGCGCTTCTTTATGTAGCGCAAAGCGGTGATTTGCTGATAGGCGCCATCACATTGTACCTACTTGCACTAGGTATGGGGATTCCGTTAATTTTAATTACTGTATTCGGCAATAAAGTTTTGCCGAAATCAGGAGAATGGATGAACCAAGTAAAACACCTCTTTGGCTTTGTGATGTTAGCATTGCCGATCTTTTTACTTTCTCGAATTTTACCCGAAATATGGGAACCGAGACTATGGGCAATGTTAGCAACCGTATCCTTAGTTTGGTTAGCTTTTCAAATGCCTCCAAAAAGCATTTTTTATGCTTTAAGAATCCTGTTGTTATCCTTAGCAATGGTCATGACAAAACCATTACAAGATTGGGTTTGGTCAAAAAGTGCGGTCGAAAATTCAGTTGTTTTAACCGAACATATCCCTTTCAAACGTATTTCAACTTATCAAGAATTGCAACAAGCTTTAACCGATAATCCTTACCAATCGGCAATGCTTGATCTTTACGCGGACTGGTGTGTCGCTTGCAAAGAATTTGAGAAATATACATTTTCCAATCCAAAAGTTAAAACAGAATTAAATAAGATTCTACTGTTACAAATTGATATGTCCGCCAATAGCGAAGAAAATCGGCAACTTATGCAACAGCTTAACGTAATGGGATTACCGACAATTCTATTTTTTAATCAACAAGGCATTGAAATTAAAGGTAGTCGAATAACAGGATTTATGGATGCCGAGGCATTTTTAAATTGGTTAACAAAACTGCAAAAACAAATTATTCACTAAAGGGAAAAAGTGATTTTCCGTTTTTATAATTGTTATACCAATATTCCTTATTTAGAATAACGCCTATTTTATGATTATATTAAATTAAAGGAAAGTAAAATGGACAAATTAGATACATTTCGCCCCTATATGCTAGCTATTTTACGCATTGCTACAGCCTATATGTTTTTATTACATGGTACGGCAAAGTTTTGGGAGTTTCCTATCTCAATGACTGGCGGAAATGGTTCGGTTCCGCTAATATCTCAATTTGGAATCGGCGGCATATTAGAAATTATCGGTAGTGTATTACTCATTTTAGGGTTATTTACTCGCCAAGCAGCCTTCATCCTTTCCGGTATAATGGCTGTCGCCTACTTACAAATCCATGCTGATTTGAGCAATATATTATTGCCGTTAGCTAATGGGGGAGAATTAGCCCTACTTTACTCCGGTTTATTTTTGTATTTTGTGTTTGCCGGCGGTGGTGCCTTAGCATTAGATAATAAACGTCAAAATTAAGTAACATTTATCTTTTAATTAACTATTCTCGCCCGTATCAAAGTTATCTTTATGCGGGCTTTTTATTGAAATATTTTCCCTTTACGCAACCGTTTGCGTTATAATGCGACCTCGAATTTATCAACCTATCTAGCTATTTTATTTAATCAAAGGAAATATCAATGCATTCAACCCGCTCCATTCGCCAAGCATTATTAAGTGTCTCGGACAAAACAGGTATTGTGGAATTTGCCCAAGGTTTAGTACAACGAGGTGTAAAATTACTTTCAACCGGAGGAACAGCAAAATTATTAGCAAACAATGGCTTACCTGTTACTGAAGTCTCCGACTATACTGGATTTCCTGAAATGATGGATGGACGAGTAAAAACCTTGCACCCTAAAATTCACGGTGGCATTTTAGGCCGTCGCGATATAGATGATGAAGTAATGAATGCCCATAACATTGAACCCATTGATATGGTTGTAGTGAATTTATACCCATTTGCTCAAACTGTCGCCAATCCGAATTGTAGCCTACAAGATGCTGTTGAGAATATTGATATCGGCGGACCGACTATGGTCCGTTCAGCAGCGAAAAATCATAAAGATGTCGCGATTATCGTCAATAATGCCGATTTTAATGAGATTCTTAATGAAATGGATCAACATCAAAATAGTTTAACTTTAGAGACTCGCTTTGATTTAGCGATTAAAGCCTTTGAGCATACAGCTCAATATGACTCGATGATTGCTAATTATTTCGGCCAATTAGTGAAGCCTTATTTCTCCGCAGAGGAAGAAGATTCGCAAGCCAAGTGCGGTCAATTTCCACGCACGTTGAATCTCAATTTTATCCGTAAGCAAACAATGCGTTACGGAGAAAACTCGCATCAAAATGCAGCATTTTATGTAGAACAAAATATCAAAGAAGCTTCCGTAGCAACTGCAATACAATTACAAGGCAAGTCCCTTTCCTATAACAACATTGCAGATACCGATGCGGCACTAGAATGCGTAAAAGAATTTGACGAGCCAGCCTGTGTTATTGTTAAACATGCCAATCCTTGCGGCGTTGCTTTGGGGAAAGATATTTTAGAGGCTTACAATCGAGCTTACCAAACAGATCCCACTTCCGCATTCGGCGGTATTATCGCCTTCAACCGAGAACTAGATGAGAAAACGGCAACGGAAATTGTAGAACGCCAATTTGTCGAAGTAATTATCGCGCCTTCAATCTCAGATGCCGCCCAAGAAGTTGTGAAACGTAAAAAAAATGTCCGCTTATTGGAATGCGGTGAATGGAATAAACGTTCACAACGTTTAGATTTTAAACGGGTTAACGGCGGATTATTAGTTCAAGATGCAGACTTAGATATGGTTGATTTAGCGGATTTGAAAGTAGTCAGTAAACGCCAACCTACAGAAAAAGAACTTAAAGATCTATTATTTTGTTGGAAAGTCGCAAAATTTGTTAAATCCAATGCAATCGTCTATGCCAAAGATAATCAGACTATTGGTATTGGAGCTGGGCAAATGAGCCGAGTTTATTCTGCCAAAATAGCTGGTATAAAAGCACAGGACGAAGGGTTAGAAGTTTCAGGTTGCGTAATGGCATCCGATGCTTTTTTCCCATTCAGAGATGGAATTGATGCAGCGGCGAAAGTCGGTATTCAATGCGTCATTCATCCGGGCGGTTCAATGCGAGATCAAGAAGTGATTGATGCGGCAGATGAACACAATATGGTAATGGTACTAACCGATATGCGACATTTTAGGCACTAATTGTTACTTCCTTGATTGCTCTAGAAAGTAACCAATATCCCCGACTAAATCCTACTCTGCTCTTTATTGGCATTTACTTTACGAAAATACCAAATCAATCAGACGATTTACGCGGGGAAATTTATTCAAACATTATACTAAAACCATTACTCGTATTAACTATAAGATAGCAAAAAATAACCATACTTTAATATTACAACTAAAGAATAAGTCGAATTTTCTTCTTTACTGTCTTTTTAGCATTGAATTTAGAGTAGATTTTGAGAGTTATCCGCTTCAGCAGATTCACAAAATGTCCTTTTTGGACTAATTCCGCAAAGGAGATTAGGTAAGGAACTTTCTTACTTGAATTTGGCGAAGTATAAATTAACAACGGGTAATGCAGAATAAAACGACTAATTAGTTAATAAGGAAATAGAATGAATATCTTAATCATCGGAAACGGCGGTCGTGAACACGCCTTAGCTTGGAAAGTAGCACAATCGCCGTTAGCAGATAAAGTATTTGTTGCACCGGGAAATGCCGGTACGGCATTGGAAACCAACGTAGAAAATGTAGAAATTAGTGTAATGGATATACCAGCATTAGTTAAATTCGCTCAAGAAAAGCAAATCGATCTAACTATTGTTGGTCCTGAAGCCCCTTTAGTGATTGGCGTAGTTGATGCATTCCGGGCTGAAGGGCTGAAAATTTTTGGACCGACTCAAGCTGCCGCCCAGTTAGAAGGGTCTAAAGCCTTTACCAAAGATTTTCTCGCCCGCCATCATATTCCAACAGCAGAATATCAAAACTTTACCGAAATAGAACCTGCATTAATGTATATTCGGGAAAAAGGCGCGCCTATTGTTATTAAAGCAGACGGTTTAGCGGCAGGAAAAGGTGTCATTGTGGCAATGACGATAGAAGAAGCGGAAGATGCGATCAAAGATATGCTATCCGGTAATGCTTTTGGTGAAGCTGGTAGCCGAGTAGTTATTGAAGAATTTTTAGACGGAGAAGAAGCTAGTTTTATTGTCATGGTGGATGGTAAAAATGTCGAGCCTATGGCAACCAGCCAAGATCACAAGCGGGTCGGTGAAAATGACAGCGGACTAAATACAGGCGGAATGGGTGCATATTCTCCAGCACCAGTGGTAACACCTGATATTCACCAACGCATTATGCAAGAAGTCATTTATCCGACAGTCAACGGAATGGCCGAAGAAGGAAATGTTTATACCGGTTTTCTCTATGCAGGTTTAATGATTATGCCAAATGGACAACCGAAAGTGATCGAATTTAACTGTCGGTTCGGTGATCCTGAAACCCAGCCGATTATGATGCGTTTACAATCGGATTTAGTCGAACTTTGTCTTGCTGCTTGCGAAGGCAAATTGGATCAGCATCAATCCCAATGGTGCAAACAAGCAGCGCTTGGGATTGTTCTCGCGGCTGAAGGTTATCCGGGAGATTATCGAAAAGGCGATGTGATAAAAGGTCTTCCAGCGTTAAGCCTAGAAGGAGGTGCGTTCGAAACACAAAAAGTCTTCCTAGCCGGCGTGGAAAATAAAGACAACCAATTAATGACAAGCGGTGGCCGTGTCCTTTGTGCAACAGCACTAGGCGACAGCGTTTTCGAAGCACAACAATCGGCCTTAAAACTTGCCGAACAAATCCAATGGAATGGGCGTTTTTACCGACGTGATATCGGTTATCGTGCTGTGGCAAGGGAAAAAGAATAAGAAAATCGACCGCACTAAACTCCACTCTACAAAAAAAGTGCGGTTATTTTTTCCAATGAAAATAATTCATCCATTTAATGAAAAATTAACAATCAGTTTTTAATTAAAAAATGGCTGATAACAGAGTAAACTATTTCACACTTTCATCATCAACGAGGACAAACTTATGCTAAAAAGAAGTATGAATATTGCCGATTATGATCCGGTTTTATGGCAAGCAATTCAAGATGAAAACCGTCGCCAAGAAGAACATATTGAACTTATCGCCTCTGAAAACTATGCCAGCCCTAGAGTTATGGAAGCTCAAGGCTCTCAATTTACTAACAAATATGCTGAAGGTTATCCAGGAAAACGCTATTATGGCGGCTGTGAATATGCCGATATTGTAGAACAGTTAGCTATCGATCGAGCAAAAGAATTATTCGGAGCGGATTATGCTAATGTTCAACCTCATTCTGGTTCTCAAGCCAATGCGGCTGTGTATATGGCATTATTAAATCCGGGTGATACGATTTTGGGAATGAGTCTAGCGCACGGTGGACATTTAACTCATGGTGCCTCCGTCAGCTTCTCTGGAAAAATCTATCATGCCGAACAATATGGTATTACTGCAGAAGGTGTCATTGATTACGATGCACTACGCAAGCAAGCTCATGAAGTTAAGCCAAAAATGATTGTGGGCGGTTTTTCTGCGTATTCACAAGTCGTTGATTGGGCAAAAATGCGTGAAATTGCCGATGAAGTTGGGGCTTACTTATTTGTCGATATGGCACACGTTGCCGGTTTAATTGCTGCAGGTGTTTATCCAAGTCCAATGCCTTACGCTCACGTTGTTACTACGACGACACATAAAACCCTAGCGGGTCCGCGTGGCGGTCTGATTCTAGCCAATGGAGATGAAGAACTGTACAAAAAACTCAACAGTGCGGTATTCCCTGCTGGTCAAGGTGGTCCATTGGTTCATATCATTGCGGCAAAAGCGGTATGCTTTAAAGAAGCGTTAGAGCCTGAGTTTAAAGCTTATCAAGCGAATGTAGCGAAAAATGCTAAAGCAATGGTCGAGATATTTAAAAAACGGGGCTATAACGTGGTATCAAACGGGACAGAAAACCACTTGTTCTTAGTCGATTTGGTTAGCCACGGTTTAACCGGTAAAGCAGCAGATGCTGCACTAGGACGAGCTAATATTACAGTCAATAAAAATGCAGTACCTAACGATCCGCAAAAACCGTTCATTACTTCTGGTATCCGTGTCGGTACACCATCGGTTACCCGACGTGGATTTAATGAAGAAGATGTGAAAGAATTAGCAGGTTGGATGTGCGACATACTGGACAGTATCGGCACAGACAATGAAGAAAAAACCATTGCAGAAACCAAAGAAAAAGTTTTAGCAATTTGTAAACGTCTCCCTGTTTATGCGTAATCCAATATTTTGGATGATACTCATCTTAGCGGCGATAAATATCGCCGCTTATTTCTTGATAAACATTGATAAAAAGAGGGCTATTCATCAGCAATGGCGCATTTCTGAAAACACTTTTTTCCTACTTTGTTTACTCGGTGGCTTTATCGGGATATATTCCGCAATGATACATTTTCACCATAAGACCAAGAGTTTAAACTTTAAAATTATTCTATTTATTAGTACATTTTGCTGGTTATTATTTCTTCCCTATGCCTATTTCAAACTTAGTTAACCCTTTACTATAATCTTTTCTTAGTATATTTATATATCCGATTACTAAATACCGGGCTAAACGACCTTTATAAACAATTTTCATCTAATTACTTTTTCATGCTGCACATCCAAAGCAGACAAGAGAGCATTACAACGATACTTATAGAAAACAGATAATGGTCTAAAGAATAGCAAATTTTATGGTAAGACGACGACCTAAAATGGAGAGAAGTGGAATATACTTCTTAGCAATACCACATAAAAACGCCATACCTTGAAGTATGGCGTTTTTATCATAATAATGTTTTTGTGTAATTAAATGTTCTTTATCTGAGCTCGTTTTACCAAAATAACAGATAAACTAAATGCAACTAAGAAAGAGATCGCCATACCAATACTATACATTGCTAAGCTATCCGGTTTGATTGACGGAATACCTAAAAAGCCAGCCGCGCCTAATGCGTGGGCTTTTACATTAAAAAATGCAATAAATGCGCTAGACAACCCCGAACCAATCATTGCCGCCAGAAACGCTTGACGATAACGTAGATTAACGCCAAACATTGCTGGTTCAGTGATCCCTAACAATGCTGATACACCAGAGGGTACAGCTAGTCCACGAACCTTAGGATCGTTTAATGCAAATGCTACACCCAAGCAAGCAGCCCCTTGCGCAATATTTGACATCGCCGCAATAGGGAAAATGAATGTACCACCGGAAATAGAAAAGTTCGATAATAATTGGGTTTCTACAGCAATAAAGGTTTGGTGCATACCGGTAATAACAATCGGAGCATAGAATGTACCAAATACTCCTCCGCCGATAAATCCTAAAGTATCATATAGCCAAGTTAAACCGTGGGTAATTAAATCACCAGCTTGCCGCCCCACAGGACCAATCACAGTAAAAGCTAATGCACCGGCAATAAACAAGGAAAATAATGGTGTTATTAAATTATCAAGGTAAGAAGGGACAAATTTGCGGAAGTTTTTTTCCAATGTAGCTAACACCCATGCAGAGATAATCGTTGGTATTACCGTACCTTGATAACCGACTTTTTCTATTTCCAATCCAAATATATTCCAATATTTGATATTGCCCTCCATTAAGGTTTTCGCATAGTTCCAACCGTCTGCTAAAGCAGGATGAACTAATAACATCCCTAATGCCGCCCCTAAGAATGGATTTCCACCGAATTTACGAGTTGCTGAGAAACCTAACAAAACGGGTAAGAATACGAAAGGAGCATTAGCAATCGTATTAATAAAATCAACCAAATCCGAAATATGCGGATATTTGCCCACAACGGAGGCATCATCCCAGAAGAAGCCAACTGCAGTTAACATACTATGAATACCCATCAATAAACCACCAGCAACAATTGCCGGAATGATAGGCACAAAAATATCCGCTAAGCCTTTAATAATACGCTGTAATATATTTTGATTACTGGTGGCAGCTTCCGCCACCTCTGCTTTACTCACATCTCCGATACCTAATAATTTAACTAATTCAGCATGAACTTTATTCACAGTGCCAGATCCAAAAATAATTTGATACTGCCCAGCTACCGAAAATTGACCTTTGACACCCTCAATGTTATCGATTGCCTCCTTGTCAACTTTACTTTCATCATTCAACACAATTCTAAGCCGTGTCGCACAATGTGCCGCAGTGGCAATATTTTCTTTTCCACCAAGTTTTTCAATGACTTGGCAAGCAATATTAGGGAAATTCATAGGTTCTCCTAAACAGACAGATTAATAAAAAACTCGGCAAATTTTACTCAAAATAGGTAGTAATGACTAGATAAATAAGAATTCTACCTCACTTTTCTGATCTAGCTCTAAAATAAAAATACCAAGACAATCTATCTTGGTATTTTCAACGATAAAATAATTAAATTTTTGACCGCACTTTATTAGTCTGAAACTTCAAATACAGCTTCTTTATATTGAATATTGTGAGCTTTTACTTGAATAGTATATTTCCCCTTTGGATCATTTTGCTCAAATGTCCAACAACGAGTTACTGCTTTTTGATCTTTAATGGAATTCACCGTTGAAGTCAAGGTATGGGTTTTTCCATTATTGCTTGTTTTTGATATCCCCTCTTCCACTTCCACAGAAATTTTCTCTGGAGAAGTTAATATCTCGGTAACCTCTACTTTCTCTGGGAAATCACCTTTACCGACCCAACATAATTTTTGATCTATTGCCGAACGAGAAACCTTCGTAGTTTGTAAATCGCTAGGCTGATTATCTACTGTCCTTACAACAGTCAAATAAAATTCTGGTAGTGTAATTTGTTCCGTACTTTCCTCAGCAGAGACGCCACTTGTTAAAAATAGTGTCCCTAGTGAAAGAAAGATAAATGTCTTTTTCATAAAAAATTATCCCTATAAATAAAAATTAAAGTATTTGTCGAACAATAACTACTGAACGACTATCAAACCTACACATCCCATATCTGCCGACATTAAATTAGATGAGCCGAAAATAAAAGGAAAATTATTTGATGACGGATGTTCAAATTTTACTAGAATATGTGCTTCTCCGTTAATCCAAACCGTATCCTTCCAAACGGAATGAGTTGATAGATTTTTTCCTTGTTTCTCAATCATAAATTTAGCCCCTTTAATACAAAAACCTATCGGAGATGAAGAAGTTAATACCCAACGTTCAATTGAGTTTAGCTTTGCTTGCACATCAATTCGGCGAGGATCAAAGCTTTGTTTATTAATCAATCCATTCGCTACTTCTAAATGAAAATGACGCTCTAGACTCACATTTTGACTTAATTGTGTCAAAGTATCCATTTGAAATTGGAAAGTTGGTTTATTATTGAATGCGGAGAATTCACCTTCTGGACGCAACTCTAATACCGTATTATCTGTAAGCTCACTATCATTAAATACATTTTTTATCGCACTTAAAATATGGCGAGGCGCACCACTAATTAGTGCGACATTACCGCCTTCATTCAAATCAACTAAAATTTCAGCCCGTTCACCAGGAGCAAGATGAAGTGAATTGAGCTGCAAAGGTTCATTCAAAAAACCTAAATCCCCAGCAATTAAAGAAAATGCTCTTTGGTCTTCAAACTGCAAATCATAAGCACGGGAAATTGAAGCATTCAATAAACGTAGTCGAACCCAGCCTCGAGCTACATTTAGATACGGTGCCTCTTGACCATTTACCAATAATCGATTTCCAACAAATTGCGGTTGGTTTGGCTTAAATAATTGCAAGCCCGCGCTATTAAATGCCATATCCTGCAAAATTAGCGGAATATCATTTACACCGTACTTCTGCGGAAGTGAAGATTTTAATGACAATTCATCTTCTACAATCCACATACCAACAAGCCCTCGGTAAGTTTGATAAGCAGAATTAGCCAATGTTGTAGAATGATACCAACAAGTTGCAGCCGCTTGTTCAATCGGAATAATAGGCGACCAACTTTGCCCTTTTTTTAATATATGAGCTGCTCCTGCGAACAATTCTCCTGTAGTTTGCAATCCCTGAATCCCCAATGCAACGGATTGAACAAGATTGTTATAATAATTTAACTTGGCAAAACTGCCCTTTCTTACTTTAATTGTCGGTCCCAAATAGTTACCGTTAAATCCCCATACATCAACTTTATGTTTACCATCTAAGGCAAATTTTGTTTCTTGCATATTTAGTACAATAGGGCGGCCACGGCGCGTATCAATTAACGAGGGAATAATTAGAGGGCGACGTTCAGCCGCCAGAACCGGTAAAGAAATAGCAGAAAGTGCGGTCGAAACGGCGACTGTTTTCAATAATTGCCGACGGGTTAAATTCACCATTTCATTATCCCTGAGCAATCTCTTCGTCTAATTCAGCAATGCGTTTTTCCATAATTTGATGACAATACTCCGCCAATTCACGCACATTTTCTTTGCTATAACTACTAACCTCTATCGGAGCTAACATTTCACAAATGACCTTGCCGTTATTAAGTCGATTAAGATTAATCTTATTATGCGTAGTTGAACACACTACGGGAACAATCGGCACTCCTGCTGCGATAGCTGCATGAAATGCACCAGTCTTAAAAGGAAGTAAACCGCGTCCCCGACTACGAGTTCCCTCCGGAAACATCCAAATAGATAGATTATCATCATTGATGCGACGAGCTAGCTCCGACATGGTACCATGTGCTTTAGAACGGTTATCGCGATCAATTAAAATATTGCCTGTTACCCAATACACTAATCCAAAAAATGGAATCCAAATTAAACTTTTTTTGCCTACACTAACCGTTCTTGACTGAACCATATAAGAAATAGTTACCATATCATAGTTATTTTGATGGTTGCCGATATAGATACAACGTGTAGGAATCTGTGTTGAGGGAAAACGGTGTTCAACAGTTAAACCAAACAGTGGATATAAACGCCCGAACCAACGAGCAACAATTCCAACATTACTTGGATTTCTAAAATGAATAAAAGAATAAATCGTTCCGAATACACAAATTAGAATACAACAAAAAGTTACGACTAAAATTCGCAATATTTTCAACATAATCTTTACCTAAAATAAATTTTAGTCGCAGTATAACAAATTAGGCTGGAATTTGTGCTAACCTAAGCAAAAAATTCGAGAAAGTTCTATGAAAAAAACCTATATTATTGCCGATCTCCATTTAAGTGAAACACAGCCAGAATTAACCGCACTTTTCCTCCAATTTATGCAAAAGCAGGCTCCTCAGGCCGAGCAAATCTATATTTTAGGAGATTTATTTGATTTTTGGATTGGTGATGACGAACAATCCGACTTAATCACTCAAGTGAAGAACTCACTCAAATCGCTTACCAGCCTTAACATTCCTTGTTACTTTATTCATGGAAATCGAGACTTTTTAATTGGCAGACAATTTGCCGAACAAACCGGTCTACAGCTATTACCCGACTATCAAAGACTTAAGTTATACGGTATACCAACTCTACTTTGCCACGGCGACACTCTATGCACGGACGATATAAAATATCAACAATTTCGCCAAAAAGTACACCAACCTTGGCGCCAACGTTTATTCCTCTATCTTCCTTTGAAAATTCGGTTAAAAATCGCAGAAAAAATCCGTCGCCGAAGCCAACAAGATAAACAATATAAATCAGCATGGATTATGGATGTAAATTTAGCCTTTACCGAACAAAAAGTTCAAGAATTCAATGTCACTCGTTTAATACATGGACATACTCACCGCGAAGCAATTCATCAATACGAAAACTACACCCGAATCGTTTTAGGGGATTGGAAAAAAAACTATGCCTCCATTCTTGAAGTGTCGGCAAAAGGGGCGAAGTTTATCTAAACCTCGCCCCGTTAAATTCACTACTGATATAAAACGAATAACCTATTCACGAAAAGTATCGCATTGGCTTGGATTTCCGCTTTGCAACCCTTTCTTAAACCAAGCTAAACGTTGCGCCGAAGTACCATGAGTAAAACTATCGGGAACCACATAACCTTGACTACGTTTTTGTAAACGATCATCCCCTACGGCTTCGGCAGCATTGAAGGCTTTTTCCAAATCCCCCTGTTCAAACCAACCATTTTTCATTGCTTGATATCCCCACACTCCAGCAAAACAATCCGCCTGCAACTCTAATTTTACTGAAAGTTGATTGGCTAGTTTTTTATTCGTGCCCTGCTGAGCCTGATGAACTTGCGGTAAAATACCCAATAAATTCTGAACATGATGCCCAACTTCGTGCGCAATAACATAAGCAAATGCTGACTCACCCGCTGCACCAAGCCGATTTTTCATATCATTGTAAAACGATAAATCAAGATAAACTTTATGATCCCCCGGACAATAAAAAGGTCCCATTGCCGATTGCCCAGTGCCACAAGCAGTCGGTGTTGCACCATTATATAAAACCATTGTCGGCTCGTTATAATGTTTTCCAATACGAACAAAATAATTTCCCCAAACCGTTTCTGTATCCGCTAGTACTACTCGCGAGAGACTGCTTAATTCTTGTTCCTGCTGGCTCTCTAACGATGACACTTGAGAACCAAAATCCGGCGTACCCACTAAGCCGGATAAATCCACACCATAATATGCCCCAACCAATAAAACAATTAAACCGAGAATACCACTACCTTTCCCCCCTCCAAAATTTCCCCCAGAAGATCGTCTGTCTTCGACATTGGAACTTTCTCGACGCCCTTGCCAACGCATAATTTTTTTCCTTTTAAATAAATCATTTTTCGCAGTATTCTATCTTAAAAATCCCTAAAATTTGAATTTTTCATAGACTTTAATAAAAAACTTAAGTATTGTGAAATTCCTTTTAACTAAACTCAAGGAGTATAAAATGGGCTTATTTGATTTCGTCAGTGATATCGGTAAGAAATTATTTTCAAAAGAAGAAGAAGCTTCTCAAGCAGTTACTCAACACATTGCCGAAGATAATCCGGGCTTAGAAAATGTACAAGTAACAGTTGAGAACGGTGTAGCAAATATTCAAGGCGAAGCAGTGTCCGCCGAAGCATTAGAAAAAGCGATTTTAATGGCAGGCAATATTGCAGGTATCTCTTCGGTAACTAACGCAGCAACTATTCGTTCAGGCGAAACTTTATCTGACGATGACGCGTTTTATACGATTCAAAAAGGCGATACGTTATGGAAAATTGCAGAAAAAACCTACGGTAATGGAGCAAAATATACTGCTATCGTAGAAGCAAATAAAGAAGTAATTAAAGATGCGGATAAAATATTCCCAGGGCAAAAAATCCGCTTACCAAAAAGTTTATAATTCGATCAACAAAAGTGTGGTCAAAATCGACCGCACTTTCCCCTTCCAATTGCATAAAAATTATCTTTTTCAGCGTGGTTTATCGACGGCACTCCTTTCTTTCGCTATAATTCAGCGTCTTTTTAACTTTATTTTACAAACAGCATATACGGTAGGTCTTATAGCCGACTGTGAATTAATTATTGAGGTAACAAATGTCATTAACTATTGAAACGACTCAGGGTTTAGAACGCCGTGTGGCGATTACTGTCCCGGCAGAAACTGTCGCTAAAGCGGTGCGTGAAGAATTTAAAAAAGCGGCAAAAAATGTACGAGTAGACGGTTTCCGTAAAGGAAAAGTGCCAGCCCATATACTTGAACAACGTTTCGGCGCGTCAATTCGTCAGG
>MLAA01000011.1 GCA_001998905.1 Rodentibacter caecimuris | reverse complement strand
ATCTTGTAAACATGATATGGATACACAATTTTTTCCTTTCATTAATAAATTGAGAAATAGCCAACAAGATATTAATTTAGAAATTATTTTTTATAATGATAGTACCTTAGGACATAACCCATTAGATAAATATACCACAATAAAGTATATTAATCGAGTAATGAAAGATTTAGATTATAGCATATGAGAATTTTTTTAATTTCAGATTTTATTACTGAAAAAAGCCTTCAATATGAAAATTTAGAAATTAAATATAGACTACCCTCTCTATTTTTTAGTAGACAAGCATACTACCTATTTGTTGAAGCTGCATGGTTTGGTAATCAAAATTCTTGGAAATATAAAATAGCCTCTTATCCAGATTATCCCAATCGTACCAATGAAAAATTGGTACGATTAGTTGAGAAAGCCAAATCTAAAGGTATTCCTACTGTGTTCTGGAATAAGGAAGATGGGGTACATTTTGATCGCTTTATTGATTCGGCAAAGCATTTTGACCATATCTTTACGGTAGATCAAAACTGTGTGGAAAAATATAGAGCGCTCGTCCCGGAATCAACCACTGTTAATGTCGCTATGTTTCCTGTACAACCGAAAATCCATAATTATCAGGGCTTTAATTTTCAGAAATTAGCTGCCAATTTTGTGGGAAGTTATAGCCAGCACATTCACGATAAACGGCGTGAGCGGCAAAATATGTTATTTTCGGCAGCGGCAAAAGCAAAATTGCCGATAACAATTTTTGATCGAAATTCGGATAGAAAATCCTCAAATTATCGTTATCCTGCGGAAGAATTTGGTTTAACGATTGAACCTTCTGTTGATTATTTACAAACTGCCGATATATTTCGCCGTTATCAAGTTTCTTTAAATGTGAATACCGTTGAGGATTCGCCAACAATGTTTTCCCGTAGGGTGGTTGAGGTATTGGCATGTGGTGGAATATTGGTTTCAACACCAAGTTTAGCGATGGATAAGTTATTTAAGGACTATTGCCATATTGTCCATACTGAAGAACAAGCAGTTGAGCTTTTTGAACGTTTGAAATTCGGTGCTTCTAAGCAAGATCTTGAAATGGCAAAAGCCGGAGCGGATTTTGTATTAAATAATTTTACTTGGCAAAAATTTTTACAGCAAATTGAGCAGGTGATTGAAAGTAAGCGATGATATTGGCGAGTTTTGGCTTATGGCAACAGCGTGTTAGATTACATCACTTCCTCTACAACCACGAGAAAGTAGCAGGAAATTTATTTTTATGGGGGAAAAAACACGAAAGCAGACAAAAATTTTTATCTGCTTTTGCTAATAATTTACTGTACTTAGAAGACGGCTTTCTGCGTTCCTTAGGTCTTGGTGTACAGAATTATCCTTCATTTTCAATGGTAGTGGATAAAATAGGGATTTACTATGATACAACTCGCCCGTCTCAACTTGAACAAATTATTCTTGAATCTAAATTAAGTGATGAGCAAGAAATCGAAGCTATTCGAGCAATATCCCTTCTCCGAAAGTACCATTTATCCAAATATAATCATGCTCCCGATTTAACAAAAGCTCCTCACAATTCGGTGGTACTAGTGATCGATCAAACCGTTGGAGATATGGCTGTTAAATATGGTCAAGCCGATGTAACTCACTTTATACAAATGCTTGACAGTGCAATCTCTGAGAATCCGCAAGCTAACATTTGGGTAAAAACCCATCCTGATGTGATTAGTGGTAAAAAAAAGGGTTACTTAACTCAAATTGCCGAAAAATATGCTAATGTCTGCCTATTCTCTCAAGATGTCAGCCCATTATCGTTGCTCAACATTGCAGAAAAGGTTTACTGTGTAACTTCACAAATGGGTTTTGAAGCATTACTGTTAAATAAACCGGTAGTAACCTTTGGTGTACCTTGGTTTGCTGGCTGGGGACTAACCGATGATCGTCATCCCAACACAATTAAATTACACCAAAGTTCTCGCAGAAAAGTGCGGTCAATTTTAGCACTGTTTTATGCTGCCTATTTTCGTTACAGTCGTTATATCAACCCTTATACTGGAAAACCCGGTACAATTTTTGATGTAATTGATTATCTGATTGAAATAAAACGACAAGACAGTTATCTAAGCGGCAATCTATATTGTGTTGGTATGTCCCTATGGAAACAGGCTGTGATTAAACCATTTTTCCAACTACCGAATTGCCGACTACATTTTGTATCAAATGTAACCAAACTTAGAAAGAGGCTTACTAACCAATCGCTCAGGTCAACAAAATTACTGATTTGGAGTGAAGGGAATAAGGAAATACTAGCATTCGCTAAACAGTACAGGTTACCAACTTTAAGAATAGAAGACGGCTTTATCCGCTCAGTCGGACTTGGCTCAAATTTAGTTGCGCCCTTATCGCTGGTAGTAGACGATCTTGGCATCTATTTTAACGCTCAAAAACCTTCTCGCTTAGAAAATATTCTGCAAAATAAAACCTTTAGTTCACAGGATTTAGCACGAGCAGAGCAATTAAGACAGGCATTAATTCTGTTTCATATAGGCAAATATAATGTCGGTTCGCCAAATTTCTCGGTTCAATCTAGCTGTCAAACGATACTTTTAGTGGTTGGACAAGTAGAGGATGATGCCTCTATTCAATTTGGTTCACCCCAGATCAAAGATAATTTATCCTTACTTAAAATAGTAAGAGAGCAAAATCCAAATGCCTATATCATCTATAAACCTCATCCGGATGTAGTTAGTGGGAATCGCAAAGGAGAGATCCCTGAAGAGCAAGTCATCAAATTTGCCAATAAAATTGTGAGAAAGGCGAATATTTTAGATTGTATCAATCAAGCAGATGAAATACACACAATGACTTCTTTAGCAGGTTTCGAAGCACTTTTACGCCATAAAACCGTCCATTGTTACGGCTTGCCGTTTTATTCTGGCTGGGGATTAACGATTGACCATTTACCATTACCACGCAGAAAGCGCAAATTAAATTTGCATGAATTAATTGCCGCTACATTAATTTATTATCCGCTTTATTTTGATCCAAACCAAAAGCATTTGGTAAATGTGGAACGCGCTATTTATTGTCTGAATCAGCAAAAAAACAAACGAAGCAATGCAGCAAATATTCACCGCTACTGGCTCGTTAAGCAATGGGGAAAACTAAGACAACTATGGCAAACTTTGAGATAAATAGGAAAATATATGAACCATAACCTTGATGAATTAATTGAATCATCGAGCCGTATTCTGCTATTGCAAGGTCCGGTCGGTTCATTCTTTACTGACTTTGCTCGATGGCTAAAAAAACAAGATAAAATAGTATATAAGTGTAATTTTAATGCTGGGGATGATTACTTTTATCGAAAATCGGAAGGAAATGTTTTTTATTTTCAAGATAAATTAGTGCATTTTTCAAATTATCTTATTCAGCTCTGCCAACATCATCAAATTGATAATATTATTTGCTTTGGTGATAATCGGAAATATCACAAAATCGCAAAATCTGTGTCAAACCGCTTGAATATTAACTTTTGGGTGTTTGAAGAAGGATATTTTCGTCCTGATTATATTACTTTTGAAAAAAAAGGCGTAAATGCATTTTCTCCTATTCCAAGAAATGCAGAATTCTTTCTTTCCTACACAGAGAAACTACCCGAGGCTCATGTTCCCCAGCCTCTTGCAAAAGGGTTCTTGCCGATAGCAAAATGTGCCACTCAATACTATGTTGCAGCTAATTTAAAAGCCAAACACTATCCCTATTATCAAAATCATAAACAGTTTAAACTCTCCTATTACATTAAATTATGGGTAATTTCAGGGTTTAAACGAATTTATTATGCTATTCATGATAAAAGTTTTGCAAAACGAGTGCAGAAAGGTGAGTTTGGAAACTTTTTTATTATTCCTTTGCAAGTCTATAATGACAGCCAAGTACAAGTGCATGCCGATTATTCTAGTGTAAAAGATTTTTTATGCGATGTATTAGAATCTTTCGCGCACTACTCCCCTCTTGATACCAATTTAATCGTAAAGCACCATCCCATGGATCGAGGCTTCATTGATTATTCTGATGTCATTGAAGCTTTTTGTGAGAAATATCCCCATATGTTAAACCGAATTTTCTATGTTCATGATGTTCCTATGCCGGTTTTTCTCCGTTATGGTAAGGGGATGGTAACGTTAAATAGTACAAGTGGAATATCTGCACTACTCCATAATATGCCGGTAAAAACATTGGGGCGAGCAAATTATGACTTTGTAGGATTAACTCATCAAGGAACGCTTAATGAGTTTTGGATGAAGCCCGAGCCCCCAAATCCCAAACTATTTGCTGTTTATCGTCAATATCATCTGAATAAAACACAAATAAATGGTAGCTTTTACAATAAAGTCCTACTTCCGTACAAAAAACAAAATCGGAAAAAGTGCGGTCAAAAATGATAACATTTTTGCATGAACCTAAATGACCCTGAAATAAATAATTTAAAGGCTAACACATTGATCGTAATTTTAATTGGAACGCCATGCAGACGTATAACTTCTTTAAATATATCATCAATTAGATACACCTTACTTAGCCTATTTATTGCAAAGTTTTTTGAGTATTTACTACTATATAATATTCGATATCTTTCGGTCTAATTCAGTAATTACACAAAACAAAATTCAATAAGCTGAAACATAGAAATAAGGCTCTAATCCCTAGAGCCCTATTTTTATAAAAAACTTCCTACTGTAAATTAATTCATACTATTGAAATTCGTTTTACGCGTAGTACATTTCAAATTCTACCGGATGAGGCGTCATATTTAGACGTTCTACTTCGTTACGTTTAATGCGAATAAAAGCTTCAATAAATTCTTTACTAAATACATTTCCTTTAGTTAAAAATTCATAATCCTGCTCTAGTGCATTTAATGCTTCTTCAAGAGAGCCGGCTACTGCCGGAATATCTTTCAACTCTTCTGGCGGCAGATCATAAAGATTTTTATCCATAGCATCACCTGGGTGGATTTTATTGATAATACCGTCCAAACCTGCCATTAACAGTGCAGAAAACGCTAAATACGGGTTAGCCATTGGATCCGGAAAACGGGCTTCAATACGAATTGCTTTTGGACTGGTTACCGCCGGAATGCGAATAGACGCAGAACGATTGCTAGCAGAATAAGCTAATAATACCGGTGCTTCATAGCCCGGAACTAGCCGTTTATAAGAATTGGTCGAAGGATTGGTAAAGGCATTTAACGCTTTAGCGTGCTTAATGATTCCTCCGATATAATAAAGTGCAGTTTCGGATAACCCGGCATATTTATCCCCTTGGAAAATATTTTGACCACTTTTGCTTAATGACATATTGCAGTGCATTCCTGAACCATTATCACCCGTAAGAGGCTTCGGCATAAAACATGCCGTTTTATCATGTTCAAATGCAACATTTTGCACAACATATTTGTAGATTTGGGTTTCATCCGCTTTGAGTGTCAAGCTATTGAATTTTGTAGCAATTTCATTTTGCCCTGCAGTAGCAACTTCATGGTGATGAGCTTCTATAACTAACCCCATTTTTTCCAAAATTAAACACATTCTGGAACGAATATCATGGGAAGTATCAACCGGAGCAACTGCGCAATAACCACCTTTTTTCAGTGGGCGGTATCCATTATTACCGCCTTCATATTTTTTATTAGTATTCCAAGCCGCCTCAATATCATCAATTTGATAGCCGTTACGATTCATCGACACATCAAAACGAACATCATCAAATAAGAAAAATTCCGGTTCTGGACCAAAGAACGCCTCATCTGCGATACCAGTTGAGCGCATATAGTTTTCTGCACGAATAGCAATAGAACGAGGATCACGATCATAGCTTTGCATCGTTGTCGGTTCATAAACACTGCAGCGAATAGAAAGAGTGGGGATTTGTGCAAAAGGATCAACTACCGCAGTCTCTGCTATAGGCATTAATAGCATGTCGGCTTTATTAATGGTTTTCCAGCCTTCAACAGATGATCCATCAAACATTTTACCGTCTTCAAACATATCTTCATCAACAAGAGATACAGGAATGGATACACCGTGTTCCTTACCCTTAATATCTGTAAAACGAAGTAACACGAAACAAATATCGTTTTCTTCGATTAATCTAAATACATTGGCGATTGCATTGGCTTTTGACATTGAAAAATCCTCTATAAGGCGTAATGAAAATTAAGTAATATTATAGAACAGCCTCCCAAAAATAGCATTTGATTTATTTTATTTATTCAGTGCCAACTACATAGCGAAGTAGTGATAAATCAGGTATAATTCTGCCCTTTTTTGCACCATTGTCGGCAAAGTGCGGTCATAAAACATCAAGTTTTAATATAGTTTCCGACAATGGCAGTTCGGACAATCGGCTTACGGTTGTAAGATAAATTTCACTTGCTTTATAAAGATTTCAGACAATGACAGATCAAATTGATATTAATAAACTTCGCAATATTGCTATTATTGCACACGTTGACCACGGAAAAACCACTCTTGTTGATAAACTTTTACAACAATCAGGTACCTTTGAATCTCAACGAGGTGATGTTGATGAGCGTGTAATGGACTCTAATGATTTAGAAAAAGAACGCGGTATTACCATTCTTGCTAAAAATACCGCAATCAACTGGAATGATTACCGTATCAACATTGTTGACACACCGGGACACGCCGACTTTGGAGGTGAAGTGGAGCGGGTACTTTCAATGGTGGATTCCGTATTACTTGTTGTTGATGCTTTTGACGGTCCGATGCCGCAAACTCGTTTTGTTACACAAAAAGCCTTTGCCCATGGTTTAAAACCTATTGTTGTTATCAATAAAGTTGATCGTCCGGGTGCTCGCCCTGATTGGGTAGTGGATCAAGTCTTTGATTTATTTGTTAATCTTGGCGCAACTGATGAACAGTTAGATTTCCCAATTATTTTTGCCTCTGCATTAAATGGTGTAGCAGGGCTTGAACACGAAGCGCTTGCGTCTGATATGACGCCATTGTTTGAGGCCATTGTAAAACACGTTGAACCACCAAAAGTAGAACTGGATGCACCGTTCCAAATGCAAATTTCACAATTAGACTATAATAATTATGTTGGTGTTATTGGAATTGGACGGATTAAACGCGGTGCGATAAAGCCTAATCAACCGGTAACTATTATTGATAGTGAGGGAAAAACCCGTAACGGTCGTATCGGACAAGTATTAGGTCATTTAGGATTACAACGCTATGAAGCCGATATTGCCTGTGCAGGAGATATCATTGCAATTACCGGCTTAGGTGAACTAAATATTTCTGATACGATTTGTGATATCAATAATGTAGAAGCACTGCCAGCATTAAGTGTAGATGAACCGACCGTAACAATGTTTTTCTGTGTTAATACGTCCCCATTCTCCGGTCAAGAAGGGAAATATGTAACCTCTCGCCAAATTCTTGAACGTCTCAATAAAGAACTTGTTCATAACGTTGCATTACGCGTAGAAGAAACACCAAACCCTGACGAATTCCGTGTATCTGGCCGTGGCGAGTTACACCTTTCCGTGTTAATCGAAAATATGCGCCGCGAAGGATATGAACTCGCAGTTTCTCGTCCAAAAGTTATTTATCGCGAAATTGAAGGTCGCAAACAAGAACCTTATGAGCAAGTAACAATTGATGTTGAAGAGCAACATCAAGGTGCTGTTATGGAAGCGCTCGGTATTCGAAAAGGTGAAGTACGAGATATGATTCCTGATGGTAAAGGTCGAGTACGTTTGGAATATATTATTCCTAGCCGAGGCTTAATCGGATTCCGCGGAGAATTTATGACCATGACGTCAGGAACTGGCTTACTCTACTCTAGTTTCAGCCACTATGATGAAATAAAACCGGGAGAGATTGGACAACGTAAAAATGGCGTATTAATTTCTAATGGTGCGGGTAAAGCATTGGCTTACGCACTCTTTGGTTTACAAGAGCGTGGAAAACTAATGATTGAGCACGGTGTTGATGTCTATGAAGGGCAGATCATCGGTATTCACAGCCGTTCTAACGATTTAACCGTAAACTGCTTACAAGGTAAAAAACTAACCAATATGCGTGCTTCAGGAAAAGATGACGCGATTGTATTAACCACGCCGATTAAATTTACACTTGAACAAGCGATTGAATTTATTGACGATGATGAATTGGTTGAAGTAACGCCAACATCAATCCGAATCCGTAAAAAGCTTTTAACAGAAAATGAACGTAAACGTGCAAGCCGTACAACAACCAGTACTAGCACACAATAATTCCTTTTCCGAAATATAAAGTGCGGTCAATTTTGACTGCATTTTTACAGGCAGACAAACCCACTATTCTCAAAGCAAAGGTAGTGGGTTTATTTTTGTTTATTCTCTGCTTCAATGTCCTATCTAACATGTTGGTAGATATGTCCTACAAACATTAAATTATCTAATCTCTCCTGAAATTTCATGGAACATTGAAAAATAAAACGTAATAGAAGTAATGTAATTATCTCTACTCTTCACCTATCGATAATTACTATCAATTAATCCTGAATATCCACGGAATAGTGTATCAAAAAGAAATAATATTAAATATTTTAGTGAGTCTAAATAATTCCTATTTACAATTAAATTGATAATTATTATCATCTCGTCCTTTTTTTTAATAAAGGAGCAATATCAAATGAAAATAAGAAAAAAATGGGGAAGCTATGCTTCAGTTATCCCACTATTCACCTCAGTCAATTTAGCTTATGCAGAAAGTTCATTAGCTGAACTAGATCAAATAGATGTAATAGAAGAGGGGCGAGAAAAATCTAATTTCAAAATATTCAAACAGGCTACAGCTTCTAGTAATAAGGAACAAATCTATAAATCCACAGAAACACTTGATGAAACAATACGTAGTATGCCGGGAGCATTTACACAACAGGATAAGAGCTCGGGCGTATTATCATTAAATATTCGTGGAGATAGCGGTTTTGGTCGCGCTAATTCTATGATCGACGGAGTAACTCAAACATTTTATGCTAGCGCATCAGACGGAGAAGGGCGCTCGTCAGGATCATCACAATTTGGTGCACTATTAGATTCTAACTTCATTGCAGGTTTAGATTTAACTAAGGGAACATTTAGCGGTAAAAATGGCTTAAACGCACTTAATGGTTCAGCAAATTTTAGAACTATCAGTGTAAATGATGTTGTCAAAAATGAAGATAAATTCGGTCTTCTTCTTAAAGGAAGTACGGGAACGAATAAATCAAAATATGATTATATGGTTACGGGAGCTTATCGCCAAGGATTAGACAACGGAGGCTATATCGGCGCACTTTATGGCGTCAGTAAACGTGAAATATCACAAGATTATAAAATTGGTGGTGGGCAACGTATTCGCGATATGGGAAAAGATATTTTATACGGGCTCAAACGTGATGAGTTTTTATTTAAGGGATTAAAAGAAGGTCCGAATGGTACATGGATTACCCCTCCTAAGTTAAACGAATATTGCCTTAAAGCATACGGTTCCAGCTGCTTACCTTATTTTGAAAAAATATGGAGAGAAACTAATCAACAATATGATACAACACCCTTCGATCCTAAATTTTTACAGCAACGCTCAACAAGCCATTTAGCAAAAATAGAGTATCTAGATGACCATCATATACTGACGTTGCAACATCGCAATTACAATAATTTTTTAGCTGGCAGAAGAATTGAAAATAAAACATATCAGCTAAATTACAATTTTGTTCTAGGTAATCTTATTGATTTAAATTTGCTATATTCTCATAATACTAGCAAACAAAAATACGCTAAAGGCAGCCGTTTTTCAGGTAAAGAAGTTAAGGATTATCTACAAGCTGATCACTCCTCTGATTCAATAGACATTAACAACCATTTTTCATTTTCTCTGCCAAAACAGATTGAGCTTGATACAACATTGGGGGTTAATTTATTAATCAATAAATACACTAAAAATCGTTTTCCTGAAGAATTCGGTCTGTTTTATGGACAAAGTTACTTTGGCTCGAAAGATCTTTTACCGCGTAAATCATCGATTTTTCAGCCTTCCGGTAAACAAAAATTTACAACATTGTATATCGACAACCATCTTAAAAAAGATATTTTCCAGTTAGATTATAATATTAATTGGGTAAACTATCGTTTTAATGGAGACTATCTAGGATATTTTTACGACTATGAAGAGTATTTACGCCACTATACCGAACACGAGATCCTAAATAAATATAAATTCTGCGATAAAATATCAGGAGAATTTGATTCTGATAAATATACCTACGCTTGCAGCCTATACGAGCCAGTTCTGAAAAAAGGAGGAAAGCGTAGTGCTATCAATCATTCTGCAGTTCTTAGTGCAGATATTCATGAATTGTTTACACCTTTTATCAGCTATACACGCACACATAGAATGCCAAATATTCAAGAAATATATTTTTCACAAATTAGTAATGTCGGCGTCAATACTGCATTGAAACCTGAACGAGCAAAAACCTATCAACTCGGATTTAATAGTGCAAAACAAGGGATAATATGGGACGATGACCGCTTTGGTTTGAAACTCGTATTCTATCGTACCAAAATTCAAGACTACATTCATAACATCTATGCCCACTGGTGGCCAAAAGAAGCATTGAAGTGGGCTGATGTTAACAGTTATCTTTTCACTGTTCATTTCCAAAACTATCGTTATAACGTAAGAAAAAAAGGCTTAGAACTAGAACTTAGCTATGATAATGGTAAGTTTTTTACTAATTTATCCTATGCCTATCAAAAAAGTAATCAACCTACTAATTTTAGTGATGCAGGACCTCATAATATTGATGAGGAAGCATTAGATCAAATTTATGGTTTAAGTAAAATTTCTTCACTACCAAGAGATTACGGAAAACTGGAGTTAGGTTCTCGTTGGTTTGAGAAAAAACTCACCTTAGCTACAGCAATACGCTACTATGGCAAAAGCAAGCGAGCAACCCCCGAATATGAATATCTTTATGATCTCTATGGATTAGAAAGCATACGAATTAAAAAAACAGAAGGGATTAATAAGCAACCACTGATCGTGGATTTCTATGTGAGTTATGAGCCAATTAAAGACCTTGTTATTAAAGCGGAACTTATCAATGCCTTTGATAAACGCTATGTTGACCCATTAGACAGTAATAATGATTCAGCTACCCAAAATTATTATCTAATAGGTGAAGGTGATAAACGTGTATTAAATAACTTTGCTCGCGGACGAACTGCTAAATTAAGTTTCAGCTATTTATTCTAAAAGCCTATTATTATATAGTAACCGCACAAAAACAGGCTCTTGATGAACTGGTTTTTGTGCGTTGTTGCCATAATACTGCCAAATCTGACCGCACTTTTATTGACGGATTAGTTTTGAGTTTGTCGCTGACTTCTTTCTAAGCGCAATACTCCTAAATGCGTCATATAACAACAGAAAATACAGCCACATACAGCAAAAAGTAAAAGATAGAAACCTGCATTCCAACCAAAACGTTCAGCAAGGATACCAAACAGCGCCGTTCCTGAAAAACTACCTAAAATATAACTAAGCAATCCCCGCAAACCTGTCGCTGAACCAGCGGCAAAAGACGGCACAAGCTCAATGGTTTGGAGAGAAGACAAAAACATTGGTACATAAATCAAACAACCTATAATACCCGCACCAATCGTTACAGTTAAAAGATCCTGCCCTCCCCAGTAAGCAAACATTGCAGCCCCAACACCAACGAGGGTAATAATGGCAAGTGGCATACGACGCCCTTTAAAATAAGTATCCGTTAACCAACCAGCTAATAAAGTGGAAGGGATTGCTGCCCATTCAAAAATAGCAAAAGCCGTTGCCATTTGTCCTTTTGAAAACCCTTTTGTTTCTAACAAATATAAAGGAAGCCAAGTCAATACTCCAAAACGGATCATATAAGTAAACACATCAATAAAAGACACAAACCATACATTAATGTCTTTTACAATATAATCTCTAAAAATTTCCCAAGTAGTTAAATTAACATTTTCATCTTTAGTAACGACTAATTCTTCTTTTTCTGTACCTAAAATTTTACTAGTCGGCGGTAATCCTTCGTTATAAGTTCTTCCTGTCCCAAAGAAATAAAAAATGATCGCAACAATCGTTGCTACCATCATCGGCACAATAAAATGAGCGGACTGCCAGCGTTCCTGCCCTAACCACGCAATACCGGCACCGGCAATAGGAGCAACTAACCCACCTCCAACATTATGGGAAATATTGAACATCGCAGTAGTAATACCTCGAGATTTACGGGGAAACCAGCTAGCTAATACCACATAAGCAGGTCCAGCCCCCATACCTTGGAAAATACCATTCAGTATGCACAAAAAGAGAAATACCCAAAATGACGCGCTAAACCCCATCATTAAATTAACAACAGCAGACATCATTAAACCAAAAATCATAAAATATTTCGGATTGGATTTATCTGCAAATGCTGACATAAAGCCTTTACTTAAACCATATACAATTAACATCGTACCGGAAATAAAGCCAATATCTTTTTTAGTGAATCCGAATTCACTAATGAGTTCTGGTGAGGACAATAAAAAATTATTGCGTAAAATATAATAGGCTGCATAACCAATAAAGATACCGAATAGCGCATTCCATCTTAATCGATCATAACGTTCTCTTACCTCTATATCGGGAACCGGTTTACCCGCTTTAGAAGCTAAAAATGAAATCATTGATATATCTCCTAACAAATCATTAAACATTCGGATTTCTTACCTCATGGTAATTAAATGACATCCTAATATGTTTAAAACAAAGTACAAAATCTCTTAAAATAATACACAAATGACTCATCTTGATGAGAAAAGGTGTCAAGTTTGACTCATAATATTAAACTCTTAATAAACTTTAATAGTGGCTATCGAAATTGAGTTAATTTCAGGTCATAATTAAAAAATATTGGAAAAAAGAAAATACTAAATTTGTGATTAAGATCACAAAAATTTACAATGAAAAACTCGATCTTACATACATTATTTATTGGATTATGCTGGATAGCGTCTTTAAGCGCTTCTGCGAATGAAATCATTATTGCCACCACATTTTCTCCAGATATTGCGGAACATATCATTAAACAATGGCAAAAAAATTTCCCAGACCAGAAAGTCCGATTAATAAATCGTACGTCACATTCCCTACAACGGCTCCTGAATCAACCGAATATGGAAAAGATTGATTTAATCTTAAGCTCTTCACCTTTCCTATTCAAAAATTTACAGGAAAAAAATTTATTAGTTTATTTACCTCAATCGCTCCAAAATGAACTTGCTCCGAAAAAATTACAACTAACAACAACCGTTATTGCTTTTTCAGGCTATGGTATTTTGTTTAATAAAACCCTACTTAGAGAACGCAAACTCAAAGAACCAATAAATTGGGAAAGTCTAATGGAGCCTGGCTATATAAATAGCCTACTACTCAGTGCGCCCTCTCGTTCTGGAAGTAACCATATTATGCTAGAAATGTTATTGCAACAACGGGGTTGGCAACAAGGATGGAAAGATATCTTAACCTTATCAGGCAACCTTTCATTAATTTCCTCACGTAGCTTTAACGTTGCAGAAAAAATAAAACTAGGTCTAGCCACCGCTGGAATCAGTATTGATAGCTATGCCAGTCCTTTAAACCAACCTCATTTAGGTTTTGTTTATTTTCCTGATTCAATTGCCTCTCCGGCATTTATTGCGGTATATAAAAATAATCAAAATCCAACTGTAGCATTTGAATTTATTCAGTTCTTATTAAGTCCAGCCGGACAGACTGCTATTATTTCACCTAATATTGCAAAATTTCCTATCTCTCCTCTGGATAAAAGCAGTAATGCCTATCCATTGCAACAAAAACTCTTATCTCAGCCCTCAATTGACTATGAATTACTGTGGCTAAGACAACATTTAATTGAAAAATTATTTGATGTTGCTGTAACTTTCCGATTAAACCAACTGAAAGATATATGGGCATTGGTTTACCAACAAGAACAAAAAACACAGCAAAAATTAACCGCACTT
>MLAA01000010.1 GCA_001998905.1 Rodentibacter caecimuris | reverse complement strand
TTTTCGTTAAAATCTGAATTTTTAAAGAAAGCGTAATATTTTAGTGAATAAATCACTGTAAAAGATAAATTGCTCTCTCTATGAAGATTTTCCCTTAATAAAGGGGATAAGCCAAGACAGTGCTAAACTCAAATTATATAGTATTTAAAATACTTGGCTTTTTAGATAACTTACCTAAAATAGGTGTATTTGCCTGTTAATTTCTAATTCAGGGTATACACTGATAGAAGCAGAAGCAGAAGCAGGCAGCAATAGTTTGTAATTCTTATTTCTTTTCTTTACCGACGATATCGTCCGGTCAGTTAATAAAAATTCAAGTCTAGACAACGTGTTTAGGTCTGATTTCCAAAGATAGGCAGGGTATTGTTGAGAATTACATTTTTTCCAGTGTTATCACAATGGTGAATATTTGTGAGGAGAAAGAATAAATCTCAATAATTGCATTAAGCATTAAAGGAGTCTATGTCTGAAAAGCATTACTCTATTGGGTAATAGTTTCAGTATTGCGTAGTTGTGTCTGAGATATAAATCTCCCCACAAGAAGTATGAAGTAATTTTAAACAAAGCAGGGTAACGTTTTAGTTAGAGGATAATCAGTTCTAGCTCTGTTTTATCGCCAAGATGATACAAGGCCTGTAGGGGCTTGACGGTAGTTAATATCGCTGTAAATTTAGATGATAATACGACAGATGCGATTGATAAGGGAGCTAAAGATTTTAGCTTAAAAGTGTAGGATGATAGAGAGTAATAATGTTGCTTATCAATTAGTAATTAAAGTTGTTGGCAGGAAAATAATATCAATATAACAAATTAGAAAAGGTAAACTGAAAGTTAATCTAAAATCAAGCATCTATTACTATTGGATGTGATTTAATTCATCGCTATAGTGAAGCTTAGGAAGATTTTGATAAGAAAGAGCGGTCGAAAATTAATTTTTTTACGACCGCTCTTCAGTGTTTAGTCATGGGATCTGATTTTATATCCAAAATAGATAGGCTATTGTGGCGATGATAGCTATGCAGGTTAGATCAATAAATTTTCCTACTTTAATCATTTCCGATTGTTTAACATAACCTGTGGAAAAAACAATCGCATTAGGGGGGGTACCGACTGGCATCATAAAGGCACAAGAAGCACCTAAACCGATAATCATTGCAAAACCGAGCGGAGAAATATTAAGTGCGTCAGAAATAGAAATAAATATTGGCACGAGTAGCGCAGCACTGGCAGTATTTGAGGTAAATTCGGTTAATATCACAATAAAAGCGGCAATAATCAGTGCCATCATATAATAATGTCCGCCTTCAATAATGAAAATAATACCGTCTGCTAGGATTCGACTGGCTCCTGAGCTAGCTAATACTGAGCTTAAGGTTAAGCCTCCACCGAATAAGAATAGTACGCCCCATTCAGTGTTTTCCTGCACATCTTTCCAATGAGCAACACCGGTAACACAAATAACGATTGCTGCTGTAAGGGCAACCATGCTATCAAAGCTACCGATATTACTAGGTAAGCCTAGAGCTTGTGAAATAATTGGATTTAAAAAGCCGCCGAATATCCAAAGCAAGGCAACGGAAACAAAAATAACTAATGTTAAAATTCGTTTTTTATTTAGGCGGATTTTAGCAAACTCCGCATCAAAACGAAGGCTTAATTTCGGTTTGAATACAAGGTAGAGCCAGCCGATAATAATTGGGAATAGCAATAACATAACCGGTAGCCCG
Organism: Rodentibacter caecimuris; assembly: GCA_001998905.1. Taxonomy (GTDB): domain Bacteria; phylum Pseudomonadota; class Gammaproteobacteria; order Enterobacterales; family Pasteurellaceae; genus Rodentibacter_A; species Rodentibacter_A heylii_A. Next base: position 71,423 of record MLAA01000010.1, on the reverse strand, counting down.
TATTTTAACCAATCGGCAAACGTTAAATGTAATTGCGAGGCGGCAATCGCATTTGGCGGACTACCTACTAATGTTCCCATTCCACCGATACTTGCACTGTAAGCTATGCCGAGTAAAACGAACACATAGGTATTATGTTCTTGACTGCGATCAAGTTGGCTGAGAATTGTCATTGATAGCGGTATCATCATTGCCGCTGTCGCTGTATTACTCATCCACATTGAAAGGAAAGCTGTAGCGACAAAGAGGTAAAGTACAGCAAAAAATAGCCGTCCTTTTGCTAGTTGCATTATTTTATTCGCAATTATTTGATCGATTTTTTGTACATTTAATGCTGTTGCTAATGCAAATCCGCCAAAAAATAGAAAGATGGTCGGATCAGCAAAAGCAGAAAGTGCTTGGCGACTGTTAACTAAGCCGAGGAGAACAGACAAAATAGGAACAAATAGTGCGGTAATGGTAACATTGACTGCCTCAGTTAACCAAAGTATGGCGACAAAAGCCAATAGTGCAAGTCCCTTATTTGCCGTTGCTTCAAAGGGTAGGGTGATGAGTAATAGAAAAAATAAAATGACATTGCCGATAAATATTAGCGTATTTTTACTAATCCCTTGATAATGCTGGTGATTTTCTGTAACAGGAGAATGCTGTTTATGCATCTGACGTCCTTATTTTGAAGAATATTGCCGTAATAGCAATGTGAATAGTAGGGCTAATATGCCACAAATTAGCGGCTAAAATCAATTTTTAAGGGAATTTGGAATAAGTTAAACCAGTGATTTTTATTTTGCTAACTTGTTCAAAATGCTATACTTTGCCGTCCGTTAATTTTTTAGTTAATACCAAGTAATAATAATGAGCGAAGAGCAGCAATATTCAAACCAAACCGAACAACCTAAAAAGTCTTTTATTCAATCCTTTATCGGACGTTTTTTCCAAGGTGAATTAAAAAATCGTGAAGAATTAGTCGGGGTGATTCGTGATTCTGAGCAAAATGAACTCATCGATCAAAATACGCGGGAAATGATTGAAGGCGTGATGGAGATTGCCGAATTAAGGGTACGCGACATTATGATTCCACGCTCTCAAATTATTTTCATTAATACTGAACAAGATTTTAATGACTGCTTAGAAACTATTATTGAGTCTGCTCATTCCCGTTTTCCGGTTATTACGAATGAACGGGATAATGTTGCTGGAATTTTACACGCAAAAGATTTACTTAAATTTTTACGTCAAGATGCTGAAACTTTTAATTTATCGACATTATTACGCCCAGCAGTCATTGTACCGGAAAGTAAACGTGTAGATAGAATGCTTAAAGATTTTCGTTCCGAACGTTTTCATATGGCAATTGTGGTAGATGAATTTGGTGCTATTTCTGGTTTAGTAACAATTGAAGATATTTTGGAACAAATTGTAGGGGATATCGAAGATGAGTTTGATGAAGAAGAAATTGCTGATATTCGTCAACTTTCTCGTCATACCTATGCTGTTCGCGCATTGACAGATATTGATGATTTTAATCGGCAGTTTAATACACATTTTGAAGATGAAGAAGTTGATACTATCGGTGGTGTCATTATGCAGGCTTTCGGGTATTTACCTAAACGCGGTGAGGAAATTTTATTGGAGAATTTGCAATTTAAAGTAACTTCGGCAGATAGTCGACGTATTGTTCAGTTGCGGGTAACGGTAACAGATGAGCAATTAGCGGAAATGGAAAAAATCGCGGAAGCTTCGGATACTTAAGATTATTATGAAACCCTACATTATTTATATTATTGCCGTTATTTCTGGATTGCTCGGTGTTTTGGCGTTTTCTCCCTTTGATTATTGGGGCTTGGCATATGTTTCTCTATTCGGTTTAATTTATATAGCGAAAACGCCGAAAAAATCGACCGCACTTTGGGCTACGTTTCTATGGGGGATCAGCTTTTTTGGTTTCGGTGTTAATTGGCTAAATGTTAGTATTCATCAATTCGGCGGCGCTTCTCTAATCGTTAGCTATTTTTTGGTAGGTTTATTAGCTGCCTATTTATCTCTCTATCCTTTATTATTTACCTATCTTATTCAGCGCTTTCAGGTCAAAAGTGCGGTTATTTTTCCTGTTATTTGGACATTTACCGAGTTTTTACGCGGTTGGCTATTTACAGGTTTTCCTTGGCTACAATTTGGTTATAGCCAAATTGATTCTCCTTTTGCTGGTATTGCGCCTATTTTTGGTGTAACAGGCTTGACTTTTTTCACTATGTGGGGAAGTGCAGTTATTTTTGGAATAGTGTTTGAAGGGAGAAGATCTACTGCGCCAGGTAAATTTATCGTGGCTTATCTTGCTCAACTTATTGTGATTTCAGGACTAAGTGCTTATATTGGCAAAGTAAAATTTGTTACATCGGTTGAAGATAGAGGTCTGATGATTACCTTAGCGCAAGGTAATATTGAGCAGAATTTAAAATGGGATCCTGATTATTTTTATTCGACTTTAGCGGTCTATCAAAAATTAATCAGTGATAATTTGGGTAAAACGGATCTCATTATTTTGCCAGAATCAGCTTTACCGACATTAGAGAATCATATATTACCGTTCCTTGAAAACTTGGATCAAGTGGGTCGGCAGTATAAGACTGAAGTAATGATTGGCACAGTATTTCAGGAGGATCAGAGTGGAAAGTTATTTAATTCAATTATCGCATTGGGCGGAGATAAATCTTACACATTAAATACTCCGAATCGTTATAACAAGCATCACCTCGTTCCTTTTGGTGAATATGTGCCTCTTGAGCAGGTTTTACGCCCACTTGGCTCGGTGTTTAATTTACCGATGTCGGCTTTTCAACAAGGAGAGGCTGTACAGCCCTCCTTTATGGCAAAACAACGTGCTTTTACTCCGGCTATTTGCTATGAAATTATTTTTGGCGAACAAGTTCGACAAAATATAAAAAAACAGACCGATTATTTATTAACAGTATCAAACGATGCTTGGTTTGGAAATTCAATAGGACCTTGGCAACATTTACAAATGGCGCGAATGAGGGCATTAGAATTAGGTAAACCGTTAATTCGAGCTACTAATACGGGAATTTCCGTATTTATTAATGAGAGGGGTGGAATTATGGCACAAGCTCCACAGTTTGAACAAACGACATTAACTCATAAAATTGTTCCCACAGAGGGAAAAACGCCTTATTCCGTATTGGGAAATATTCCGCTTTATTTCTTATCAGCACTTTTTGTGATTTTACGAGGTCTTAATCACGTTATTAGGCGGAAATTGAACCTTGTTAAAAATACTTAGTCAAATGACCGCACTTTCATAAGGAACCGAGATTTTAATGAGTCAAAATTTAGTTGAAGTAAAAAATTTAACTTTTAAACGCGGCGAGCGAATTATTTACGATAAGCTGAATTTACGTGTTCAAAAGGGAAAAATTACCGCTATTATGGGACCTTCCGGTATTGGTAAAACTACGTTATTAAAGTTGATCGGAGGACAATTACAGGCAGAAAGTGGAGAAATTTTATTCGATGGGCAGGATATTTGTCGTTTGAGCCATAAAGCGCTATATCAAGTACGCCAGCGAATGGGGATGCTATTTCAATCCGGTGCGTTATTTACCGATATTTCTACCTTTGAAAATGTCGCTTTTCCTATTCGGGAACATACTCGATTGCCAGAGAGTATTATCCGTCAAATAGTATTGATGAAACTGGAAGCAGTAGGATTGCGAGGTGCAGCAGCGCTGATGCCATCAGAATTATCCGGAGGAATGGCAAGAAGAGCGGCATTAGCACGAGCAATTGCGTTAGATCCGGATTTAATTCTGTTTGATGAACCTTTTACCGGACAAGATCCGATCAGTATGGGGGTGATTTTAAGTTTAATTAAGCGATTAAATGAAACCTTAAATTTGACTTCTATTGTTGTTTCTCATGATGTGCAGGAAGTATTGAGTATTGCCGATTATGCCTATATTATTGCCGACCGCCGAGTAATTGCTGAAGGTTCCTCTGAACAATTATTGCAAAGTCAGGACTCACAAGTCATTCAATTTTTAAATGGTAAGGCCGACGGTCCGGTACATTTCCATTTTCCAGCAGAAAATTATATAGAGGAGTTGTTCAAATGATTGTTGCAATAATTTCTGCGTTAGGGCGTAAAGCTATTAATTTCTGCCGAACGCTAGGAAGAGCTGGATTAGTACTGTTTGGCGCGTTAATTGGACGACCTCAACTTTGTAAACATACCCCCTTATTAATTAAACAAATGTATGTGTTGGGTGTGCAATCGTTATTAATCATTTTATTATCCGGTTTATTTATTGGCATGGTATTAGGCTTACAAGGGTATGTCGTATTGGTGGATTTTTCTGCTGAAACCAGTTTAGGACAACTTGTTGCGCTTTCTTTATTAAGGGAATTAGGCCCGGTAGTAACCGCACTTTTATTTGCCGGACGGGCTGGTTCGGCATTAACAGCAGAAATCGGTTTAATGAAAGCAACAGAACAACTTTCTAGTTTAGAAATGATGGCTGTTGATCCTTTACGGAGAGTCATTGCCCCCCGCTTCTGGGCTGGGATGATTGTGATGCCAATTCTTTCCCTTATTTTTATTGCAGTTGGTATCTGGGGAGGATCATTAGTCGGTGTTGATTGGAAGGGCGTTGACACTGGTAGCTTTTGGTCAGTAATGCAAAATTCTGTGAGTTGGGGCTATGATATTTTAAACGGTGTTATCAAAAGTGTATTTTTTGCTATTGCCGTAACTTGGATTGCGCTATTTAATGGTTATGATTGTCTTCCTACTTCGGAAGGAATCAGCCAAGCTACGACAAAAACGGTTGTTTATGCATCGTTGGTTGTATTGGGCTTAGATTTTATTTTAACAGCTATAATGTTTGGCGCAGGTTAACAAGGGGTTTTTATGCGACAAAGTATTAAATATGAATTTGGGGTCGGTTTACTTTTATTGTTAGGAATCGGTGCTTTAGTTTTTCTTGGGCTTCGGGTTGCGAATGTACAAGGGTTTGGCGAGTCAAAATCTTATACAGTGAGTGCAACTTTTGATAATATCGGCGGACTAAAAGTGCGCGCACCATTAAAAATTGGTGGAGTAGTAATTGGACGGGTCACGGATATTTCGTTAGATGAAAAATCCTATTTGCCAAAAGTTAGTATTGCGATAAATGAAGCTTATAACGAAATTCCGGAAAATAGTTCATTATCAATTAAAACTTCTGGCTTATTAGGAGAACAATATATTGCATTAACAATGGGATTTGATGACGGAGAAACGGCAATGTTGAAAAACGGTAGCCAAATTTTAGACACTAAATCCGCAATGGTGTTGGAAGACTTAATCGGGCAGTTCTTGTATGGTGATAAAAAATCAGATAGTCATACCGGAACGGCAACAGATGCTGTGGAGCAATAATATTATTAAAATGATGTTAGGAGATTGGAATGAAATTTAGTTTAATGAAAAAATGGTTTGCAGTTTTAGCTTTTGTAATAGCTACCCTTTTAGGAAGTCGTGGGGCGCTGGCGGAAACTAGTCCTTATGTGTTAATGCAACAGGCTTCGGATAAATTGTTTTCTGATATTAAAGCGAATCAAGCAAAAATTCAAAAAGATCCGAATTACTTACGCACAATTGTTCGTAATGATTTATTGCCTTATATTCAGGTCAATTATGCTGGTTCACTAGTTTTAGGTTCAAATTTTAAATCGACAACGCCTGAACAGCGCGAGAAATTTTTTAGTGCATTCGGTAAATTTATTGAACAATCTTATGCTCAGGTATTAACCGCTTATACAGATCAGCATATTCAAATTGAACCGGAAAAGAACGTGACTGATAAAACCTTGGTTAGTATTCGAGTGAGTATTATCCAAAATGGCGGAAAAGCACCGATCAAATTGGATTTCAAATGGCGCAAAAACAGTAAAACAGGTGAATGGCAAGCTTATGATATGGTTGCAGAAGGGGTGAGCATGGTAGTAACTAAACAAAATGAATGGAGCGGTATTTTACGTCAGCAAGGTATTGATGCGTTAACGGCTCAAATTCAGAAATCGGCAAATGCCCCAGTTACAATCAATAAATAAGTTATGCAAACAAAAACGCTAAATTGGAATCTAGAAGTAAAGAATAGCAAAATAACTGTCCGTTTAAAGGGTGTATTATTGCGCGATACGTTGTTGCCACTATGGCAGCAGCGTTCTTCTTTTTTATCTTTTCAGTCTAGGCCTGAACAACTAGAGTGGGATTTAAGCGAGATAGAAAGTGTTGACTCGGCAGGGTTTGCTTTTCTCTGTGATTGTCTAAATAAGATAGGGCAAGTGAACGAGATAAATGTAGTAATTATGAATCCACCCGCTCAATTATTAAAACTTGCCGATTTATTCGGTTTATCAATTTGGTTGAACAAATTTATTAAAAACTAGAAATTTATTTATTCTTGGAAATTTAACTTTATGGAACCACAAGAAATTGAACAAATTTTAAAAACACAACTTGGACTTAATGAAGTTTATGTACAAGGTGAAAATTCTCACTTTGGTGTGATTGTTGTTAGTGATGAGTTAGCAGAATTGTCTAAAGTGAAACAACAGCAAATGATCTATGCACCTTTAATGCCATATTTTAAAACCGGTGAAATTCATGCTTTAACCATTAAAACCTTTTCTCAAGAAAAGTGGAGAATGGACAGAATGTTTCATCAACGTTAATTTAGGAAAGACTATGCAAAAATTTCGTGTGTACGGACAGTCTCGTTTAACTGGGAGTGTTGATATTTCAGGGGCTAAAAATGCCGCATTACCTATTTTGTTCGCTTCTATTTTAGCGACTAAACCGGTGAAATTGACTAATGTGCCTGAATTAAAGGATATTGAAACAACGATTAAAATCCTGTGCCAATTGGGAGTTAATGTTGAGAGGGATGAGAATGGAGCGGTATTAATTGATGCTTCCAGAATTGATCATTTTATTGCACCTTATGAATTGGTTAAAACAATGCGTGCTTCAATTTGGGCATTAGCACCGTTAGTTGCACGGTTTAAACAAGGGCAGGTCTCTTTACCGGGGGGATGTTCTATTGGTGCTCGTCCGGTTGATATGCATATTAGTGGTTTAGAACGGTTAGGGGCGCAAATTTCGTTACAAGAAGGGTATGTGAGAGCATTTGTATCGGATAATTTATATGGTACTCGCATTGTGATGGAAAAGGTTAGTGTTGGCGCGACGCTATCGATTATGATGGCTGCGACCCTAGCTAAAGGACAAACCGTAATTGAAAATGCTGCACGTGAGCCAGAGATTGTTGATACGGCGATATTCCTTAATAAAATGGGAGCTAAAATTAGTGGAGCCGGTAGCGATAGCATTTTTATTGAAGGAGTAGAGTTTCTGACTGGCTGTGAACATAGTATCGTGCCAGATCGTATAGAAACTGGAACATTTCTTGTCGCAGCAGCGATTTCTGGCGGGAGAATAGTTTGTAAAAATACTAAAGCCGATACATTAGATGCGGTGATTGATAAGTTACGTGAAGCAGGGGCGCAAATTGATGTTACTGAGGACACAATCACATTGGATATGTTGGGAAATCGCCCTCGTGCAGTAAATATCCGCACCGCGCCACATCCGGGATTCCCTACAGATATGCAGGCACAATTTACCTTGTTAAATATGGTAGCGGAAGGCACAAGTATTATTACTGAGACAATCTTCGAAAATCGTTTTATGCATATCCCGGAGTTGATTCGTATGGGGGGAAAAGCAGAAATTGAAGGTAATACAGCAATTTGCCACGGGGTGGAAAACCTATCTGGGGCTGAAGTGATGGCTACGGATTTACGAGCTTCAATTAGTCTTGTATTAGCGGGCTGTATTGCGAGTGGTGAAACTATTGTGGATCGGATTTATCATATCGATCGTGGCTATGAACATATTGAGGAAAAGTTACGTGCTTTAGGCGCTAGAATAGAACGTTTTTCCGATTCTTTAGAATAGCACGGGAAAGAGCGGTTAAAAGTAACCGCTCTTTTTGTTATGTACTTCTGACACTAAAAGTTCCAGTAATATCTTTTATGCAGATTTTGTTAATCATTGCAATGAATTAGCTGCATTTTATAGATTAACGTACTGGCTAATCTAATAGTGTCCTACTTTTTCCTTAAGGATACTTCTCCTGCATTGAAATAAAGCGTCTCCTCTAAGTGCGCTAAGCGTATATATCCGTGTTCATTAATTCCTTGGGCTATGCCGGAAATAATTTCCTTTTCCTTAATGATGTTAACCTCACTGCCGAAATATTCATCGAACTGTTGCCATTTCTTTTGTATATATTGATCGATACCTTTTTTTTCGAATCGGGTTAAATGATCATAAATATTATGAATTAATTGTGGGATCAATGTATCTCGATTTATTTCAGGTTGAATTTCTGTTAATTGAGCATAAGATTGATCGACGTTGATTTGTTTAGGAATTGAAACATTGATACCAACGCCAATGACTAAATTGAGTTGACCGTTTTTAACCTTGGAAATTTCGATTAATATTCCGGCTAACTTACGTCCGAAAAGCAAAATATCATTTGGCCATTTGACTTTTGCCTCTAAAGTTTCTGCAATAGCTAACCCGACAATTAAGCTTAATCCTTCAAAATTCATTTTAGGATTTAGAGTCCAGTAAAAACTAAACATTATTTGTCCTGCAAAAGGCGAAAACCATTGTCTTCCTCGCCGTCCACGTCCTGCTGATTGATATTCGGTCAAGCACAAATCACCTTTATGGAGCGTATCCATATTGTCTAAAATAAATTCATTTGTAGAGGAAATAATGGAGTGGTAATAAATATTATATGGGGAAAGTGCGGTTGAAATTTTATTTAAATTTAATAGCGGTAATTCAGGTACAAGATATACATTGCACTCATCTTCAATAATATTTAGACCTTGCTTACGCATAGCTTCTATCTCTTGTTGTAATTGTATTTCAGAAAAACTACAAAGTTTCATTATATCTGACCGCACTTTAGGTAGGCAGTCAGATAAATAATTTAATAAAACGTTCATTTTGTCTCCTTAATTAAGTTTGTACCATCATCGCACAAAAAAGTATTTTTTGTAAAAAATTCATTTTAAAAATTAGGGAAAATCTGTATAATCCCGCCGCAATATTTTTTAACACTAACTTTACTTACGGAAATATTGCAATGCTTAGAATTAAAAAAGAGGCTTTGACCTTTGACGATGTTTTACTCGTTCCTGCACATTCTACTGTACTTCCAAATACAGCCAACCTTTCTACTCAACTCACTAAAACTATTCGTCTAAATATTCCTATGCTTTCTGCTGCAATGGATACGGTAACGGAAACGAAGCTAGCCATTTCCCTTGCACAAGAAGGAGGTATTGGTTTTATTCATAAAAATATGTCAATAGAACGGCAGGCGGATCGTGTACGTAAAGTGAAAAAATTTGAAAGTGGTATTGTTTCTGAACCTGTTACTGTTTCACCAAACTTAACTCTTGCAGAGTTAGCCGAAATTGTGAAGAAAAATGGGTTTGCCGGTTATCCAGTTGTAGATGAAGATGCTAATTTAGTTGGTATTATTACTGGCCGTGATACTCGCTTCGTTTCTGATTTAACAAAAACCGTGGCCGATTTTATGACGCCGAAATCATGTTTAGTCACTGTTAAAGAGGGGGCGACTCGTGAAGAAATTTTCCGCTTAATGCATGAGCATAGAGTGGAAAAAGTGCTTATGGTGAGTGATGAATTTAAGTTAAAGGGAATGATTACTCTCAAGGACTATCAAAAAGCAGAGAGTAAACCTAATGCTTGTAAAGATGAATTTGGACGTTTGCGTGTTGGTGCAGCTGTTGGTGCCAGCGCAGGTAATGAGGAGCGGATTGATGCTTTAGTTAAAGCTGGGGTTGATGTGTTATTAATTGATTCTTCTCATGGTCATTCTGAAGGGGTACTACAAAGAGTGCGTGAGACTCGTGCTAAATATCCTGACCTACCGATCATTGCTGGTAATGTTGCTACTGCTGAGGGTGCGATAGCACTTGCTGATGCCGGTGCCAGCGCTGTTAAAATCGGTATTGGACCTGGTTCAATCTGTACTACTCGTATTGTTACCGGTGTAGGTGTACCGCAAATCACCGCTATTGCAGATGCAGCTGAAGCATTAAAAGAGCGAGGTATTCCTGTGATTGCTGACGGAGGTATCCGTTATTCTGGTGATATTGCCAAAGCTATTGCTGCGGGAGCAAGTTGTGTTATGGTTGGTTCTATGTTTGCTGGTACGGAAGAAGCACCGGGAGAAATTGAGCTGTACCAAGGAAGAGCATTTAAATCTTATCGCGGAATGGGATCCTTAGGGGCTATGTCAAAAGGTTCAAGTGATCGCTATTTCCAATCGGATAATGCGGCGGATAAATTGGTACCGGAAGGTATTGAGGGGCGGATTCCATATAAAGGTTATTTGAAAGAAATTATTCATCAACAGATGGGGGGATTACGTTCTTGTATGGGCTTAACCGGTTGTGCTACGATTGAGGAACTCCGTACTAAAGCTGAGTTTGTACGTATCAGTGGTGCAGGTATCAAAGAAAGCCACGTCCATGACGTTACAATTACTAAGGAAGCGCCGAATTATCGGATGAGCTAATCAGTATATAAAAGTGCGGTCAGATTTTAATGTATTTTATATCTGACCGTTTTTCTATTGGGGAAAATAATGTTACAAGCTATTATCTTTGATATGGATGGTGTAATTGTTGACACCGAATATGTAGAATTCAAGCTGCAGAAAGGCTTATTCGGGAATTAAAAGAACGACAGGAACATATTAGCCGAGAAGAATATACTGAAGTGGTTGGCAAGTCTTTAAAAGAAATCCCTAAAATTATTCAACGTATGACCGGCTCGACATTGCCCCTTGAAGAAATTACCGAACGTTATGTTAATTTTTTTAATCAAATTTTTGATAATTTGGATTATATAACCATTTTTCGTCAGGATATTAAGCATATTATTACTTATGCAAAGAAAAATGGCATTAAATTAGCAGTAGCCTCTTCTTCTTCATTACCTCATATTCAGCGAATTCTAACTGCTTGCAATATTATTGATGATTTTGATTTGATTGTTAGTGGAAATCAATTCACTGAAAGCAAACCTAATCCAGAAATTTATCGTTATACTATGGCAAAATTAGGCGTAAAGAAGGAATATTCAGTCGCTATTGAAGATTCTTATTTTGGTATGCTTGCTGCAAAACGTGCCGGGATGAAATTAATCGGTTATGAGGAAAAAAGAATGGATATAGATCAATCTCTCGCAGATCATATCGGTCGGGATATGTTGGATATTCTAAATCTTATTAGGAAGTTACATGAAAATTGATAATCATCACTCGGCAATTTTACTAGTTATTGGCTGCATTTTATTCGGATTAGGCAGTTTGATTGTTAAATTTGTTCCTGTCGGAGCTTATGCTATCGCTTTTTGGCGTTTATTGATTTCTAGCATTATTTTTGGGCTATTAATTCGATTGTATCGAAAATCTTTGCCCAATAATTATAAAAGTATTGTTTGGGCGGCATTTGCTGGTGTTTTACTTGCCTTTGATCTCGCATTTTGGCATGAAAGTATCTACGCTGTTGGGCCGGGTATTTCTACTTTATTAAATAGTTTACAAATCTTCTTTTTAGCTGCAATCGGTTGGTTATTTTTCCAGGAAAAACAGAGTAAAACTCAGATTTTCAGTCTTTTTTTAGCGATTATCGGTGTGCTTCTTATTGCTGGACCTGAATTACAGCATAATATTAAAGGTGATTACGGTATTTTTATTGGATTATTATCAGGTGCTTGTCTTGCTGGCTCAATGGCAACGATTAGACAAGCTCATCAAGTCGAGCCTATTTCTCTGTTTCCGTTAATGTGGATAATTAGTTTAAGCGGAGCAGTTGTACTGATAGTACCATCTTTAGTTTTTAATGCAGAAAATCTTTATCCGAAAACAATGAAAGATATAGGGTTAATTGCTATTTATGGCGTAGTCATGCAATGTATTGCTTGGGGACTGATCGCCTATGCAATTCCAAAATTGAGTTTAAGTTTAACCGGGTTGCTGTTGCTTAGTGAACCGATTGCTGCTCTTATTATTGATGCTTTTTGGCTTGATAAGTCGATTAGTTTATTACAATGGTTTGGTACAATCTTGACGTTATTTGCGATTTATTTAGGTTCAAATCGAGCAAAAAATTATTGATTTTGTTAAATAAAATGGCTTAAGTAAAATATGTAGAGAATATTAATGCTGAGATATTTCTTGTATAATTCTCCCTGTACGAAATAAAAATATTTTTCAATTAATTAATAAGGGGATAAACTGCAAGCAAGATGTGTAGCGGCTATTACTACAACTATCGGAAGAGATTCATTAGAAAAAGCAATTATTTCAATTCAAGCACAAACATTCCTATACAAACATTCTATTTTTGTTGATAGCAAATAGCATTGGCGTAAAGTTGAACATCTTAAAAATAAATATTCTGAATTTATTTTTACCTTTTTAACAATGAATACGGGTAGTAGAAACCTAATCGGCAATGGTGCAATTTACATAGTGAATGTAGAATTAGCACTATTCTACATTCTGTATAAATGCCTATTTTAACTTAATGCTTAATCATTTTAGTCGCTCATCAAAATCAATCATAGATCGATTCATTGCTTGCTACTAGTTCCGAATCAGTATTGTTAATTTCTTTGATGTGTTTTTTAATTCCAGCTATATTACTTTAGTATCTGGTTGTATTATCTTATAAATAGGTATTTACACAAATTGGCGAAAAGAGATTAGGATTTAATTTAGGAAGGAAAGCACTAAATGAAAATGAAGACTTCTAGTATATTAATTAAGGACACCATAAGTAGTGTCCTTATCTATTATGAGTTGTAGAAACTTTATTATTTCATATAGTTACAGGTCAAAATCTCCAAAGTCTTTGGTATCTACCTTAGAATCAATTTGACCGACTAGGTAAGAGCTGACTTCTACTTCTTGCGGAGCAACTTGTACATTGTCAGAGACTAGCCATGCATTAATCCATGGGATAGGGTTAGAACGAGCTTGGAATGGTAAAGGCAAACCTACTGCTTGCATACGGATATTGGTGATATATTCAACGTATTGCACCAAAATATCACGGTTTAAACCGATCATTGAGCCGTCTTTAAATAGATAGTCTGCCCATTCTTTTTCTTGTTCAGCCGCCGCCACAAATAAATCATAGGCTTCTTGTTTGCATTCCTCTGCTATTTCAGCCATTTCTGGATCATCTTGTCCTGATGCCATAATATTTAAAATATGCTGTGTTCCTGTTAAGTGTAAGGCTTCATCACGGGCAATGAATTTGATGATTTTAGCATTGCCTTCCATTAGTTTGCGTTCAGCAAATGCAAAAGAACAAGCAAAGGAAACATAAAAACGAATTGCTTCAAGCGCATTGACACTCATTAAACAGAGATAAAGTTGGCGTTTTAAGTTTCGTAGGGTAACAGCACATTCTTTTCCATCCACCTGATAGGTGCCTTCACCATATAAACCGTAAAGCTGGCTGTCTCTGATCAAATCATCATAATAAGAGGAAATATCTTTAGCTCGCTTAATGATTTCTTCATTTGTAACGATGTCATCAAAAACGATGGACGGATCATTGACTATATTACGGATAATATGGGTGTAGGAGCGAGAATGAATAGTTTCGGAAAAAGTCCAAGTTTCAATCCAAGTTTCCAGCTCCGGAATAGATACTAGCGGTAGTAATGCTACGTTTGGGCTTCTACCTTGAATCGAGTCTAATAGTGTTTGATATTTTAAATTGCTAATAAAGATATGTTTTTCATGCTCAGGTAGGGCAGCGTAGTCAATACGATCTTGGGATACGTCTACTTCTTCCGGTCGCCAGAAAAATGATAATTGCTTCTCAATCAATTTTTCAAAAGTTTCGTATTTTTGTTGATCGTAACGGGCAACATTAACGTTTTGCCCAAAGAACATTGGTTCTTTGAGTTGATCATTCTTGGTTTGGGAGAAAGTAGTATATGCCATAATTTTTTTCCTTAACAATTAAATTTATCTTATTTTACCCTAAAGCCGACTGAAAAAGTAAAGTATTTTTATTGTTAGAAACGTTCAATGAAAAAGGTAAAACAAATAAAAAAACACCAAAAGGATCACACTTTTGGTGTTTTTTTATTCTGTAAAGACGTTTATTCTTTGAATTCAATCATCATTTCTTGTGCCTTTTCAACCATTTCTTTTGAACCGATAAATAACGGTACACGTTGATGTAATTCAGTCGGTTGAATATCTAAAATGCGTCGATAGCCGTCCGAGGCAATACCGCCTGCTTGTTCGGCAAGGAATGCCATTGGGTTGCCTTCGTATAATAAACGTAGTTTGCCGGCCGGATAATTTGTTGCACTAGGATAAATATAAATGCCACCTTTTAACATATTTCGATGGAAATCTGCTACTAGTGAACCGATATATCTTGAAGCATAAGGGCGTTGAGTCTGACTATCCATTTCTTGACAATATTTAATGTATTTTTTGACGCCTAGCGGAAATTTTAAATATTGCCCTTCATTTATCGAATAAATTTTTCCGTTTGAGGGAATTTTGATATTTTCATGGGAGAGGCAAAATGTACCGATAGAAGGGTCATAAGTAAAGCCGTTGACGCCATGCCCAGTAGTATAAACGAGCATTGTTGAGGAGCCGTAAACAATATAGCCAGCAGCAACTTGTTTATTACCAGGTTGCATAAAATCTTCAAGTGTAACAGGAGAGCCGATAGGTGAGATACGGCGATAAATTGAAAAAATGGTTCCAACAGACACATTAACATCAATATTGGATGAACCGTCAAGAGGATCAGTTAGAATGATATATTTGGCATTTCGTCCGCGCTCTGTATCAAAAGCAATGAACGATTCTTCTTCTTCGGAGGCGAAACCTGCAACTTCCTCTCTTGCCATTAGAGCAGCTTTCATTGTGTTATGGGCAAAAAGATCCAATTTCATTTGGCTTTCACCTTGTACATTTTCGATACCGGATTGTCCCAGAATATTTGTTAGACCTGCTTTGTTTATATCTCGATGAATAATTTTAGCTAATAATCGTAATGAAGAAAGAATGCCGCTGAGTTCTCCTTTTGCATTTGGGTATTCGGCTTGACGTTCGACAATAAACTCACTTAAGGTTTTCATAATTGTTCCTTTGTAATGAAAAAGCCATTTAATTATAAAAGATTACACCTTATCTCTCTCAAAAAAATATCAATATTGAGAGATTGGTCACATTAATTTAAGCTATTATATTTCAAGTTAAATTTATCGAATTCAGTCAGTTGTATGATTATTTTATGCTGGGAGAATATGCCAAGGTCATCGTTATTTGGATCAGGCTTGAAGTGAAGAGAAAACGATTTTTCATTCATTTGTATTTTTATATGAATGGTGTAATAGTATTTTTATGAGAATAACCGCACTTAACGGAAAAGTGCGGTTATTTTTTAGGTAAGTTTTATACTTCGAAAGGATCTTGTAAAATCATTGTTTCCACACGATCCGGACCAGTTGATAGAATATCAATTGGTACGCCCGTAACTTCTTCAATTCGTTTAATATAATCACGGCAGGTTTGCGGTAACTGATTTACATCGGTAATACCAAAGGTATTTTCTTTCCAACCTGGTAATGTTTCATAAATCGGTTCAACCCCTTCCCAATCTTTTGCAGCAAGCGGCGCATATTCTACAATTTCACCATTTGGCAATTTATATGCGACGCAGATTTTGACTTCATCAAATCCGTCTAAAACATCTAGTTTGGTCATACAGAAGCCGGAAATAGAGTTGAGTAATACTGCACGACGAACGGCAACCGCATCAAACCAGCCGCAACGACGGGGGCGTCCTGTTACAGCGCCAAATTCATTACCTTTACGTGCGATTTCTGCACCAACTTCATCAAATAATTCCGTTGTGAATGGACCGTTGCCTACACGGGTGCAATAGGCTTTGATAATACCTAAAACATAGTCTAAGTTACGAGGACCAAAACCTGCACCGGTTGCTACTCCGCCGGCAGTGGTATTGGAGCTGGTAACGTAAGGATAAGTACCGTGATCAATATCCAGCATTGTTCCTTGTGCGCCTTCAAATAAAATATTATCACCGTTTTTACGCGCTTTATCTAAAATCGTTGTTACATCTGCAGTCATTGCTGTGATGATATCTGCAATAGCGAAAACATCATCTAGTGTTTTTTGATAGTCAACAGGCTCGACTTTGTAATAATGGACTAATTGGAAATTATAATAATCTAAAATATTTTTTAATTTTTCGGCAAATTCTTTGCGATTAAATAAATCACCAACGCGTAAACCACGACGAGCGACTTTATCTTCATAAGCTGGGCCTATACCGCGACCGGTTGTGCCGATAGCTTTTTTACCTTGTGCCGCTTCACGCGCGTGGTCCATTGCGATGTGGTAAGGCAAAATAAGCGGGCAGGCTTCGGAAATTAATAAACGATCGCGTACATTAATTCCGCGACTTTCTAGTTCTCCCATTTCTTGCATAAGTGCACTAGGTGAAAGCACTACACCATTTCCGATTAGACAAGTTACGTTATCGCGTAAAATACCGGATGGAATTAACCGTAAAACGGTTTTTTCACCATTAATAATTAATGTATGACCTGCGTTATGTCCTCCTTGATAGCGAACTACATATTTTACTCGGTCTGTCAGTAAATCGACAATTTTACCTTTTCCTTCATCGCCCCATTGAGCGCCTAAAATAACAACACTTTTTCCCATAATCTCCGCCTTTTAGCCTGATTTAGAAAGAATTAAACAAACAGTCGGCTACTTTACTATTTTCTGTAAATAATCTCAATTTAAAAATAGAAAAGTGCGGTCAAAAAAGCTACCGTTATTATGAAAATATAGAAATCAAGCGGATATAATACGGCAGCAAGGCATCGTTATTCTATTTGAAATTAGCATCGGGCAGAGTGAAATGCAATGAAGATTTATCTCGTGATTTCATCATTATAAAAAAGACGCCAAACTGGGCGTCTTTAGGAATTATTATAAGTTTAGTGCGTAATATTGCTTTGACTGTACTAAAAAACACGGATTAAATTTTACAAGCTCCGCCAGCACATCCCTCATCAAGATCTTCTTGGGCATCTTCTGCACCGTCTCGAGTATTTTGATAGTACAGTGTTTTTAAGCCGTATTTATAAGCCGTAAGTAAATCTTTCAGTAACACCTTCATTGGTACTTTCCCGTCCTCAAAACGAGAAGGATCATAATTCGTATTTGCTGAGATAGCTTGGTCAACGAATTTTTGCATAATACCGACTAAATGCAAATAACCATCATTATTTGGAATATCCCACAGTAGTTCATAATTATCACTTAAGTTTTCATAATCCGGTACGACTTGTTTTAGAATTCCATCTTTTGACGCTTTGATACTGATATGTCCGCGAGGTGGCTCTATACCATTAGTCGCATTAGATATTTGCGATGATGTTTCCGACGGCATTAAAGCGGTTAATGTTGAATTGCGTAGTCCAAATTCTTTAATTTCTGCTCGTAAACTTTCCCAATCATAATGTAATGGTTCTTGAGTTAAATTATCGATATCTTTCTTATAGGTATCGATTGGCAAAATTCCTTTCGCATAAGTGGTTTCATTGAAATATTCGCAAGCACCTAATTCTTTGGCTAAATTCATGGAGGCTTTTAATAGATAATATTGAACCGCTTCAAAAGTACGGTGTGTCAGATCATTTGCGCTTCCATCTGAATAACACACACCGTTTTTAGCAAGATAATAGGCATAATTAATGACTCCAATTCCCAAAGAGCGACGCTTTAAGGAACTGCGTTTTGCTGCTGCTACAGGATAATCTTGATAATCCAATAGTGCATCTAGAGCGCGTACGGCTAAATCGGATAGCCCTTCCAATTCATCAAGATTCTCTAATTTACCTAAATTAAATGCAGATAAGGTACAAAGCGCAATTTCACCGTTTTCATCGTGAAAGTACTGTAATGGTTTAGTCGGCAATGCGATTTCCAAACAGAGATTGGATTGACGAATTGGCGCAACTTGCGGATCAAATGGCGAATGGGTATTGCAATGATCAACATTTTGAATATAGATTCGACCTGTCGAAGCGCGTTCTTGCATAAGTAGAGAGAAAAGTTCTACCGCTTTGACTGCCCTTTTGCGAATACTTGGATTTTGTTCGTATTGTAGATAAAGTTTTTCAAATTTATCTTGATCAGCAAAAAATGCTTCATAAAGTCCTGGTACATCCGATGGGCTAAATAAAGTAATATCCCCACCTTTAATTAGACGTTGATACATTAATTTATTGAGTTGAACACCGTAGTCCATATGACGAACTCGGTTATCTTCTACACCCCGGTTATTTTTTAATACTAGCAAACTTTCTACTTCCAGATGCCAAAGCGGATAATACACCGTAGCGGCACCGCCACGAACTCCACCTTGAGAACAGGATTTTACGGCAGTTTGGAAGTATTTATAAAATGGAATACAACCGGTATGAAAGGCTTCACCCCCTCGAATTGGACTGCCTAATGCACGGATTGCACCTGCATTGATGCCGATTCCGGCACGTTGTGATACATATTTTACAATTGATGAAGCAGTAGCGTTAATAGAGTCCAGACTATCGTCGCATTCTATGAGTACGCAGGAGCTGAATTGACGCGTCGGTGTACGGACTCCTGCCATAATCGGTGTTGGCAATGAGATTTTGAAAGTGGATGTCGCATCATAAAAACGACGAACATAATTCAGCCGGGTTTCTACTGGGTATTTTGAAAATAAACTCGCGGCAACTAATAGATAGAGGAATTGTGCAGATTCATAAATTTCTCCTGTTACCCTATTTTGTACTAAATATTTTCCTTCAAGCTGTTTCACGGCAGCATAAGAAAATGTCATATCGCGCCAGTGATCCAAATAATTATCCATTTCGTCCCATTCTTCACGGGAATAATCTTCTAGCAAAGATTCGTCGTATTTACCCATACGCACAAGTTTTTTAACGTGATCGTATAAACGAGGAGGATCAAAGTGTCCATAGGCTTTTTTGCGTAAATGAAATACCGCTAATCGAGCTGCCAGATATTGATAGTCTGGTGTATCTTTACTAATTAAGTCAGCCGCAGCTTTAATGATCGTTTCGTGAATATCGGAAGTACGAATCCCTTCGTAGAACTGAATATGAGAACGTAATTCGACTTGAGAGACGGATACATTATCCAAACCCTCTGCCGCCCAAGTGATTACGCGGTGAATTTTATCCAGATTAATGGGTTCTAATTTACCGTCACGTTTTGTGACCATTAATGCTTTATTCATAAGTCGTTAGCCTATTTATTGATTGCGAATATAGAATGGAGCAGAAACACAATATATTGTGTTATTGAAATAATGTTGCACAAGATAATGTGTTAATTGATAAAGTTCAAGTGATATATTTTTACTTTGAAATATTGACATTGAATAACTTATTTAAAAATAAGCTAATTTTTAAATAAGCTTAATTTTGTTTTTTTAAATTTTAATCAGATAAAGTGCGGTCAGAATTTTCACTATTATGAGGAATGTATACGAAACAAAAAACAGTTTTTATAAGTCGTTTTTATTAGCAAAGGGCGAAATAGTGTATTGTTAAATGAGGCTCAATATATTGAGCCTCATTTACTTGGTTTCAGATATCAGCGTAATTCAGCGTAATGACAATGGGTTGTTTTAGCTAAACATGGCAGAAATAGATTCTTCATTGCTGATTCTACGAATCGCTTCCGCAAGCATTGTGGAAAGTGTTAAGGTTCTAACTTTGCCAATCGCTTTAATTTCTGGTGAGAGTGGAATAGTGTCCGTAACTACGATTTCATCCAAAGCGTCACTTGCAATATTTTTAGCTGCGGAACCTGAGAATACTGCATGAGTTGCATAGGCAAAAACTCGTTTAGCACCACGTTCTTTCAGTGCTTCTGCAGCCTTGCACAGAGTACCGCCTGTATCAATCATATCATCGACTAAAATACAATCACGGCCGGCAACATCACCAATAATATGCATGACTTGTGCAACATTGGCTTTAGGGCGGCGTTTATCGATAATGGCCATATCCGTATCGTTGAGTAATTTCGCAACAGCACGAGCTCGCACAACACCACCGATATCTGGAGATACGACGATCGGATTATCCAAATCCGGTTTTTTCAAAATATCGTGAATAAGCACTGGTGAACCAAATACGTTATCAACAGGAACGTCAAAGAACCCCTGAATTTGCTCTGCGTGTAAGTCGCAAGTTAACACGCGATCGATACCGACAGTTGTTAGCATATCTGCAATCACTTTTGCGGTAATTGGGACGCGGGCGGAGCGCACTCGGCGATCTTGGCGGGCATAACCGAAGTAAGGAATAACGGCAGTAATGCGTCCTGCGGATGCACGACGTAAGGCATCTACCATTACAATCAATTCCATTAGGTTGTCATTGGTTGGAGCACAAGTAGATTGGATAATAAATACATCGCTTCCACGCACGTTTTCGTTTATCTGAACTTGAATTTCACCATCGCTGAAACGACCTACGGTAGCATCACCTAATGAAAGGTAAAGACGTTCGGAAATTCGTTTAGCAAGTTCAGGCGTTGCATTTCCCGCGAAGAGTTTTATGTCAGGCATTTTTGACCTCAGGTGTAGATTGTAATAAAAATTAAGTGATAGAAAGTTGGTTTAGCATTAAATGTAAAGGAGAAACATTTAATCCTTGCGCTATAAACCCGAAAAAATGTTCGGGCTTTTGGCTAAAAACTGCTTGCGCCGATTGTTCATCAGTAAACTCGGCAAATACGCAAGCACCAGTTCCCGTTAATCTGGCCGGTGCATATTTTAGCAACCAGTTAAGGGCTTGTTCAACCTGCGGATAATGATTTATAACAATTTTTTGACAATCATTTGTGTATTTTTGAGTTAATAATTCAGATAACGTCTTTTTAGCTGTATTACGTGGTAAATTAGGGTCGTTAAAAATAGTAGCAGTTGATATGGAAACATTGGGTTTTAATACTACATACCATTTTTGTTCAGGAGTACAGGGAGTCATTTTTTCACCAACACCTTCTGCAAAGGCTGCTTTCCCTTGGACAAAAACCGGTACATCGGCACCTAATTTCAAACCGAGTTGCGCAAGCGTTGTAAGAGATAAATTTGTATTCCATAAATAATTTAATGCCACCAATGTGGTTGCTGCATTAGAGGAGCCTCCACCAATTCCGCCGCCCATTGGCATAATCTTATCTAGAGTAATTTTTACGCCTTGTGATGTTTTAGTGTGCTGTTGTAATAATCTTGCCGCACGGTAAATTAAGTTCTGTTCTAATGGTATACCTTTGATATCAGGGGTTAAACAAATTTTTCCGTCATTGGTTGGTTCGATTGTGAGCCAATCACCGAAATCTAAAAATTGAAATAAGGTTTGTAATTCATGATAACCGTTTTCCAATTTACCGTTGATATATAGAAACAAATTAAGTTTTGCTGGGCAAGGAAAGCGTAGTGGTCGATATTTCTTTGCTTGTAAATGTGCTGTTGATAATTGATAAGTATTCATTAAAAAGACCAGTCTCCAATTTGGATTTTTAAGGTTTGAGAGGTCGTGGTATTTTTTAGCAAAATATCTTTCGGCATTTGGTTATCATGATAACTTAAGTAGTCTGCCGTCCAAGTCGAACTGTCCGCCGCATAACTTAATGTTGCTAAGAGATGATTGGTTCCTACTTGGTAATTGTCATTATTTATCGGTTCGCCTTTTAACCAATAAGCTAATTGGGCTAAAGGAATTTCCATTCCGATAATTTCCCGTAATAGTTGCTTAGTATTGTGGGCTGATTGGATGTTCCCTTGATTATCGGAGATTGTTATATGATTTTGCTTCATTTCAATCATAAGACTTGTGCGGCTTAATAATGAATAGAGTTTAAGGCGATAGTTTTGCGGATTTTGGTATTGCCATTCAAAGCGGCTTGAGAAGCGTTCTTGAGGACTGATGTAGCCGATTTGCCCTTTATTCTGATAAGCGGTAATTTGTTTGAGTTGACTAAGATGTTGTTGCCACTGAATATCAATTTTTTCTATATATTCTACATTTGTCGGACGCTCTGTATTTAAGCTACAACCGCCTAGTAGTGAGGAGATAACAAAGCAGGCAAGTAAATATTTCATTAATTTCATATTGTTTGATTATCCGCAAATCTGAAAACGCTATATTTTAAGAGGTTATAGGGTTGGAGTAAAGTCCTGAAAGTGCGGTCATTTTTTTGTTAATTTTTTCTTTTCTAAGGCGACAGCTTGAATACGGCGTTTGGTGAGTTCATCACGAATACCTTGCTTTTCAAACCCTTCTGCAATGATTTGTTTTACATCCACTTCTAAGGCTGCTTGGTAGAGAGAAAGTAAAAATTCTCGTTGTGGATAATCAACAGATTCAAAACCTGTTCTTCCCCTGTTATCAGCAATACAAACTAATAAGAATTCTTTAAACCGCTGAGGTTTACGCCAAACATCAAAAGCATTAAATAGCGTTACAATCGTTTTAGGTTTTAATTCAAAGGCTTTATGACTATGCCCGTGATACTGGCAAGTCAGTTCGGCCAATTCTTGTACATAAGTGGGGATTTTGAAGCGTTTACAAATCGATCGGGTTGGAGCAATACCCGCTTTTTCATGTCCGTAATGATGAGGAAGAATCGCTTTAGGTGTTAATGCCTTTCCTAGATCGTGGCAAATTGCGGCAAAACGAACCGCACTTTTACGACAGTCAGTATTTTCAGTGAGTTGTGTTGCTTGTTGTAAGGTCAGCATAGTATGGATAAAACTATCTATTTCTGGGTGGTATTTAGGTGGGTTCGGCACACTATAAAGTGCGTTAAGTTCGGGAAATAAAACAGCTAATGCCCCGATCTGGCGTAACGTTTCAAAATAGATTTCGGGATTTCTTTCATTCAAGGCTTTTTCTGTTTCTAGCCAGACTCGCTCGGCTGTAAGGTGCTCAAGCTCACCACTATCAGTAATTTGCCTCATCATTTTTAACGTTTCGGGAGCAATATTAAAGCCTAAGTAATGATAACGTGCAGCAAAGCGGGCGACTCTAAGTACGCGTAGAGGATCTTCGGAAAATGCCGGTGAAATATGGCGTAAAATACGTTGTTTTACATCGGCTATGCCATTATAAGGATCATAAAAGTTACCTTGTTTGTCTTGTGCTATAGCGTTAATCGTTAAATCGCGTCGAATGAGATCTTGTTCAAGAGTAATTGACGGAGAAAAATCACAAATAAAGCCGGTATAGCCTGAACCTGCTTTTTGTTCGGTTCGAGCTAGCGCATATTCTTCTTTAGTATGAGGGTGGAGAAATACTGGAAAGTCTTTACCAACTTGTTGGTAGCCTAAAGACAGTAAATCTTGTGGAGTTGCGCCGATCACTACCCAATCTCGGTCGATAATCGGTAGTTGCAATAGTTGATCCCTTACCGCTCCGCCAACAAGATAGATTTGCATCTTATGCCCAGCCATTGCGTTTACGGCGCTTAGGAATAATAAACGGAACAATTAAACCAAGTAATAGTCCAACACCCAGTACAGAACCACCATAAATGAACCATTGGATTGCAATTTCCCGTTTGCCGGCATCCAACAAAGCTTCTAGATCCCGATTTTTATTTTTAGTAATATCTAATTCACGTCTTAATTGTGAATTTTGTTCTAATAATTGACTACTTTGTTCTTCTGATTGTTTCGTTCTACGTTGCATTTCTTGCGTACGTTGTTGCCAATCATTATCCAGACGACTTAATTTTAGACTCAGTTCTTGAATTTGAGCTTTGAGTTTGGGATTTTCCTCTTTACTGCTTGGAACACGGCTTAAATCGTTGTTTAAAATCCAAGCTTCACGATTTTTACTATCTCGAATCAGGCTATATTTGTCTTTTCGATCTAATACGGTAACCGCTTCACCCGATTGGATTGCACCAGCAATTTTAAATTGATCGCCTGCTCCTTTACGTAGAAAAGTGGTTAAATTTTCAGAAACATATTGCGTTTCGGCTTGCACGCTTTGGACAAAAAGTCCGAGAAAAAGTGGTGAAAAAATCGTCGATAAAAGACGGAGGTTGGTTTTTTTTTGCATACAACTTATCCTATGGCAAAAATAAAAAGTACGGGGGATTTTACCGTAATACTAGCAAGTTAAGCAAATTGATCGTTGTTATACTCAGATTTTGCTTTACTTTCTATGCGCTTTCTTATTTTACGAACATTAGCATTCTCTTAATATTTCAGAACGTTTGGGTGGGATAGGATTAGAGAAGCTCATTGGAGTATAGTACACCGAAAATAACATAAGCATCATGTCTTAGCATTGATGAGAATATTTGCATTTGTGATAGGGAGAGTGATGGGATTATACTATTTTTACCGATTTGTATGGTAATGTGTTTGGTACTTAAAAGCAGAGGGATATACTAGATATGGAGTATCTTTGTTCTCTGTTTTTGTAGGATAAATTGCGCTATCAAAGTGCGGTCGAATTTGATAGACTTTTTGGGCTTTTCATTAACTTCAAAGAGGAATTAAAATGGATGGATTAATTGTAACGGTTATTTTTGTTGTTTTGGTCGCGGTTGTATTGTTTTCAACCCTAAAAACAGTGCCACAAGGATACCACTGGACGATTGAACGTTTTGGGCGTTATACCCGAACGTTAACCCCGGGATTGAATATTGTTGTACCTTTTGTTGATCGGGTTGGACGTAAAATTAATATGATGGAACAAGTATTGGATATTCCATCGCAAGAAGTGATTTCGAAAGATAATGCAAATGTTGCGATTGATGCGGTATGTTTTGTGCAAGTTATCGATGCGCGTAGTGCGGCTTATGAAGTTAATCACCTTGAACAAGCGATTATTAATTTAACAATGACCAATATTCGCACAGTATTAGGTTCAATGGAACTCGATGAAATGTTATCTCAACGAGATTCAATTAACGGACGTTTACTTTCTATTGTCGATGAAGCAACAAATCCTTGGGGAATTAAAGTTACCCGTATTGAAATTCGTGATGTTCGTCCTCCTAGAGAGTTAATTGACTCTATGAATGCCCAAATGAAAGCTGAACGAAATAAACGAGCAGAAGTTTTGGAAGCTGAAGGGATTCGTCAAGCAGAAATTTTGCGAGCCGAAGGGGAAAAGCAAGCGCGTATTTTAAAAGCGGAAGGGGAACGTCAAGAAGCATTTTTGCAAGCCGAAGCGCGTGAACGTGCGGCAGAAGCAGAAGCAAAAGCAACACAGATGGTTTCTGAAGCGATTGCAACTGGAAATACGAAAGCAATTAACTATTTTATTGCCCAGAAATATACGGAAGCGCTGAAAGAAATTGGTGGATCAAAAAATAGTAAGGTTGTACTAATGCCATTAGAAGCAGGCAATCTAATCGGTTCGGTAGCGGGTATTGCCGAGTTATTGAAAAACGACAGTAATTCATAGTGTAATGCTTTCTCATATTTTTGTGGGAAAGCATGTTATTTCTAGGAGGTAAAATATGGATTGGTTGACGACTTGGACGATGTGGCATTGGCTAGGGGTGGGTTTTTTACTATTGATTGCTGAAGTTATATTACCTGGCGTATTTTTCCTTTGGTGGGGATTAGCGGCAATTATCGTTTCTGCTGTAATGAAGTTTTTTCCTGGTTTAAATTTGGTTAATTTGGTTATTTGCTATGCCGTGTTATCTGGTTTTCTTTCTCTTATTTGGTGGAAGTATCAACATAGTAAGGACAACCAAGATCAATCAAAAACAACATTAAACCAACTCGATCACGCTATGTTGGGGAAGAAAGGAATAGTTAAAGAAATCACTGTAAACGACATTGGACGCGGTGCTTTTGGTGATACGACTTGGCGTATTCAAGGCGAAAATTTAAACATCAATGATTTAATTGAAGTGGTTGATGTAAGGGGTATAACATTAATCGTTAAAACAATTGATCGTTAAAGGTAAAAATAGAGGTGTAATGAATCATTTAATTATTTTTGCTCATCCTAATAATCAGAATAGTTTTGGTAGAGCAATCACAGATATTGTGTTGGAAAGTAGTCGAAAATTGGGTGTGAACACTGTACTGCGGGATTTATACAGCATGGATTTTGAACCGATCATGTCTTATGAGGAGCTACAGGCTAGTTATCAAGGTATTGTGCCTGCTGAAGTAGAGTACGAGCATCAACTTATCCGTAACGCAGATCTTATTACATTGATTTATCCTTTATGGTGGATGGGATTTCCAGCGATTTTAAAAGGATATTTAGATCGAGTATTAAGTCACGGCTTTGCATATAAAACAGAAAATGGAGAGTCAGTCGGATTATTACAAGGCAAACAAATGCATCAAATTATTACAATGGGAAATAATTTTACGCAATATCAAGCTGCAGGGTTTGTACAATCGCTTGATCATTGCTTAGTAAATGGATTATTTAATTATTGTGGTATTGGGGAGGTTAGTTATCAATTATTTGGTGATATTCATTCGATTAATGAGGCTGCACGCAAAGATATTTTGGCGGAAATTGAGGAAAAAACTCGGCAAAATTTGACCGCACTTTGGGAGATAAATAATGAACAATAAAAATACAATAAATCATTTTTCATTAATTTTCCGTTTATTTGGCAACCTATTTTACCGTACTCCGACAGACCCCGTTTTGGAAGGGGTTTTTAATTGGTTACAAGATGAAAAGCTGAGTCAAATTTGGCCGTTGGAAATCGATGAAGAAAGCCAAAGTGCTCTCGAAAATTTACAAATGAAAATTGATTTGTCAGTATTAGATAGAGAGTATTGTAAATTGTTTTTAGAAAGCGGGAAACTAAGTCTGAAGCTTTCGGATTATGGTGTTGATTTGAAAGCATTTGCTGATTTTCGAGAATTACGAAATGCACCGAAAACGGATAACTTCGATCATTTTGCTTTATTATTACTAACGGCTTCTTGGTTGGAAGATAATATTAATTCCATTGAGGCTCAACAGCAACTTTTCGAGCATTTTTTATTACCTTGTGCGGCGAAGTTTTTAATTCAGGTCGAAAATCATTCCGTTTTACCTTTTTACCGTTCACTGGCTTGCCTTACGCGAGAAATACTTGTGGCAATGGCGGATGAATTGGATAGAAATGAGTAATCATTAAGCTAAAAGTAGGGAACCTATTAGACGTTACCCTACTTTTATTCATTGTAAAAATTTCTCTTTAGTGCTGAGAATTAATTTATTTATTAATCGTTGTGCGAATTAATGTCTCAATTCCTTTAAGTTTCTCTGTTGCCTCTTTAGCACCAACACTTCGAGTAAGAAAATCTGCCGTAAAATAGGAAACAGTAACTTCACCTTTGGCATTTTCTGCAATCAGTACTTTAAAGGGAAGCTGAAGGGCTAGAGCTGGAGAATCTAACATTAACGGTGTTCCGACTGTTGGATTGCCAAAAACAATAACTTGTGTAGGTGGCATCATCAGCCCGGCTTCTTTTGCTGCTTCACTATGGTCGAGAACTGCAAATAATTTTAGCTTTTTTTCAGAAATTTTTTGTTTTAAACGACTTACCGTGTCGGTAAAGCTATACGGACTAGTTAATTCAATTAATGTTTCCGTCGAGTTGTGTGTATCGATTGTTTTGTCTGCTGCAAATATAGGGCAAGCGATTAATGCCGTTAGAGCAGTGATTAATACTTTTTTCATGTTTAGTCTCCTCTTTATAATTAAATTTAACTGTACATTGATTCAATTTGGCGGTGATAGCGCTCCAGGATTACTTTACGTCTGAGTTTTAATGTTGGTGTTATTTCACCTAATTTGACGCTAAAAGATTGTGATAATAGGGTAAACTTTTTGACTTGTTCAAAATGAGCCAATTCTTTTTGTAACATATTAATACGCTGTTCAAACATTTGAATAATTTCAGAATGTTTAATGAGCTCCATTCTATCTTGATATTTTATATTTAACTGTTTCGCGTATTCTTCTAAGCTTTCAAAACAAGGCACAATAAGTGCAGAAACATATTTTTTGGTATCTGCGATAATGGCGATTTGCTCAATAAATTTATCTTTACCAATTTTGCTTTCAATATATTGAGGCGCAATATATTTTCCGTTTGATGTTTTCATTAATTCTTTAATGCGATCAGTAATAAATAAATTTCCTTCACTATCAAATTCACCTGCATCTCCGGTTTTCAAAAATCCATCATCAGTAAAGGCTAGAGCACTCTCCTTTGGATTTTTATAATAGCCTTTCATCACCATTCCACCGCGAACTAAAATTTCATTGTTTTCACCAATCTTAACTTCGGTATTAGGCATTAATTTACCGATAGAATTCGGGTTAAATTGCTGATCTTCCCAGCAAGAGACGGTTGCAGTAGTTTCTGTCATTCCATAGCCTAATTTAATATTGATACCAATACTATGGAAAAATAGTCCAATCATAGACTCTAGTTTTGCCCCTCCACACGGCATCATTTTAATTCGACCGCCTAATAGCCCGCGTAGTTTAGATAAGACTAGTTTATCGGCAAGTGCATATTGTTTTTTTAGCAAAAACGGAATTAGTTTTTTCTGAGAAAGCAGATCGAAATGTTTTCTACCTATATGTATAGCCCAATTAAAAATTATACGACGAAATAATGGCGCTTTTTGAACTTTATCTAAAATGGCGGTATAAATTTTCTCGTAAAAACGAGGGACGGCACACATTAATGTAGGGCGAATAGCGGACATTGCTTGGCGGACTTGATTAGTATCTTCAAGATAACAAAGCATTGCTCCTCGATGTAAAATATAAGCTGCCCAAGCTCTTTCAAAAATATGCGAGAAAGGAAGGAAAGAGAGTGAAATATCTTGTGAAGTAATGTTTAAAGATAAATCGTGTGCGGATAGCTGATGGGCTAGATTACTGTAATCTAACATAACGCCTTTTGGTTCTCCAGTTGTTCCCGATGTATAGATAATGGTGAACAGATCGGTGAGTTGCTTGTCTTTTAGGCGTTTTTCTAATTCTTCTTGATATGGTTTTGAACCAAGCTTAATGAAATCTTGCCAATGAAGAGAATAAATATTGTCCTGTAAGCAAATGCTTTCTTTCATCGCCACAATTTTTTGTAATTGCGGACATTGATGAGCAATTTCTAATGCTTGTTCATATTGTTCTTGATCGCCGACAAATAAAATTTTGGCATCTGCATGATTAAGAATAAATTTGGCTTGTTGAGCAGTATTCGTTGCGTAAATTGGTACAGTTATAGCCCGAATTTGTAGAGTAGCGATATCAGCAATTGTCCATTGCGGCATATTATGGGCAAAGATGGCAATTTTATCCTGTATATCAATATTGCAAGCGAGTAATGCTAAAGAAAGCTGATCAATTTGTTGTTGAAAAGATAGCCATGAAATATCTTTCCATATTCCTTTTTCGAAGAAGCGAAGTGCGGTCGAATTCGTCAGTTTTTCTGCTTGTTGTCTGATTCTATTAATAAGATGGAGTTCAAGATTCATTACTATATCCTTTGAGCGAACAGATGTGCGCTAATATAAAGGGAAATAAAATGGAAATCTAGTGAAATCTTTGATATTTATAAAATAAATAGACTATTTTAAAGGTACGCTTGTTGTATTTACTAAATTGCACTAATGGCTGTTCTTAAACAAAGAAGGCGTAGACAAATGTTCTCATTGAGAGAATGTTTTGTTTTCCTGATGAATAGTAGTTAGTTCAATATATCATAAGAGTAGGCGCCGAATATAGCGCCCTTCATCTTTAAACTTGATTAATCTTAGTTGTTATATAACATTATAATAAGTGTACTGGATCGTTCAAAAGGTTATAAAAAGCCGGTTTCTAGTACTAAGCGTCCTTTTTCAACTTTAATACCTTTTCCAAATTTTTTGATCACCATTTCCTGTATTTGGTTTTCATCAAGGGTATAGACCGGTACGGTGTGCATTATTTCAGCAATACTTTGACTTAAAAAAGGGATAACAGCTTGTAGTTTTTCCATATATTCGTTTGGTTCTCCTGACCAGCGGAGGATACGGAAATTGCGTAAGAAAAGCTGTCCTTTTTCTGCATCATAATAAGGCAATGTATCGAAAGCTAGTGCAATTTTGGCTGGGTATGTTTTACCGGAAATACTGAACTTACCTTCAGCAATGCCATTAACTTCAACTCGTTTTTCATCAGTTTGCCCAATTTTAGTATTTAATTCTCTGAGTTTATATTCAAGCGAAAATAAGCCAGGTAAACCAAATTTTCCATTGACATCAGCCTTTTCCTTTAATACTTGATTAATTTGTTCTTCGCTAATGGAAAAAGCTGAAGCAGTAGTAACAAATGAGAGAGAAAAAATGAATAGGGCAGAGAGGATAAATGATTTTAAATATTGCATAAATAGCCTTAAATTTGAAAGATAACAAAAAAAGCGTAGAATACGCGCTTTAAAACGTAGGAACATTGCTTTATCGAAAAATAATGAATCTGCAATGCCCTTAAAACTGCACTATAACATAGTGCGGTCGAATTTAACGATGAATTTTAAAGTATGAACGATTTATTTAAAACTCAGGTTGAAGCCTTGCGCTCGAGGCATCAGGGGATCCGTGTATTTTCCTTTGAATTTGAGGGAAAACGCTTTTGGCTGAAACAGCCGGAGAAATTACGAGGTGTAGAGTGTTTATTAAAACCTAATCCGAAAAAGGCTTTTGCTGAAGAATTACACATTCTGCAAGAATTAATGAAAAGACAAGCCCCCGTGCCGAATGTAGTTTGTATTGGACAGGATTATTTTGTTACTGAAGATGTAGGGTTAACAAGCTCTCAGCTTTGCGATTTAAAAAATATAACAGATGAGCAAAGAATTCAAATTTTATCGGATTGTGCTGTTGCGCTAATTAGTTTACATCAACAAGGGATCGTCCATGGGCGACCAGCAATGCGAGATATTGCCTGGCAAGACGGCGTAGTGAAATTTATGGATTTTGAATCTCGTTCGAAAAGCCACAATCAAAATTGGTTAATTAGCCGAGATATGCTTGTTTTTTTACACAGTTTATGTCGGGAAAAATCGGTATCGGATAATGTATTACAGCAAGTTTTTAACTTTTACCGTATGAATTGCCCGAAATCTTATTGGGAAAATATGTTGGATTATGTGTATAAATTACGCTGGGTTTATTATTTATTACTACCATTCAAACCAATAGCTAAAAAAGACTTAGTTGCAGTTTACCGCTTATTTGAGCAATTAAAGCCTTTATAAAATTTTCTAAATTAGACCATACTCAATTTAAGTGATGGTGTTCCTCCCCCTTCCGTTTGCTAACGTTTCTTTGGGGAAGTAAAGAACAGTTATGATAGTAAATGGGGGGATATTATTTTTGATGAAACTTTGCTTTCGGTAACTTCAATATAAAATTCTTCTCCAAAATTGACCGCACTTTTGAAGAAGAATTAAGCAATTACTTAGCGTTGAATTAAATAGCGTAGTTTTGTACCGTCTTGTTCGACACTAAGCAGCGTATAGCCATGGTTTTTGGTATCAATAGGAATATTGTTAATGGATTGAGCGCAGTCACTTAATAACTCCAGAATTTCTCCTTCCTTTAAGCTAGGCATTGTCTCTAACATCACAATAGCTGGATAGGGACAAGGCTCGCCTAGTGTATCTAATGTATAGTCTGGACTAATATTTTTTGGATCTTTGTCTTTTTTTTGAATGACTGTAAATGCCATAGTATTTTCCTTATTAGTTGAATGTTAAGATAATGTTTTAGCGGCAATTTTCGCTTTTGCTTTAGTAAGAAAACGGTTTTCCCACCATACGATAGCAATTAAACAGATAATCAATAACCCATAATTGATAAATAAACCACCCACAGCGCCAAATTCTTTTAATAAATTTAATTTTCCATAATCTAGAGCAAGGGCTGGGGCAAGATCGTCCCAAGCATAAGCAAGGTAAGTGGAACCGATAATGTTACCCACTCCAACCCACATAAAATGGACTTGTCCCTCCACTGAACGGTACATCCAGCCGGTTTCACAGCCACCAGCCAGCACAATACCAAATCCGAATAATAATCCACCGAAAATTGCATTTGGTCCTGCCCACATTATTTTAGGGATAACACCTAGCTGAATATAACTGAATACTCCAATTGTACTGACTAAGATACCAAAAATGATCGCTTTTGCCATATAGGCGCGTCCACTAACCCAAAGATCTCGAAAAGCGGAAGTAAAGCAAATTTGAGCTCGTTCGATTAATAAACCAAAAACCAAGCCACATAACATCGCAAAACCGAGTTTTAAGGACGATTGCATAACATAAAAAGAGGCGGCAAGATAAAATGAGAAAATACTCATTCCGATCCAAAAACGACGAGAAGCTTGTTTAGGGTCTGTTTCAGTTAATTTTGCTGCACCTTTTTTGAGCGGTAACTTCAGTCTAAACATTGGAAGTAGAGTAAATTTTACACCAACATAGCTACCTAAGGCTGTTGCTAGAGTAAAAAACCAAGCGTGGACTGAGAATTGTGGAATACCAGTAAATAAGGAGGCAAGGTTACAGCCCATTGCCAAACGAGCGCCAAAACCTGCCATTGCCCCACCGATTAATGCTTGTACAATGCGCCTTTTATGAGGTTGATTGCGCCATTTAACATTGTTTGCCCAAAGTGCCGCAGAAATACAGCCAGCGAACATGCCTAAAATCATGACACCGTCAACACGGGTAAAAATAGTACCTTCCATACCAATAATTT
The DNA here is from genome assembly GCA_001998905.1 of Rodentibacter caecimuris. Lineage (GTDB taxonomy): Bacteria > Pseudomonadota > Gammaproteobacteria > Enterobacterales > Pasteurellaceae > Rodentibacter_A > Rodentibacter_A heylii_A. The sequence goes on along the minus strand of MLAA01000010.1, from coordinate 38,389 downwards.
TATAGTAACTCCAATTGGAAACATCGATACCTAGGGTTTGAAGAAGATGTCCGCCCCAACGAGTAAATTCTCCGGTTACAGCCCAATAAGTGCCAGTAATGCCGAAATAATAGGCGGAAAGTAGTCCGGCCGCAATGACAGCAGCAACGGGATTCCAATATTTAATTAGGTAATTTTGTTTAAATTGCTGCAAAATTTCTTTCATATGATTCCTTATGAGAAATAGAAGATGAACGAAAATATTTGCAAGAAGGGTATAAAATGAACTTAATAAAAGAGTTGAAGGCTCATTATCCTATACACAAAACTTGCGATATAGACAAATGATATTGTCGGCGCATATCATATCACCGACATTTAGATTTTAAAATAAGAAAAAATTAGGGCTTATTGCTCTTTGGGGCATATTTTTAAGTAAAAATTGGCTTCGCTTAATGAATATTAGTTTGGAATTTTGCTTACAAAGATCAACTTATTCTCATTTCTATGGGAATTTCTTCTTACGCTGTTTTTACCTTGATGTTTTTTGAATATGGATAAAAGGGGGATTAATTTCATCTGGAATATTCCCCTATTCATCTAAGAATGTACTAATATGTAAGGATGATAGCGAAGGTATTCAAGTAAGTCAGGGCAAGGTACTTCATTTCTATTTTTTCACAGCTAATGATTACAGTATTACGCCACTGGTTTGATAAATTATCAAACATATGAGTAAAGTGGAAAGCGGGAAGTTCGGTAATTGTCGGCGTCTCTTCGTTAAAGTATTTTCTAGCTTCTCCTCTAAAATAGTTTGTTTAGTATATAAACCACTATCAATCCAATTAAATAGAAATCCAAAGAGTGGTTCCCAAAAGCCTTCTTTAGCGGTAATGGCATTCATAATATCATCATTGTTGAAGAATGCTCAAAAACTACGATTTTCAATGGTGCTGTAGAGGTGCTATATTCGCACCCAAATTGGCTAACATATTGAAATTATTTCGTTTAATTTATGAGTGGATAATTTTTGAATATTTGCTCTCAACGACTACATCATACTGAAAAAACTTGTAAAAAATTGACCGCACTTTTGATTTTATTTAGCATTCATCTGATTTCTAGCACCTGTTGGGTTGGCATTTATCGCCATAAAAGCTAATTAACGCTATTCTTTGTAGAACGTGTTTTATTACCTTTCTAGGATAGATTCAAACGGTTGGTATGTCATCACTTGGTAATTTTATTTCACGAATATTCATATTCAATCCGTCTACAATTAGTAATCGTCCGCATAAATGTTTTCCAATTTTTAGCCTTACTTTAATAGCTTCAAGAGCTTGGATTGAACCAACAAGCCCGACGATTGGTGAAAGTACACCGGCTTCGACACAGCTTAATTCATTTACACCAAATAAACGACTGATTGTTTTATAGGTTGGTGTATTAGGTTCATAAGTAAAGACCGAAATCATTCCTTCCATTCGAATTGCTGCGCCTGATACTAACGGTACTTTTGCTTTTTCGCAAACGGTATCTAATTGATTGCGGATGGTAATGTTATCAGTGCAATCTAAGATTACATCAAAGTGCGGTACAATTTTTTGCAGCTTCTCCGTATCTAATTGTTCGTTTAGAGGCTGAATTTGAATGTGTGGATTCAATTTTTCCAAGGTTAATTTGGCTGATTCGACTTTTGCCATTCCTAATCGCTCATCACAATGTAGTACTTGACGTTGTAAATTAGAGAGAGAAACTGTGTCAAAATCCGCGAGGGTTAAATGTCCGACTCCTGCGGCGGCTAAATATTGGCTTGCTGCACATCCCAGACCACCAAGCCCGACAATCAGCATCCTGCTTGCTTTAAGTTTTTCTTGACCTTCAAAATCGACGGATTTCAATATAATTTGGCGATTATAGCGTAATTCTTCTTGATAACTTAACTGAGTCATTATTGTCCTAATAAGTGGTTAAATGGTTCGATTGTTACGATTTCTCCAGCATTAACATTGCCTCGTTCCTGTTCTAATATAATGAAACAATTACTTTTCACAAACGCACTAAATAAATGGGAGCCTTGGAAGCCTACTGGTACAACTTCAATGTTGCCTTGTGGTGAAATCTGGTAAAAACCTCGTTGAAAATCCACTCGTCCCGGTGCTTTTTTTAGCTCGGTTTGAGCTATTGCCGAAAAGTGCGGTCTTTTTTCGAGATTTTTTTTACCTTTTAATCTTTCGATAAAGGGGTGCACGAGTTGGTAAAAAGTAACTAAAGCCGATACAGGATTTCCCGGTAGACCGCAAAACCATGCCTTCTCTATGCGACCAAAAGCAAAGGGTTTGCCTGGTTTTATAGCTATTTTCCAAAAGTTAATTTTTCCGATTTTTTCTAATACGGTTTTAGTAAAGTCCGCTTCTCCTACGGAAACGCCACCGCTACTAATGATTAGATCGGCTTGTTGTTGTGCTTGTATAAAAACCTGTTCAAATTGTTGTTCGTCGTCAGGAATAATACCGAAGTCAATGATTTCACAGTGTAATTTTTCTAACATTAGTTTTACGGTAAAACGATTGCTGTCGTAAATTTGTCCGTTTTGAAGCGAATTGCCGACAGAAACTAATTCATTACCGGTTGAAAGTATGGCAACTTTTAGTGGTCGGTAAACCAGTACTTGATTAATGCCTAGCGAGGCTAGTAGTGGTAGTGAAACAGTGTTTAATTCCGCACCTTTTTTCAGTACGCATTCGCCTTGTTTAAGGTCTTCACCAATATAGCGAATATTTTGTCCGACTTTTGGCAATTGTGAAAATGTTACTGTACCGTCTTGATTGAGTGTAACTTCTTCTTGCATTATAACAGCATCGGCACCTTGCGGAATGAGTGAACCCGTCATAATTCTGACCGCACTTTGGGGCTGCCATTCCCCTATAAAAGGTTGACCAGCAAAGGATCTACCAGCAATACTTAAAGTCATGGATTGCGCTAAATCCGCTAACCGTACTGCATATCCGTCCATTGCAGAGTTATTAAAATTTGGTACGTTAATTGGTGAAATAATATCTTCTGCACAGATCCGGTTTGTGGCGTGTTCTAAAGGGAGCCGTTCGGTTTTTAATGGTTCGGTAATTTGCGATAGCATTTGAGCGAGAGCTTGTTCTGGTTTGAGCATAATCTATTCTCCTGTTATATCACACGTTTTATAGTAGTTCATTTGAGCTTATATTTATAAGATTAGTAGAGCGTGTGGAATGCGCATTATATATGTCGGCAATTGATATTGCCAAAAAGAAATTCGATGTTGGCGAAATTCTTGTATCAATGAAGTTTATATTTTGTAATATTTGATCAAAAATATAGGATTGATTTGTAAAGCATCATATTGGTATTTTTGCTACGCTGTGTTTTTTTTCGGTTGCTAACCTTGATATTCTAAAATACAGTGCTATTTAATTTAAATTCATCCGGACAAACAAAGGAAATTCTATGTCTAATCCATTACTTAATATGTCGGTTCTTCCGGCTTTTTCCAAAATTAAGCCTGAACATATTCAACCAGCAGTAATACAATTAATTCAAAATTGTCGTGATACCATTCAACAGCTGTTAAATCAACCTCACTTTAGCTGGCAAAATTTTATTCTGCCGTTATCGGATGTTAGTGATAGATTAAGTCGTGCTTGGTCGCCGATTTCTCACCTTAATGCGGTGAAAAATAGTCCTGAATTACGCGATGCTTATCAGGCCTGTTTACCTTTGTTATCGGAATATAGCACTTGGGTTGGACAGCATAAAGGCCTTTATCAGGCTTATCTAAGTCTTAAAAATAGTGCCGAATTTAGCGATTACACTGTTGCTCAAAAAAAAGCAATTGAAAACGCATTACGGGATTTTGAGCTTTCTGGCATTTCTCTTCCAGAATCGCAACAAAAACGCTATGGCGAAATTGTTGCACGCTTATCTGAATTAAGTTCCCAATTTAGCAATAATGTATTGGATGCCACAATGGGTTGGGAAAAAATTATTACTGATGAAAAACAATTAGCAGGGTTACCTGAGTCTGCGTTAATGGCAGCGAAACAATCTGCAGAACATAAAGGGGTAAGTGGTTATCGTTTTACGCTTGAATTCCCAAGTTATCTGCCTGTGATGACTTATTGTGAAAATCAAGCTTTGCGTGAAGAAATGTACCGTGCTTTTGTTACTCGTGCCTCGGAACAAGGCCCAAATGCTGGTAAATGGGATAACTCCGCTATTATGCGAGAAATCCTTACTTTACGAGTAGAGCTTGCTAAATTACTCGGTTTTAACACCTATACTGAGCTTTCTCTTGCAACCAAAATGGCGGAAAATCCGCAACAAGTGTTGGATTTCTTAGAAAATCTTGCCTCCCGTTCAAAACCTCAGGGAGAAAAAGAGTTGGCGGAGTTGCAGGCCTATTGTCGAAAAGAATTTGGTGTAAATGAACTTGCTCCTTGGGATATTTCCTTTTATAGCGAGAAACAAAAACAACATTTATATGCGATAAATGATGAAGAATTACGTCCTTATTTTCCAGAAAATACCGTTCTTGCTGGTTTATTTGAATTGATTAAGCGTATTTTTAATATTCGAGTGGTAGAACGTTTTGATGTAGAAACTTGGCATAAAGATGTACGCTTCTTTGACTTGCTCGATCAAAAAAATGAAGTTCGAGGTAGTTTTTATCTAGATTTATATGCCCGTGAAAATAAGCGTGGCGGCGCATGGATGGATGATTGCGTGGGGCGTAAGCGTAAGCCAGATGGCTCAATTCAGAAGCCGGTTGCTTATTTAACTTGCAATTTCAATGCACCGATTGGAGATAGACCTGCATTGTTTACTCATGATGAAGTTACTACCTTATTCCACGAGTTTGGACATGGTATTCACCATATGCTTACTCAAATTGATGTTGCTGATGTTGCAGGAATTAATGGGGTACCTTGGGATGCAGTAGAGTTACCAAGCCAATTTATGGAAAATTGGTGTTGGGAAGAAGAGGCTTTGGATTTTATTTCTGGACATTATGAAAGCGGTGAATCGTTACCGAAGGAAAAACTCACTCAATTGATCAAGGCCAAAAATTATCAAGCCGCAATGTTTGTATTACGCCAGTTAGAGTTTGGTTTATTTGATTTCCGATTACATCATTATTTTGATGTGAATAAAACAGATCAGATTTTAGATACTTTGCAACAAGTTAAATCCCAGGTTTCTGTGATTAAGGGCGTAGAGTGGGCAAGAACGCCACATAGCTTTAGCCATATTTTTGCCGGAGGTTACGCTGCGGGTTATTACAGTTATTTATGGGCGGAAGTATTGTCTGCTGATGCTTACTCTCGTTTTGAAGAAGAAGGTATTTTTAACCCCGTTACAGGGCAATCTTTCTTAGATGAGATTTTAACGCGAGGTGGCTCGGAAGAACCTATGACATTGTTCAAACGATTCCGTGGTCGAGAACCTAAATTGGATGCGCTATTGCATCATAAGGGGATCGCATAAGATATTGTTGTTGAAATGAGCGCCAATTATGGCGCTCTGTTTTTTATATTGAATAGAAGATGATGTAATTAATCAAATAAGTCGTAAACACATAATTGCCGAATATAGGGAATTGATTCCTACTAACATAACTATTGACTTTAATCTTAAAGATAAGCATTGGCTTTCTACTGCGTTATAGCAAAAGTTTAGTTATTACATGTAATCGTTTTCAAGTTCCTAAAATGACCGCACTTTTAGTGAAGCTGGACGTGGACAGTAATTTCTTCACGATCGTGGTATAAATGTTTTGCTTGTATTGTGAAACTTAATTTATGTTGAGTGAGCTGAGTAGATAAATTTTCTAAGCATAAACATACCTCATGGTAACGTTTTTTCATTGGTAATTTCAAATTGAAAATCGTTTCTCGACACCAGCCATTAATTAGCCATTTGGCGATTAAATCGGTAATTCTACTTGGCTGTTCTACCATATCGCATACTAACCAATCTATTTTTTTACGTTTCGGCGGCTGAAATTTAAAACCATCCTCGGCATAATGTTCGATTCGTCCCGTATCGTGTAAACTTTCTGCCATTTTCCCGTGATCTACTGCATAGACGAATAGCCCTCGTTTGACTAACTGGTAAGTCCAACCGCCAGGACAGGCACCAAGATCGACACCGGCCATATTGCCGTTAAGGCGGTGTTGTTCTTCGCTACGAGGAATAAAGGTTAAAATAGCTTCTTCCAGTTTTAATGTTGAGCGGCTTGGTGCATCTGATGGGAATTTTAAGCGGGGAATTCCCATAAAATATGGTGAATGATTACGTATATAGGAATAACCAATATAGCAACAGTTCGGTGCAATAAAAAAACAATGTAAAAATAGCGCCTGTTTTGCTTTTGTAGTACCTTTCAGCCAGCCTTGCTTTTTCAAGGTTTGACGAAGGGGAACGGTAAATTTCCGACAAAAGACCGAAAGGGACTTAGCCTCATTTGTGTCGGGCGTTTCTACCCAAAGTTCTGTGGCTTGAGTTAAATCTTTTTGCTGTGTGATTCGTTGGCAAACATCAAGAATAGGAGTAATCCGATCCTGTGGATCAATATTCTCCAATAAATCGGAAACGACTAATATTTGCCGGGCAAAGATTAGTTGGCGAAATGCGATTTCTTGTGCTAATCGATCCGCTTCATTCGGTTGATAACATTCAAAAATAACATATCCTGAATTTTCTTGGATTCGAGCGAATCCAAATATCCCGAGAGTTGCTGCCTGAGTGGTAATTTCTGCTGCGGTTTCTTTTTCGAATCCGCTGCGGCAATAGAGTGCAAGTTTATTCATATTCTTTAGTTTTTACAATTGAATTGAGAATCCATTCCCGAAAAGCTTGAATTTGTTCATTATTGATACGGTCGAAATGATTGACGACATAGAAGGATTTAGGATCCCTTACGGTGGTAGGTAGGGCAATTTGTAAATTTCCTGCTGTGATTTCTTGTAATGCCAATAGCCTGTTTGCCAATACAATACCTTGTCCGTGAACGGCCGCTTGTAGTGCCATAAACGTATGACTAAATAAGGGACCTTGTTGAATATTGAGATCATCAAGTTGTAAATGATCCGCAATTCTTTGCCAATTATCTCGAGTATGGATATGAAGTAATGTATGATGCTTTAGTGCATTTTTATCTACTATGGGTTTTTCAGCCAATAATTTAGGTGAGGCTAGAATAAGTAAATTTTCTTCGGCTAAACGGGTTACCTGCATATTTTCCCAATTACCTTTGCCATAATAGATAGCAACATCAATTTCTTTATTTAGACCACCTTCATCTTGATCTTCGCCCTTTAAACGCACTTCAATCTCTGGGTGTAAATGATTAAATTCGCTGAGGTGGGGGACTAGCCATTGAATTCCGAAAGTTTGCGGAACACTGATCGAAAGATGCGGATCGGTTTTGAGGGTTAATAAACGCTCAGTCGCTTCATTCAAGCGGCGCAAACATTTGTTAATATCAATAAAGTAGGCTTTTCCAAATTCCGTTAACTCCAGAGCGCGATTTTTACGCTTAAATAATTGAATATCTAGAAAATCCTCTAATAATTTTATCTGATGACTAACTGCGGCTTGAGTAACAAATAATTCTTCTGCGGCTTTAGTAAAGCTTAGATGTCTCGCCGCTGATTCAAAAGATTTTAATGAATTCAATGGAGGCAAACGTTTATACATAATTTATTTTCTCACTTTTATTTTAAATTAATAATTCACATTAGTTTTTTTTATGCTGGAAATAAAAAAACATCATTTGTTCTTTTTATTACTTCTTTCTAAAATGCGCGCATACTTAATTGTTGGTAATTCCTTACTAGTTTTAGTTAATGAGTTTCGGACTTAAGTATGATGTTGTGTTTGCATATAGTTCGGGAAACCGAACATTGAGTAACAATTTGTTACTTACTCTTTTACATTAAACCTCTTGGTTAGACGCCACTCAAATTGAGTGGCGTTTTTTTCGAGCGGATTTTACCATAAGCATAATTTGATTTCTTCTACAAGCCGATAAATTCCTAAATAAATCGATAAAAAATACCAATTTACTATTTTTTTGTCGTGAGTGGGTTCAAATAGTGAGAATAATGGTGTAGATTAATCATATTATTTAAATAAACACAACAAAGGGATAGATTAATTATGAAAGATTTAGATTGGAATAATCTTGGATTTAGCTATGTAAAAACTGATTTCCGATATATTGCTCGCTGGAAAGAGGGTGAATGGCAAGCAGGAGAACTTATCACAGATAATGTTCTGCATATTAGTGAGGGGTCTACCGCATTACATTATGGACAACAATGTTTTGAGGGATTAAAAGCATATCGCTGTCAAGACGATTCAATTAATTTATTCCGCCCGGATGAAAATGCTAAACGTATGCAACAAAGTTGCTGCCGTTTATTAATGCCCGAAGTGCCGGTAGAAATGTTTGTTGAAGCTTGTAGACAAGTTGTAAAAGCCAATGAACAATGGGTTGGTCCTTATGGTTCCGGTGCAACCTTATATCTACGCCCGTTTGTTATTGGAGTTGGGGATAATATCGGGGTAAATTCCGCTCCTGAATATATTTTTTCAATATTTTGTTGCCCGGTAGGCGCTTATTTTAAAGGTGGCATGAAACCGACTAATTTTATGGTGTCTGATTATGATCGAGCCGCACCAAATGGTACGGGAGCAGCAAAAGTTGGCGGCAATTATGCAGCAAGTTTGCATCCGGGTAAGCAGGCAAAACGGCAGGGTTTTGGCGATTGTATTTATCTTGATCCGGCAACTCATACTAAAATTGAAGAAGTGGGATCGGCTAACTTTTTTGGTATTACTAAAGATAATAAATTTATTACACCTAGTTCCCCTTCGATTTTACCGAGTATTACCAAATATTCCCTATTGTATCTTGCGGCAGAGCGTTTAGGTATGGACGTGATTGAAGGTGATATTTACATTAATGAACTCGATCAATTTATTGAAGCGGGAGCTTGTGGTACTGCGGCAGTAATTACGCCTATTGGTGGGGTTCAATATGGCGATAACTTCCACGTGTTTTATTCGGAAAATGAAGTGGGTCCAATAACGAAGCGACTTTATGATGAGTTGGTCGGTATTCAGTTTGGTGATCTGGATGCGCCAAAAGGGTGGATTTTTAAAGTATAGTCATTCTTGTCTGTGAAAGATAATGGAATAGGGCTTCCCCCAGTTAAATTGTTATTTCCCTTTCTTGCCATTTTCTTTATGAGTGTTTTTGAAATTCGTTATATTATTTAAGTGCTCGAAAAGTTTTTAAAAATGACAATTCAGTTAGGTGATTTATACTAAGCTGATATTTCGGCTCTATATTACTCAAAAGTGCGGTTGATTTTTTAGATAGTTTTTAGATTAAAAATACTGGATAATTTAACCGTATTTTTTATTTGTCAAAGTAAAATAAAAGCAACAGATAATGCTTGTAGTTCGCAAACCTCCTACATAAAAAAACTAGGTACATATATGAATATTTCTAATCCGAATTTTGATCGCAAAGCGATCGTCATTTTTTCCGGTGGACAAGATTCCACCACATGCCTATTCTATGCCATTCAGCAATACGGAAAACATAATATTGAAGCTATTACATTTCAATACGGTCAACGACATCTGATTGAATTGGAAAAAGCCCATTGGATCTGCCAAGATTTAGGCATCAAGCAAACGTTAATAGATACTTCTGTTATTAATAGCATTACGCAAAATGCGCTAACGGATTCACGACTTCCGATAGAACATCAGCAAAATAAAATACCGAATACTTTAGTTGAAGGCCGTAATGCATTGTTTTTACTATATAGTGCTATTTATGCGAAAGGACAGGGGATTCAAAATATTATTACTGGTGTTTGTGAAACAGATTTCAGTGGGTATCCTGATTGTCGCGATATTTTTATTAAATCAATGAATGTTACTCTTAACTTGGCGATGGATTATAACTTCAATATAGAAACACCATTAATGTATTTAACCAAGGCACAAACCTGGCAGTTGGCTGATGAATTAGGTGTGTTGGATTATATTCAACAACATACTCATACCTGTTATGAGGGAGTTGAAAACGGTTGTGGTAAATGTCCAAGTTGTTTATTGCGTAATAACGGTTTACAAGATTATTTAACTCAAAAGTGCGGTCAGAAAAATGTTTAAAATTACTAAAGAATTTAGCTTTGATATGGCGCATTTGTTAGATGGGCATGATGGTAAATGTCAAAATTTACATGGACATACTTATAAGCTTCAAGTAGAAATTTGTGGAGAGCTACATTCCGAAGGCGCAAAAAAAGGAATGATTATGGATTTTTCCGAACTTAAAGCCATTGTAAAAGCACAAATTTTAGATCCTATGGATCATGCTTTTATTTATGATCTTAATAGTTCGAGAGAAAGCCAGATAGCTGATTTGTTGCAATCATTGGAATCTAAAACTTTTGGTGTTTCTTTTCGTACCACCGCAGAAGAGTTAGCAAAATTTATTTTTAATCGTTTGAAATATGAACAGCATTTGCCTGTCTCAGCAATTCGATTATGGGAAACTCCAACGTCTTTTTGTGAATATTCGGAGTAGTTTGCAGTGAGCATTAAGACTATTTGGGAAGCTCGATACAATATTGTTGAAATTTTTGAAAGTTTACAAGGAGAAGGGGCAAATACTGGAATGCCTTGCATTTTTGTTCGTTTCGGAAAATGTAATTTGGCTTGTCCTTGGTGTGATACGCATTATAATCGTTTTGAATCTTGGACGTTAGGGCAAATTCTTAGCAAAGTGCGGTCATTTTCAGCGAAGAATATTATTATTACTGGCGGCGAACCTACCATTGTTCCGCACTTAGCCATATTACTGGATGAACTAAAAAAGCTCGGCTACTTCCTCGCTATTGAAACGAACGGGCTTAAATCGATTCCTCCGCAAATTGACTATATTGCGACGAGTCCAAAGCGGCTTTATCAACACAAATATCAAATTCGTTGTATTCCGGTTGCTGATGAAGTGCGTATTGTCGCGGACGCTAATGTCATTGAGTTTTGTGAATTGATAGAAGCGAGAATTGAAGCAAAGCGTTACTACCTTTCTCCCTGTGAAATAAACGGCCAAATGAATTTACTGGAGACGATTAGCCAATTAGGGCAGCTTAACCAACGCCTTGATAAACCGAAATGGCAACTGAGTATTCAAACTCATAAATTGATTGGTATAGAATAACGTGGCGAGTTATTTTTTATTCGCTATTAACGATAAGTAGCGTTTTAATCACTTTCTTCTACACAAATGAGTAACTTATGAACAATCTTGAATTGGAACAACTTTTAAATCAAAAATTATCTTGTGAAAGAATTCACGACTATGCACCAAATGGATTACAAGTGGAAGGAAAACCTACCATTCATAAAATCATTACTGGTGTTACTGCTAGTCAGGCACTAATTGATTATGCCATTAGTCGTCATGCTGATGCACTATTGGTTCATCATGGTTATTTTTGGAAAAGTGAAAATCCTTGTATCCGAGGGATGAAAGGCAGAAGAATTAAGAGTTTATTAGTTAATGATATCAATCTCTATGGCTATCATCTGCCGTTAGATATTCATCCCGAATTAGGAAATAACGCCTGCCTTGCCCAATTGTTAGGTATTGAAAACTTACAACCGCTAGAATCTTCTCCTGTGAGTATTCCTGTTTTCGGAACATTAAAAACACCGATGGGCAGTGATGAATTTGCTCGTCTTATTGAAAAACAGTTACAGCGACAACCGCTGATTTGTAGTGATAATGCGCCGGCATTAATTCGTAAAATAGGAATTTGCAGTGGTGGTGGGCAAGGTTATATTGATTTGGCGGCAAACCAAGGGTGTGATGCTTTTATCACCGGTGAAGTGTCAGAGCAAACAATTCATTCGGCTAGAGAGCAAGGGATTCATTTTTTTGCAGCCGGACATCATGCCACTGAACGCTATGGAATAAAAGCGCTTGGAGAATGGTTATCACAAGAATACGAATTAGATGTAGAATTTAAGGATGTAGATAATCCAGCTTAACTAAACTGGTCTAACAAATGAAAAGCGAACATACTAAAAATTGCTCGATATAGGCAAAATAGGTATAATCGTCGCATTTTTTAACACCAATCACATAGGAATAAATATGGGTTTCTTAACGGGTAAACGTATCTTAATTACAGGTTTGGCAAGTAATCGTTCTATTGCATACGGCATTGCACAATCTATGAAGCGTGAAGGCGCAGAACTGGCTTTTACGTACTTAAATGATAAATTAAAACCTCGAGTTGAAGAATTTGCTAAAGAATTTGGTTCGAATATTATTCTTCCGCTGGATGTCGCAACCGATGAAAGTATTGCCGATTGTTTTGGTGAATTAGCTAAGCACTGGGAAAAATTTGACGGCTTTGTTCATGCCATTGCTTTTGCACCAGGTGATCAATTAGATGGGGATTATGTAAATACTGCTACTCGTGAGGGTTTTCGTGTAGCACACGATATTAGCGCGTACAGTTTCGTTGCAATGGCACAAGCTGCTCGTTCTATGCTGACACCTAATGCAGCATTATTAACGCTTTCCTATCTAGGGGCGGAGCGCGCTATTCCTAATTATAACGTAATGTGTTTAGCTAAAGCGTCATTGGAAGCCAGCACTCGTGTAATGGCGGCTGATCTTGGTAAAGAGGGAATTCGTGTTAATGCGATTTCTGCCGGTCCAATCAGAACTTTGGCAGCCTCCGGTATTAAAAACTTTAAGAAAATGTTATCTGCTTTTGAAAAGACTGCCGCACTACGTCGCACCGTTACTATTGAAGATGTAGGTAATTCCGCTGCATTCTTGTGCTCAGATTTAGCATCGGGTATTACTGGAGAAATTGTTCACGTTGATGCCGGATTTAGTATTACCGCAATGGGCGAACTAGGCGAAGAATAGTTATTTTCTTCATTTTATCGGCAGACCTTAGGTCTGCCTTTTCTGTTTATTTAAAAGAATTTTTATGTTTCAAAATAATCCCTTACTTGCACAATTAAAGCAGCAAATTCATGAGAGCAAAGAACGCGTCGAAGGTATTGTAAAAGGCACAGACAAAGCTTATGGTTTTCTAGAATGTGAAAAGAAAAGTTATTTTATCGCGCCTCCAGCGATGAAGAAAGTGATGCATGGCGATAAAATTAGCGCCACCATTGAAAAACAAACGGACGGTAAAGAACAAGCTGAACCAGAATCCTTAATTGAGCCAATGCTGACTCGTTTTATTGCTCGTGTCCGTTTTAACAAAGATAAAAAATTGCAAGTACTTGTTGATCACCCAAACATTAATCAATCAATAGGTGCATCTTGTGTCAAAGAGGTTAACGAAGAATTACAAGAAGGAGATTGGGTTGTTGCTACGCTAAAAACACACCCGTTAAAAGATGATCGTTTTTTCTATGCACAAATTCAGGAATTTATTTGTCGTGCCGATGATGAATTTGCCCCTTGGTGGGTTACTCTTGCTCGTCATGAGCAATCTCGTTATCCGGTTCAAAGTGCAGAATTTTACGAAATGATCGAATCCAAAACTCGCTCAGATTTGACCGCACTTTATTTTGTTACTATTGATTCTGAAACGACGAAAGACATGGATGATGCACTTTATATTGAGCCGATTGAGAAAAATAACGGTGATCAAAGTGGTTGGAAATTAGTCGTCGCTATTGCTGATCCTACTGCCTATATTGGTTTGGATTCCCAAATGGAAAAAGATGCAAAGCAGCGTTGTTTCACAAATTATCTACCTGGCTTTAATATTCCTATGTTGCCTCGTGAGCTATCTGACGAGCTTTGTTCATTAGTGCCTAATGAAATCCGTCCAGCATTGGTCTGTACTATCCAAACGGATCTAAACGGTAATGTGATTGCAAAACCGCAATTTGAGCTAGCAGAGATCCAGTCTAAAGCTAAACTTGCCTATAATAATGTTTCCGACTATTTAGAACAGCTTCCCCAAGCTTGGCAACCGGAGAATAATGAAACAGCTAAACAAATTCATTATTTACACCAATTCTCACTAGCCAGAATTCAATGGCGTAGAACGCATTCTCTCCTGTTTAAAGAACGGCCAGATTATTCTTTCGTTTTAGAGGAAAATGGGAAGGTTCTAGAAATTAAGGCAGAACATCGCCGTATTGCGAACCAGATTGTCGAAGAATCAATGATCATTGCTAATATTTGTGCAGCACAATTTTTATCAGAGCAAGCTAAAACTGGTATTTTTAATACTCATGCGGGATTTGATAAAAAATTTATTGAGAGTGCTCGTCAGTTCCTCTTAAGTAATCTGGTTAGTGAGGAAAATAAATCGGAATTAACTGAACGCTATTCAGTGGAAAAATTATCAACGTTGGCTGGTTACTGTCAAATGAGACACGATATTGAACCACTTGATAGTGATTATTTAGAATTACGCTTACGTCGTTTTCTTACTTTTGCTGAATTTAAAACGGAATTAGCACCGCATTTTGGTTTAGGTCTTGAAGGATATGCTACTTGGACTTCTCCTATACGAAAATATTCGGATATGGTTAATCATCGCTTAATTAAAGCAGTGTTGGCAAATCAATCTTGCGAGAAACCAGATGAAGAAGTGCTTCTCCGTTTACAAGAAGCTCGCCGTCAAAATCGTTTGGTGGAACGTGATATTGCTGATTGGCTATACTGTCGTTATTTATCCGAGAAAGTTGCTGAAAATTTAGAGTTTGAAGGGGAAATTCTGGATGTAGGGCGTGGAGGTTTGCGCGTTCAACTTGTTCAGAACGGAGCATCAGTGTTCATTCCTGCGTCGAGTTTACATAGTAATAAAGAAGAAATACAAGTGAACTCTGATGAGCTGGCGCTTTATATTAAAGGTGAGCGACAGTATAAAATTGGTGATTCGGTGAGACTAAAATTAATCGAAGTTAAAGAAGAAACCCGTAGTATTATTGGGAATTTAGTACAGTAGCCAATACAGAGCGTGGCAATATAAAGCCCACGCCTTATTTTTATTTAT
Organism: Rodentibacter caecimuris; assembly: GCA_001998905.1. Classification (GTDB taxonomy): domain Bacteria; phylum Pseudomonadota; class Gammaproteobacteria; order Enterobacterales; family Pasteurellaceae; genus Rodentibacter_A; species Rodentibacter_A heylii_A. The sequence goes on along the minus strand of MLAA01000010.1, from coordinate 23,300 downwards.
GAGGATGTTAAATAATGGATAAACCTTTCTTTATGCCTACAAGTTATTTTTCTATTCCTTTGGGATTAGGGGCTACTGCTATTGCTTGGTTTCATGCAGGAGAAATACTTTCTTATGGGGAAAGGGTTGGAAATATTCTTGGTATCACCGCAACCTTAATTTGGGTAACCTTTATTGCAATTTACAGCTATAAATTGGTTGCTCGATTTGAATTAGTAAAAGAAGAATGGAAAAGCCTTTTCCGTTTTTCTTTTATTTCACTCATTCCGATTACTACCATGATAATAGGAGATTTATTTTATCATTGGCATTTCATTTTATTAGGAGAAACATTAGTTTGGACTGGAGTAGTTGGCCAGTTAGGTTATGCCATACTTAAAATTGGATCGTTATGGAAAGGTAATAATTTCACTACTGAATCCGCACAACCTCCTTTTTATTTGTTAGCCATAGCCAGTAATTTTACTAGTGCTAGTTCCATAGCACTTTTAGGATATACAGATATCGCTTACCTTTTTCTTGGTGCTGGATTAATTTATTGGCTCACTTTTGAGCCGATTTTATTACAGCGTCTACGAATTCTACCTATTCCAGCTGATGTTAAACCGTCATTAGGGATCGCACTTGCACCGCCTTTTGTATGCTCGGCCGCCTACTTATCCATTAATGGGGGTGAAATTGATTTGTTAGTAAAATTGCTATGGGGGTACGGTTTTTTACAATTTTTATTCTTACTGAGAATATTTTCTTGGGTAATAAAAGAAGGACTTTCTATTGGGCTTTGGTCATTTTCTTTCGGGTTGGCTTCCATGGCGAATAGTGCGGTGGAATTTTATACGGATAATATCTTGAAAGGATTGGCTATCTTTGCCTTTATTTTTGCTAATATAATTATTTCTTTGCTTATTCTTAATACTTTAATAAAACTAGTACAAGGAAAATTTTGGCAAAAATAATAATATAGCAAGCGGTCTCTTTTAGAGGTAACTCATTAAATTCTAAGTATAAAAAGTACCAGAGATCTTCTGGTTGCTCGTTATAGGAGATTTTTATTCATACATATACAACAATCTTTTGCTATAAGCCGAAATTATTTAAGATAATATTTTGGGGGGGAATAGGCTGACTATAAGAGATATGGTCAAACAGTTTGGTATGAATTAAGTAACTCTTTTCTTTTATAGGAAAAACTTAGTTTTGTTTCTCATGGTTGGTGTTTATAGAGATGTAGTAGTCATAGTCATGCTTAATATTTGCGACATCAACAATAGAAAAGTCCACACCTATTAGATAACTTACTGACTACATACTAACTACATTTTAAAGGCATTAATGTAACCGAATAAGATTGTTACAACCAAAGTACGTTTAACTAACTTAGCAAGATATTGGTGTGTATTAGGGTATTAAGATGAGGGAGGAGTTGAGTAATTACTTAACAGAAGATATATAAGTCCTTTAAGCAGTAGAAGGTTTTCTATTCTCTAAGTTAATAGTATTGAATCTACCATATCTTATAGTGTTGTGTGCTTGGTTTGATCAGAAAATCTGAGATGGGCTTGCATTTTCTGCCTATTTATAACGCTCTCCTTGTGAAGAGTTTGAAAGATTGTCATAGTCTGGCAAAGCCAACATCTAAACAATAACCCTTTGTATATAAAGGGTTATTATTATCAGTATAATACTTTAATTGCGTTAGGCTTTATAGTTATAAACGTGTGCAACTAAATCTAATACTTTATTTGAATAGCCTGTTTCGTTATCGTACCAAGATACTAATTTAACGAAAGTATCAGTTAAAGCAATACCGGCATCAGCATCAAATACAGATGTTAATGCACAACCGTTGAAGTCGGTAGAAACTACTGCATCTTCGGTATAACCTAAAACGTCTTTTAATTCTCCATTAAATGTTTTTCCTTCTGCAGCATCTTTAATCGCTTGTTTAATTTGTTCGTAAGTTGCCGCTTTTTCAAGGTTAACGGTTAAATCAACAACAGAAACGTTTGGCGTTGGTACGCGGAATGCCATACCTGTTAATTTTCCGTTTAATGCCGGTAATACTTTACCAACTGCTTTCGCCGCACCGGTAGAAGAAGGAATAATATTCTGTGCTGCACCACGGCCACCGCGCCAATCTTTTGCAGACGGACCATCAACAGTTTTTTGTGTTGCAGTTGTTGCGTGAACAGTAGTCATTAAGCCATCTTTAATACCGAAAGTTTCGTGAATAACACGAGCTAAAGGTGCGAGACAGTTTGTTGTACAAGAAGCATTAGAAACAATGTCTTGACCGGCATAGTCATTGAAGTTTACACCACGTACGAACATTGGGGTATTGTCTTTTGAAGGGCCTGTTAATACCACTTTTTTGGCACCAGCTTCAATGTGTTTGCGAGCGGTTTCATCAGTTAAGAAAATACCGGTTGCTTCAACAGCGATATCAACACCGATTTCATTCCATTTTAAATTTGCTGGATCACGTTCCGCCGTAACGCGAATTGTTTTACCATTAACAACTAGGTTACCGTCTTTTACTTCAACAGAACCGTCAAAACGACCGTGAGTTGAGTCGTATTTTAGCATATATGCCATATATTCAACGTCGATTAAATCGTTGATTCCTACAACTTCAATATCATCACGTTGTTGAGCTGCACGGAATACAATACGACCAATACGGCCGAAACCATTGATACCAATTTTAATTGCCATAAGATTTTCACCTTTCATTTTAAGTTAAACAAAACGATTACAGACTCGTCGGTTTATCGCTTAGACCAAGTTATCTGTCGGGGGCGGATTATAGCATTGTTTCTTTTTGTGAAGAAAGTCAACTACACGCAAAACTATAACAGATAACTTTTTTGTGATCTATGTCAAATTTTGAGAAAAATATAGAAGAGCGAATTTGTATTTTTAGCAAACAATTTTTATGCACTATATTGAGAAATGAGTTTTGTTATAAAAGCTTTGTAAAAATAACCGCACTTTTGCTGATTTTTCTATGTTTTATCGGCATAATGTAAGAGTTTTTATTAATGGAGAATAGAATATGGCTAAAGGAAATCTTTATATTATCTCTGCACCAAGTGGGGCAGGAAAATCATCTTTAATTACTGCTTTATTACAGCGGGATAATAATAAAAAAATGATGGTATCGGTATCTCATACTACAAGAGCCCCACGTCCGGGTGAAATTGAGGGGACACATTATTACTTTGTATCTGTTGAAGAATTTGAAAGTTTGATCGCACAAAATGTCTTTTTAGAATATGCCAATGTATATGGTGATAAATATTACGGTACTTCATTACCGGCGATTGAAGAAAATTTAGCAAATGGGCGGGATGTTTTTTTGGATATTGACTGGCAAGGTGCTCAGCAGATTCGAGAGAAATTACCACAAGTTAAAAGTATTTTTATTTTACCTCCGTCTTTAGCCGAGTTAGAGCGCCGTTTGGTCGGTAGAGGACAGGATAATAGCGAGACGATTAGGGCGAGAATGGCCACTGCGATTGAAGAGATTTCTCACTACAATGAATATGATTATGTGATTGTTAATGATGATTTTGAGCAGGCGCTTTCAGATCTTAACACTATTTTACAAGCCGAACGTTTAACGCTTTCTTATCAGGCGGAGCAAAATCATTTATTACTTAATCAGCTACTAGCTAAATAACCGGATATTTAGTATGATATTCGCCCTTTTTTAATTAGTTTTATTCAATTTATAGATAACGGAGTAAACAAGAATATGGCTCGAGTTACGGTTCAAGATGCGGTTGAGAAAGTTGGTAACCGCTTTGATTTGATTTTGACGGCATCACGTCGTGCAAGACAATTACAATTAGGACAACGTGCGCCTTTAGTGCCTGAAGACAATGATAAACCGACTGTTATTGCATTGCGTGAAATCGAAAAAGGATTGATTTCTGAACAAATTATGAATGAACAAGATACGCAAGATACGCTGGCAATACAACGTAACGAAGAGGTTGCGGTGGCCTTTATCACCGAATAACCGAATTTATAAAGTGCGGTTATTTTTCTGCGTTTTTGATGACAATAGGGTGGACTTTTGGAATTATTTGCCGGTTTAAATAAAATCATTAGCGGTTATTTACCTGATGATAAAATTGAATTAGTAAAACGAGCTTTTGTGATTGCAAGAGATGCGCACGAAGGGCAGTTTCGCTCTAGCGGTGAACCCTATATAACCCATCCAGTTGCCGTTGCCTCGATAATTGCTGAAATGAAGTTGGATCATGAAGCGATCATGGCGGCATTGTTACATGATGTCATTGAAGATACACCTTATACCGAGGATCAACTTGAAACTGAATTTGGTTCTAGCGTTGCTGAAATTGTTGAAGGCGTTTCGAAATTAGATAAATTAAAATTTCGAACCCGCCAAGAAGCGCAAGTTGAGAATTTTCGCAAAATGATTTTAGCAATGACCCGTGATATTCGGGTGATATTGATTAAATTAGCGGATCGCACTCATAATATGCGCACTTTAGGTTCTTTACGCCCGGACAAACGACGGCGAATTGCAAAAGAAACTCTTGAAATTTATTGTCCTTTAGCTCACCGATTAGGTATTGAGCATCTAAAAAATGAGTTAGAAGATTTGTCTTTTCAGGCAATGTATCCTTATCGTTATTCCGTATTAAAGAAATTAATAGAGGTCGCTCGTAGTAATCGCCAGGATTTAATCAGACAGATTTCACAAGATATTCGCTCTCGGCTGGATCAAGTCGGTATCGTGAATCGAGTTTGGGGTAGAGAGAAGCATTTGTATAAAATTTACCAAAAAATGCGAGAAAAAGATCAAGAATTCCACTCTATTATGGATATTTACGCTTTTCGGGTTATTGTGAAAAACGTGGACGCTTGTTACCGAGTTTTAGGTCAGATGCACAGTTTGTATAAACCACGCCCGGGCTATGTAAAAGATTATATTGCCGTACCTAAAATTAATGGTTATCAAGCCTTACAAACCTCAATGATTGGGCCGAAAGGCGTTCCTGTTGAAGTTCATATCCATACCGAAGAAATGGAAAAAGTTGCTGAGATGGGCGTTACTGCTCATTGGGCATATAAAGAAAGTGGAAAAAATGATACGACAACAGCGCAAGTTAAAGCTCAACGTTGGTTACAAAGTTTGATTGAAATTCAACAAAGTGTTAGTAACTCTTTTGAATTTATCGAAAATGTAAAATCCGAATTTTTTCCGAAAGAAATTTTTGTGTTCACACCTAAAGGACGAATTATTGAATTACCGGCTGGAGCGACGCCGGTTGATTTTGCCTATGCTGTACATACTGATATTGGTAACAAATGTATTGGAGCTATCGTCGAACGCAAAGCTTACTCATTATCTCGATCTCTACAATCAGGTCAAACTGTTGATATTCAAACGGGCGGCCAATCAAAACCTAACGTAGATTGGTTAAATTTTGTAGTAACGGCGAAAGCCCGAACCCGAATTCGCCATGCGCTAAAACAACTTCAGGCGGATGAAGCAATAAAACTAGGACGGAAACAATTAGCGCATTCTTTAATGCCAATAACATTTGAAGAACTTGATATTGAAAAAGTAAAAGATGTACTAGACGAATTGAAATTAGCGAGTTTTGAAGATTTGCTGCTTGAAATTGGGTTAGGCAATCAACTCAGTACGGTTGTGGCCCATCAATTAATGGGACAAAGCATTGAGATTGATACGGATGGAAAATCTGAAAATAATCAAAACGGCTTATCACTTAGCACATCAGGTCAGTTAAAAACTCGTTTCGCCGAATGTTGTCATCCGATTCCGGGGGATTCGATAGTCGCGTATACGGATCCTAAAAACGGCTTAATGATTCATCATTGTGATTGCGGGAATGCGGTAAAACATCAAACGGATTATACTGCAGTCAGTTGGGAAAAGGCACAAAGTGCGGTCAATTTCGGTGCTGAATTGCATATTCAGATGCTTAATGAGCAAGGCGCACTAGCGAATTTAATGGCAATGATTATTGCTGCCGAAAGTAATATTCAAAGTATTTGGACGGAAGATTTGGAAGATAATTTATTCCAAATTATTTTATTGATCAGCGTTAAAGATACCAAACATTTAGCGAATATTATACGTAGAATAAAGCGTATAACCGGTGTGGTAAATGTAAATCGCAATATTAATCGAAACGGATGATACATTTTCTTGATGCTATACCACTTACTGAATTATCCGGGGTTGGTATGGCAATAGCTGAAAAACTAAACCGCATCGGTATTTATAATCTTCAAGATTTACTTTTTCACCTTCCAATGCGTTATGAAGATCGTACCCGAATAACGCCAATTGCCGATTTACGTCCAGAACAATATGCGACTATTGAAGGCGTTGTGCAAACTTGTGAAGTTCGTTTTGCCAAACGGCCAATCTTAACTGTTAGTCTCTCTGACGGTTCATCTAAGCTCACTCTACGATTTTTTAATTTTAATGCAGGAATGAAAAATAGTTTTCAAATAGGCACAAGAGTTAAGGCATTTGGTGAAATTAAACGGGGACGTTTTATGGCTGAAATTCACCATCCTGAATATCAAATAATTAGAGATAATGCACCGCTAATTTTAGATGAAGCGCTTACGCCTATTTATTCAACGACCGAAGGCTTAAAGCAAATTACGCTACGTAAATTAACGGATCAAGCTTTGCTATTATTAGATAAAATATCTGTATCCGAGTTATTGCCACAACAGTTTAATCCACATCCTTTCAGCCTAAAAGACGCACTTCGTATTTTACACCGCCCACCGCCAGACATATCATTGGGTTTATTGGAACAAGGAAAACACCCTGCTCAGCAACGCTTAATTTTTGAAGAATTACTGGCTCATAATCTTGCAATGCAAAAAGTGCGATTAGGAACTCAACAGTTTTACGCATTACCGTTATCTTATAGAACGGAGATTAAGCGGCATTTCTTAGCTCGATTAGCTTTTTCTCCAACAAATGCACAACAACGAGTTATATTAGATATTGAACGAGATTTGAAGAAATCTTATCCAATGATGCGTTTGGTTCAAGGTGATGTGGGGTCGGGTAAAACATTGGTTGCAGCACTTGCTGCTTTAGTCGCTATTGATAATGATAAACAAGTGGCATTAATGGCTCCGACAGAAATTTTGGCGGAACAGCATAGTGATAGTTTTCGCCGTTGGTTTGAGCCTTTAGGGATTGAAGTGGGTTGGCTTGCTGGGAAAGTAAAAGGTAAAGCGAGGCAGAGCGAGTTAGATAGAATTAAAAGTGGAAGGGTAAAAATGGTGGTTGGCACACATGCTCTTTTCCAAGAAGAGGTTGAATTTGAGAATCTGGCATTAGTGATTATTGACGAACAGCACCGTTTTGGTGTTCATCAACGCTTAATGCTCAGAGAAAAAGGTGAGAAATTGGGTAATTATCCTCACCAATTAATTATGACAGCCACACCGATTCCACGAACACTTGCGATGACAGTATATGCAGATCTTGATACTTCTATTATTGATGAACTACCGCCCGGGCGGACACCGATTCAAACCGTCGTTATTTCAGAAGAACGTCGTGCTGAAATTGTAGAACGGGTTTATCATGCTTGTATCAGGGAAAAACGCCAGGTTTATTGGGTGTGTACATTAATTGATGAAAGTGAAGTTTTAGAAGCGCAGGCAGCGGAAGCTACGGCAGAAGATCTGCAAAGGGCTTTACCGCAACTACGTATAGGACTAGTACACGGGAGAATGAAACCTACCGAAAAGCAAGCAGTAATGGAGAAATTTAAACAAGCTGAGTTAGATTTATTAGTCGCAACGACAGTTATTGAAGTTGGTGTTGATGTGCCTAATGCCAGTTTAATGATTATTGAAAATGCCGAGCGTTTAGGATTGTCGCAATTACACCAGTTAAGAGGTCGGGTAGGGCGAGGTTTGACAGCGTCTTTTTGTGTATTAATGTATAAACCACCACTAGGAAAAATCTCAAAGAAACGTTTGGCTGTTATGAAAGAAAGTCAAGATGGTTTTTATATTTCAGAAAAAGATTTGGAAATTCGGGGCCCTGGTGAAGTATTAGGTACAAAGCAAACAGGTATTGCGGAATTTAAAGTGGCCAATTTAATGAGAGATCGAAAGATGATTCCGACGGTTCAGCATTATGCCAGACAGTTAATTATTCAATGCCCTGATATTGCTGAAAAGTTAATTAGCAGATGGTTAAATAATCGAGAAATTTATTCTAATGCTTAATTTATAAGCTAAAAATATAGTGAAATTTTGGCTTTTCCAGTATGATGTTTTGTCTATATAGACTTGTCCTTAAATGAAAGCTAACAGTTTCAAATGCTATAATATTAGTGTGGCAACTTCTTATTATCTGTTTGACATGGCAGCTATATATTGGTTTTGAGTAGAATAAAAGTGAAAAATAAACAACCTACCCTTCTTTTTTTTGATTCCGGAATTGGCGGTTTTAGTGTTTACAATGAAGTAAAAAAAGTGTCGCCGAATTGTCATTATTTATATTGTTTCGATAATGGTGGCTTCCCCTATTCGGAAAAATCAGAAGACGTAATTATCGAGCGAACATTAAAAATTTGTCAAAACATTGACCACATTTATTCGCTGGATCTCATCGTCATTGCTTGTAATACGGCAAGTACCGTTGTTTTACCAACACTACGTCAACATTTTAATATTCCAATAGTGGGTACTGTACCGGCAATTAAACCGGCAGCAGAAATTTCAAGAACTAAACATATTGGCTTACTAGCAACTAAAGGGACGGTAAAACGGAATTATGTTGATGATCTGATAATTCGTTATGCTCAAGATTGTAAGGTCGAAAAATTGGGTACAACATTGTTGGTTGAAATGGCAGAGCAAAAGCTGCAAGGGAAAAATATCAATATTACTGTCTTAAGCCAAGAATTAAGTGCTTGGCAAAGTTTGGATAAACTAGATACGGTTATCTTAGGTTGTACCCATTTCCCTCTATTGAAGGATGAAATTCAATCTTGCTTGCCTCAGGTGAAGTATTTTGTTGATCCCAGTAATGGTATCGCGAAGAGGGTAGTAGATTTGACGAATAGAATCAACTTAAAAGAAGGGGATATTATTGCAGTTAATCAAGCTTTCTGTACTGAATATAACTCCGATTTTAGCAAGCAGGAAGAACTTATGCGTCGATGGGGATTTAATGGATTGCAAGTGTTGAAATTAATAGAGAAATAAGGAAAACCAATGGCGACAATGAAAGATATTGCACGAATTGCCGGTGTTTCAACTTCCACAGTTTCCCATGTTATCAATAATTCTCGTTTTGTTAGTGAAGAAATTCGGCAGCGAATTGAAAAAGTTATCGCAGAACTGAATTATATGCCTTCCGGATTGGCCCGTAGTTTAAAAATTAAGGAAACCAATACTCTTGGAATGTTAGTAACAGCTAGTAGTAATCCTTTTTTTGCCGAAGTAGTTCGCCATGTGGAACGTTATTGTGAACAACATCATTATCACCTAATTCTTGTTAATACGGGCGGAAATTCAGATAGTTTAAAACATCATTTAAACCGATTATTACGAAAACAGGTGGATGGGCTGTTGTTAATGTGTGCGGAGCCACAGGATTTTTCACCTGAAATTATGGCGAATATGACATTACCAGTTGTTGTAATCGATTGGTGGCAACAAACGTTGAATGCCGATATTATCCACGAGAATTCAGAGTTAGGTGGTTATCTTGCAACAAAAGCGCTATTTGATGCCGGTTATCAAGATATTGCCGTAATTACTGGCGAACGGACTAAGATTCTTGCAGAAAACCGCTTAAATGGTTACAAACGAGCATTTGCTGAACAAAATTTACCTCTGCGTTCCGAATGGATTATAGAGAGTTATTTTCACTATCAAGGCGGGATTGACGCTACTGAAAAGCTATTAGCATTGGAGCATCCACCTAGGGCAATTTTTGCTATGAGCGATAGTATTGCGGTGGGAGTTTATAATGCACTTTGGCGTGCAGGGTTAAAAATTCCGCAGGATATGGCAGTGATTGGTTACGATAATATTGAATTGGCTAAATACCTTTCTCCTCCTCTTTCTACAATCCACCAACCTAAAGCTCGGCTAGCTAAAGCCGCGGTTCGTCAGCTTATACGTCGAATTAAGCAAATGGAGCCAGCGTTCAGACAAGATATTTTGTTGACTCCGGAACTAGTGGTTAGAGATTCTTTTTAGCCCGATTTAGCTATTTTATTGATGAAATTCATAGAATAGGGAAAACTTTCTACAAAAAGTACAATATATGTGGTTAGTATAGAAAAATTAATATTGCATAATTAGATTATGCTAAAACCCTATTTTTATGTCATGGAAATATAAGATCGAGCAAGTTTAATCTGTTTTTGACGACTTTCTTGTACTATACAATAATTTTACAAAATAGATGAGCAATCACTTGATGTATCAGAGTCCATAGGATATTTGATTAAAAATAACTGACTTAAGCTAAAGGGGTATTAAGCCTTTAGCATTGATTAAAGATTTACTTTTATGGAGCTTAAATAGAAATGGCAAAAGCACCAAAAACCGCTTATGTATGTAATGATTGTGGCGCAGAATACGCCCGTTGGCAAGGACAGTGTTCCGCTTGTAAAGCTTGGAATACGGTTAGTGAAGTGCGTTTAATTTCTGCGGTAAGTAGTAAAAATAACCGTTTTAGTGGCTATGCTGGAGAAACTCAGGCTAAAATTCAAACATTATCAGATATTAGTTTGCAAGAAACACCAAGATTTACCAGTGGTTTTAAAGAATTAGATCGTGTACTTGGCGGAGGTATTGTACCGGGCAGTGCAATTTTAATTGGGGGGCATCCGGGGGCAGGTAAAAGTACATTATTGTTGCAGGTGATGTGTGGTTTGGCAGAAAAAATGACCGCACTTTATGTTACTGGCGAAGAATCACTACAGCAAGTAGCAATGCGAGCAAATCGTTTGAGCTTACCAAATGAACGCCTTAAAATGTTATCGGAAACCTCTGTTGAGCAAATTTGTAATTTGGCAGATCAACTTAAACCACAGATTATTGTTATTGATTCTATTCAGGTGATGCATTTGGCAGATATTCAATCTTCTCCAGGTAGTGTTGCACAGGTTCGGGAATGTGCGGCATTTTTGACTCGTTATGCGAAAACTCGTCAGGTTGCTATTATTATGGTTGGACATGTTACCAAAGATGGTACATTAGCCGGCCCTAAAGTATTAGAACATGCTATCGACTGTTCGCTATTGTTAGAAGGAGAAGCTGATTCTCGGTTCCGTACTTTACGCAGCCATAAAAACCGATTTGGTGCGGTTAATGAATTAGGGGTATTTGGAATGACTGAAACAGGTTTGCGGGAAGTAAAAAATCCATCAGCGATTTTTTTAAGTCGAGGAGATGAACAAACTTCAGGTAGTTCTGTTATGGTGTTGTGGGAAGGGACACGCCCACTATTAGTTGAAATTCAAGCGTTGGTTGATCATTCTATGTTGGCCAATCCCCGCCGAGTCGCAGTGGGATTGGAACAAAATCGGCTAGCGTTACTATTGGCGGTATTGCATCGTCATGGAGGCTTACAAATGGCGGATCAGGATGTGTTTGTGAATGTCGTTGGCGGGGTGAAAATTGGAGAAACTGGGGCAGATTTAGCCTTATTGCTAGCTTTAATTTCTAGTTTTCGTAACCGCCCTTTGCCACAAGATTTAGTTGTATTTGGAGAAGTCGGATTGGCTGGAGAGATTCGCCCTGTAAATAGTGGACAGGAGCGAATTAGTGAGGCGGCTAAACATGGTTTTAAACGAGCGATTGTCCCTTTTTCCAATAAACCTAAAAGTATACTGGAAAATATGCAGGTCTTTCCCGTTAAAAAGCTTAGTGATGCTTTGTCAGTACTGGATAATTTTTAGGTTGTAGAGATAGAACTAATTTTAAAATATTTTAGAGGAAGCATTATCCAATGCTAATAAAATTATTTTTAACGGTATGTATAGCAATTCTCTGGTAGGGAGGAGGTTTATTATACCGTTTTTATTGTTTTACATATCCATTATTTAGACTAGTTGATCAATGTGGGCTGTAGGAAAGTGAGCAATTATAGTGAATAGTTTTCCCTTTAATTAAAAAATAATAGGTAAAATCAATTGTAAAAAAGAGTTTTCGCACACATTGCTTTTTTTTAGTATACATTGCACAATATGACAAATATCTCTTTGAATTTAATGATAATTTTAATTTAAAAATGACAAATCTATCGATGAAATTGACCGCACTTTTGGGCTGTTTAAGTGATTTTGAACAGAAAATACTTGAATTATCTAAAGCAATGAATATTGAATTATGTAATTATGTAATTGATCATATTGCTTTGCGAGTGAATACCGAAGAAAAAGCGAGAAATTGGCTGACACTATTATTAAATTACGGTAGAATCCTAGGCAATAATGTCATTAACGGGCGACCAATTTATTTAATTGAGTTAAAACACGCAGTTACTATAATCGGACAATCCGTTGATATTATTGAACTACCTTTCCCAAAAAATAAAAAATATCCTAAGGAAACTTGGGAGCATATTGAGATTGTCATCCCGTTTTTGCCTAATGAATCGTCGAAGCAATGGGTAGAGCGGATTTACCGTCAGTTTTTATGGGAAAAATTAACAAATTTAAGTTTTAAAATCAGTGAACCGAAAGCGGAGAGTGAGCAATTGCCAAACCCTTCTATTGCAGTGAGTTTTAGTGATAAATCGTTAAATCATACTTGCATTAAGGTTCATCCTTATCATATAAAAAAAATACTCGAGGTTTAGCATAATGAAAAAAGTCAGCTTAGCGTTAAGCATTTTATTTGCAGTGGGATTAACAGCTTGTTCGTCCAATTCCGGAAAAGATCAAAATGCTTATAAAGGTCAAATTCTTTTCAGTGAAATGCAAGGTGATGATCTAAAATTAACCATTATTAAAAATGATTGTTCATATAAATATGAGAACGTTGAGAGAGAAGTATTAACTCATGCATACGATTCAAGTTTAGTAGTCGGAGCTTGTGTTAAGGTTTCTGATGACGGAAAAGGTCTAAAAAATATTTCAAAATGGTCTCCTAGAAATCCTATTTAGTCATTAATATAGAGGTAGTAATTATGAAAAAGATGGGCGTAGCTCTTGCAATTTTAATAAGTTTTGGATTGGCTGGTTGTGCAAATACCGATGTTTTTAGTGGTGATGTTTATACAGCTGATCAAGCGAAAGAAGCACGTTCTGTAAGTTATGGTACGTTATTAGCTGTTCGCCCGGTAAAGATTCAGGCGGATAATCAAGGTGTAATTGGTACTGTCGGTGGCGGTGTGCTAGGTGGTGTGGCAGGAAATTCAATTGGTGGAGGTAGCGGTAAAGCGATAGCGACTGCCGTTGGTGCGATTGCTGGAGCTGTAATCGGTAGTACTGTTGAAGAGAAAGCAAGCCAAGTTAATGCGGCGGAATTAACAATTCGTACCGATAAAGGGCAAGAAATTGTTGTTGTTCAAAAAGCAAGTAACACTTTTATTGCTGGAAAGCGTGTTCGTTTAGTCGGTAGTGGCTCTTCGTTGAATGTTTCAGTTGTGCAATAATTTAGCATAATCATTTTAATTAATACCTTATTATATTTTCATATCAAAGCGAGCCATTCAGGTTCGCTTTTATTTTCATTAAAAATTTAAAAAATGACAAAACTCACAATTAAAGATATTGCACTATTAAGTGGGGTCAGTAAGTCAACAGTATCACGGGTACTAAATAATGACCCTTTAGTTGGTAAGAAAACACGGCAAAAGGTCGAGAAGATTATTATGAACTACGGGTTTCAACCGTCAAAGTCGGCTCGTGCTTTGCGTGGAATAGCAAATCGTTCTATTGGTATTATTGTTTCTCGTCTCTCTTCTACTGCAGAAAATCAAGTCTTAACTGCAATGCTCCCTTTACTTTACGCAGAATGTTGCGAACCTATTATTGTGGAAAGTCAGTTTCAGTCTGGATTAGTTAAAGAACACCTGGATTTTTTTGCTCAGCGCTCTGTTGATGCTGTTATTTTGTTTGCTTTCAGTGGATTAGATGAAACTTTGTTACAGGATTGGCAGCATAAAATCGTCGTAATTGCTAAACATTATTCTGCATTTTCGTCTGTTTATTATAATGATAGTAAAGCAGTAGTGTTGCTGATGGAGTATCTTTATCAGAAACATCATCGACATATTTCTTATCTCGGTGTGCAAGATCAAGATTATACGACTGGTTATTTGCGTCATCAGGCGTACTTAAACTTTTGTCGTCAACATCAATTAACAGTTTGTTCTGTTCAAGGTGAATTAGGCTACGATTGGGCTTACCAGAATATAAGTGCGGTCATTTCTGATGATGTTTCTGCAGTATTATGTGCTACAGATACTCAAGCAATCGGTGTCGTAAGATATTTGCATGAATACCAATTACGCCATATTCAAGTTTGCGGAATAGGTAATAATCCAATGTTACGTTTTCTTTTTCCTAATATATTGAGTGTTGATCTTGGTTTTAAGGAAGCGGGTAAAATCGCGGTAACACAACTTTTTGCATTATGGGAAAACCAATCTGTTCAACATCATTGTTTAGATTGTCGATTAGTTGAATAATTTTTTGATATTTTGCAGTCGTTATTTTTTTAGGGAATCCTTTTATATTCTCCTTCTACATTAAATAGATTTAATCGAATTTTCCTCTTTTGATTATCGCAGATCATACAGAAATTGTTTTAAATCTCTCAAAAAATTGATTCGTATCACAAATAAATGCCGATAAGAGTATATTTTCACTTTTAATTTTTCAATTTAACTGTACAATTCGTTGGATTTTTATCTTGACTTAGGAGGACAAAATGTCCATTGCTATTATTATAGCAACACACGGTGTAGCAGCCGAACAGCTGCTCAAAACCACCGAAATGTTGATCGGTGAACAAGACAATGTGGCTACTATTGACTTTGTTCCCGGTGAAAATGCCGAAACGATTATGGGCAAATATCAAGCCAAATTATCGAATGAATTAGCGCATTGTGAGCAAGTGTTATTTCTAGTTGATACTTGGGGTGGTAGTCCGTTTAATGCAGCAAATCGAGTATCTGAAGGCAAAGACAATATGGATATTGTAACTGGAGTGAACGTGCCAATGTTAGTTGAAACATTTATGGCACGTGATGATAATCCTAGTTTACAAGAGCTAGTAGCGATTGCATTAGAAACCGGTCGTACTGGTGTTCGTGCATTGCGTTATGATGAACCTGAGCCACAACAGGCTGCTCCTAGCCAAGTTGAAGCTGTGCCACAGGTGGCAATTCAAAACGCTGAAGGCAATATGACGATTGGTTTAGCGCGTATTGATGATCGTTTGATTCACGGTCAAGTGGCTACGCGTTGGACGAAAGAAAGTAAAGTTAACCGTATCATTGTTGTCAATGATGATGTCGCGAAGGATTCCGTCCGTTCGACTATGTTAAAAAGTGTTGCTCCTCCGGGTGTAACGGCGCATGTTGTTAATGTGGATAAGATGGTGCGTGTTTATAATAATCCTGAATATGCAAATGATCGTGTGATGTTGTTATTTACCAATCCGACGGATGTATTGAAATTATTGGAAGCCGGTGTCGATATGAAATCTATTAATATTGGAGGAATGGCATATCGGGAGGGGAAAAAGATGATTACCAGTGCTGTTGCGGTTGATGATAAGGATATTGAAGCTTTCAAAACAATTAATGCAATGGGTATTGAACTTGATGTGCGTAAAGTATCTAATGACAGTCGCCAGCATATGATGGATTTACTTAAGAAAAATAATTTAATCTAAGGATATTACGATGGAAATTACAACAATCCAAATTCTTTTAGTTTTCCTCGTCGCTTGTATTTCGGGGATGGGATCAATTCTTGATGAGTGGCAAACTCATCGTCCATTAATCGCTTGTACATTAATTGGACTTGTATTAGGTGATATTACCACAGGAATTAAAGTCGGTGGAGCATTAGAACTTTTAGCGTTAGGCTGGATGAATATCGGCGCTGCTTTAGCACCAGATGCCGCTTTAGCTTCTGTCGTTTCAACTATTTTAGTTATTGTTGGTAAACAAAGTATTAGCACAGGTATTGCTATTGCAATTCCACTAGCCGCTGCAGGTCAAGTATTGACTTATGTAGTGCGTGCGATAACTGTCGGCTTCCAACATGTGGCGGATAAATCCATTCAAGATGGAAATCTAAGTCGTATTGACTGGTTACATTGTTCGGCCTTATTGTTACAGGCAATGAGAATTGCGATTCCGGCACTTCTAGTCGCATTAACGGCTGCAACAGATGAAGTGCAATTAATGTTAAATTCTATTCCAGTAGTAGTAACAACTGGATTAAAAATCGCAGGTGGTTTTATTGCTATAGTCGGCTATGCAATGGTTATCAATATGATGCGTGCAGGACATATAATGCCTTTCTTCTATGCAGGTTTTGTAGTTGCGGCATTTACCGATTTTAACCTTGTTGCATTAGGTGTGTTAGGTGGAATTATGGCGGTAATTTATATTCAACTTCACCCTAAATACAACCAAAGTAAACAAGTAGTGCAAGTTGCGGCAAATAATGATCTTGATAACAGATTGGATTAACAGGGAATAGATATTATGACAACAGAAATGAAAAAAGTAACACAAAGTGATTTAAATGCCGTCGTTCTTCGTTCTAATATTTTCCAAGGTTCTTGGAACTTTGAGCGTATGCAAGGGCTAGGATTTGCCTACTCTATGGTTCCCGTTATCAAACGGTTATACCCAGATCCGAATTCAGAAGAACGCAAAAGTGCGGTCAAACGGCACCTTGAATTTTTTAATACTCAACCTTTCGTTGCTGCACCAGTACTGGGGGTAACAATTGCAATGGAAGAACAACGGGCAAATGGTAAGGAAATTGATGATTCGGCGATTAACGGTATCAAAGTTGGTCTAATGGGCCCTTTGGCTGGTGTTGGTGATCCGATTTATTGGGGAACAGCACGCCCGGTCTTTGCTGCACTAGGTGCGAATCTTGCAATAAATGGAGATATTTTAGGACCGATTCTGTTTTTCTTGTTATTTAATCTTGTTCGTCTTGCTACTCGATATTTCGGTGTTACTTACGGCTATAAAAAAGGGCTGGATATAGTAAGTGATATGAGCGGCGGCTTATTACAAAAATTAACCGAAGGTGCATCCATTCTCGGTTTGTTTATTATGGGGGCGCTTGTTCAAAAATGGACGAGCATTAACGTACCTTTAAAAGTATCCGAAATTACCATGCAAGACGGCACAAAGAAAATCGAAACACTTCAATCTATTTTAGATAGTTTGATGCCGGGATTACTACCGCTATTGTTGACCTTTGGTTGTATGTGGTTATTGCGTAATCGGGTTAATGCACTTTGGATTATCCTAGGATTTTTTGTTATCGGTATTTTAGGGGCCCAGTTTAATTTTCTAGCCTAATTAATAAAGCACGGAGTTGTCCGTGCTTTTTATTTTCCTATTATTATGGTTAATATACTATTATTTATTATAATTAGTTTATTCTTCCTTTATTTATTTTATGACCAGTTTGGTATGTATCGGATTAAAGGACAAAATAAGTTAAAAGTGCGGTTAAAAAAACAAGCAAAAATAGATGCTGTAATTTTTATCGGCTTATTGGTGCTGTTGATTTTTTATACACAAAAAGTAGTTTCTTTCCAAACTGTATTTTTATTAGCAACCTTGATCGCGTTAACTGTTTATGGTGGTTTTCTCCGTTCTCCTGTTTTATTGCTTAAACAGTATGGTTTTTTCTACGGTAATATTTATTTTCTTTATACAGCGATTGAACAAATTAATTTAGCCGAAGAACAAATTCTAGTTATTGATTTGAAAAGTGGTAGACGTTTATTAGTACATATAGAATCTTCCGAAGATCTCCAAAAAATAGTAGATTTTTTTGGTGGAATGAAGGATAGCGACAATACAAAAATTATTTAGCAGAGATTGATGCATTGTACTCAACCCTTGAGTAAAGTAGAATAATTCACCTTTCATGAGGTAGGATGAATGGAGTAGAAGGGATTATGAACAAATTAGTTCTTATTTTAGTGTTAAGTGCGGTCATTTCTGGCTGTAGTTTCGGGGGCGGTATTGGCGTTGGAGGTGGCTCCGACGGTGTAGGGGGGAGAATAGGGATTGGTTCGGGAATAAGTTTTTAATAAAGTAAAATAAAAACTTGATCTTGCTTTTTAAATCGCTATAATACGCCAGGTATTTCGGACGCGGGGTGGAGCAGCTTGGTAGCTCGTCGGGCTCATAACCCGAAGGTCGTTGGTTCAAATCCAGCCCCCGCAACCAATAAAGTTCAGTAAGGGACCCCGATTTGGGGTTTTTTTATATAAGAAATTTTTGACTGGGCTTAGGTTTTGTGTAAAACCTAGCCCTTTTTTATGGCTCAAATTTATCGATATGTGGTAATTTTGAGCTGTAGATAAATATAGGGGAAATTAAATTGGCATCATTAGAACAAACTCTACAAGAATTATTACAAGGTGCGGTAGAAGATTTAGGTTGCGAGCTTTGGGGGATAGAATGTCAGAGAATGGGACGTTATCTAACAGTTCGTTTATTTATTGATAAAGAAAATGGGGTTACCGTTGATGATTGTGCCGATGTCAGCCGTCAGGTTAGTGCAATTTTAGATGTAGAGGATCCTATTACGGATAAATATAACCTTGAGGTTTCTTCACCGGGATTAGATCGTCCGTTATTTACACTTAAACAATATCCGCGCTTTATTGGACAAGATATTGTTGTACATTTACGAATTCCTGTTCAAGACAGACGAAAATGGCAAGGAAAGTTGGAAAGAATCGATAATGATATGGTGATCTTAATTGTTGACGGACAAGAGCAAGCTTTTGTATTTGGCAATATTCAGAAGAGCAACATAATTCCAAAATTTTAATCAATAGGATAAATGAAAATGAGTAAAGAAATTTTATTAGCAGCAGAAGCGGTTTCAAATGAAAAGTTATTGCCGCGTGAAAAGATTTTTGAAGCATTGGAAAGTGCAATAGCGCTTTCAACAAAGAAGAAATACGATTATGACGTTGATATTCGAGTTGTGATTAATCCTAAATCCGGAGAGTTTGATACTTTCCGTCGTTGGTTGATCGTTGAAGAAGTGAAAATACCGACCAAAGAAATTACTCTTGAGGCAGCACAATTTGAAAATCCGGAAGTGCAAATCGGCGAATATATTGAAGATCAAATAGACTCTATTGCATTTGATCGTATCGCAATGCAAACGGCGCGCCAGGTTATTAGCACTAAAATTCGGGAAGCAGAGCGAGCGAAAGTTGTAGAACAGTTCCGTTCCGAAGAAGGTAAAATTGTAACGGGAACAGTAAAAAAAGTCAGCCGAGATAGCATTATTGTTGATTTAGGACAAAAAGCGGAAGCTGTAATTTTGCGTGAGGATATGATGCCTCGTGAAAATTTCCGTCCGGGCGATCGTGTTCGTGGAGTATTGTATAAAGTTGTCCCTGAAAGTAAAAATACTCAGCTATTTATGACTCGTGCAAAACCTGAGATGTTAATTGAATTATTTCGCCTTGAAGTACCGGAAATTGGCGAAGAAACAATTGAAATTAAAGGTGCAGCACGTGATCCTGGGCTAAGAGCAAAAATTGCAGTAAAAAGCCACGATAAACGGATTGATCCTGTTGGGGCTTGTGTTGGAATGCGAGGTTCTCGTGTCCAAGCGATTACAAATGAATTGGGCAGTGAACGTATTGACATTGTCTTATGGGATGATAATCCAGCACAGTTTGTTATTAATGCGATGGCTCCGGTTGATGTCAGTTCAATTATCGTTGATGAAGATACACATTCTATGGATATTGCGGTTGAAGCGGAAAATTTGGCTCAAGCTATTGGGCGTAACGGTCAAAATGTTCGCTTAGCAACTCAGTTAACCGGTTGGGCCTTAAATGTAATGACAACTGATGAGCTAAACCAAAAGCATCAAGCTGAAGATAAGAAAGTATTGAACCTATTTATTGAAACTTTAGGCATTGATGAAGAGTTTGCGCAAATTCTAGTGGAGGAGGGGTTTACCAATCTGGAAGAATTAGCTTATGTGCCAATGAGTGAATTAACAGCGATTGACGGATTGGAAGATGAAGATCTGGTAGAAGAATTACAAACTAGAGCAAAAGATGCCATTACGGCTGCTGCGTTAGCAGAAGAAAAAGTGCTAAAAGAAGCAAATATTGAAGAACGCCTACTCAATTTAGAAGGTATAAATCGTCATATTGCGTTTAAATTAGCGGAAAAACAAATTACGACTCTTGAAGAACTTGCCGAGCAAGGTGTAGACGATTTAGCAGATATTGAAGAGTTAACGACCGAGCAAGCCGCCGAGTTAATTATGGCTGCACGCAATATTTGCTGGTTCAATGAAGAGTAAGGAGAGCGAAATGACTAAAGATGTGAAACAAAATTCTGATGCGCCGAAAAAATTAAGTATTCAACGCAGAACAAAAACGACTGTTAATGCAACGACTTCAACGGGAAAGAGTAAATCCATACAGGTTGAGGTTCGTAAAAAACGTACTGTAAAAACTGATGTGCTGAAAAAAGTAGAAGATACAGAAAAACTAAAAGCACAGCAAGAAGTAGAATTAGTTGCGGAAAAAGACAGTACAATTAAAAAAACAGAGGAAGAAAAGATTCTTATTGAAGCTGAAAGAATCGCACAAGAGAAAGCAGAGATAGAGATAGCGTATAGCGCTAAAAAAGAAGAAAAAAGTGCGGTCAATTCTGAATCCAAATCAGTTGATTTGGAAAAAGAAAAACGCAAAGCGGAAGAAGCGGAGTTACGTCGTAAAGCAGATGAACTTGCTCGTCAGAAGGCTGAGGAGAAAGCTCGTCGTGCAGCAGAAGAAGCTAAACGCTATGCGGAATTGGAAGAAAATTTGGAACAAAATGATGCCGATGATTATTCTGATTATAATTTAAGCTCTAAGTACGCTTTGGAAGCGGAAGATGAAGAGGAGCGTCGTAATGAAAATCGTGGTCGCGGTAAAAATAAGGTCGGAAAGACTAAAAAAGGTGGACGCGATGAAGAGTCTGGTAGTAAGAATGAGCGTCAATCGGATCGTCGTAATCAAAAAGATTTGAAAATTAAAGGTAAACATAAGTCGGGCAAAAAAGGTAGTGCGTTACAGCAAGGCTTCACTAAGCCAGCCGCGCCGGTTAGTCGTGATGTTATCATTGGCGAGACTATCACTGTTGCTGAGTTGGCGAATAAAATGGCAGTAAAAGCCACTGAAATCATTAAAACAATGATGAAAATGGGGGAAATGGTAACGATTAACCAGGTTATTGACCAAGAAACCGCTCAGCTTGTCGCTGAAGAAATGGGCCATAAAGTTATTTTACGTAAAGAAAACGAACTGGAAGAAGCCGTATTAGAAGATCGCGATATTAATGCAGAAAAAGTACAGCGTGCGCCGGTTGTTACTATTATGGGACATGTTGATCACGGTAAGACTTCGTTGCTTGATTATATTCGTAAAGCGAAAGTAGCTGCTGGAGAGGCAGGTGGAATTACCCAACATATCGGTGCTTACCACGTTGAAACGGATGACGGTAAGATGATTACTTTCTTGGATACGCCAGGACACGCAGCTTTTACATCAATGCGTGCTCGTGGTGCGAAAGCAACGGATATTGTGGTGCTTGTTGTAGCGGCTGATGATGGTGTAATGCCGCAAACTATTGAAGCTATTCAACATGCTAAGGCGGCAAATGTGCCATTAGTGGTGGCTGTAAATAAAATTGATAAACCAGAAGCTAATCCGGAACGTGTTGAAACAGAACTATTGCAACATGATGTGGTAGCAGAAAAATTCGGTGGTGAAGTCCAATTTGTTTATGTTTCCGCTAAAAAAGGAACTGGTGTAGATGAATTACTAGATGCAATTTTGTTGCAATCAGAAGTTCTTGAGCTTACTGCCGTACAAGAAGGTATGGCAAGCGGTGTTGTTATTGAGTCGTATCTTGATAAAGGACGAGGTCCGATTGCGACAATTTTGGTGCAATCAGGCACACTCAACAAAGGCGATATTGTACTATGCGGCTTTGAATATGGACGTGTACGAGCGATGCGTGATGAAAATGGTAAAGAAATTGAGTCAGCAGGACCGTCTATTCCGGTTGAAGTTTTAGGCTTGTCTGGCGTGCCTGCAGCAGGTGATGAAGCAACTGTGGTACGTGATGAGAAAAAAGCCCGTGAAGTGGCTCTGTATCGCCAAGGTAAATTCCGTGAAGTCAAATTGGCTCGCCAACAAAAAGCGAAGTTGGAAAATATGTTTACCAATATGGCTGAAGGTGATATCGCGGAGTTGAACGTAATTGTGAAAGCTGACGTTCAAGGTTCGGTAGAAGCTATTGTTCAAGCATTACATGAATTATCAACTGATGAAGTTAAAGTCAGAGTAGTTGGATCGGGTGTTGGTGGTATTACTGAGACAGATGCAACCTTAGCGGCAGCATCAAATGCGATCGTTGTTGGGTTTAATGTCCGCGCTGATGCTTCAGCTCGCCGCATCATTGAAAATGAAAATATTGATTTACGTTATTATTCGATTATCTATGAGTTACTTAACGAAATCAAAGCAGCTATGAGTGGTATGTTACAGCCAGAATTTAAGCAGGAAATTATTGGATTGGCAGAAGTGCGTGATGTATTCCGCCATCCGAAATTTGGTGCAATCGCCGGCTGTATGGTAACCGAAGGGTTGGTAAAACGGAATAACCCAATTCGTGTCTTACGTGATAATGTGGTCATCTTTGAAGGTGAACTTGAATCGTTACGTCGTTTTAAAGATGATGTTAACGAAGTACGTAGTGGTATGGAATGTGGTATTGGTGTGAAAAACTATAATGATGTCAAAGTCGGCGACCAAATTGAAGTTTTTGAAGTTGTTGAAGTGAAGCGTACGATCTAACTTTATTTCGTTAGGTATTAAAGTGCGGTCTGTTTTTATCCTCTTTTAAGGATATAGTATTACATGATTTGTATAATTCAGATGTCAGTATAAAGTTTTATATTTAGACTTTTCGTATAAAAATCCCTCTATGTAAGAGGGATTTTGTTTATAGGGAGGGGTAATAGTTTACCACT
>MLAA01000001.1 GCA_001998905.1 Rodentibacter caecimuris | reverse complement strand
ATCCCGGCATTAGCTGACGTTGGCAACAAAGCTAAAGCGGAGAAAGCGGAAAGCGATTACGCAGAAATCCCGGCATTAGCTGACGCTGCTAATAAAGCTAAAACAAGTAAGGCAGAGAAAGATAATGCAGAACTTTCACTTGCCCAATCAAATAGCAACAATAGCAATAATAACCAAAGATTGGCTGAGGAAAATCAAATCGGTAATGAAGTAAATAAACCGAAAATTGATGCGAAAAAGCTATTTGAACAAGCAAAACAGAAAGCACGTGAGCGTGATAGTGCAAAAGAGGCAGAAAAGAAATTAAAGATTTTGGCAGAAAATGCTGAAAACTTGCCGAAAGAGCATCTATTAAAAGCATTGCAAGATTTAGCATATGGTTCAAGCGTAGAAGAAGTTACTGCATTAACAAATAAAGCAAAAGAAACTCGTAATAAAATTCACCGTCCAGATACCATTGAGGGATTTGAAGGACAGAATGTGAAAAATATGGGCAAAGTTATGAGTAAAATTGAGCTTGATGCTGCATATTTACAATCTCGTGGTGAGATTAACCAAAAGATTGTAGATAAATTAGATTCAAACCAAGAGTTCCATCAATTGATGAAACAAAAACTCTCTGGAAATGAAGAAGGTATTAAGCGCTTATTCAGTTTAGTGGAGCAAGCGAAGTTTGAAGCATTGAAAGAAGTTACAGGTATTGAAGGCAGCCGTGCTAAAGTTGAATTTACTGGTAATAACCCTCTTTCAATGAAACAAGGCTCTTATGGCAATGATAAAGTTCAGATGAATGCAACGCCTATTTTGAGTTTTTTACGGACGAAAAAACAGAATAATAAAGAAATTTTGGATACAATCGTTCATGAATTGACTCATCATGATCAGGCTCAAATCATTCGTCATAAGGATAAGCTACCAGAGCATATGAGACCGGATGCGAATTTAATGGCACTAAATGGCGTTTATTATATAAATTCTGGTCTAACAAATATGCAGCAGTATAAAAAACAGCCTCAAGAACGGGAAGCTTTCTTCTCAGGTCATAAATTAGGTGAGGAACTCAGTAAACTAGTAGATAAAGGCTATACAGGAGCAAAACGGGATATTCAATCAATTGAACATTTACCGAGCAAAAATAGCAATTTGGAAACGCTTAAACCACAAAGCACTGATTTGAGTAATAACGCCTTAATTTACGGCTTAAAAGACGGTCGTAGAGAGTTAATTGAGCGTGCTAATAAAGCAGATAAAGCCAAAAGAAACCCTGTTTTAGCGGATAGCTATATCGGTGAGTTGAATTTGGGTTACGAATTCCAAAATTTGTCTAAACTGGCTGATAAAGTCAAACAAGGGAAAGTTACACAACAAGATATTGATCATATTGCAACTTTCCAAGATCCTGGTGCTGACAATGCTTTAGCGATATCTTCTCGTAGTCGAATCAATCAAGCAAATGCAGAGGATAATAAAAAAATTATCACTGAATTGCTGAAAAACCCAGCCGCAGTGGAATCGCTAAAAAGGATAGCTGACTTTAATGAAAAGGAGCAACATTTATACCAGAAGCTAAAACAAAATGAGAATTTGGATCTAGATGATCCGAAAACTTCACCTTCTTTCACAAAGGAGCAAAATGATGTTATTGAGCAATATACCGCAGCAAGAGATGGATTAAATAGAAGTCGCGAAGATTTCTTCTCCGAAAAAACGAAGCTGATCGCAAAAGAAACTCTTGAGAGAGGCGGAAAAGTGTATTTTGCGTTAGATGGTTTAGCGACGGATACAATGACGTTCAATAAAGATAAAACTCAAATAAACATGAGTAATCTGAAGAAATTATTTGATCCGAATTATGAATTCTATAATTCAGTAACATCAAGAGAACTACGTTATCTCTATGAAAATCACAGAGATAACCCAAACTTGAAGTTTACGATTAAAGATCAAGTCATTGAGAACCCTCTTAAAACATTGGAGCTTAATTAGATATAACATCTAAATAATGGACAAAATCCACCCTTATATAGGGTGGATTTTTTTATTGTTAACTAAAAAGCCACCTTCTATGAAGGTGGCTATCGTCTTAAAAGGCTTTGACTGAATAAATCAACTTATAGAATAGCCTTTGGACGTTATCCCCATAACCTGCAATAAGGAAAAAATATGAGCCGCTTTAAGAAATCATCGCATGTGATTTGGCATTATCAATATCATTTAGTATGGACCGCGAAATGTTGCTTTAGGATATTGAAAGACAAAGTAGGCAAGGAGGTTTATGTTCAAAGGATTTTATGTGAACAGCTGAAAATAAAAACTGTAGAGTTAAATGTGCACAACATGCCCATTTGTTAGTCAAAGCCTACCAAAAATTGGGATATTTAAGAAAGTATAAATTATGAAGCAATCAATTTTTGGAAAGAGGTTATTACATGGACACCATAAGTATCGACACAGAAATGATACGATGATATATGAAGTATCAAGAGAAATATAAGGTCGGAAAATAAGCAATGAAGTCTTTCAACGATGTAAAGGATTCTAAGGAGAGTAATTTAGAAACGTTATATGGGGCGTAAATCAAAGCCACTTTCTGTCAAGGTAGTTATCATATTAATATATCATAAAAAGACTAAGATGTTTTTCGGTCCTGAGTTTAAAGCCGAAGCGATAAAATTAGTTAAAGAACGAGCTGATTCTGTTTCATAATCCTGTCGAGATTAACTATTGACGGAAAAAGCATTACGTTGTTGGATTAGCCATTAGGGTTATATTTTGCCGAGAAGAGCGACTATTTCAGCGGAGCAACAACATAGCGATGAATTAGAAAAGCGAATCAAAGAACTTGAGGAAGACAGGCAGGCTACCGCGATTCAAACAGCAAGGTTTTAAGCTATCACAACATTAAAATCACATAGTATCAGTTTTGAGATAGCTAAAAGTAGTGATCATGCATACATAAAGGGATAAAAAGGGCGAAAACATACCGCACTTTGGTATTCACATAGAGTATGGTCGTTTTTATGATAGCTTTTATTGCTTGTTTCTAAGGCAACAACATTAAAAACTCTTGCTCATTTAATACTGTAACCCCTAATTCTTGCGCTTTAGTTAGTTTTGAGCCTGCTGCCTCACCGGCAATGACGAAATCGGTTTTGGAGGAAACCGATCCGCTGACTTTCGCTCCCATTGTTTGTAGTAAGGCTTTGGCCTCATTGCGTCCCATTTGTGTTAGGGTACCCGTTAATACGATGGTTTTACCTTTAAATGGATTTTCGTCTACTTCTTTTAATTTGACGGTTTCCCAATGTACACCTTGTGCAATTAAATCTTCCACTACCTCAACATTGTGGGATTCTCGCCAAAATACAAAAATTCGATTAGCTACAACTTCACCAACATCTTGAACTTCCTGTAATTGGTCAAATGTAGCAGCCTTTAGCGCCTCAAGGCTTTTAAAGTGGTTGGCAAGATTTAATGCTGTAGCTTCTCCCACTTCACGAATTCCTAGGGCAAAAATAAACCTAGCCAAGGTAGTATTTTTCGCTTTTTCAAGACTATTTAGAGCATTTTCTGCCGATTTAGTCCCCATTCGCTCTAAACGAGTTAATGTGAGTAAATCTAATTTGAATAGATCCGCTGGTGTATGAACCAGTTCCCGATCGACTAGCTGTTCAATGAGTTTACCACCGATACCGTCAATATCCATTGCTTTGCGCGAAACAAAATGTTTTAGCGCTTCCTTACGTTGAGCTGCACAGAATAATCCTCCTGTACAACGGGCGACAGCTTCGCCGTCAATACGGGTAACTACCGAGTTGCAAACAGGGCAATAGGCTGGAAAAATAATCGGTTTGGCATTAGGTGGACGTCGTTCTGCCACAACGCCGATAATTTGTGGAATAACATCGCCGGCACGGCGCACGATAACTGTATCGCCAATAGCAATATTAAGCCGTTCAATCTCATCACCATTGTGTAATGTCGCATTGCTCACTGTAACTCCACCAACAAAAACTGGTGCCAATTTCGCTACAGGTGTAATGGCTCCCGTTCTTCCAACTTGAAACTCTACATCATTTAGTAGAGTTAATTCTTCCTGTGCTGGAAATTTATAGGCGATTGCCCAGCGTGGTGCTTTTGAAATAAAGCCAAGTTGCTGTTGTAAAGCAATATCATTGATTTTTAATACGGTACCGTCAATATCATAGCCTAATCGGCTGCGTTTGCTTTGAATATCGCGATAAAATGCCAATATCTCATCGGGAGTATAGCACAAGCGAATTTCGTTATTCACCGGAATACCGATGGATTTCAGCCATTGTAAACGGGCATAATGAGTATCAGGTAAATCCACTCCTTCGGCAATACCGATATTATAGGCATTTAAGACAAGCGGGCGTTTGCTAGTAATCTTCGGATCCAACTGACGTAATGAACCGGCCGCGGCATTACGCGGGTTGGCAAAAGTTTTTTCGCCTTTTTGTAGGGCGGTTTCGTTGAGTTTTTGGAAACCTTCGTGTGGCATAAATACTTCACCGCGTACCTCTAAACGAGTTGGAGGATTATCCGTTAACAATTGTAATGGAATATTGCGAATAGTACGGATATTCGTAGTAATATCTTCACCTGTGGTACCATCACCACGGGTAGCAGCTTGGGTCAATATGCCATTTTCATACAAAATACTAACCGCCAAACCGTCCAGTTTCGGTTCACAACAAAAAGTCAATGACTGTTCTGTTCCAGATAAGCGTTCTTGGATCCGTTTTAGGAAAGCATAAAAATCCTCATCAGAAAAGGCGTTATCTAAGGATAACATCGGCAGTTCATGGCGAATTTGGTTGAAGCCGGATAAGGGTTTTGCCCCAACCCGTTGGGTTGGAGAATCTGCGGTAATAAAATGGGGATATTCAATTTCCAATGTCTTTAATTGATGAAATAACCGATCGTATTCGCTGTCTGGCACACTTGGATTATCCAGAACGTGGTATTCGTATTCATATTGGCGTAGTTGCTGACGTAATAAGGTTAATTGGGTTTGAATATCACTCATAATATTCCTAATCTAGAGTTCATAAATAAAGGCGAACCTAGGTTCGCCAGAATAATAAAAGTGCGGTCAAAAAAGCGATAGTTTATATTTGCCGCACTTTAAGCAAATTATGCTACTTTTGCTAGGTAGGTCTGTTCTGCCTGCTCGTCAAATATTTCTTTTTGATCAGTTAAAATTATACCGTTCAAATCTTCAGCAAGGGTTTTCGCTGCTCGAATCATCATTCGTAAATTTGCCAAATCATTACCAATACTAGGTAATTCCATAAACAGCACAATTCCCATTGTGGAAGAATCTGCCATATTGTAAAAATCAAATGTACCGGGTTGTTGAATATTTGCAACACTGAATAATACAGGGCTAGAAACACTTAGATCTAAGTGGCGGTGGAACATCTGCTTGTCGCCGAAAATAAAACCGAGATTTTCTAGGGATTGTGCTAAATATTGTCCGGAAAACTCTCTATTTTGTTCAGCAACAATATATAACATAACGAACCCTGAATGTTGAGTCTGAACTTTCTCCATTTTAGCTTGAATCTGTTGGTATTGGTTCGGCGTAGTGTTCGGTATTTGCTGCAATTCTTCCAATTCAGCAGTGGAAGAATTCGCCTCATCACCATTATCGATCATGGTTTCATAAGCTGGATATTGTTCGCTTGATTTTGGTTCGTCGCCCATTGGATAAACGGGCGTTGTGCCGGGGATCGAAATCTTAATATCATCAATTGTCTTTTCACTGTAACGATAATCGGTTTCCGTGGTTACATTATTCTGCGGATTATCAAATTCAGATGATACTTGAAAACGTTCTTCTTCACTTTCTTTTGATAATGTTGTTTCGATACTCGGTTGATATTTGGTTCTTTCTGAGTTTATTGAATTGCGATTAAATGCATTGGCATTCTTGAAATAAGTCGATTTTTCACGACGATTTGCCCATAGACCGTGTGCAACTAATGCAACAAGGGCTATTACGCCTAAAATAATCAATATAGTATTCAGATCCATTTTTCACTCCGGCAACTTATGAATTTTTGAGATCCTATCATATTTCCGCCCCGAAAGAACAGCTCCGCCCAACGAATTTGGACGGAAAAATATTGTTTTTTTAAACCGCTCTTTGTATGCTTTAGCGGCGTTAATTTTAGGAGCAATTATGATCGAACAATCAGAACTGAAATCGGGCTTTCATTATTTTGTTACAGGCTGGCATCTTATTACACAAAAAGGGTTAAAACGCTATGTGATTTTACCTATCCTACTGAATATCATTCTTTTAAGCGGGTTATTTTGGCTTTTTATTATACAAATAAGTACACTCATTGATACGCTAATGAGCTATATTCCCGATTGGTTGAACTTCTTAAGCTTTCTTCTACTAATATTGTCGGGAATTACAATTTTATTATTATTCTATTTTATTTTTACTACACTATCGGGTTTTATTGCCGCGCCTTTTTATGGATTATTATCCGAGAAAGTAGAAAAAATGCTCACCGGTGAGGATTTAGAAAATAACAGTTTTACTGATGTAATAAAAGATGTACCGCGAATGATGAAAAGAGAATGGCAAAAATTATGGTATAGTTTACCAAAAATTGTCGGCTTGTTTTTATTGAGCTTCATTCCCGTTATTGGACAAAGTATTGTACCGATACTAACATTTTTATTCACCAGTTGGATGTTAGCAATTCAGTATTGCGATTACCCATTTGATAACCACAAAATTTCCTTTAACTTAATGAAAACGGCATTAGGAAATAAACGAACGCAAAACCTCACTTTCGGTGCATTGATTACTTGCTGCACATTTTTACCGGTTATTAATTTAATTGTTATGCCAGCTGCTGTTTGCGGTGCAACGGCAATGTGGGTAGACAATTATCGCGCTTACCTAAATTTTGATATAAATCGAGGTCCCTTATCTAGTTCAACGCAAATCAGATCCTCTTCGGTGGGTAATCAACCAATCGTAAAATAGCCATTGGTTATAAAATATAGCGAATAACTATTTTTTGAGCAGAGAGAGGAATGTTATAACTTAGTCCAAGCAAACTATTGAAAAGGAGAATTGGAGATGACCATTTATGCAGATAATTCATATTCTATCGGACACACACCATTAGTTCGATTGAAGCATTTCGGGCAGAAAGGCAACCTTGTCGTTAAAGTAGAGGGTCGAAATCCAAGCTTTAGTGTAAAATGTCGTATCGGTGCCAATATGGTATGGCAGGCAGAGAAGGATGGAATTCTGACTAAAGACAAAGAAATAGTGGATGCTACTAGTGGCAACACTGGTATTGCATTAGCTTACGTTGCGGCTGCACGCGGTTATAAAATTACCTTAACAATGCCAGAAACAATGAGTCAAGAACGTAAGCGTTTACTACGCGGTCTAGGTGTAAATCTCATTCTAACTGAAGGGGTAAAAGGAATGAAAGGGGCGATAGCTAAAGCTGAAGAGATTATTGCCTCTGATCCAAATCGCTATGTAATGTTAAAACAATTTGAAAATCCTGCGAATCCGGCAATTCACCGTCAAACTACAGGGATTGAAATTTGGCAGGATACTGAAGGTAAAATTGATGTATTGGTTGCTGGCGTTGGCACAGGAGGTACGATTACCGGTGTTTCTCAGGCAATTAAGTTAGATCAAGGTAAAGCTATTCTTTCCGTTGCGGTGGAACCAACCGAATCGCCAGTCATTAGCCAAACTCTCGCAGGTGAAGATATTCGTCCGGCACCGCATAAAATTCAAGGTATAGGTGCAGGCTTTATTCCTAAAAATTTGGATCTTTCTTTAGTAGATCGTGTAGAAACTATTGATAGCGAAACGGCGTTGGCAACAGCTCGTCGCTTAATAGCGGAAGAAGGTATTTTAGCAGGAATCTCTTCCGGTGCAGCTGTCGCAGCTGCAGATCGTTTAGCCCGCCAACCGGAGTTTGCTGATAAATTGATTGTTGCTATTTTGCCTTCTGCATCAGAGCGTTATTTAAGTACGGCCTTATTTGAAAGTATCGAAGGCTAATAAATAAATCTCATCATTAATTCTAAGCATTATAAAAGTGCGGTCAGAAAACACCAAGAATTTTGACCGCACTTTCATTTTTGTTATCTGGCACAATATTAGTATTTCAGGTAAAATCCGTCAGTTAAATTTTATGAGATAAACTATTTATATTTATGAAGAACATTCGTAACTTTTCTATTATTGCCCATATTGACCATGGAAAATCGACTTTATCGGATCGTTTAATTCAAACTTGCGGCGGATTATCAGATCGAGAGATGGAAGCCCAAGTATTGGATTCAATGGATTTAGAACGGGAACGCGGTATTACGATTAAAGCCCAAAGCGTAACTTTAAACTATCAAGCTAAAAATGGTGAAACCTATCAGCTGAACTTTATTGATACTCCCGGACACGTTGACTTTTCTTATGAAGTTTCACGCTCATTAGCCGCGTGCGAAGGTGCGCTATTAGTAGTTGATGCGGGACAAGGCGTTGAAGCGCAAACTTTGGCAAACTGTTATACGGCTATTGAAATGAATTTGGAAGTCGTACCGATTCTAAACAAAATTGATTTGCCTGCAGCTGACCCTGAACGGGTTGCGGAAGAAATTGAAGATATTGTTGGTATTGATGCAATGGAAGCGGTCCGCTGTTCGGCGAAAACCGGACAAGGTATTGAGGATGTATTAGAAGAAATTGTTGCAAAAATTCCAGCACCGGAAGGAGAACCTGATGCGCCACTACAAGCCTTAATTATTGATTCTTGGTTCGATAATTATTTAGGCGTAGTTTCTCTGGTTAGAATTAAAAACGGTACACTACGCAAAGGTGATAAAATTAAAGTAATGTCCACCGGGCAATCTTATAATGTAGATCGATTAGGTATTTTCACTCCTAAGCAAGTGGATACTCAGGTATTAAATTGTGGCGAAGTGGGTTGGGTTGTTTGTGCAATTAAAGATATTTTAGGTGCGCCGGTTGGTGATACCTTAACTCATCACCATAATTCTGCCAGCGATGTATTACCGGGATTTAAAAAAGTGAAACCTCAAGTGTATGCTGGCTTATTTCCAGTCAGTTCCGATGATTACGAAGCCTTCCGCGATGCACTAGGTAAATTAAGTTTAAATGATGCCTCTTTATTCTACGAGCCGGAAAATTCAACTGCTTTGGGTTTTGGTTTCCGTTGTGGATTTTTAGGCTTGTTACATATGGA
Organism: Rodentibacter caecimuris; assembly: GCA_001998905.1. Classification (GTDB taxonomy): domain Bacteria; phylum Pseudomonadota; class Gammaproteobacteria; order Enterobacterales; family Pasteurellaceae; genus Rodentibacter_A; species Rodentibacter_A heylii_A. The sequence continues at coordinate 87,046 of MLAA01000001.1, read as the reverse complement.
AATTATCCAAGAACGTTTAGAGCGTGAGTATGACTTGGATTTAATTACAACGGCACCAACTGTAATTTATGAGGTCGAAATGACCAATGGCGAGGTTGTTTATGTAGATAGCCCGGCTAAACTGCCGCCGTTAAATAATATTGCTGAAATTCGTGAACCGATTGCAGAATGTAATATGCTGGTTCCACAAGAATATTTAGGTAACGTTATTACGCTATGTGTTGAAAAACGTGGTGTACAAACCAATATGGTATATCACGGCAATCAAATTGCACTGACCTATGAAATTCCAATGGGAGAAGTGGTGTTGGATTTCTTCGATCGTTTAAAATCAACTTCTCGTGGTTACGCCTCGCTAGATTATGGCTTCAAGCGTTTCCAAGCGGCAGATATGGTTCGCGTTGATATTATGATTAACAGTGAACGTGTGGATGCATTAGCTTTAATTGTACATAAGGATAATGCGCAATACCGAGGTCGTGAGTTAGTTGAGAAAATGCGCGAATTAATTCCTCGTCAACAATTCGATATCGCTATTCAGGCCGCTATCGGTAATCACATTATTGCACGTTCTACCGTGAAACAATTACGTAAAAATGTCTTGGCAAAATGTTACGGTGGCGATGTCAGCCGTAAGAAGAAACTCTTACAAAAACAAAAAGAAGGGAAAAAACGAATGAAATCTTTAGGTAATGTTGAAGTACCGCAAGAAGCATTTTTGGCGATTTTGCATGTTGGTAAGGATAAATAGATGTCGAATTTATTATTTATATTATTACTTGCTGTCGGTTTTGGCGTATGGAAAGTACTGGATTATTTTCAATTGCCTAACACGTTCAGTATTTTATTATTAATTTTAACCGTACTTTCAGGTATTTTTTGGTGCTATCATCGGTTTGTAGTTGCACCTAAGCGAAGAAGACAAATTGCTCGATTTGAACAGCGCTCGGGACAATCTCTTTCCGATGAGGAAAAAGCTAAAATAGAACCTATATCTGAAGCTGGGGAGTTTTTATCTTCGCTTTTTCCTGTTCTGGCACTAGTATTTTGTGTTCGTTCTTTTATTTTTGAGCCTTTTCAAATTCCTTCAGGTTCAATGGAACCGACATTGCGTATCGGAGACTTTTTAGTCGTCAATAAATATACTTACGGAATTAAAGACCCAATTTTCCAACATACCATTATTGACGGAAATAAACCGCAGCGTGGAGATGTTATTGTTTTCAAAGCACCTGAACAAGCGTTATTAAGAACCGGCTTAGGCGCTAGTCGAGCCGCTTATGCAGAGAACATCGCATTAAATTCGCAAGATAATATGTCAGGTATTGATTATATCAAGCGAATTATTGGCGTCAGTGGAGATCGCATTATTTTCGATCCAGATCAAAAAACCTTAACAATAATATATGCTAAAGATGGTAAACCTTGCGAAACTGATTGTACTGAAAAGTCCTTTGATTATAAACAGTTAGAGCCAAATCCCGATTTTCCTAATCAAATGGAATATCAGGAAAATGGCGATGTTTCTCACCATATTTTAGTTCATCCTAATCGTTACTATTCATCAACTGAGTTTTATCCACAAGAAGGTATGTCGAGTGCACAATGGGTTGTGCCGGAAGGACAATATTTCGTCATGGGTGATAATCGCGATCATAGCGATGACGGACGCTTCTGGGGATTTGTCCCGGAAAAAAATATTGTTGGAAAAGCCACTTATATTTGGATGAGCTTAGAAAAAGAACAAGGAGAATGGCCTACTGGATTCAGATTTAAACGTTTCTTTACACAAATTAAATAATATGCACAATTTAGACAGATTAGAGCGAAAGATAGGTTATCAATTTTCTGATAAAGGCTTGTTAATTCAGGCCTTAACCCATCGTAGTGCTTCAAGTAAGCATAATGAACGCCTTGAGTTTTTAGGGGACTCCATTTTAAACCACGCAATTGCAGAATCTCTTTATCATCAATTTCCACGTGCTAACGAAGGTGAGTTAAGTCGTATGCGGGCAACACTGGTTAGAGAACCAACGCTCGCTCAATTAGCCAGAAATTTTGAGCTAGGACAATATATGAAACTAGGTTCTGGCGAGTTAAAAAGTGGCGGTTTTCGGCGAGAATCTATTTTATCCGATTGTGTAGAGGCAATCATCGGCGCTGTTTCTCTTGATACGGGGTTAGCCGAGGCGATGAACATTGTACGCCAATGGTATAGCTGCTTACTTGCAGAGATAAAACCGGGCGATAATCAAAAAGATCCAAAAACACGTTTACAAGAATATTTACAGGGCAAAAAGCTTCCCCTACCGACTTATGATGTCGTCCATATTCAAGGGGAGGCTCACTGCCAAATTTTTACAGTAGAATGCCATCTACAAAACGGTACAAAAATTGACCGCACTTTTAAAGCGACCGGAAGTAGCCGTCGCAAAGCGGAACAAGCCGTCGCTGAACAAATCTTAAAAATATTGGAACTCAAATGACAGCAAAAAATCAACAAACTTACTGCGGCTTTATTGCTATTGTTGGTCGTCCAAACGTTGGAAAATCAACATTGCTAAATAAAATTTTAGGACAGAAAATTTCAATTACATCCCGAAAAGCACAAACAACCCGTCATCGTATTGTTGGCATTCAAACTGAGGGGGGATATCAAGCAATTTATGTTGATACGCCGGGATTACATATTGAGGAAAAAAGAGCTATTAATCGCTTGATGAATCGTGCAGCAAGTAGTGCAATCGGTGATGTAGATCTTATTATTTTTGTCGTTGACGGTACTCATTGGAATGAAGATGACGAAATGGTACTTAACAAGTTACGTAATACAAAAACGCCTGTTGTTCTTGCTATCAATAAAGTAGATAACATTAAAAATAAAGATGAATTATTACCTTTTATTACAGAAGTCAGTGGTAAATATAATTTTACACATATTATTCCGATTTCAGCACAACGAGGTAATAATGTTTCTGAACTAGAAAAGATTGTGCGCAGCTCCCTGCAGCCTGGTATACATCATTTTCCTGAAGAGTATATTACTGATCGTTCGCAACGCTTTATGGCCTCGGAAATTATCCGAGAAAAGTTGATGCGCTTTACTGGTGAAGAGCTCCCGTATTCTGTTACCGTTGAAATTGAACAATTTAAACTAAACAAACGTGGTACCTATGAGATCAATGGTTTAATTTTAGTAGAACGGGAAGGCCAGAAAAAAATGGTTATCGGTAATAAAGGACAAAAAATTAAGGTAATAGGTACCGAAGCCCGGCAAGATATGGAACGCCTATTTGATAATAAAGTTCACCTTGAATTATGGGTCAAAGTGAAGTCTGGTTGGGCTGACGATGAACGAGCATTACGTAGTTTAGGGTATATGGATGACTAATAAGATATTTTGATAAGACCCCGCTAATTTGCTGAATTAGCGGGGTTTTGTTAATAGGTTCGGAATATTTAAATCTTGACACCATTATAAAAAATGATAATAATTATCAAAAGCAGTAACCTAAGGAGTCATATCAAATGAAGAAAATTCCATTCTCACTTTCACCTCTCGTCGCTTTTATAGCTTTCTCGGTTCAAGCCAATTCAAGCACTCTTGATACCATTGATGTAGTCAGCGATAACTATTCTCCGCAAGTTTCTAATGTTGGAGCAAAAGGTCTGACAAAAGTCCGTCAACCGACCAAAATGTCCGATGTATTACGCGGTGTACCGGGTGTTAACGTGAATGGTGCACGTTCTACGGTTGAACGTTATAACATTCGCGGCGTTAGCGAAGAATATCTAACCGTTACTATTGATGGCGCTCGCCAGAATGGCTATGCATTCCATCATGCGGGGAATTATGGTATCGATCCGGAAATTCTGAAGCGTGTTGATATTGATGTCGGTTCTAACTCTGTTGTTGCAGGAGCTGGCTCCTTAGGTGGTTCAATTAAATTTGAAACAATTGATGCTGCAGATATGCTGGAAGAAGGTCAGAATTTTGGTGGAAAACTTAAATATGGCTGGGGCAGCAATGGCAATTCTCATCAAGGTGCCGCGACATTATACGGCCGAACAGATAAATTAGATTTGTTAGGCTACTTTAACTATCGCCATCAACAAGACGGAAAAGACGGTAATGGTTTAAAAAATGCCAATAAAGGACATTTACAGAACTATCTTTTTAAAGCGAAATATAATATCAGCCCTGAACAATGGCTAAAATTCTCTGCCGAGCGCTATACTAATACCGCATTGAGTTGTTTTCGTGCCAATATGAATATGTGTTTAGGAGAACTTCCGCCACTTGGTTCACCGAATTATAATACGGCTAATCATTCTCGTGCTTACACAGAGTTACAGCGGAAAACCTATACCCTTTCCTACGGATATAAACCTAACAATAATCCATTAATTAATGTTAAAGCCAACATATATAATACAGAAACCCAAGTATCTTCAATGGGTAGACAGCAAACTAATATCCGTACTGTTGGCGGAACTTTATCCAATTCCTCTGATGTTAATTTAGGAGATACTCATCACGCGATTTTATTCGGTGGAGAATATTTCAATACAAAATCTAAAGCATTGGATAACAGTCCAAATAGCTATGAAGCAAAAGTGGACAGCACATCCCTTTATGTTGAAGATCAAATTAGCTTAGGTAATTTGATCATTACTCCTGGTTTACGCTATGATTATCACAAAGCCCGTTTATCACCGACCTTTGATAAAAGCTATCAGCGAATTTCTAAAGCGCTAGGCCTAAAATATTTTGTAACAGATGAATTAATGCTATTTGCAAACTATACTGAACTATTTAAAGGTCCTGATGCAGGAGAAGTCACTCTCCGAGGTTCTAGAAACTATTCTCCTTCATTGGAAGCTATTCGGGGAGATAATAAAGAAGCAGGTTTTAACTTTGCTAAAGATAATCTATTCAGTAATGATGATAGTTTCTCTATTACTGCGAAATATTTTCACACCGATTATGATAATCTAAACAAGAATATCAGTTTAGGTAATATGAGCGGTTATCAAACCGTAGGGCCTGTTCAACTCAAAGGTATTGAAGCATCGGCTAAATACCATTATGGAAATCTTACTACAGGGCTATCCTATGCCAGAGCAAGAAGTAAACAGACATCAGATATAGGCTCACAAATTAAAGGTACTAGCGGTTATGTCGCGTTCCCTGATACAGGTGATCGCTATACTTTTCATTTAAGTTATTTCATTCCTCGTCAGCAAGTTGAGCTAGGTTGGAATACAATGTGGGTACGTGGGCTTAATACTTATGAAGAACTTAATGTTGGTTCAAGACGTAATCCACTCTGGTTCGCAGGTTATTCATACAAACAATCTTACTCTGTCAGTAATGCTTATATTTCTTGGTCTCCAGTCCAAGCAAAAGGTTTAGAAATGACATTTGGAGTTGATAATATCTTTAATAAAGCCTATAAAGACCAAAGTACTCAATATTATAGCTCCGCGGATTTAGACCCGGGTAGAAACTATAAACTTTCCATAGCTTATAAATTCTAATGTACTATCCGCTTCATCAATGATGAGGCGGATTTTTGTATCTATAAGATACATTTACACTATCTGAGTGATTCATTTTAGTTCACTTATTTTGTTGTAAAACAAACCTAAAATCGACCGCACTTTTATTCAGGTTTAACTCATTTCTTCCTATTAAAGACTTTAGCTTTATTCGATTTAGACTACTCAGTTAAGTTATTGGTAAAAAATAAAAGTTGAACCAATAATCTCACGGCTTAAGGTACCGATTTTTATGACTAAGTACCACTAATTTCTCAAACAGTCGTAATTGATCTCTATCTTGACCATCGATAAAATCTCTCTAAAACTGTTCATCACTAAGTATCCAATTCCGCTACTCTGATTCAAAAAATTTAGCCGCTTTCATACTATAAAAGGGCTTTTCTCCTAAATTTAAATGCCAAGTTGCTACAATCATTCTTAATGCAGAATTCACCTTAGAGGGATTCCAGCCTAGCTCTTGTTATTTCAAATGGGGCGCTAAATGATTGAAAGCCATTTAAAAAGACGATAGGGGATATACGCTAAACATAAAACTAGCCTGAAAGTGAAACACAAGATGATCAAAATGCTTTTTCTAGCTAATACGGAAGAAGGCTTTAGTTCGGGAGATTTTAGCGCTAGAAGTAGAGCTATCCTTTCAAATATAGTTAAAAGAGACTAATCCAATACCTAGAAGGTCTCCAAATAACCTATTAGACACCTACGAGCTATATGGATTTGGCAAGAAGTACATGCTTTTGTCATCGGAAGCCAATGAGTTTCATCTCTTAACAAAAAATGATTTTTTATAAGTTAGAGGGGGACTATTCCAGATTCGGTGTAAATACTTATTTTAATTTAATCTTCTAATTAACCGTAAGATTTATCTCATCACTCAACTGATTTATCTGCTCCAAACTTTTTCATTTGGTATTCCAAATTCTTCAGGAATCGATCTATTACAGACTATCAGATCAAATTCATCAAGTTGACCGATGTAAGCGGAATAAACTTGTTTAAACTTAGTGTGATCAAAAATAAGAATTTTCTTTTGTGTTTTTGCCATGGCTTTTTGTTTTATTTGAGCTTCACTGAATCTAAAACAAGTTAGCCCCTGCTGCTTATCAACACCAGAAGTTGCAATAAATGCTTTAGTTGTACATACAGAGTCTAGTAAGGAATGGTTTTGAATTGATGTTACTAATGAATTATCTCTCGAATAATGACCACCACATAAAATAATATTGCAATTTATTTTCTCTTGTAAAACCATGAAGGTATTAATGGAGCAACATATCGCTGTAAATTTAATTTCATCGGATATTTGTGAAGCTAAAGAAGCAATGGTTGTTCCACAATCAAAAAATATGATATCCCCGTCTTCGATTAACGAGGCTGCCAATTTTCCTACTTCCATTTTCTCTATCACATTTTTATCTTGCTGTTCTAAGAGGAAATAATTATTTTTTGCTTCCTTAACAATATACCCACCCAACAAGTTCATTGATTTTGTAGAGACTAAATCTCTACGAATAGTCATTTCTGAAACATTAAGAATAGCAGAAGCTTCACGTAGATGAATTTTGTCCACTTGCTTTAAAAGTAATTCTAATTTTTTTATTCTGAAACTTGCTTTAGTATTATCTATTGTCATGTTATCACTCATAACGTTTTAAGTGCATTGGTTAACTTAATGTAACTTTCATATTTTTGTTGATATATGAAATAATTTTCTTTATTGGGCTTTATATATTTAACATTAGTCAATTTATTAACAATATCTTTCGTGTCTATTCCAATACCTTGCATAGCAACTAACGCCGCGCCTAAGCAACCCGGTTCATTTATTTCAGAAATTTCTAGTGTCATACCTGTAATATCTGCTAACATTTGTAGCCATACCTGTGATTTTGTTATACCGCCCATGACATGTAATGTTTTTGTATGAGGAAATTTTTTCTTCATATTTTCTATATGCGTCATTAAGCTAAAAATAACACCTTCATAAATTGCATGTAATAAATGGGATTTTGTGTGATAGGACTGAATTCCATAGAACCCGGCTTTCATATTGCCTACATTTGAACCATATAAAAATGGAATGAATAAAATTGAATCTGATTGTGGTTTTATGCTATTCACTAGAACATTAATTTCTTCATAACTTAATGGCGTACATTGTTCAATAAACCACTCTAAATTCGCAATAGAAGTTGGACTATCATCATGAATAATCAGTTTACCAGTTTCAGGGTAGCAGCCATGAACCAATCGTTGTTGTTCATTTGCAAAATGCGTTGTGATTCCACTAACGATATGCCAAGTGCCCAAAATAGCACAGAGTTTACTCTCATCGGTGAGATTAGCACATAATGTTGAAGCAACCACATCAAATAAACCGCCAACTACAGGTGTGCCCATTTCTAAACCAGATAATTCTGCTGCTTCTCGTGTGATATAACCGATTATTTGATTTGATTTTACTAAGGGGGGAAGTTTGTCATATATTTCGGAAATACCTAATTTATTTAGAATCTCAATATCATAAGTGTTTGTTATCATATTATATAAATTAGATTCTGAAATATTGGTTTCTTCACAATGTAATTTACCCGTTAAACAAAATCGAAGATAATCATGAGACATCAAGATTGTACCAATATTTTTATAACGCTCAGGACTATTTTCTTTCAACCAACGTAAAATTGAGACTGGATGACCTGCCCAGAGCGGTTGATAAGTTATCGGATAGATCCAATGATGAATATGTTCTTTTTCCCAATTTTTGACAATATTGAGTGCCCTTTGATCCGAGGAAAGAATCGCATTTCCTAGCGGTTTTTGTTGTTTATCTAGTAGAAATACGCCTTTACCTTGAGCAGATATTCCAATAGATTTAATTTGTTTTGGGGAGATATTAGCTTGAGCTATAACCGTCTTTATGGCTTTGACACAGTCTAGCCATAGTTTAGTCATGTTTCTTTCTGCATACCCTTCTTTTTCACTTAGAATTGGTGAATTTTGTCTTGATGATGAAAGAATATTTCCAGCACTATCCACTAATATGGCTTTAATAAAGGTCCCACCACAATCAATACCTAAATAATATGCCATTATGTTCTCCTAATTACTTAATCTCTTCTAAAGAAAATAGCTCTAAAATTGCTCATTGAAACTTCTCCCCGGCGTACTTGATCTAAAAATACTGCAAGGACAATAACCAACCCAATGATCAACCGCTGTAAATAAGAGGTAACATTTAGTAACGTTAATCCATTTTGTAATACACCCATAATTAAGGCACCGATAGATGTACTGATAACAGAACCAATTCCACCAATGAGACTTGTTCCTCCAATGACTGTTGCAGCAATTGCATCTAGTTCATATCCTGTACCGGCGATAGGCTGTGCTGCATTTAATCGACCAACTAAAATAACCGCTCCAATTGCAGCAAATGCACCATTGATCACATAAGCTTTTATTTCTAATCGGTTCACGTTGATACCGGATAATCGAACCGCCTCACGGTTTCCTCCCAATGCATAAATCTGGCGACCAAAAATAGTTTGGCTTAATATATAATAGCTCACTAATACAACAATAATGGCGATAATAACAGGAATGGGAATATGGATTTGTTCTGTGATCTCAAGTTTACCATTACCAAAAAATCGTAATGCATCTGGAAAATTATAGATAGTTTTACCGTCAGAAAGTGTCAATGCTAATCCTCGTGCAATCCCCATCATACCTAGCGTTGTGATAAAAGGAGTAACTTTACAATAAACGATGAGAAAGCCATTAATATAACCACAAATTGCCCCAACAAGGATTGCTCCTATAATGGAACATAACACCAGCATTGTGACAGAAAAATCAGAGGGATTATCTCCCAAATACTTTAATCCAGCGTGAATAAATAGTCCTAAACAGACCGCACTTAATGCAACAATCGAGCCGACAGATAAGTCAATACCACCTGTTAATATGACATAAGTCATGCCAACTGAAATAATACAGATTACAGAAACTTGCAATAGTATATTTAGTATATTGTTAGATGATAAAAAGACCTCATGGGCTAAGGACATCCCAATAATCATAATAAATAAAATAATTCCAATGCCTAATTTAGAAAACATTTTTTTTAATTTATTCATAATTCCTCCAAATTTTATTAAACACCAATCATTAAACGCATAAGGTTTTCTTCATTAATTTCATCTCGTTTAGTAATTTCCTCTATTTTTTTACCATTACGCATAACAATAACTCGATCTGACATCGTAATTAATTCAGGTAAGTCTGATGACACCATAATAATACTGCCTCCTTGTTCAACAAACTTTCGCATAAGATCATAAATTTCAGATTTCGCACCAATATCAATTCCTCTTGTAGGCTCATCAAAAAATAGAATATTTACACCACTTTCTAACCATCTTGCGATAATGACTTTCTGCTGATTTCCTCCTGATAGTGTTCTTGTTTCTTGCTCTTGATCTCTCGATACAATCTTCAATTGTTCTCTATTTTTTTCAACAAGTTGTTTTTCACTTTTTTTATCTAAATAAAAATTTTTCCAGAACCGTTTTAAAATAGGCAATGTAATATTTTCTCGAATGCTTAATCCTAAAATTAATCCTTGTGATTTACGATCTTCTGTAATAAATCCAATTTTATTTTTAACAGCATCTTCTGGGGATAAAATATTCACTTTCTTATTATCAATAAAAATATTACTCGTTGATTCATCCGCCCCATAGATTGCTCGTAGTAACTCAGTTCTTCCTGCACCAACCAAGCCTGCGAAACCAAGAATTTCACCTTTATAAAGGTGAAATGAGATCTGCTTAAGTTTTTTATTACTAATTTTTTTAACTCTCAATTTTTCTTCATGAAAACAGTTCTCTCTTTGATATTTACTAAAGTCAATATCCCTGCCAACCATTAATTTAACGATCTCTTCCGGAGAGGTTTCTTTATACGGAATTGTGCCGGTAACTTCCCCATCTCTAAGCACGGTAACTTTATCTGCAATATATTCAAATTCTTCTAATCTATGAGAAATATAAATCATTGCAACGTTCTTCTCTTTTAATTGCCGAATGATTTTAAAAAGAGTTTGGGTATTTTTTCGTGATATTGAAGCGGTCGGTTCATCAAAAATGATCACTTTATATTGACCAAAGATTGCTTTAGCAATCTCAACCATTTGTTGTTGTGCAACAGATAGATTGGAAATTAAATCATCGGGGTGAATGTCCAGCTCCAGCTCATTAATAATGTTTTGAGTTTTTTCTCGCATCTCACGCCAATCCATAAGCATACCCGCACGTTTCTTTTCAGAACCTAAAAAAATATTTTCTAGTACGCTCAATTGAGGAACTAACATCAACTCTTGATGAATAAATCCTATTCCTAAGGTTTGGGCTTCTTTAACTGTTTTGGGAAGGTAATAAGTGTTTTTATAAGTAATTTCCCCGCTATCTCTGGAGTAGATTCCAGCAATTATTTTACATAACGTAGATTTACCCGCACCATTTTCACCAACTAAACAATGCACCTCGCCTTCATTAATTGTAAGATTGATATTTTTTAAAATATCAACACCAAAAAAACTTTTTTTTACATTATGGAGTTTTAAGATTGGTTTTGAATTTATAGTCATCAACTTTTCTCCTACAGCCTCCTTTAAAAACTTAAATATAGGTTAAAGGATTTTGTAGATTAGAAATGTGATCTTTCTCTCAAAAAGAGAAAAATATAGAAATATAAATATCTTTTATCAATTTATTTAATATAAATGAGATGTATATCACAGTTTTCATTACTAAAAATGTTAGACTAATCACACTAGTGAAGTTATTTATTCTAGTAAGCTGAACCATTTGAGCCACACATAGAGGAATAAGTTATGAAAAAAACTTTCTTGCGCAACATGATTTCTGCCAGTTTACTGGTCTTTGCTTTATCTAATAACAGCTATTCAGCAGATAAACCACAAATTGCATTATTAATGAAAACACTGAGTAATGAATACTTTATTTCAATGCAACAAGGTGCTGAAGAAACAGCAAAGAAAATGAATGTTGACTTAACCATTCAAGTCGCAGAGAAAGAGGATTCAACAGAGCAGTTAGTTGGTCTTGTTGAAAATATGATTGCGAAAAAAGTAGATGCGATTATTGTTACACCGAATGATTCTATTGCATTTATTCCAGCTTTCCAAAAAGCGGAGAGAGCAGGTATTCCAATCATTGATTTAGATGTTCGTCTAGATGCAGAAGCTGCAAAAAAAGCAAATTTAAAATTTAATTACGTTGGAGTGGATAATTTCTTAGGAGGATATTTGGCCGCTAAAAATTTGGTGCAAGCAATTGGTGGTAAAGGTAAATTAGCCATGCTAGAAGGAATTCCGGGCGTTGATAATGGCGAGCAACGTAAAGCTGGCGCATTGAAAGCATTTAAAGAATCACCCGAAATTGAAATTGTGGCGTCCCAATCAGCAAATTGGGAAACTGAGCAAGCACTAAATGTAACCAGTAATATTTTAACTGCTCACCCGGATATTAGCGGTATTTTTGCTGCGAATGATAATATGGCGATCGGCGCCGTTACCGCAGTAGAAAATGCCGGTCTAGCTGGAAAGGTATTAGTGACGGGATACGATGGCATCCCTCTTGCTATTGAATATGTCAAACAGGGAAAAATGCAAAATACCATTGATCAGCTACCGAAAAAACAAGTTGCCGTAGCGATTGAAAGCGTATTAAAGCAACTTAATAAGCAAGATATTCCGGAAGTTTATTATGTTGATCCTGTGGTTGTTGATAAAGCAATGTCAAAAAATTACTGATGCAATAGGGTAATTTGTAATAAAAAATATAGAAGAGCAGACTAGATCTGACAAATCACAATAAAATGAGTGCTTCCCGTTTAGAATATGAGTGCCAAAGCAATCTAAACAAAAAGGAAACACTCATTCTTTATTATTTACACCCCTCTTATCAAACACAAGACTAATTTACTCAATTTAGCCGAAGAATTGTGAGCCAGTAAGGAATAGGTATTTTATCGCTATCAACGAAGGTTGAATAAGGTAGCGTTGAAACTTGTTTAACCAATATAGATGCGGTCTGGTCCCAGAAAACACTGAGAGAGCTCTTAGATAATCCTGTATTTGAATAAGCTTGGGTAGGCAATGAATTGCGTAAATAAGGCATCTCAGTGTGAGCTGATTGTGTATGTACTATCACTTTGCCAATCTCAAACAATGATTGACTGCACTTGAGAAACTTGTCGCAGAGAAGAGGTATGCTCCCAAACGAAACTTCGATACAATCCTTAGCGCATAAGAAAGAGGGCGCTATTGCTTATGGTAGAATTGAAAGGACTCATCAGGGATACTTAGCCGCGAGATACATTTATATTGGAAATATTAAACGTAAACGACTACATAATACCGAAAATCTGGTTACTTATTTCGTTATATGAAAGAATTTTCTCGAGGCATTTTTATGCTACACTTTTTTTCCTAAACGTTTTAATGCCTCAATCGCCGGTTGAGAAATATGATCACCTCTCTGTGCTGATTTCTGATACCAATATATTGCTTTTTCCATATCTTTTTTAGTACCAATAGCATTTTCGTAGCAGTAGCCTAACCAATATTGACCCGTAATATCCTTTTCAGATGCACGTTTAAAAGCGGCAAAGGCTTGAACAGGATCTTTTTTTACCCCATAGCCGTTTAGGTGACTTAGACCAATATAGCGCTCAGCCTTGAAGAAACCTTGTGCAGCAGCTTGATGAAATAATGGTAATGCCGTTTTATACTCTTGTTTTTGATATGCAACAAGCCCCTGATCGAATATAACTTTAGCCTGTTCATGTGCAGCACTTTGTTTTTGTGGGTGAGAATCTTGAATTGATGTGCAAGCACCCAGTGTGGTAACAATGAGTGCGATTATCCATTTTTTCATTGTTTACCCCTTCTTTTGAGTAAATAGCCATTCACGAATAGGTTCAATACTATAAGCGATACGCCACGTATTGCGATGCCCACTTGCACCTTTACGGCTATCAGTATCTCGAAATACGCTATCTTTCTCAAAAACGGTGTAATACATCTGGGCTTTTTCAGAGGTTAAATCATCATAGGCAAAAAGATATTGATCAGCGTTCCATTTACCATTCCATACCGCACGACTAATTCTCGCCCCTTCTGCTTGGAGCCGTTCAGTAATCGCATTAAAGCTAGGAAAAGCACCCAAATCATCTTCCGAAGCCATCCACCATACTTTGTTTTTCACTATTGGGTTGACTAAATCAGCTCCCCACTTCCCGGCGACAAGATAGCTGGCAGCGAAGAAGTCAGGATATTTAATATTCATTGCCGTTGCTGCCATACAACCACCTGATTGTCCCGTAGCATAAATACGTTTAGGGTCAATGTTATATTCACTGATGAGCTTTTGGATTAAATGAATAGTCGTGTCTAAATAATCTGATGTTCGCCAGTCATCGTCGGCAATAATTTCATCGTATTGTGGGGCAAGTACATAGCACGGACGTTTGGCTTGTTCAATCGGATCAGCCCAGATTACTGCGCCTAGCCCTTGAAATAAGGTAGCTTGTGTTTGTTCTGAAGTTACGCCTGCATCATGCATAAATAAAACTAATGGCAGTGCCTCTTCACTATGTTGCGGTGTAAATAAATTATATTTTAAGATTTTACCTGTTTTTTCATCACGAAATTTATCTTGTTGAAACTGTTCAACAATAAGATTGGTGGCCGAATTTGTTCGTAGTGTTTTACCATTTATCGTTACTTCAGCATTTGCGGTTTTAAAACGGATAGTTTTGTTTATTTTTTGACCTGCGACCCAATTGGGTTTACCACCTTGTATTTGTGGCTTTGTTTCTTCAGCATTATCTGAATAAACGTCTTCTTGTAATGAGGTTTCTGCATCATCCTCTGCAAGTTTTACAATTACAAATTTACCGCTTTCGGCAGGGGTTAGCGTAGCGGACTGTGCGGTAAAAACTTGAGTGATGGTACGCCCTGTTATGCTAAAGTCCTTTACATTTAGTATAGAGGCTGAAATTTCAGTGGGATAGGATAGTGCAATCGCCACTAATTTCACCCCATCTCCAAAGACTTGAGTTATCGCTATTGCTTGGGTTGGGATATGTTGAACATTTGTAGCATAAGAAAATAGTGGGATACTTAATGTTAAAGTAGTGCCGACTGCTGATAGTAAAAATTCTCTCCGAGTTTGAATAACCATAATAAAGTACCTCATTGTTTATTGGGTAGTATTTTACTGTAGTAAAAAATAAGAGGAAGCTGTTTGAGATGCTTGCCTTTCAAAATACTTGTATAACATTTATGCTTTCACATTTCAATTAAAGTGTTTTGAATAAGTTGAGCGGTGTTTGTTTATCAGATATTAGAAGAATGAAAGTGTTGTTTGTGTAAAAAACAGTTGGTTTGCTATAATACGGCGGTTTTATGTCTTTTTTACAAGACATACAGAAATACTTTAAATTAGGTTTTTAGAATAGCAAATTTATTGAATGAATTGGAAAGATAAAATGACAACCCAAACTTTTCTCGCCGAGATCGGCACTGAAGAGTTGCCACCGAAGGCGCTCAAAAAATTAGGAACTGCATTTGCAGAGAATGTAGAGCAAGAGTTAAACCAAGCGGATTTAGTCTTTGATAAAATTAAATGGTTTGCCAGTCCACGCCGTTTAGCAGTGAAAGTAGAGGGGTTGGTGGAAAGTCAGCCGAGCAAGCTGGTGGAAAAACGTGGACCAGCTGTAGCGGCCGCGTTTGATGCCGAAGGTAAGCCGACAAAAGCAGCACAGGGCTGGGCGAAAGGTTGTGGTATCAGCGTTGAACAGGCGGAGCGCATTACGACCGATAAAGGTGAATGGCTAGTTTACCGTGCTACTGTAGAAGGTCAGCCGACCCAAAACTTGTTGGTAGATATTATTAATCGGGCGCTTACTAAATTGCCGATTCCAAAAACAATGCGTTGGGCAGATAAAACCGAACAATTTGTTCGTCCTGTACATACGGCAACATTACTATTCGGTAGCAAATTGGTTGAAGGAGAAATTCTTGGTGTACCGATTGGACGAATTATTCGTGGACACCGTTTCCTTGGTGAAGGCCAATTTGAGATTGAACATGCCGATCAATATCCGCAGTTATTGCAGGAAAAAGGGTCAGTGATTGCCGATTTTAACCAACGCCGTGAGATGATTCTTGCTAAATCTCAGGAAAAAGCTGCAGCTTTAGGCGGAATGGCGGACATTGAAGAAGATTTACTCGATGAAGTTACATCATTGGTAGAATATCCGAATGTGTTGGCTGCAAAATTCGAAGAACGTTTTCTCGCAGTGCCGTCAGAAGCTTTAGTTTATACTATGAAAGGCGACCAAAAATACTTCCCGATTTATGATAAAGACGGCAAATTATTACCGCACTTTATTTTTGTATCCAACATCAATCCTGACGATCCGAGTGCTATTATTGAAGGAAATGAAAAAGTCGTTCGCCCACGTTTAACTGATGCCGAATTTTTCTTTAAAACTGATTTAAAACAGCGTTTGGAAGATTTATTGCCACGTCTTGATACGGTGTTGTTCCAACAGCAACTTGGCACATTACGGGACAAAACTGCTCGCATTGAGCAGTTGGCAGGTGAAATTGCCAAACAAATCGGGGCAGACGAAGCCAAAGCAAAGCGTGCAGGTTTACTTTCCAAATGTGATTTGATGACGAATATGGTGTTTGAATTTACTGATACGCAAGGTGTAATGGGAATGCACTATGCTCGTCATGACGGGGAAGCCGAAGAAGTGGCGGTGGCGTTGAATGAACAATATATGCCGCGTTTTGCCGGTGATGAATTACCGAAGTCTTTAGTCGCTTGTGCAGTAGCATTAGCAGATAAATTGGATACACTCACTGGTATTTTCGGTATTGGTCAGCATCCGAAAGGCGATAAAGACCCATTTGCTCTCCGTCGTGCTGCGCTTGGGGTATTGCGGATTATCGTAGAGAAAAAATTACCGTTGGATTTAACGGATTTAGTTGAAAAATCGACCGCACTTTTTGGTGATAAATTGACGAATGCGAATGTGGTTGCTGAGGTGGTGGATTTTATGCTGGGACGTTTTCGTGCATGGTATCTGGACGACGGGATCAGAGTTGATGTTATTCAAGCCGTACTTACTCGTCGTCCAACACGCCCGGCGGATTTTGATGCTCGTGTGCGTGCGGTTTCTCATTTCCGCGCCCTTGACAGTGCCGAAGCCTTAGCGGCAGCAAATAAACGGGTGAGTAATATTTTGGCTAAAGTGGAAGGAGAATTACCGGAAAATATTGACCGCACTTTATGTGTTGAGACGGCAGAAATTGCATTGGCAGACAAGGTATTAGTATTACAAAACGAACTCGCCCCGTTATTTGCTCAAGGAGATTATCAAGCCGCATTGGATCAGTTAGCTGGCCTGCGTGAAGTAGTGGATAACTTCTTTGATAAAGTGATGGTAAATGCCGAAGATGAAAAACTACGCCAAAACCGTTTGGCAATGTTGAATAGTTTGCGTGCTCTATTCTTGCAAGTAGCGGATATTTCATTACTACAATAATTTTGCGGCTAATATTCGTATAAGCAGATTCTCTATATTATGTAGTATGTTTAAAATTAAACTTAAACTTTTTGATCAATAGAATATCTTTCTTAGAAAGCATTACGTTTCATATTAAGTGATGTTGTAAAAGCGAGATGTGCAGTGTGGCTCGGAGTTTTAGCCATTTGTGCAACAGTTAGATATACTGCTTAAATCATTATAAGCCCACTATTTTTAATGCAAAGATAGTGGGCTTTTGATGTGCTGATGACATAGTTCGCTTTAATTGAATCGTTATTATAATTGAACAGGTATGGGTGATTTCATCATAAATGACTAGGTTACTATTTATTGTATGATGAGCCTACTTTCAGGTAGGATTGTTAAAGCAAATCTCTAGATAAATACCTAAAGATTTGCCGTAGTTTGGTGTTAGCTAAATCTAGTTTTTGTCTTATAAACTGAATGCTTTGATATAAGGAAGTTTTCCTTTTTCAAGCATTTCTTTGATTCCATTTTGATGATCATTATTGCCTAGACCTCGTAGTTCAAAAGTAACTCCTATACTGTGATTATATAAAATCTCATCTGCTTGTTGATTTGCCCGACTGGTTACATAGCGTCTTGCACCGATACCAACAGCCCAGCAGCAAGAGTTATATTGAATACCAAGGTATTGCTCAACTGGCTTTTTGAGTGCTAAGTCTTGGTAATGACGGCCGACTATCGCCCAATTATCGACTAATTCCCAAGCGGCAGTAATCCCGATTTGTTTAATATCTTGTCCGTATCGATTAGCACTACGACCTAAATTTTGGTCAATATATTCTTGGCTAGCATAGCGATAATTTAGTTGAATTAAATTATCCTTTTCAGGGTTCCATTCTAATGTTGTATTAATAATGGAAGCGTTATTAGTACGGGTGTCGTATTGATAGCTACCGCGCCAATTCCAACTGTCGTTGATTTTCCAATTTGATTCTAGTGCCCAAGATGAGGAGGCATTAGGTGTTTGATTTTGTGGATTGTCATCAATCTTCGCGGGGCTGAGATAGTAAATTTGCCCGGCTGAGAAATTAAAACGTTCATCACCTTCTTTATCATAGAAGCGACTTGTACCACCCACTGTAATTTGATTTGCCGAAGCAATACGATCTAGCCCACTATAACGACGATCTCGGAACAACGAATAATAATCTTGTTGAATTAATGCGGAATCATAACCAAAGCCTAAATAATCATTCTCATAGGAAGAACCAATATTTGATTGATTTTTATAAGGTCGGAATAAATATTGTATGCGAGGTTCAAGGGTTTGCGTATAACCGTCAATTATTGTCTTCTCTGTGGCTAAGACAGTTTGTAAGTTAATCTTAATCTGCGGTAATACGCGATTGACTGATTTTTGAACATCCTCTGCCTGATTGTTTGGTCCCTTTTTCTGATTATAGCGAGTCGCGTATACCTTGGTTTCAATATTTAAACTTCCATATTGATTAGATAAGGTAGTCGATAGGCTGGGTTCTAAATGGAAGCGCCAAGCTGTCGGCATTAATCCACTATCATTATCAAAGTGAGCTGCTTGAGAGAAAAGTTTGAAATCCAACCAGCCATTCGCCAAATTATTTTTATAATAATTGAAATCGATTTGTGGTAGTGTGCGGTAAGGTCCGATAGCAACTTCGTCAAAGATTTGGAATTGACGGGCAGAGATAGAGAGATTGTAATTTGGCTGATAATAGGCAATCCGAGCAAATTGATTAGCATAACCATCGGTACTGTTACCATAAGCTGAATCAAAATCGGTGAAATATCGTTTATCACTGACTTTGGTATAATCGATATTCAATCGCCAATTTTGTAGAAAGCTAGAATTATGGTTCCAATAGAATAAATGGCGTTTCCGATTATCGCTAACGTAGTCGTGATAGCGATCTTTTGATAGATATTCACCTGCTATTTTACCCTCACCAATAGGTGTTAAATAACGTAGTTCTGAGTTTAGTTGCCAACCCCGCTGGGACATATATTTTGGGGTAATCGTGGCATCATAATTTGGTGCGATATTCCAATAAATTGGCTGTGCATACCAATAACCGTCTCGGCTTGAGCTTCCAGCATTTGGTATTAATAAGCCAGAGCGACGGCGATCACCAATAGGTAACTGTAAATATGGCGTATAAAATATAGGGATATCCAATACTTTAAAACGGGCATGCCACATTTCTGCATATTCTTCTTGAATATATTGGCGTATTTCAGAGGCTTCGATAGACCAGGCATTGTCATTTGGAGCGCAAGAAGTAAAGGTTGCGTTTTTCATTACACGATAATTATTGCGTAGCTCAATCTTTTTTGCGGTTCCTCGTCCTTGTCGATCAACAAGTTGATAATCTGCATCCGTAACATTACCGTCGTTATCGGTTAAATTAAATTCGGCGTTTTGCCCTAATAAATTAATTTGATCATCTTTATAATCAAAACCGCCTCTTACATAAGCAAAGCGTTGTGCCTGTGTATCTTTATCTATTATTTTGACTTCAGCCTCATTGGCTTGTAGATGACGGTTTCCTTGTTTTATATCTACATTACCTTGATAGAGTGCTTGAGTTGGTTGATTAATTTCCGCTGTGTCTGCTTCAATGTAAACAGGTTGAGAATTCGGATCGCCACTTATTTTTTCGCCGATAAATTTAGGTACGTTGGTTAAGCATTGCGTGCGGAGATCAGCCAAACTATATTGGCTGTAAAGTGCGGTCAGAATTGACAATGAAATGAATGTATATTTTTTGTTCATAATTCGTTTCTTTATACGGATAAATTGTTGGGATTATACTGGAAAATCTAAAGTGGTTGGAATTAATTTTCTAAGCTAAAGTAATTAGGAATAAATGCTATTTTTATTTTTCTCTATTTATTCTCTATCGTTATTTATTTCTATTGGACTTATTCTGAAATAGTATTTCTATTTTCTATTAAGTGGATTTAGGCTTATTCATTCCTAGAGGCTACAACAGTAGAGCAAGTATTGAAAAGGTTGTTTTTTGACCGTATTGTGGTGTGTGATTGTTTAAAAGTGCGGTTGGTTATGCTGGTCTTTTTTACAGTAAATATTTTCATATATATCTGGTTATTGGTTAAAACAAGATCGGAAAGGCGCAGTCATCTTTGCTATTACCTTTTTAGCTATTTTATGATCTTGGTCAAGAAATCTGAATCTTTACTAAAAAAGCATTTTATTTCGTAGGGGCTTTGAGTAGCATTACTTGCTAATTTAAAAGGAGCAAAAAATGATAAATATGTTGTTACTAAGTGGTTCGAAATATCAAAGTACCGGATATTTAGAGCATACTATTCCTTGGCTAAAACAGTTTTTGGTTGATTATCAAGGTAAAACTATTGCGTTTGTACCTTATGCCGGAGTGAGTAGATCCTATGCTCAATATGAGCAAGCGGTACAAGAGGCATTAGCAGACTTAGACATGCAGATTATTTCCGTTCATCATGCGAGAGAGCATTCGGAAATCATTGAGCAAGCCGATGTTATTGCTATCGGTGGGGGAAATACGTTTTGTTTGTTAAATCAGATGTATCAACACCAATTATTTGAACCGATTAGAAAAAAGGTAATTAATGGAACCCCTTATTTCGGTTGGAGTGCAGGTGCCAATGTCGCGGGCCGTTCAATTATGACAACTAATGATATGCCGATTGTTTACCCACCTTCTTTTGACGCATTGAATCTATTTCCACACCAAATTAATCCTCACTTTATTTCTGGTAAAATTGCTGGTCATAACGGTGAAAGTCGTGAAGATCGGTTAACTGAATTTTTAATTGTGAATCCAACCGCTTTTGTTTATGCCTTACCGGAAGGAACGGCATTACATATTCAGGGTAAACAAGCCACTGTTTTGGGGAATACACCGATTCTACAGTTCGGGGAAAATATGAGTCTGAGGACTTTCCCGGCACATTCTACGTTTGATTATTAAGGTAATTTACTATGGAACAACTTAAATCTATTGTGGCAATACTAGGGATTATTGCGACTATTTATTTGTTAATCAAAAAATATGAAACGCGTACGGTATTAATTGGCGTCGGTTTGTTAATGTCGCTCTTAACATTAAATCCAATAGGGGCATTAGATAGTTTCGCAAAATCAATGACATCAGGTGGATTGATTATGGCAATTTGTTCCAGTATGGGGTTTGCCTATGTGATGAAATATACTCGTTGCGATAACCATTTAGTGCAGCTACTAACCAAGCCGTTAAGTGGTTTGAAATTTTTCTTAATTCCTGTTGCAACGATGATTACCTTTTTTATTAATATTGCGATCCCTTCGGCTGCCGGATGTGCGGCGGCAGTTGGTGCGACATTAATTCCGGTTCTGAAAAGTGCAGGAGTTCGTCCGGCGACCGCCGGTGCGGCGATTTTAGCCGGTACTTTTGGTTCAATGATGAGCCCTGGTTCTTCCCATTCTGCAATGATTAGCGACATGTCGAAACTGACGATCACTCAAGTTAATCTTTCTCATGCGCCTTATACGATGATTGCAGGAGCAATCGGCGCACTAGTATTAACTATTTTAGCGGTATTTTTGAAAGACTACGGTGAAGTTCATCGTCAGACCTATTTGAGCGAGCAAAAAAATATAGAGTCGGATTGTAATGGTATCAATATGTTGTATGCGTTAGCTCCCTTAATTCCATTGATTATTCTCGTTATCGGCGGGACATCCTTGCAACAAATTCCGGGGCTAGAATGGACCAAAATGGGCGTACCGCAGGCAATGTTGATCGGTGCAATTTATGGCATCGTAGTTACTCGTATTTCTCCAGTTAAAATTACCGAAGAATTTTTCAATGGTATGGGCAATGCTTATGCTAATGTTCTTGGTATCATCATTGCTGCCAGTGTTTTTGTTGCTGGGTTAAAATCGACAGGTGCAATTGATGCAGCCATTGAATTTCTTAAACATTCGAATGAATTTGTTCGTTGGGGAGCGACAATTGGACCATTTGTAATGGGATTAATTACCGGCTCGGGCGATGCTGCTGCTATCGCATTTAATACGGCTGTAACGCCTCACGCAGTTGAATTAGGTTATTCCCACGTTAATCTTGGTATGGCTGCAGCGATTGCAGGTGCGATTGGACGTACCGCTTCTCCAATTGCTGGAGTTACTATTGTATGCGCAGGTTTAGCTATGGTTAGCCCGGTAGAAATGGTCAAACGCACTGCACCGGGGATGATTCTAGCTGTACTTTTCTTGGCTTTTTTCATGCTTTAAAACTCATTTAAAAATGACCGCACTTTGATATTAAAGTGCGGGTTACCTTAACTGATAAGGGAGAATTATTATGAAACTTAATGCCGATCAACTAATTATATGGCGGCGGGAATTCCACCGTTTTCCTGAAATAGGTTGGTCTGAGTTTTGGACAACTTGCCGTATTGCCGATTATTTAGAAGTAATGGGATTTGAAATATTATTAGGTCAGCAAGTGATTAATCGGGAGTTTGTTCGAGGGAGACAACCTAAAGTAGTGGAAAAAGGTCTTGCTGCGGCGATTGCTCAAGGTGTGAATCCTAAATGGTTAGAAAAAATGGACGGATATACAGGTTGTGTTGCAGTGTTTGATTCTGGTAAGCCGGGGAAAACTGTCGCGCTGCGATTTGATATTGATTGTGTTAATGTGAGTGAAACAATGATTCCTGAGCATATTCCTAATCGGTTAGGGTTTTCCTCTGTGAATGAGGGATTAATGCATGCTTGTGGCCACGATGGACATATTACCATTGGATTAGGTACAGCGCTTTGGATTGCGCAAAATAAAGAAAAACTCAACGGCAAAGTAAAAATTGTATTCCAACCGGCAGAGGAAGGTGTTCGAGGTGCGGCAGCGATTGCTAAAAGCGGAGTAATTGACGATGCTGATTACTTTTTTAGTTCGCATATCAGCTTCTGCGCGAATAGTGGAACAGTAATTTCTAATCCAAGAAACTTTCTTTCGACGACTAAAATAGACATTCGTTATCAAGGAAAACCTGCCCATGCGGGAGCAGCACCGCATTTAGGTAGAAATGCTTTATTAGCGGCAGCTCACGCTATTACGCAATTACATGGTATTGCTAGACATGGTGAGGGAATGAGTCGAATTAATGTTGGTGTATTAAATGCTGGTGAAGGACGTAATGTGATTCCAAGTCAGGCAGAAATTCAACTTGAAGTGCGTGGTGAAAACAAGGCGATTAATCAATATATGGTTGATCAGGTAATGCAAATTGCCCAAGGTGTGGCAATGAGCTTTGATGTTGGCTATGAAACTGAGATTATGGGAGAAGCTGTTGATATGGTAAATGATCCTGAATTAGTTCAGTTGGTAGAAGAAATTGCTTTACAACAACCTCAAATTCACCATACGGATAATAATTATCCATTTAATGCCAGCGAGGATGCCACTATTTTAGGAAGAAAAGTCCAAGAGCAGGGGGGAAAATCAATTTATTTTATTCTAGGCGCGGATCGTACAGTTGGTCATCATCAAGCGGAATTTGATTTTGATGAATCTCAGCTTTTAACCGGCGTGAATATTTATACTGGGATATTAGCTCGTTTGTTATCTGAGAAATGTTAAAAATGAAGCAAGAGTTTTAATTTTTTCAATGCTATTTTATCGGGAGGAAAAATTTCCTCCTATATACAAAATACGGTATAAATCAACCTTTAGATTTTTATTTAGCTTTGACTTCACATATTTGTTGTTAAGCGCCCATTGAGATAATATTGCCTTTGCTGTAAACTATTGTCCCGTCTTAAAGTATTCTAGTTTTTCCATTCAACAATTTAGGTTTCTTATGGCTACCAATTATATTTTTGTAACCGGCGGCGTGGTTTCGTCATTAGGTAAAGGTATTGCGGCTGCATCATTAGCGGCAATTTTAGAGGCGAGAGGGTTAAATGTTACCATTATGAAACTGGACCCTTATATTAATGTCGATCCGGGAACAATGAGTCCGACACAGCATGGTGAAGTTTTTGTTACGCAAGACGGGGCGGAAACGGATTTGGATTTAGGGCATTATGAGCGTTTTATTCGCACTAAAATGACTAAACGAAACAACTTTACTACCGGTAAAATTTATTCCGAAGTGTTGCGCAAAGAACGTCGTGGTGATTATCTTGGTGCAACTATTCAGGTTATTCCACATATTACTAATGAAATCAAGGCGCGAGTGATTAACGGTGCGGCAGGATTTGATGTGGCAATTGTCGAAGTCGGTGGTACGGTAGGAGATATAGAGTCTTTACCTTTCCTTGAAGCGCTCCGCCAGCTTGCTGTACAAGTGGGGCGTGAGCATACTATTTTTATGCATTTAACTCTTGTTCCTTATATTCCAACGGCTGGCGAAGTGAAAACTAAACCGACCCAACATTCCGTTAAAGAATTATTATCTATTGGGATTCAGCCTGATGTTTTAGTTTGTCGTTCCGATAGAATGATTCCTGCAAATGAACGGGCAAAAATTGCGCTATTCTGTAATGTACCTGAAAAAGCGGTCATTTCTCTTAAAGATGTTAATTCTATCTATCAGATTCCTGCATTATTAAAATCTCAAGGATTAGATGATTTTATTTGCCAACGTTTTCATTTAGCTTGCCAAGAAGCTGATTTATCTGAATGGGAACAAGTGCTTTATCGTGAAAGTAACCCAACAGGTGAAGTTACTATTGGTATGGTGGGCAAATATACCGAATTACCGGATGCATATAAATCTGTCAATGAAGCCTTAAAACACGCTGGCTTAACGAATCGTTTAACCGTCCACATTAAATATATTGATTCTCAAGATGTGGAAACTAAAGGTGTTGATGTCTTAAAGGGCGTGGACGGTATTTTAGTTCCGGGAGGATTTGGCTACCGGGGGGTAGAGGGTAAAATTCTGACGGCACAATATGCTCGGGAAAATAACATTCCTTATCTTGGTATTTGTTTGGGAATGCAGGTTGCCTTTATTGAATATGCGCGTAATGTTGCTGGTTTAACTAAAGCAAACTCTTCAGAATTTGACCACACTTGTGAGGAACCAGTAATCGCTTTGATTACCGAATGGCAAGATGGCGAAGGAAATATTGAAACTCGCTCCGATCAATCTGATTTAGGCGGAACAATGAGATTAGGAGCACAAGAATGCCATTTAATCGAAGGTAGTTTGGCGCATCAACTTTATGGTAATAATACAATTGAAGAGCGCCACCGCCATCGTTATGAGGTTAATAATGTTCTGCGTCCACAAGTGGAGAAAGCAGGCTTAAAAGTTACCGGTTTATCGGCAGACAAGAAGTTAGTGGAAATTATTGAAGTGCCGAATCACCCTTGGTTTATTGCCTGCCAATTCCATCCGGAATTTACCTCGACACCAAGAGATGGGCATCCTTTATTTGCAGGATTTGTGAAAGCGGCAAACGAACAGCACAAAAAAGCACAATCATAGTTCTAAAATAGAAGAGGCGTTGTATTAAAATAGGATACAACGCTTTTTTACTCAAGAATGTTAGTGAAGTAAGGAAGAAAAATATTTAGGGGAATCAACCATAACGCCATCAACGCCTAATTTGCGAGCAAATTCTAAATCTTCTTTTGTTTTTATACCAAATAAAATAATGTGTTGTGGATTTTGTTTAAAGCATTTTATATCTTCTGGTGCCCAAGTTAGTATTGCTTCACTTATTCCTTCCCCTAATGTAAATGTTTCGATGATCTTAACTTTCCGATAGAGTTCAAAACCGTGCCAAGAACCTTCTTTCAATGGTGCTGGACAATGATTACTGTTTAAGGCTGTTTCAACTAAATATTGTCGAGTAAGATCTCGTGTTGCAAAGGTTGGTATTTCTGGCGGTAAAATCTGTGTGAATCTCTGGTCGGTAGAATACACTCGAATACGTTTGAAAGCATTATGTTTAGTCAATACTTGCAATAGAGAATTTTTCATTATTATAGGATCGGCATTAGGCGATTTTAGATCCAAATAGAAAAATGTTTTTGGATAAGAGGTTAAAATATCGTCTAAACTGGGAATACCGATATCCTTATTACGGTAGGGATAATTATCTTCTGGTTTAAAGTAATATGCGGCATCCAATTTTTTTAATTCAGTTACAGAATATTCAGAGACAAAACCTTTGCCGTTAGTATTAGTAGACAAATCCTTAGGACGATATAGAACCGGAATCTTATCTTTTGACAATTGAATTGTAATCCAAATGGCGTCAGATTTATTGTTTAATGCTTCATTAATTGCGAATGAGGTATTTTCCGGTGCGTCATCTTTTCCTGCCCGATGAGCAATGATTTGTAAGTGTTGAGAAGGAGGCGAAGGGGATAATTCGGCGGCGAGTGAAATCTCTGTCGTTAATATTATCAATGCAGTGAATAAGATTCGGTAAATAAACATAACTATCTCCAGCGGTATATTTTAAAATTCATTTTAAAAGAGATTTATGACAATGAGATGAATCAATTTTATTTATATTTTGTATCAAGATTGTTTGGTTTTTGTTGCATTTATACCGTTTATTCATCAAATCATATTTTTTAAGAGACAAACTCTAAAATTCATTCTAATATATGCGCCATTATTATTTAATGTTAATCTTAAACAGAGGAAAACTACAATGGCAAAAATCGTTAAAGTAATTGGTCGTGAGATTATTGATTCTCGTGGTAACCCGACAGTTGAAGCCGAAGTTCACCTTGAAGGTGGTTTTGTTGGTTTAGCAGCTGCGCCATCAGGTGCATCAACCGGTTCTCGTGAGGCATTAGAATTGCGTGACGGTGACAAAGCTCGTTTCTTAGGTAAAGGTGTGTTAAAAGCGGTGGCTGCCGTAAATAACGAAATTGCTCAGGCGATTCTTGGAAAAGATGCCTCTAATCAAGCTGAAATTGACCAAATCATGATCGATTTAGACGGTACCGATAACAAATCAAAATTTGGTGCAAATGCAATCTTAGCTGTATCTTTAGCAAATGCTAAAGCCGCAGCTGCCTCGAAAGGTTTACCGCTTTATGCTCATATTGCCGAACTGAATGGTACCCCAGGCGTATATTCTATGCCATTGCCAATGATGAATATCATCAACGGTGGTGAACATGCTGATAATAATGTGGACATTCAAGAATTTATGATTCAGCCGGTAGGTGCGAAAACGTTAAAAGAAGCACTGCGTATCGGTGCTGAAGTATTCCACAACCTTGCAAAAGTGTTAAAAGCGAAAGGTTTAAATACTGCTGTGGGTGATGAAGGTGGTTTTGCACCTAATTTGGCTTCCAATGCAGATGCACTGGCTTGTATTAAAGAAGCGGTAGAAAAAGCTGGCTATGTGTTAGGTAAAGATGTTACTTTAGCTATGGATTGTGCTTCTTCTGAGTTCTATAACAAAGAAACTGGTAACTACGAAATGAAAGGAGAAGGTAAAACCTTCACTTCACAAGAGTTTACGCATTATTTAGAAGGTCTATGCAAAGAGTACCCGATCGTCTCTATTGAAGATGGCCAAGATGAATCTGACTGGGAAGGTTTTGCATACCAAACTAAAGTATTAGGCGACAAAGTTCAGTTAGTTGGTGATGACTTATTTGTAACTAACACCAAAATCTTAAAAGAAGGGATTGAGAAGGGTATCGCAAACTCTATCTTAATCAAATTCAATCAAATCGGTTCATTAACTGAAACCTTAGCGGCAATTAAAATGGCGAAAGATGCTGGTTATACTGCTGTGATTTCTCACCGTTCAGGTGAAACCGAAGATGCAACTATCGCTGACCTAGCAGTAGGTACGGCAGCAGGTCAAATCAAAACTGGCTCTATGAGCCGTTCAGACCGTGTTGCAAAATATAATCAGTTAATCCGTATTGAGGAAGCATTAGGTGATAAAGCGCCATTCAATGGTTTAAAAGAAGTTAAAGGTCAAGCGTAATTTTATTGCGAGTTTAAACCTAATTTCACCGCACTTTCTTCTTAAAGTGCGGTGTTTTTCTATCTGCTTTTTAATATTTTAGAGGGAACATGCTTCATTTAACGCTAGAAGATCAGCTCTTTTTAGGGCAGCCAAAACAAGTCGGTACACATTCTACGGTTTACGATCACCTTGCTGTGATGTTTGAGGATAATGGTGAAACAGGTTATTTTTATGCACTGGACCTACGTCAAGAGCAACATCCTGTTGTAGATGCTCTTCACGTTTATAATGTTGAAAGTACTAATAACCATCACGAAGCTCGTAAACTAGAGATTTGTTGGGATGAATCCGGTTATCTTGCATTATTGCTCATTAACGGATACCCTCATGCCGTGTTTGATTTTGCTCGGTTAATCGGCTACAACACGAATAGATATCCCCAACCGGATTTAATGAGTATGTGGACACACGAAGAAGTTAATAATGAGCATGCTGGAAAATGGTTAGGGGTGAAAACTTTATAGCTCTCTCTTAAGGAGAAATTATGCGTTTTTATCGAAGTTTACAACCTTTTAAATTATTAAGTTTTGATTTAGATGATACTCTTTATGATAATTTTGAGGTTATTCGTAATGCCGAAGCAACTTTTTTAGCGAAGGTGCGTGAAATTAGCGGCCTTGCTCAGATCGATTCAGAATATTGGCAATATTGGAAACAGCAAATATTCTCTGTGAATTCTATTTTGTATGAAGATGTTACTGTATGGCGGCGGCATACCCTTACCGAATTACTGAAATTTCACGGAAAAAACGACCAAGAAATTGACCGCACTTTACAGATTGCAATGGCTGAATTTATGATTTGGCGACATAAGATAAGCGTGCCGCCGCAGCATATTGATATTTTATGGAAACTTAAACAACATTGTATTTTAACAATTATCACAAATGGCAATGTGGACGCTAAAAAGCTAGGTTTAGATATGTTTGATTTCGTGTTGAGAGGTGGAGAGCAAGGGCGGGCAAAGCCACATGCTGATCTATTTCTGAAAACGGCTGCACATTTTCATCTTAAGATGAATGAAATTTTGCATGTTGGCGATAATTTGCACACTGATGTGCAAGGCGCGATTCAAGCTGGTTGCCAAGCGATATGGATGAATTTTACGGGTAAGAACATAATGAATTTTAACGATGGCCGAATACTACCAAGTTTAGAAATTAACGAATTAAGCGAGTTATTACGTTTATAAAGTTGATTATGGAAAATAGCGGCGGTTACATAGATAGTAAAATCACTATTTTGTGTGAATAACGGTCTTTACTGACAAAGCCATATCATTTATTCAAGTTTTTCAAACAACGTTTATAAGATTTTTTCCGTCCATAGGCAATGAGCTGCAATATAATTATAAAATCTCAATTATTCAGTACCCTATTTAGTTTTTCATTATTTTCGGCATAATTGTTGCTTTGCACCCTAGATTGATAGATTCACCAAACCTAGATTTCTGGTTATAAATTAATTTAGGGTAAGAAAGTATTGGTTTAAATTTTACGCTTAATCATAAAAATAAGCAGTTAATTCTAGTGGAGAAATGGCAAAAAGATTTGTTTTTCTACATAAGTAAGGGCAATTATCTCATGAAAAATATGAACGAATCTCAATTACTTAGCATAGATGAAAAATATGTCTGGCATCCTTATGCCTCAATGCCGAATACTTTACCTATGTATGCGGTGGAACGAGCAGACGGAGTAGAAATTCAGCTAAAAAATGGACAGCGGTTGATTGATGGAATGTCATCTTGGTGGGCTGCATTACACGGTTATAATCATCCTCAGTTAAATCAGGCGGCAATTGAGCAATTGGGCAAAATGAGTCATATAATGTTTGGTGGTCTAACTCATGAACCCGCAGTGAAATTAGCTCAAAAATTAGTAGAAATTACACCAATCGGCTTAGAGCAAGTATTTTTTGCTGATAGTGGTTCGGTTGCTGTGGAAGTTGCAATGAAAATGGCGGTACAGTATCAATATGCGTTAGGTAAACCAAACCGTCAAAAATTTGCGACGATTCGCAGCGGATATCATGGTGATACTTGGCATGCAATGTCTGTTTGCGATCCTACCACCGGAATGCACAATTTATTTACCCGTAGCTTACCTGTACAATATTTTTTACCTCAGCCAAGTATAAAATTTGGCAAACCATGGCATGATTCGGCTATTCAACCTTTAACTGATTTACTGGAAAAACATAGTGAAGAAATCGCTGGACTCATTTTAGAACCGATTGTGCAAGGTGCGGGCGGGATGTATTTTTATTCCCCAATTTATCTGCAAAAAGCAAAAGCCTTGTGTGAAAAATATGGTGTTTTAATGATCTTTGATGAAATTGCCACGGGTTTTGGACGTACAGGCAAATTGTTTGCGACGGAATATACGGGCGTTAGCCCCGATATAATGTGTCTTGGAAAAGCGTTAACTGGTGGTTATTTAACTCTTTCTGCTACGCTCACAACCCGACACATTGCAACAACAATTTCTAGTAGTGAGGCTAAATGTTTTATGCATGGACCGACTTTCATGGCCAATCCTCTTGCCTGTGCAGTGGCATTAGCCTCAATTCAATTATTACAAGAGAGCGATTGGCTAAGAAATGTAAAACGCATAGAACGGCATTTTCTGCATACCTTATCACCCCTTAATTCCTGTGAGTATGTGAAAGAAGTACGAGTATTAGGTGCTATCGGTGTACTAGAAATGATGAAACCGGTCAATATGGAAACCCTACAACCTCGTTTTGTGAAACAGGGAATATGGGTAAGACCTTTTGGTAAATTGGTCTATCTAATGCCGCCTTTTATCATCAATGAGCAACAATTAATCGCCTTAACCTCAGGGTTAGTCAATGCTTTAAAGGAAGAATATGAAACGGTTTGAGCAAATATTGGAGCAGAAAAAAGCCCAAAATCAGTATCGCACTTTTGCTAATCTTAATCATCATGGCAAATATGTTGAGCAATCCGGTAAAATGATGCTTAATCTCTCTGGTAATGATTATCTAGGGTTGGCCCAAAATACCGAATTATCTGCAGAGTTCTTGGCAGTATCTGCTGACCAATTGCCTGCTTACACCTCTTCATCATCTCGATTATTGACAGGGAATTTTCCAATTTATAATCAGTTGGAAAATTTACTTGCAGAACGGTTTGGACGCCAAAGCGCATTAATATTTAACAGTGGTTATCACGCAAATATCGGTATTTTGCCAGCATTAGCCAACAAACAAACCCTGATTGTTGCAGACAAATTAGTTCATGCCAGTTTACTTGACGGCATTCGTTTAAGTTCCGCACCGCTCATACGCTATCGCCATAATGATTATGATCATTTGCACTATATTCTCACCAAAAACTCACCGCACTTTGAACACATCGTCATTGTTACGGAATCTATATTCAGTATGGACGGAGACATGGCTAATCTGCGTTTATTAGTAGAATTTAAACATCAATTTCCAAAGGTTTTACTTTATGTAGATGAGGCCCATGCCATAGGTATATATGGGGAAACCGGACTTGGACTCGCACAACAAGCAGGTTGTATTGAACAAATTGATTTATTAGTTGGTACCTTTGGTAAGGCGTTAGCTTCCGTTGGTGCCTATTTAATTTGCGATCAAGTTATCAAAGATTATTTGATTAACACAATGCGTCCCCTGATTTTTTCCACTGCTTTACCACCATTTAATGTCGCATGGACTCATTTTTTGTTTGAAAAACTACCGCACTTTACTCCACAACGCAAACAACTAGCTCATTTAAGCAGCAGATTACGCAAAGCTGTTGCAGCGCGACAATCTCACCCGAGTACTAGCCACATAGTGCCATATATTTTGGGAGATAATCTAAAAACAGTAGAGAAATCACAGGTTTTGCAAACCTTAGGGTATTATTGCTTGCCTATTCGTCCTCCAACTGTGCCGCAAGGAACATCTAGAATTCGTTTTTCACTAACTGCAGCAATGACTGATATGGAACTCTCTCATTTAATTGAATGCTTATAAAATGTGATACATCATGGTGTATTTTGGCAGTAAACTAAAGACGTTCTACCGAATTATTTCTAGTAACAGTATTGGTGAACACTAGTTTAATGTAGAGAGTGTGAATGTTCTGGGTGATAAAATTTATTATGCTTATGAATCGGTGCTTGTTTATGTCATAAATAATATTAGCTTAATTTCTCGATTTCAAACTGAGGAAAAATGTTCCTTTACCGCCTGAGCATTTTCCT
This sequence comes from Rodentibacter caecimuris, assembly GCA_001998905.1. Taxonomy (GTDB): domain Bacteria; phylum Pseudomonadota; class Gammaproteobacteria; order Enterobacterales; family Pasteurellaceae; genus Rodentibacter_A; species Rodentibacter_A heylii_A. The sequence goes on along the minus strand of MLAA01000001.1, from coordinate 54,577 downwards.
GACCGATTTCGATTATGTGCTATTTTCTCCTCCTAATATCAGCATAATTCTGGTTCATTGTATTATGAACGCCAGATTGAATGGAATTGTATAACAAAAACAATGTTTAGTGAGTCGTGTTTTCGCTCAATCATGATAGGTGGGTCGACGAAGAATAGTCAGTAAACTATGCCTGCTTGTTGTAAATTCGCTTCGCGATTTTAGGGTTTATTGACTAAGAAGGCACTTTGCTTTTTCGTAATGTATTGTTACTGACGGGTTTATTTTCTGGTTGTAAACGGTTGGATTTATCAATGTTAGAATGGGATAACAGCGGCTTTGATATTGGTTCCAATCGGTTTTTTTCATTGATAATGTTTAATGAAGATTTTTTACAAAAAAGTTGATTTTGGGGTTATGTTTTCTTATGTTATTCACTTAACATATTAACGTTATTTTTCACAATTTTAGGAACTTTTATGAAAATTTGCATTATCTCCGGGAGTACGCTGGGAACGGCTGAATATGTAGCAGAGCATTTGGACAATGTATTAAAGGCACAAGGTTTTTCAACTACACTTTTACATGGACCAAGCTTTGACGATGTAATTAATGAAAAAATTTGGTTAGTTGTTACTTCGACACATGGCGCGGGTGAATTACCGGATAATCTTAATCCATTATTTGAGCAGATTTCTTCTGGAGAGGTCGATTTATCCGATTTGAGATTTAGTGTTGTCGGTTTAGGGAACTCGGATTATGATACTTTTTGTTATGCGGCGGATAAAGTATCGGCTATTTTACAGAGCAAAAGTGCGGTCAATATTGCAGATATTTTGAAGATTGACGTATTAAATGTTGATGATCAAGAATTATGTGCCGAACAATGGTTACCTAATTTTATTCGCTCATTATAATTTTCGGTATTATGTAACAAATGTATAAAAATAAAGTACATAATAGTTCATCGACTTCGTCAATGCTGTGCATTGAATATCTTTTTTGTGCAATTGATACATAATACCTATACTTTCCCTTCTTTTCCTCACTGATATCCCACTGTTATTTTCTATTTACAATTGAAATAGGATTCATTTCATATACTCTTTTTATAAAATAAATTTCTTTCATTTTGAAAGAAATTTTTATTTTTGAGATATTGATCACATTTTTGTCTTTTAATTTGAAATATAATTTCTTTCAATGATTGTTTATTCAATCAGAAACTAAACATAAAACTTTCATTTTGAGAGGTGGATAATGGAATTTATTACCCATGGTGCGGAATGGTTTATTGGGCTATTCCAAAAAGGAGGTGAGGTCTTTGTCAGTATGGTAACAGGGATTTTGCCGCTATTAATCTCGTTGCTGGTTGTAATGAATGCCTTGATTAAATTTATTGGACAAGAACGTATTGAACGCTTAGCACAACGTAGTGCTGGTAATCCGGTATCACGCTATTTAATTTTACCGGTATTCGGCACTTTTGTATTTTGTAATCCAATGACACTGAGTTTAGGTAAATTTTTACCAGAAAGATATAAACCTAGTTACTATGCGGCAGCTTCTTATAGTTGCCATTCAATGAATGGTTTATTTCCGCATATTAATCCAGGAGAATTATTCGTTTACTTAGGGATTGCCAATGGTTTAACAACCTTAGGATTACCTTTAGGTCCATTGGCTGTGAGCTATTTGCTGGTTGGTATGCTCACAAATTTTTTCCGTGGTTGGGTAACGGATTTTACCACCGCGGTTTTTGAAAAACGGATGAGAATAAAATTAGATCGTCAAGTTCATTTATAAAGAGAGGGTAAAAAATGGTAAAAGCACTTTATATTGAAAAAGGACAAGGTGGCTGGGGTGGTCCATTAACGATCCCGCTCGTTGAAGGTAAAAAAATTCTTTATATGACTGCAGGAACTCGTCCCTCTATCGTGGATAAACTTGTTGAGTTAACTGGCTGGGAAGCTATCGATGGTTTTAAAGACGGTGAACCAGTTAATGAGGAAATAGGCATTGCCATTATTGATTGTGGTGGAGTATTGCGCTGTGGCTTATATCCGAAACGGCAAATCCCGACTATTAATATCCATGCGACGGGAAAATCCGGTCCGCTTGCGGAGTTTATTGTGGAAGATATTTATGTTTCTGCAGTAAGAGAGAATAATATTACTTTAATTGATACAGCGTCGTTAACTACTTCTGAAAGCTCGGCAGCACCAGTGAAAAATCCACGGGTTAAAGGCTATGACTCATCAAAGAAAATTACTGAGCAAAGCGACGGTTTACTTGCCAAAATCGGTATGGGAATGGGCTCAATTGTTGCTGTATTTTTCCAAGCTGGACGAGATACCATCGACACGGTACTCAAAACTATTCTTCCCTTTATGGCGTTTGTTTCTGCTCTAATTGGCATTATTATCGCATCAGGATTGGGTGATTGGATTGCACATGGATTAACTCCTCTAGCAAATAGTCCGATAGGGTTGGTTACTTTAGCATTAATCTGCTCCTTCCCATTTCTATCTCCATTTTTAGGGCCGGGAGCAGTAATTGCACAGGTTATTGGCGTCTTAGTTGGTGTTCAAATCGGATTAGGTAATATTCCCCCACATTTGGCATTACCGGCTCTTTTCGCTATTAATGCACAAGCCGCTTGTGATTTCATTCCGGTAGGTTTATCTCTAGCTGAGGCAAAACAAGATACAGTAAGGGTTGGTGTACCTTCCGTATTAGTTAGCCGTTTTTTAACGGGAGCCCCAACTGTTTTAGTTGCATGGTTTGTTTCTGCGTTTATTTATTAATTATATAAAGTGCGGTTATTTTTGAGCGCACTTTCACACAAGATAGGCGTATCTTTTATATAAAAGCATAATGTCGCTAAAAATGGGAAAGAAAAATGACAGTGATTTATCAAACGACTTTTACCAAAATCGGAAAGTTTGCTCGTGAAGCACTAAACGAAAATATGTTGATTACTTTTAAGCAAGGTGCTCCGGTGGATCTGGAAGATTATTGTTTTATACACACTCATGGTGAATTACAAGGCGAAGTGTGTATTGGAGATATATTGCAAATTGGAAATGAAAAGTTTCAAATTACCGCAATAGGCAGTGTGGCAAGTTTCAATTTGAAAGAGTTAGGGCATGTTACCCTACGTTTTGACGGGGCAGATAATGCGGAATATCCAGGAACGATTCATATTAAAGGAAATCTTTTACCCCATATTTCAGAGAATACGATGCTAAAAATTATTAGAAGTTAAGGAGTTATTATGAGTTCAAAAGTTGCAGTTGTTGTTGGTGGCGGTCAAACATTAGGTGCGTTTTTATGCGCTGGGTTAGCTGATAATGGTTATTCCGTTGCGGTTGCCGATTTGAACGGAAAAAATGCAGAAAAAACAGCAAATGAAATTAATCAAAAACTAGGTCGGACAGTGGCTCAAGGATTTCAAGTTGATGCGACGAATGAAGAAAGTGTTATTGCTTTAGCACATAATGTAGATCAGTTATTTGGGCGTACAGATTTATTGGTTTATAGTGCAGGTGTAGCTAAAGCCGCACCTATTACTAATTTCGGATTACGCGATTTTGAGTTTTCCGTGCAAGTTAATTTAACCGGTTATTTTCTATGCGCTAGAGAATTTGCCAAATTAATGGTACGGGATGGTATTAAGGGGCGGATTATTCAAATTAATTCTAAATCGGGCAAAGTTGGTAGCAAACATAATTCCGGATACAGTGCTGCAAAATTCGGTGGGGTCGGGCTGACTCAGTCTCTTGCTTTAGATCTGGCAGAATATGGTATTACCGTTCACTCTTTAATGTTAGGTAATTTACTGAAGTCGCCAATGTTCCAATCCTTAATTCCACAATATGCGCAAAAATTAGGGATCTCACCGGAAGAAGTCGAGCAGGTTTATATTGATAAAGTACCGCTAAAACGAGGTTGCGATTATCAAGATGTATTAAATGTTCTGCTATTTTATGCTAGCGAACAAGCGGCATATTGCACTGGGCAATCTATTAATATTACGGGTGGGCAGGTAATGTTCTAACGTAATAACAGTGCAGTTGATTTTAAGGCTTACTTCATTGTGAAAAAATATTGAAGAAATTGACTGCACTTTTATTTAAAACTCCTTTAATCTGTTCAAAATACATATCAAAATGTGAGATAATTCTATGGCAAATGTAACCAGTTCGCTGATTTTAGTCGCTGTTATCGCTTGGGTTTTACAAATTATATTGGGCTGGTGGCAGGTTAGTCGATTTAATCGAGCGTTTGAGTTGCTATGTCAGCAAGGGAATGTGGGAATAGGTCGTACGACAGGACGATTTAAACCAAAAGTAGTCATTGCCGTCGCATTTGATCAAGAATATCGTGTAGTAAATGCCTTTATTATGAAAGGGTTAAGCGTTTTTTCTATACCAAAGACAATTATTTCACTACAAGGATTATTGCATAGCGAAATTATTCCCGAACAGATTTTTCCGAATGATAAGGCAAGCCAAGAGGCATTGAAGGAAGCGATTCGATTGCAATAGTCGTTAGTTACGGATTTTTTATGAAGCCAAAAGAAAGACAACTTGCTATTTTAGACTACTTACAAACTTATGGGAAAACGGCAGTCGATACTTTAGCACAATATTTTGAGACTACAGGTACAACTATTCGCAAAGATTTAACTGTTCTTGAGAACGAACATAAAGTATTGCGTACTTATGGTAGTGTTGTGCTAGTCGGTAATGACAAAGAAGACGATGAACTGCCGATGACTAATAAAACCTACATTAATTTAGAGCAGAAACGAAAAATTGCTAAAGTTGCCGTCTCCTTGCTAAAAGATGGTGATTCAATGATCATTGACTCTGGTAGTACTGTCTTGCAAATGATCCCATTCTTAGGCAAATTGGATAATTTGACTATTATGACGAACAGTCTGCATATTATAAATAGCCTTGTAGTGTTAGAAAATAACCACGAACTTTTAATGTGCGGCGGCACTTATCGTTCTCGTTCCGCCTCCTTTCACGGCATTTTAGCTGAGTCCACCTTTGATAAATTCCATTTTGACAAGCTATTCATCGGAACGGATGGATTTGATCTAGAATTAGGATTAACTACTTTTAACGAAGTGCATGGTGTGAGCAAAGCAATGACAGGGGCTGCGAAAGAGATTATTGTTTTGGCGGATTCATCAAAGTTTGGAAGACGAAGTCCAAATATGGTTTGTCCTCTAGAGAAAATTGATGTGGTCATTACCGATAGTGGTTTGGATGAACAAACTCATCAAGCTCTTTTGGCGCGTAATATAAAAGTCATTATTGCGGAATAATAGTTTATAGAAAAAGATATTGTGTAACGCCTCGATATTATTCGAGGCGTTTAATATTAGAGTAAATAGGGATTTATGCCTCATTTTCATCTTTTGGCAAAATCAAATTTAAGATTAATGCCAATAGGGAACCGACGGTGATACCGGAACCTAAAATTTCTTTAAAAAAGGCAGGGAGTTTATCTAATAGTTCTGGACGGGTTGTAACCGCTAATCCACAGCCAATAGAAATTGCGATAATTAATCCGTTACGTTTAGAGCGTTCGACTTTGTCTAACATCTGAATACCAGCAGCAATAATCATTGCAAACATAATTAAGCCAGCCCCTCCCAGTACGGGCATCGGAATTGAAACAATTAATGCGCCGAACACGGGAAAGACCCCAGCAAGTAACAGTAACACTCCCATTATTGTAACAACATAGCGGCTTGCTACACCGGTTAAAGAAATAACACCGATATTTTGTGAGAAAGAAGAAAATGGCGTTGTGGACATAATAGCGGCTAATGCTGAACCTAAACCATCACATAATACACCGCCGCGCATATGTTTTCCGGTAATGTCGGTTTGAGTTGCATTTCCTAAAGCTAAGAAATTACCGCTGGATTCCACAATCGTAACTAAATAAGCAATGCTCATTCCGATAATGCCTGAAATTGGAAAGCTAAGTCCGAAATGTAAGGGGTGCGGTATAGCAAATAATTCTGCATTTTTGATATTGTCAAAATCAATCCAACCGAGTAGTAGAGCAACTAGATAGCCGACAAAAATCCCGATAACGATAGCGGCAGCCGAGAAAATTCCTTTGCCCCATTGAACTAATGCAACGACTAGAATTAGCACAAAACTAGCCATTGCTAAATTTGCGGGATCTGCATAATGGGCATCATTTTTTTGTCCGCCAGCAAACCAGTCTACAGCAACTGGAATAAGGCTTAATCCAATCATCATGACTACCACACCAGTAACAACAGGTGGAAATAGTTTACGCACATGAGTCATAAAAAAGCTACCAATAATCATCACAAGAGAGCCAGCTAAGGAAGAACCTAAAATTCCAGCAACGCCATATTCGCTAAAACCAATAGCAAGAGCTGCAGCAACAAAGGTAAAACTGGTTCCCATTACACTAGGTAGACGTAATCCAATCGGTCCGATACCTTGACATTGAATGATAGTAACAATACCTGAAACCAATAATGCGGCATTGACTAATACAATAGTATCTTCGACGGGAAGTTGTAATGCGTTACCTAACACTAAAGGTACGGCAATAATTCCTCCAAGAGCAGCCAGTAAATGTTGTACGGCTAATAATAAAGTTAGTCCAATAGATGGTTTTGAATCGACAGGATAAAGTAATTTTTGCATAGAAATTAATAGGTTAAGTTAAAATGAAATACTTGAAATTCCCGCTGAAACGATATCGTACGGGTAAGTAGCGTATTTTAGCGCAGTTTACTGTAAAGAAAGAAGACAAAAATGACCGCACTTTGCTCAATAGAAGGGAAAAGTGCGATTATTTTCTAGAGTAGATTTTCAGTATTAATCTTCTACACCGGTTAATACACTAAAATGCCTTGTTTCATTAGGCTGTAAAGAAATCAGTGTTCCATTAATTTGTGCAGCATTAAAGCCCTCAGGACGACAAGTTGCCGGTAGTACAAAGGCTGCGACCTGTTGATCCGAATTATATAAAATCCAACGTGTAGCAAAATTAAACTCTTTGGATAAAAACTCTGTTCGGAAACAATGCCCTTTCGTCGATTTCATTCTATAAATTAATTTTTCCTGATATTGAGAAAGATTATCCATAAAAAATACAATTTCAGGATCATAGCATTCTGGCTGTTCTAAAACGGATAACACATTCTTTTCAGCCTTTAATTTCCGATTAAATTCCAACCAGGATTCTGTTGGTTTTACATGTGCGGGAATAGACTCTCGTAAACAAATAGCCTGATCCGGAATGTTTTGCTCGAAAATTGCATTTGGTTCATAACAATAATTCATATGGCACATATATTGTAAGGGCATAGTATATGAACCTAAATTCGTGACTTCCATATTGATTTTAAATAATCCGCTATTACTAAATAAAGTTACGCTTGGCTTTGCATAATAATGATAACCAAATCCCTTTATATACTCATAACCGCTATATAACGTAATTTGATTATCCGTAATTTCCAGCCAACATTTATCCATTGAAGCACAAGGCATTTCCCCATGTAGAGGGTGATTATCTTCAGGAGTAGGGCAGCCATTGCTTAATAATCCGGAATGAAATGCAAAACAACCATAAGTATCAATAATTTCATTGCCCTTTTTAGGTTCATTAAACATATTCTTCATGCACAAATTATGACCGTGAAATTCGGCAGACCAAACCATTTGTCCATAATAGGGTAAAATAATTAAATATCCCTTTTTATTTATTAATTTTAATGCCTCAATATCGGAAGGATATTTAAAACTAATAACTTTAAAGTATTCATTTTCCAACAGTATTTTTTCTTGCTGACAAAATTGGTTTTTAGATAAATAAATATGATATTTCATCTTATTCCTCCTATTTTAGTTAAACATTTACGTTTATCGAAGAAATAATATCCTACATAAACAAAGCATAATAACGGAACAATAAAGGCAAATTGTAATGAGCCAACTTTATCCGAAACAAATCCATGGATTGCTGGTACAACAGCTGCACCGATAATAGACATAACCACAACTGCCCCACCCACTTCTCGATGCTCTTTTTCTACTGTTTCCAATACAGACGCATAAATTGTTGCCCAACAAGGCCCGAATAATACACTAGCAAAGATCGCAGCATATACCGCCGAAAAATCCCTAACGAATGCCGTATATCCCAATGTTATTACACCAATTACGGCGTACCATATTAATACCGTTTCTGATTTAAATCGGGTCATAAGAAAGTTTGCTATAAATTTACCAATAAAAAAACCAATAAAACTATAAATCATGAAATTGGAGGCCGAGCGCTCATTCATATCACTTAAATTTAATGCTAATCGAATAGTAAAAGACCAAACAGATACCTGCATTCCTACATATAAAAATTGAGCAATAATTCCCTTTTTAAAAGGTTTATTTTTGGCAAGATATTTTAATGTATCCATAAATCTGACATTAATTGCTTGGTTATCCTCTTTCAGTACTTTACATTTAGGAAATGGGATAATTAAAAACAATAATGTTACTGCAGCTAGTACCATAATAATATACTTATAGGGCTGTAGAGTATGTTCTAACATGGCTAGCTTAAATGTATGTAATTGTTCTGGTGATAATCCCACCATTTGCGTTTCTAAGCTGTCTCCGGATTGGAAGATTAAATATTTTCCCAACACAATGCCTGCAATGGCACCGACCGGATAGAAAGTTTGACTTATATTTAAACGCAAAATTGCATAGTCTCGATGACCTATCATTGAACTGTAAGTATTTGCAGAGGTTTCTAAAAAACTTAAACCTATCGCAATTGAAAAAATTGCGGTCAAAAACATCGTATAAGTTGCCATATGAGAAGCCGGATAAAACATTGAGCAACCTATAATATAAAGAGTTAGCCCCATTAAAATAGCTATCTTGTAACTTGTTTTTTTTATAATTAATGAGGCAGGAATTGCAATAAGAAAATATCCGCCATAAAATGCACTTTGTACTAAAGCGCTAGCAAAATCACTCAATGTAAACACGCTTTTAAACTGAGTGATTAAGATATCATTTAGGCTTGCTGCCGCGCCCCACAAGGGAAATAAGCAAGATAATAAAATAAACTGTAGAATTGGGGTTTTATCAAGATAACCGTCGGGAAATTGATGAAATTTAGTCATACCTAGTTCCTCATTTCTCATGTTCAGATTTGAATTGTTCGAATTGTTCCGTATTAGGATAAGAAGATTGTGTTCCCCTACCCATTACGCTATATGCGGCAAAAAGAGAAGCTTGTCGTAGTGCCGATAAAATATCCGAACATGTAACTAAATAATGTGCAAAGCAGCCGATAAAGGCATCGCCGGCACCACCAGAATCAATGGCATTAACTTGATATGCTGGAATATAAATCTTGCTATCTTTTGTTAACCATAAACAGCCACGTTCACCAAGTGTGATGATTAAATTTTTTAATCCCTTATCCAGTAAAATTTGAGCTGCCGCTTCAATTTGGGGCATTGTTTCAACTGGTAACCCTGTGAGAATTTCTAACTCGGTTTCATTAGGCATAAAGAAATCACAGTGGCTAGCATAATCGAGATCCAATTTCTTACTTGCTGGAGCAGGATTTAAAATGACGGTGATATTGTGTTTATTGGCAAATTCAATAGCGTAATAAACGGTTTCTAAAGGAATCTCTAATTGCAATACAATTAGTTTACATTTCATAAGATCATCAGCGGCGGCCTCAATATCCTGAGGTAAAAGATAATTGTTGGCTCCCTTAACGATTATAATTTGGTTTTGAGCTTTGCGATTAACGAAAATAGGTGCAACCCCACTAGAACACCCTGTTACTTTTTTAACATAACGACAATCTATGCCGAAACGGGTGAAGTTCTCGATAGTTTTATCGCCGAATATATCATCGCCAACCTTGCTTAACATCATTACATGTGAACCTAACTTTGCCATTGCAACTGCTTGGTTTGCACCTTTTCCTCCATGTCCCATCTCAAATTGAGGCGCTTCTAAAGTTTCTCCCCATTTTGGAATATGTTCTACATAAGTAACGAGATCCACCATATTTGAACCGATTACTGCGACTTTCATCTTTTCCTCCTTAGTGTTAAAATAAAAACAAAATTGAGTAAAATATAGTCTACATTGAAACTTATGTTAAAAAAGTGACATCGATCACAGAAATAATATTTCATTGTGGGAAGAATTATCATAAGATTTTTAACAACATAGAGGGAAAAACAAATGACATCTCTTGCTCAGTATATTGATCATACTGCATTAGCTGCAGATACTACCGAACAAAAAATCCAGCACCTTTGTCAAGAAGCCAAAACCTATGGGTTTTGGTCCGTCTGTATAAACCCTGCGTACATTCCTTTTGCCAAAAAGCTACTAGCGGATAGCGATGTTAAAATTTGCACAGTAATCGGTTTCCCGTTAGGCGCAAATATGACACAAGTGAAATCCTATGAGACGGAGCAAGCAATTTTAGCTGGGGCGCAGGAAATTGATATGGTTGTGAATGTCGGTTGGGTAAAAAGTGAATTATGGGACAAAGTGCGGTCGGATATTCAAGCCGTTTTTGATGCCTGTCGCGGTGTGCCGCTGAAAGTGATTTTGGAAACTTGTTTGCTGACCGAACAGGAAATTTGCCAATTATGCCAAATTTGCCTCGAAATAGGCGTTGCATTTGTCAAAACTTCAACAGGGTTCAGTAGTGGTGGTGCGACAGTGGAAGCCGTTGAATTGATGAAACAAGTTGTCGGTGAATCAGTAAAAATTAAAGCATCCGGCGGGGTTCGTTGTCGAGCAACGGCACAACAGATGCTAGAAGCTGGGGCAAGTCGTTTAGGTACAAGTTCCGGTGTGGCAATCGTAACAGATAAAGAATCAACAAACGCTCAATATTAACAATAAGGAAGGGGGATATGGCATCACGCCTACAAAAGTTAGCGTTTTTGCTGACACAGCAAGATCAAATTCATTTGCGTCATGCTGCGGAAATACTGGGGGTTTCCGAGATGACAATTCGCCGTGATATTAGTCGTCATTCATCTCCTTTCCGCGTACTTGGCGGATACATCGTTCGTCAAGATCCGAAAAATTATTATGATGTTGCCGAACAACAAACTAAGCAGATGAGCGAAAAGTTGCTTCTTGGAGAACGAGCAGCAAAGTTAATTAAGCAAGGTGAGGTTGTTTTCTTTGATTGTGGTTCTACTATTCCGTTTATCGCTTCTCAAATTGAACCGACGCTGTGCTTTACTGCACTTTGTTGCTCGCTAAATACTTTAACTTTATTGGCGGATAATCCGAATTGTCGCCTTATTTTACTAGGTGGTGAGTTTTCCCGTAATAATGCCTTGTTTCAGCCTCTTGATAATGAAAACGAATTAGATTTACTTTGCACAGATAAAGCCTTTATTTCCGCTGCGGGATTTAGTCAAGAAAAAGGGGTAACCTGCTTCAATTTTATAGAGGCTAAACTAAAGCGCAAAGCGATTACTAAAACTAAACAGGCGATTTTGGTTGCAGATAAGGCAAAAAAAGACGTTGTGCAATCTGCATTTGTTTGTCCACTTTCGGTATTTGATCAAATTATTACTAATGAATAACAGAAAAGCATTGTCTGTTGTCAATTTAATTTTAATGTTTTAATCTAAAAGGCTTACAAATCTAACCGTATTATAAATCAATGACAGAATTCGTGTTGCCTCCGCTAAGCCTCTATATTCATATTCCTTGGTGTGTTCAAAAATGCCCTTATTGTGATTTTAATTCACACACTCAGAAGGGGATTATTCCTGAAGTGGAATATATTCGGCATTTAATTTTTGATCTAACCAATGATCTAAAAAAATACCAAATTTCTACTCGACAGCGCTTTCTCCATTCGATTTTTATCGGCGGCGGTACACCTAGTCTATTTTCTGCAGAAAATATTGCTTTTTTATTGACGGAAATACAGCGCCGAATTCCCTTTAGTCCGGATATTGAAATTACATTGGAAGCTAATCCCGGAACAGTGGAGGCTGAGCGTTTTAAAGGTTATGTGAATGCCGGGGTGAATCGTATCTCAATGGGTATACAAAGCTTTGATGATGATAAATTACATCGGTTAGGACGAATCCATAACAGCAGAGAGGCAAAAAGTGCGGTTGATTTTGCTCGAGTTTCAGGTCTTCAAAGTTTTAATTTGGATCTAATGCACGGCTTACCGAATCAAACATTAACTCAAGCTCTTGATGATTTACGTCAAGCGATTAGGCTTAAGCCACCACATCTCTCTTGGTATCAGTTAACCATTGAGCCGAATACGATGTTTGCCTATCGTCCTCCGCAACTCCCCAATGATGACGAACTTTGGGATATTTTTGAACAAGGACATAAATTATTAACGCAAGCGGGTTATCAACAATATGAAACCTCTGCTTATGCTAAACCAGGTTATCAATGTCGGCATAATTTGAACTATTGGCGCTTTGGCGATTATTTGGCTATCGGTTGTGGTGCTCATGGCAAAATCAGTTTTATTAACGGAGAGATTATTCGCTATTCTAAAACCAAGCATCCTAAAGGATATATGCGTGGAGAATACCTTTATGAAGAAAAAAATGTCCCTAAAATTGACCGCACTTTCGAGTTTTTTATGAACCGTTTTCGTTTATTAGAGCCAGTTCCTAAACAAGAATTTGAACAATTGACCGGACTTTCTCAACATTCGGTCAAAAATCAAATTGATTTTGCAGTAGCACAAAATTATTTATTTGATAATGAACAATACTGGCAGATTACCGAACGAGGCAAATTGTTTTTAAATGAATTATTGGCATTATTTTTACCTGATGAATAAGCTTATTACGGCGAGACTCTCTATCATTACGGTAATGTGAGTATTTTTCATCTGAATTTAGAAAATTTTGCACTTGTTTATCATGCTTTGCCGTATTAAAGTAGCCAAATAACGCAAACGTTTACTTTTAGTATTAAGGATACCAAATGAATCAACTGGAAATGAAAAAACTAGCTGCCAAAGCCGCCTTACAATATGTAAAACCTGATACGATTATCGGTGTTGGAAGCGGTTCCACCGTTAATTGCTTTATTGAAGCCTTGGGTGAATTAAAAAACGATATTAAAGGTGCAGTTGCTGCTTCTAAGGCTTCGGAAGAGTTATTGAGAAAACAAGGCATTGAAGTATTTAGCGCTAACGATGTATCGGCACTTGATATTTATGTGGATGGTGCAGATGAAATTAACCCACAGAAAATGATGATTAAAGGTGGTGGTGCAGCATTGACCAGGGAAAAAATTGTTGCTGCACTGGCGAAAAAGTTTATTTGTATCGTAGATTCAAGCAAACAGGTTGATGTATTGGGATCAACTTTTCCGTTACCAGTGGAAGTGATTCCAATGGCTAGATCGCAAGTAGGACGTAAATTGGTTGAGTTGGGTGGCGTACCGGAATATCGTGAAGGCATAATCACCGATAATGGCAATGTAATATTAGATGTACATAATTTCACTATTTTGAATCCAGTCGAAATGGAAAAAATATTAAATAACGTGGCTGGTGTAGTAACAAACGGTATTTTTGCGTTACGTAGTGCCGACATTGTTATTATCGGCACACCACAGGGTGCAAAAGTAATTGAGTAATCTATCGCCTTTGTGATTGAGAAAGTTTTTAAAATAATAATGAGGAGTTAATATGTCAAACAAAGTATCATTAGATAAGTCAAAAATTAAGTTTGTGCTGTTTGAGGGGGTTCATCAAAGCGCCCTAGAAAGTTTACAGGCAGCGGGCTATACCAATATTGATTACTATCAAAAAGCACTAGACGGAGACGAATTAAAAGCCGCAGTGAAAGAGGCGCATTTTATCGGTTTACGTTCACGCACTCACTTAACTGCTGAAATTATCGATGCAGCTCCAAAATTAATTGCTATTGGTTGTTTTTGTATTGGTACTAACCAGGTTGATCTAAGTGCGGCTAAAGTTCGCGGTATTCCTGTATTTAACGCACCTTTTTCTAATACTCGTTCTGTTGCTGAGTTGGTACTGGGCGAAATGTTGCTGTTAATGCGTAATATTCCGCAAGCTAATGCAGAAGTTCACCGTGGTTATTGGAATAAATCCGCAGTAGGTTCTCATGAGGTGCGAGGGAAAAAATTAGGTATTGTTGGATACGGACATATCGGTTCACAGCTCAGTATTATCGCAGAATCTTTGGGCTTAAAGGTTTATTTTTATGATATTGAAAATAAATTACCACTCGGTAATGCTGTTCAAATACATAGTTTGGAAGAATTACTCGGTACTTGCGATATTATTTCATTACACGTCCCGGATTTGCCTTCTACACGAAATTTAATGAATGCACAGCGTATTGGGCAATTAAAGCAGGATGCTATTTTAATCAATGCTGCTAGAGGGACTGTAGTAGATATTGATGCTTTGGCACAAGCCTTAGATGCGAAGAAAATTCGTGGGGCGGCTATCGATGTTTTCCCAGTTGAACCTGCATCGGCGAAAGAAGAATTTATCTCTCCATTACGTAAATTCGATAATGTTATCTTAACACCTCATATCGGTGGCTCAACGGCGGAGGCACAGGAAAATATTGGTACTGAAGTAGCGGGTAAATTCATTAAGTATTCGGATAACGGTTCCACATTGTCTTCTGTGAATTTCCCGGAAGTTTCATTACCAGAGCACGCCGGCACCAAACGTTTATTGCATATACATGAGAATCGTCCCGGAGTACTAAATAAGATCAATCAAGTGTTTGTCGATGAAAATATCAATATTGCAGCACAATATTTACAAACTGATCCAAGTATTGGCTATGTAGTGATTGATGTGGAAACCGAGGATTCTTCCCCGTTACTTACTAAATTAAAACAAATTGATGGAACCATTCGGGCAAGAGTACTGTTTTAGTTTGGTAACATACTAATTTCTATAAAGGCTAAGATGAATTTGATCTTAGCCTTTTGGTTTTAGAGCCTTACTGCAATGGCTTCAATTTCGATACCGACATCTTTTGGTAAACGAGCGACTTCTACGCAAGAGCGAGCCGGAAAATTAGGATGGTTGTTTTCTTGGAAGAAACGTTCATATTCAGCATTGACAACAGCAAATTGATTTAAGTCTTTGACAAATACAGTTGTTTTCATAATGTCTGCTACCGTTAAACCGGCTTGTTCTATAATCGCTTTGATATTTTCTAAAGATTGGCGAGTTTGAGCCACAATATCTGTGGGAATTTCACCTGTTGTTGGGTTGACAGGAATTTGTCCTGATGTCAGAACTAAATTGCCTAGGTCAACAGCTTGAACATAGGGGCCGATTGCCGCAGGGGCATTTTCGGTATGAATAATCATAGAATTACTCCTTTAAATTTTGTGTGATGAAATAAAGACTGATCAGGAGAGAAGATAATACACCCAGATCAATCATTTTAAATTAATCAATTTCTTTTAATACATCATCAGAAAGTTCGCTTTGTGGCTGTTCGGTTGCTTTGCCATCTTTAACCTTAAATTCGAGGTTTTGATAATAAGCTTCGCGGAAAGTTACATAGGAATCTTGCGCTTGGCGTAATAGTTCTGCGTTGTCTAAATTGTTTGCCCGACTATCAATTCCCTGAATACTCCATTTGACTAATGACCAAGGTCCACCGACAGCGTTCCAAAAAGGGGACATATAAGCTATATCGACCAAATCGCCTGCACCTTGGCGTAAAGTCGTTGCACCATAGATAGGTAGCATAATATAAGCACCAGCATCAACCCCATAACTTCCTAGAGTTTCTCCGAAGTTACGCTCGTTATCAATACGCAAAGGCTCACTTGCACTGGCAAAGTCAATTAATCCACCTAGACCGAATACCGTATTAATCCAGAACCGATTAAAATGCACAAAGGCCTTGCGAGGTTCGCCTTCTATGAGGCGATTAACGAAACTGACTGGTTCATCAAGGTTGTTGGCAACATTGACCAAACCGGTACGTATTGGGCTAGGTACATAATCTCGCCAGCCTTTCGCTACTGGTTCAACAACATATTTATCTGCGTAATCATAGTTAAATTTCCACATTGCACGGTTGAACCCTTCGATCGGATCATTACGCTCGCCATTAGTTTTGGTTGCACATCCGGTCAACATTAGTGCTCCTAAAAGCACAATGGCAAAAGTTGCTTTTTTCATCGTTTTCTCTGCTGTTTAAGAAAAATTATGCTCATTCTAACTAAGTTCTGACGGAACACCAAAAAATTTTATACCTTGTTTCCAGCGAAAGTATTATTCCTTAGATTCATTATCGGAAGTTATTTTCAGGCGGGAGAGGTCTAGATCTTGGTGTAAATACTCCATATTCGGCATTATTTTATTTGCTTTAGAGGATAAAGTTTTAAAACGCTCTGTTTTTCCAAATAATCCTTGTTGTCCGACTAATGCGGTTACCGTATTGTTGAAATGACCAGTAACTGTTGCTAAGCCGCTACCTAACTTGTTTAAACGGTCGGCGACTAAACAAACTTGGTTATAAATTTCACCGGCTTTTTCTGCAATTTCTTTGGCATCTGTATTACCCCGTTCGATGCGCCATAAATTGGCAACAGTGCGTAAAATAGGCATTAATGTGGTATGAGAGACCAGAATAACATTTTTATCGTAACCGTAATTGAATAGGCTGTAGTCCTGTTTTAATGCTTCGATATAGGCAGGTTCGACGGCGATAAACATTAATACGAAATCGGGGCTATGCATACCAATAAGATTGCTATAGTCTTTGCGAGCTAAATCGTCAATATGATTTTTTAGTGCTTTGATATGTTCATTTAAATATGAACGAGCTTGTAATTCATCGTCCGAATTGACCGCACTTTCATAAGCGTTTAAGGACATTTTACTATCAATAATTAAATGTTTGTTATCGGGTAAGTGAAGTACAAAATCCGGGTAATTATGTTTTCCTTCGGCATTTTTAAAATGTGCTTGCGATTGATAGTGTTGGTTTTCAATTAATCCGGCAGATTGTAAGGCTTGTTCAAGTTGAATTTCTCCCCAATTTCCTAAGGTTTTTTTCTTCCCTTTTAAGGCAGATGCTAAATTATTAGCCTCTTTTGACATATTAAACCCAATTTCTAACACTTTTTTAATTTCTGATTCCAATCCGGCATTGCCTTTTAATGACTCCGAATGAATTTCATTGACCCGTTTTTGGAAACTTTCAATTTGTTCGCGAAAAGGTTTTAGCATTGTTTCTAATGTTGATTGATTTGTTTGACTGAAAGTGCGGCTTTTTTCTTCTAAAATCCGGTTCGCTAAGTTTTGGAATTCAGTACTGAGTTGTTGTCTAGATTGTTCTATATTTTGTTTCTGTTCCGTAAAATGTTTTTCTTTTTCAGCAAGCATTGTTTTGAGGTGTACGAGTTCTTGAGAAAGTGCGGTCATTTTTTCGGTTAAATTTTGCTGTTCATTTTCTTTTGCATCGAGACGTTGCTGGTTTTGCATTAATTGTGCTTGCAGCCCTTCTAGTTGAGCACTGGTCATACCTAAACGTTCTTTCGCTCCGTTTAATTGCAGAACTAATTGTTCGTTACGGGCTTGAGCCTCATTTAATTCTGTTTCAACAAAAATAATTTTGTTATCCCTTTCGCTAATACGCAGCAATAAATTTTCGGCCTGCGTTTGTTCTTTGATCCACTGTTGTTCTAACTGTTGTTTAGCAATATTTAAGGTATCAAATTTTTCTGCTAGTTGATTAAAATCCAAAATTGTTTTATTGAGATCTAAAGTTAGCTCTTGTATATCGTGTTTGTATTTCGTTAAGAGAAAAACCAAGAAAATACAAACTAGCATTAAACTGCCGATAATTATCCAAAATTGAGAAAGGGTAAGTTCTGACATAGCATCCTAATAAAAATGGTTTGAGGCATTTTAACATATTAGAAAAATGCGTTAAAACGGTACTGATTTTAACCGTACTTTATAAAAAGTCTTGAATTTTATCATTTCAGCGCAATATAACGAGAATATTTCTCCATAATAAGGAACAAATCAATGACAACGATAGTAAGTGTCCGTCGTAATGGACAAGTAGTTGTAGGCGGAGATGGGCAAGTCTCTCTCGGTAATACGGTAATGAAAGGAAATGCACGTAAAGTACGCAGACTATACCAAGGTAAAGTTTTAGCGGGTTTTGCTGGCGGAACGGCAGATGCCTTTACGCTATTTGAATTGTTTGAACGAAAATTGGAAATGCATCAAGGACACCTGCTCAAAAGTGCCGTGGAACTCGCTAAAGATTGGCGAACTGATCGGGCATTGCGCAAATTGGAAGCGATGCTAATTGTGGCAGATGTCAATGAAAGTTTAATTATTTCAGGGCTTGGTGATGTGGTTCAGCCTGAGGAAGATCAAATTTTGGCGATTGGCTCCGGTGGTAATTATGCACTGTCCGCGGCGCGAGCCTTGGTAGAAAATACCGATTTATCCGCCCGGGAAATTGTAGAAAAATCCTTGAAAATAGCTGGCGATATTTGCGTCTTTACCAATAATAATCACACTATCGAAGAATTAAATAAGGAATAAATTATGTCTGAAATGACACCTCGCGAAATTGTATCCGAATTGGATCAGCATATTATTGGACAAGGCGATGCTAAACGTGCTGTTGCTATTGCTCTGCGTAATCGTTGGCGCAGAATGCAGTTACAAGAACCGCTTCGCCATGAAGTAACACCAAAGAATATTTTAATGATTGGACCAACTGGAGTCGGGAAAACGGAAATTGCCCGTCGTCTTGCTAAATTAGCAAACGCTCCTTTTATTAAAGTGGAAGCAACTAAATTTACTGAAGTAGGCTATGTAGGCAAAGAGGTTGATTCTATTATTCGTGATCTGACTGATAGTGCAATGAAACTCGTCCGCCAACAAGAAATCGAACGAAATCGTTTCCGAGCGGAAGAGGCAGCGGAAGAACGTATTCTTGATGCCTTGTTACCTCCGCCAAAAAACCAATGGGGAGAAATTGAAAATAACCAAACTCAAACTTCAACTCGCCAAATTTTTCGTAAGAAATTACGTGAAGGTGAACTTAATGATAAAGAAATTGAGATCGATGTTGCCACACCGATGTCTATGGGGGTAGAAATTATGGCACCTCCGGGCATGGAAGAAATGACAAATCAGCTACAATCTATGTTCCAGAATCTTTCTTCCGATAAAACCAAAAAACGCAAAATGAAAATTAAAGATGCGTTGAAAACCTTGGTTGATGATGAGGCTGCAAAATTAATTAATCCAGAAGAACTAAAACAAAAAGCCATTGATGCAGTAGAACAAAATGGCATCGTATTTATTGATGAAATCGATAAAATTTGTAAAAAAGGTGAGTATAGTGGAGCGGACGTTTCCAGAGAAGGCGTTCAACGTGATCTTTTACCGTTAGTGGAAGGTTCAACCGTGAGTACTAAACATGGTATGGTCAAAACCGATCATATTTTATTTATTGCATCTGGTGCATTCCAAGTCGCTCGTCCGTCTGATTTAATCCCAGAATTGCAAGGCCGCTTACCGATTCGGGTTGAATTATCGGCATTAAGTGCAGCTGATTTCGAGCGTATTTTGACAGAGCCGAATGCCTCGTTGACGGAGCAATATAAAGCTTTAATGGCTACGGAAGGGGTTAATATTGAGTTTACTCAAGATGCAATTAAGAAAATTGCCGAAGCTGCATTCCAGGTTAATGAAAAAACCGAAAATATTGGTGCTAGACGTTTACATACAGTAATGGAACGTTTAATGGATAAAATTTCCTTCAATGCCAGCGATATGCAGGAACAAACTGTCAACATTGACGCCACCTATGTTGCAGAAGCGCTGGGCGATGTGGTGGAAAATGAGGATTTAAGCCGCTTTATTCTCTAATTTCTTTTCCTTATAATGATAGTTAAGGCGATCTTTAAAGGTCGCCTTAATTTTTGGTATAAAATATATATTATCGTAAGAAATAGCGATAAGCCTTGCTTTCAGTTACATCTTCATACACATAGCCTAATTCATCAAGGGATTGTTGAAACTCGGTATAATCCTGCTCTGACAGCTGAAAACCTGCCAAAATATTCCCGTAATCTGCACCGTGTGCGCGATAGTGGAATAAGGAAATATTCCAACGAACACCTAAAATTTCCAAGAATTTTAATAATGCGCCTTTTTGTTCCGGAAATTCAAAACTATATAAACGTTCATTATAATTGGAAATGCGTCCACCCATTAAATAGCGAATATGGGTTTTAGCAATGTCATCGTTAGACATATCTTCCACATCATATCCGTTTTTTTGTAAATCGCTGATAATTTCTAATTTTTCATTATCGTTAGCAGTCCGAACCCCGACAAAAATACAAGCGGCTTTATGATCTGCATAGCGATAACTAAATTCTGTTACTGCTCGGTCGCCTAATAATTGACGGAACTTGAGGAAACTCCCTGCTTTTTCTGGCATAGTAACAGCTAATAAAGCCTCTCTATTTTCACCAATCTCACAACGCTCGGATACATAGCGTAGAGTATGAAAATTCAAGTTTGCACCGGATAATATGGTCGCCATTTTTTTGCCACTGATACTGTGTAGTTTCGCATATTTTTTCAAACCGGCAACACTTAATGCACCAGAAGGTTCGGCAATGGCTCGCACATTTTCAAATACATCTTTCATTGCTGCACAAATTTCATCGTTGTCCACTAACACGATATCGTCCAAATATTGTTTAAGTAGGCGGAAGGTTTCATCACCGATGCGTTTTACTGCCACCCCGTCGGCAAATAAACCAACGTGAGCTAAGTCTATCGGCGCGCCATTTTGCAGGGCGGTGTAGAGACAAGCCGAATCTTTAGATTCTACGCCGATTACTTTAATTTCAGGTAAAAATTGTTTTAATAAAATTGCCACGCCTGCGGCTAAACCACCACCGCCAACTTGGACGAATACATAGTCTAGTTCAGAATTTTGTTGCAGCATTTCCATTGCTAATGTGCCTTGTCCAGCGATAACCAAGGGGTGATCAAAAGGCGGAATAAAGGTCATTTTTTTCTCTTGAGCAAGAGTAATAGCTTTGGCTTTCGCCTCATCAAAATTTGCGCCGAATAATAAGACTTCTCCGCCAAAGGATTTGACTGCATCTACTTTAATACTCGGCGTATTTTGTGGCATCACGATTAATGCCTTTAAACCTAATAGATGCGATGATAGTGCGACGCCTTGGGCGTGATTACCCGCGGAGGCAGCAATTACGCCTGCTTGTTTTTGTTCAGCCGTTAAACTTGAAATCATCGCGTACGCACCACGTAATTTGAAGCTGTTAACAGGTTGGCGATCCTCTCGTTTTATCCAAATTTGGTTATCCAAACGAGAAGATAATTTTTCCATTTTTTGTAATGGTGTCGCGGTTGCCGCTTCATACACTTTTGAGCCGAGTTTTACGATAGCGCTGATATAATCGGCTTCGCTCGGTTGGGGTTGAGTTAATAGGTTTTTCATCGTTAAAATGTCTATTTAATTAAGGTTTTATCCCGTACTGCACCTTTGTCTGCCGAGGTGGCAAAATGGCCGTACACTTTCAAAGCGAAAGAGACTTCACGTTGACGGTTTATCGGCTGCCAACCTTTGATGTCTTGTTCGAGACGGCGCTGGGTAAGCTCTGTTTCCGATACAATAAGTTGGATTGAGCGATTCGGAATATCGATTTCAATGGTATCACCGTTTTTTACCAAGCCGATTGTACCGCCTGCTGCAGCTTCTGGCGAGCAATGCCCGATAGATAGTCCTGATGTTCCCCCAGAGAAACGTCCGTCCGTCAATAAGGCACAGGCTTTTCCTAAACCCATTGATTTTAAATAGCTAGTCGGGTAAAGCATTTCTTGCATTCCCGGTCCGCCTTTCGGTCCTTCGTAGCGAATCACGACAACGTGTCCGGCTTGAACTTCTCCGCCTAAAATACCTGAAACTGCCTCTTCTTGACTTTCAAATACTATCGCTTTGCCGCTAAATTTTAAAATACTGTCGTCCACACCGGCGGTCTTCACAATACAGCCGTTTAGGGCGATATTGCCTGATAACATCGCCAATCCGCCATCTTGGCTGTAAGCATGGGTTTTACTGCGGATACAGCCGTTTTCTCGGTCGTTATCTACTGTATCCCAACGAGTATTTTGAGAAAAAGCTTGCGTAGTGCGAATACCTGCTGGACCTGCACGGAAAAAACTGTGTACCGCTTCATCTTTAGTCAACATAATATCGTATTTGGCGATCTGCTCTGCCAAACTCATTCCTAATACAGTACGAGTTTGATTTTTGAGTAAGTTTGCTCGATCCAATTCGCCTAGAATCGCCATAATTCCGCCTGCTCGGTGAACATCTTCCATGTGGTATTTTGCGGTATTCGGAGCAACTTTGCTTAAGCATGGTACTTGGCGGGAAAGGCGATCAATATCCGCCATTGTGAAATCGACTTCTGCTTCCTGTGCCGCTGCTAATAAATGTAATACTGTATTGGTTGAGCCACCCATTGCAATATCCAAACTCATCGCATTATCAAAAGCATCTTTAGTTGCAATTGAACGGGGTAATACCGAGATATCGTCCTGTTCATAATATTTTTTGCATAATTCGACAATTTGTCTGCCTGCTTGTAAAAACAGTTGTTTACGATCTGCGTGGGTAGCTAGGCAAGAGCCATTACCCGGTAAGCTCAAGCCTAAGGCTTCCGTTAAACAGTTCATTGAATTAGCGGTAAACATTCCTGAGCAGGAACCGCAGGTCGGGCAGGCGGAACGTTCAATTTGATCGCTCACATCATCTGATATTGTCGGGTTTGCACCTTGAATCATTGCATCAACCAAATCTAGTTTAATAATTTGATCGGATAATTTGGTTTTACCTGCCTCCATCGGTCCGCCCGATACAAAAATAGTTGGAATGTTCAAACGTAATGCTGCCATTAACATGCCCGGCGTAATTTTATCGCAGTTGGAAATACACACTATCGCATCGGCACAATGGGCATTAACCATGTATTCTACTGAATCAGCAATCAGATCTCGACTTGGTAAGGAATAAAGCATACCGCCGTGTCCCATCGCAATACCGTCATCAACCGCAATGGTATTAAATTCCTTCGCCACTCCTCCTGCTTTCTCAATTTCGGCAGCAACAAGTTGCCCCATATCTTTTAAATGAACGTGTCCCGGCACAAATTGGGTAAAGGAATTGACTACTGCAATAATCGGCTTACCGAAATCGTTTTCTGTCATTCCTGTGGCACGCCATAAAGCCCTTGCCCCAGCCATATTGCGACCTTGCGTACTGGTCGCTGAACGTAATTTTGGCATAATCTCTCCAAGTTGAATGTTGTGTTTATAAAAGTGCGGTCAAATTTTGCTGAGTTTTATCAGCCGTTATTTTTCCAAAATAAAATCTGCCGCCATTTGTGAATGTAATTTTGCCGTATCGAAAAATGGTAAGGCACAATCTTGCTGTCCGATTAATAATCCGATTTCAGTACAACCTAAAATTATTCCTTGCGCGCCTTGTTGTTCTAAGCGTTCAATAATGTTCAGATAAATTTTTTTGGACTGTGGTAATAATTTACCGACACAAAGTTCTTCAAAAATAATACGATGAATCTCTTGTTGCGCTTTGGGCTCGGGAACTATTGTTGTGATACCTCGCGCTTGTAGCCCTTGTTGATAAAATACATCGCTCATTGTGAAGGCGGTGCCAAGTAACGCAACTTTGTTTAAACCGATAGACTTAATCGCCGTTGAGGTAGCATCTAAAATATGTAAAAACGGAATATTTATTGCTGCAATGATTTGTGGAGCGACCTTATGCATGGTATTGGTCGCTAATAAAATTCCTTCCGCACCGATTTTTTCTAGGTTTTTCGCCGCTTGTGCTAATAATTCTCCTGCTTTTTGCCAATTACCGCTTTTTTGATAACGTACGATTTCTTCAAATTCAACACTTACCAGCACTAGCGGTGCGGAGTAATTTCCACCTTTAAATTGATTAACTAATCGGTTGATTTCTGTATAATAGATTGAAGTACTTTCAGGCGACATTCCTCCAATAATTCCAAGTGTTTTCATATTATATCCTTTTAGTTAAGCTCAACTACATCCGGTAATTTCACCAACTGATTTAATAACAGCTCAATTGCTCGTTCGCTTTGTACAGTCGTTTGAATATGGATTAGATTATCGCAAATCTCGGTGGAAAATAACCGCACTTCAAATCCTCGATGTCGAATAACCCGTAGGATACGCTCAAGGGTTTCTGGACGTTTGTTCGCTGCCATTTTTATTTGGTACGTTTGCATTGTATTCTCCTCCCTAAACACCAATATCTTCGCATAACATATCCGTATTGCAGGCATTTGGTGGGACCAACGGCCAGACGTTTTCTTCATTAGGAATACAAACGTGTAATAAATAGGCGCCTTGGCTATTTAGTAAGCGATCCAATGCTGCTGATACTTCATCGGCTTTTTCAATGCGCTCTGCCGTAATATCAAAGGCGTTAGCAAGCATTACGAAATCCGGATTATCGTCTAAAATGGTTTGGCTATGGCGCCCCTGGAAAAATAACGTTTGCCATTGACGTACCATGCCTAATCGTTGATTATCCAATAATAAAATTTTTATTGGTAAGTTTGCCCGTTTAATTGACCCCAATTCTTGTACATTCATCATAAAAGAACCATCTCCCGTGATTAAGATAACCGAATCATTCGGGCGGGCTTTTGCCGCACCTACTGCAGCCGGTAAACCGAACCCCATTGTGCCGAAACCAGCAGAAGTAATGTAATTTTCTGGTGCAAAATGTTGCATATGTTGTGCAGTCCACATTTGATGTTGACCAACATCGGTGGTAACAACTGCATTGTGTGGTTTACGTTGGGAAAGTGTATGTAATAATGCCCACGGATCAATTTCTTTATCACCGTTATTTTCAGTGTAACGATAATCAAAATCGACTTTAAGCTTAATCACATCTTTTCGCCATTCATCAATATTCAACGGTTGAGCCAATTCGTTTATTGCTTTAATCAAATCGCCACATAAAGCAATATCCGCTTTGCGTAGTTTATTCATTTCCGCTACATCAATATCAATATGAATAACCTTGGCGTGTGGCGCAAAGGTATCTAGTTTGCCGGTTACCCGATCATCAAATCGAGCTCCACATGCTAATAATAGATCACATTCTTGTACCGCATAATTTGCCGCTTTGGTACCGTGCATGCCAATCATTCCCATATAAAGCGGATGCTGTGGTGGAATTGAGCCTAAACCTTTAATGGTGGAAACTGAGGGGATATTAGCAATATCCAAAAACGCTCTAATAGCCTGCACACCATTTGCCATACCGACACCTCCGCCCACATAAAGCACAGGACGTCTAGCTTGGCCTAATAAGACTTTAGCTTGGGAAAGTGCGGTCGAATTTTGCGGAGGATTTGGTTGTTTGGCATAGACAATCGGAGCTGCATCAGTTGGTGAGAATTGAATATCTTTTGGAACATCTATTAATACCGGCCCGGGACGTCCGCTTTGAGCAATTTGAAATGCTTTAGCGATAATTTCAGGAAGTTCTTCAATATTCTGGACAATAAAGCTATGTTTAGTACAGGCTAGAGACAATCCTAATACATCGGCTTCTTGGAATGCATCGGTACCGATAAAGGGAGATGCAACTTGCCCGGTAATGGCGACAATGGGAATGGAGTCCATCAAAGCATCACCCAAGCCGGTTACTAAATTAGTTGCGCCCGGTCCTGATGTAGCAATACATACACCTGTCTTTCCTGTCGCACGGGCATAACCGATAGCCGCGATTGCTGCTCCCTGCTCATTACGGCATAGTAAGTGATCTAAACCGGAATCATAAATTGCATCGTATACCGGCATAATTGCGCCACCAGGATAACCAAAAAGTGTGGTTATATCATGAGCCTTTAAACATTCAACAATTAGCTTCGCTCCATTCATATATCACCTTAAATTAAAGTTAATGCTATCTGATGAGGGTTTATTTATTTTGCACAATGAAAAAACCCTCACTAAATAGCGAGGGTTTATTGGATCCGGTTATTCTTTATCTGCCAATAAAAACCCTCGCGGTGATAATAATCACCACGAGGTTAATAATTAGGCTGATAATAGAACGAACAGGCATTTTCTCATAATCCTACGAATTTGATTGTATGTATTGATACCATATTTCAATTTAAAAAAAAACAACTTTTTTGCTATTTTTCAAATTAAATAGAGTACAAGACAAAAAAATATCACCTTCCAATATATTGATATACAGAAATTATTGAAAGGCGATATTTTTAAATTTTAATCAAATTACAAAATTTCTTTTGCTGTCGAGACTATATTTTCAACGCTGAAGCCAAATAGTTTAAATAATTGATCTGCTGGGGCTGATTCACCGAATGAGTGCATACCAATAATACGACCTTCAAAACCGATATATTTGTACCAGAAATCAGCAATACCAGCTTCAATTGCGACTCGTTTGGTAATCGCACTTGGTAACACGGATTCGCGATATTCCAGACTTTGTTTATCAAATACATTGGTGCTTGGCATTGATACTACGCGTACATTTTTACCTTCACTGGTTAATACTGCTGCGGCTTTAACGGCAAGTTCCACTTCAGAGCCAGTGGCGATAAAGATTAAATCCGGTGTACCGGCACAATCTTTTAATACATAGCCGCCGTGCGCAACGTTTTCCAGTTGGACAGAAGTGCGGTCAATTTGTGTTAAGTTTTGGCGAGTAAAGATCAGGGCACTCGGACCGTCTTTACGTTGTACCGCTTGTTGCCACGCGATTGCGGATTCAACTTGATCACAGGGACGCCATGTTTCTAAATTTGGAATTAAACGTAAAGCGGCGGTTTGTTCTACTGGTTGGTGGGTCGGTCCGTCTTCACCTAAGCCGATAGAGTCGTGGGTGTAAACAAACAATGCACGTTGTTTCATTAATGCCGCCATACGCACCGCATTATGGGCATATTCATAGAACATTAAGAAAGTTGCACCATAAGGAATAAAGCCACCGTGTAGCGCGATACCGTTCATTATTGCTGACATACCAAATTCACGCACGCCGTAGTTAATATAGTTACCATCTACATTGGTTGTCGCGCGAATCGGTTTAGAGCCAGACCATAGGGTTAAGTTGGAGCTGGCAAGATCTGCTGAACCACCTAAAAACTCTGGCAATAAGTGTGCATAAGCTTCGATCGCATTTTGTGATGCTTTACGGCTGGCAATATTTGCCGGATTAGCTTGTAATTTTTCGATAAAGGCTTTGGATTCTGCTGCCCAGTTTACGGGTAGTTCTCCAGCCATACGACGCTTAAATTCCGCAGCTAATGACGGATAGGCTTTTTCATAAGCGGCAAATTTTTCTGCCCACGATTGTTCAGCCACTTTACCTTTTTCTTTTGCATCCCAAGCTGCATAGTAATCAGCTGGAATTTCAAACGGTGCATAATCCCAATTCAGCGCTTGGCGAGTTAAAGCAATTTCTTCATCACCTAATGGGGCTCCGTGGCTATCGTGAGAGTTTGCTTTATTTGGGGAACCAAAACCGATAATCGTTTTACAGATAATTAAGGTTGGTTTTGCTGTCTCTGCTTGAGCTAATACGATAGCCGCACGGATTTGCTCTGCATTGTGTCCGTCTACATTGCGAATAACCTGCCAGCCGTAGGATTCGAACCGTTTTGCTGTGTCATCGGAGAACCAACCATCTACATGCCCGTCAATGGAAATATTGTTATCGTCATAGAATGCAATTAATTTTCCTAATCCTAATGTCCCAGCTAAAGAACAGGCTTCATGGGAAATTCCCTCCATTAAACAACCGTCCCCTAAGAAAACATAAGTATGGTGATCGACAATATTATGTGCTTCGCGATTAAATTGTCCGGCAAGGGTTTTTTCCGCAATTGCCATTCCCACCGCATTGGTGATCCCTTGTCCTAACGGACCCGTTGTGGTTTCAACGCCCGGTGCATACCCATATTCAGGGTGTCCCGGTGTTTTGGAATGTAATTGACGGAATTGTTTTAAGTCTTCAATAGACAGGTCATAACCAGTTAAATGTAATAAACTGTAAATTAGCATTGAACCGTGTCCGTTAGAAAGTACGAAACGGTCTCTATCCGCCCAGGTTGGATTGGTCGGATTATGTTTTAGAAAATCACGCCATAGAACTTCGGCAATATCTGCCATTCCCATTGGTGCGCCAGGATGTCCGGATTTTGCTTTTTGTACGGCATCCATTGATAAGAAACGAATTGCATTTGCTAATTGTCTGCGAGTTGCCATTTTATTCTCCTATATAATAAAAACGGGTAAAATTTTCGCTATTTTACCCGATTTTTGGTTAGAAATTCTTGCTTTAGCGATAAATTTAACAAAACCTAAAATATAGGTATGTACTATGCCCAATATTTTGCAATTTCGGCACGAATGGCTTCTGCGGTGGTTTTACCTTTTTCTCCGACTAATGCTCGACCAGCAATAAAGGCTTTGGCATTTTTGATTTCTTTGAATAGGTGGATATCTTCCGGCACAATACCACCGGTAATAGATAATTCAAGTCCAAGAGCAGATAATTTTTTCATTAATTCAACATCTTCAGATGTCCAGCCTTTACCGGCTAGTTCGGCATCGCGTGAGCGGTGATAGATTGCTTGTGTGACGCCTAACTCAACCCATTCTTTGGCATCTTTTTCGATAGTCCAGTTACCATAGATCTCAATTTGAATTTCTTTTTTCACTTTTAATTCAGGGTGGGCGGCATTAAATTCGTCAGCCACTTTTTTACAGGCTGCTTTAGTTGCAGGGTGGGCTGCAGCAGAAACGGTTAGCCAGTCTGCTCCCGCCTCAAATGCCATTTTTGCTAAAATTGCGCCACCGTCAGTGGTTTTTAAATCACAAACAATAATATGGTTTGGGTGTAAAGCGCGCAGGGTACTGACTGCTTTCATCCCTTCAGCACAAGCTAGAATAGTACCGATTTCAATAATTTCCACTAAATTTTCTGCTTGTTTGGCATCAGCAACCGCTTTTTCCAAAGAAAGAGAATCAAGGGCTATTTGTAATAATGGTCTAGACATAGTTATCATTCCTTCTGTTAAATTGAAATTAGTGGGGGGAAGTGCGGTTAATTTTGACCGCACTTTTATTGAATGAGATTAGCCGTTTAGTGCCTTGTCAATGGCAGCATAGACTTCATCGGCATTGTTACAATGGCGAAAACGGTTTAGGTCCACACCGTCATCACTCTCTGGGTCATCAAGCACTTGGGTAATTTCCATTAAGCCTTGCATATGCTGATCGGAATCACTTCCGGCTAGGGTAATCAACACATATATTGGATCATCTTCTCCCTCAAAATAAATCGGTTCTTTTAAGGTAACTAATGCAAATGCGGTTTTAATTACCCCTTCTTCTGGACGGGCATGAGGCATTGCAAGACCCGGAGCTAAAATAATATAAGGTCCCATTTTTTCGATATTGCTGATAATCGTATCGTAATAGCGAGGTTCAATAGCACCGGAAGCTTCTAGCAAATCCGTACCGATTTTAATGGCTGCTTTCCAATCTTCGGCAGTTTGGTTAAGTTTAATGGAATTGTTAGCAATAAGTGATTCTTTTAACATAGTTACATCCTTAATGAGTAGTGCTGTGGCGGTCAAATTCCCGTTGAAAATCAACCGCACTTTGTTTCATTATTTGTTATTCTGGAATTTATTAATCAAGTCGATTAATTCATCACCAAAGGAGTTTGGGTTGAGCATATTTTGCACGCCTAATACAAATTTTCCTTCGCCTACTTGAATTTCCCCAGATAAGTGTTTAGACGAGACAATAATGTCTGTATTGTCTAATTTGCCTTTATAGTCGGTAACTGCACAAGAATCCATAATGTTTGGAATCCCACGTTTGTCTAGATAGCCTTTTATCTTCATTTTCATCATCATAGAAGAACCTTGACCCGAACCACAGACAGCAAGAATCCGCACTGGTTTTACTGTATCGTCGGAAATATCGTCATTTTTGACCGCACTTTGGCTTGAATGTTTTTGAGAAGCTGATTCTTCTGTGTTTTCATCAACACCGTAACCATCCATTTGCTCAAGTGTTTTGCCTGCCTTAGCGGCAGCTGCTTCTGCTGAGCGTAATTTTTTTGCAGCGAATGCCATATACATGAATGCAGCGGCTAAGATAATAAAGAAGAAGAATGGAACGCTAACGATACCTTGTAATATAGGTGGGAAGAATAAGGCCCAATCGGCCATTCCCATCCAACCGTTAAAGGTTGCGCCTTGGGTAGCGAGTAAGTGAATGACCCATGCAGAACCTAATACTTCAACAATACCCATCACAAAACAAATTTTCATCACGGCACGCCAGCCACCAAAATGGTTGGCAAATACACCGATTGTTGCATTAGAGAAGAACATCGGAATGAAGCCCGGAATAATTAATACGGAAGCGTCAAAACCAAGTAATAAACCGACAGCAACGAATTGACCGATTGCCCCCCACATAAAACCGAATACCATAGCATTTGGTGAGAAAGCATAAATTGCCGCACAGTCGATAGCTAAAACGGCATTAGGAATCACTCTTTCAGAAATTCCTTTGAATGCCTCGGATAATTCGGCGACAAACATTCGAACACCAATAACAATCACTTGAATGGCAACAGCAAATTTTAATCCGGTCTCCAAAATATAAATTGTCCAATGTGTTTTGCCTGCCATGGTTTGTAGATTATCTAAACCAAAAGAAAGTAAGATAATGCCAAAGAATACGGTCATAACCAGTACAGTCGCAGAGATACTGTCGTGGAAAATATGCAACCATTTCGGTAATTTCATATTATCGACGCTGTCTTCTCTATTACCGAGTTTTGGGGCGAGTTGAACGGCAATCCAAGAAGCGATTTGCTGTTGATGTCCGATAGAAAAACCGGCTCCGCCTGTTACGGCTTGAGTCGGCTTATACATAATGTTAGATGAAATCCCCCAATACAGTGCCATAATAATAGCGGTATAGATAATGGTTTCCATCATTGATGCGCCAATGAGCATATAGAATACGGCAACTAAACCGGCTTGTTGAAACATAATGTGCCCGGTCAGCATAATGGTGCGAATGCCGGTAAAGCGTCGGAATACTACCAGTAAAATATTTAATGCTAATGCTAGCAAGACGGCATAGCCGACCCACGCATAATTGTCAGCCATTGTCTCAATGGTCGCTTGCATACTGGTGTAAGGGTCAATTACCGCTCCGGTTAGACCATGATATTCGGATAATTTTGTGATAATAGGTTTAAAACCTTTTACTAATTCGCCGGCCCCCACTTGAACTAACATAAATCCGACGATAGTTTTAATCGTACCTTTAATAACGGTTGTTGTGTCTTTACGCAAAAGGATATAACCAATACAAGCAACAATACCTAAGAGTAGTGGTGCTTTATTGAGAACTTGATCTCTAAAGACAATAAATAGATCTAATAATGTTTCCATAACAGAACCTCTGTTGACATTAATTAAAATGGAAAATACTTGGTGTTTGAATTCATTCCGAATCATCTCGAAAAAGAAATCCTGCAAATAATAGCAATTATCCATGAATAAAAAAGATTGAATTTGAGTTTTTGTGAGCATTATCACATTTTATTTTTATCACATTGAGAGATCTCTTAATTTTCATGAATTATCTATTTTTGGATTTGTTACCTTTTGTTTTTAAATGGATTATTTGTCTTTTGTTACCGTAAAGAAGAAAAGTAAGTTTAGAGCTTGATCACAAATTTCATAAAAAGTATTTTACAAAGCGGAATGATTTGATATGATTTATTTTGATTATCTAAATGGCCGAAAGGAGTTAAAAATGAGCAAAATTCAAGAAATTACCCGTGAAAGTTGGATTCTTTCTACTTTCCCTGAGTGGGGAACCTGGCTAAATGAAGAGATTGAGCAAGAAGTTGTGCCGGAAGGCAATTTTGCTATGTGGTGGTTAGGTTGCGTAGGTGTTTGGATCAAAACCCCGGGTGGCGCGAATCTTTGTATGGATTTATGGTGTGGTCGTGGGAAAAGCACTAAGAAAGTGAAAGATATGGTGCGTGGGCACCAAATGGCAAATATGGCTGGCGTACGTAAATTACAACCTAACTTGCGTGCAGCACCAATGGTGCTAGATCCATTTGCAATTAATGAAGTGGATTTTATTTTAGCTTCTCATTACCATAGTGATCATATTGATGTTAATGTTGCTGCGGCAATTGTAAATAATCCAAAATTGGATCATGTGAAATTTGTTGGTCCTTGGCATTGTGCGGAATTATGGAAAAAATGGGGCGTACCTGAAGAACGTATTATTATCGTAAAACCAGGTGATGTGGTGAAATTAAAAGATGTGGAAATTCACGCGCTTGATTCTTTTGACCGCACTTGTTTAGTTACTTTACCGGTTGAAGGGGCGGAAGCGCAAGGTGGTGAATTAGCGGGTCTTTGCCCGTCAGATGAAGAAATGGGTCGTAAGGCGGTAAATTATGTATTTAAAACACCTGGCGGTAATATTTATCATGGTGCAGATTCTCATTTCTCGATTCAATTTGCCAAACACGGTAAACAATTTGATATTGATGTAGCAATCAACAACTATGGCGAAAATCCGGTGGGTATTGCTGATAAGATGACTTCTGTCGATTTATTACGTATGGCAGAAAGTTTACGTTGTAAAGTTATTATTCCAGTTCATCATGATATTTGGACGAACTTTATGGCAAGTACTGATGAGATTATTCAATTATGGAAAATGCGTAAAGAACGTTTACAATATAAATTCCATCCGTTTATTTGGGAAGTGGGCGGTAAATATGTTTATCCACGTGATAAAGATTTAATTGAGTACCACCACCCTCGTGGTTTTGATGACTGCTTTGAACACGAACCTAATATTCAATTTAAATCAATGTTATAACAAAAAAAGCCACCTTTTCCACTTGAAGGTGGCTCATTTTTTGTTCATTATTAGCAATAGTATCAAAGACATAGCAAGGAAGATATAATGAACGAAAATTATCGTCATAGACGACTTTTACAATTGTTACTTGAGAAAAAGGCTCTTTCTACAATGGAAATTGTTGAGCAACTTGAGATTTCGCCAGCAACAGCAAGACGGGATATCAATAAATTAGCCCAGCAAGGGAGATTGAAGAAAGTGCGTAATGGTGCAGAGTCGATGCAGTCTTTTCCTATAGATTATCAATATAGCTTGGTAATCAATAATATTGATGAAAAGCAACGTATTGCACAGGCAGCAAGTCAATTATGCCAGGAAGGCGATTCAATTATTTTAACCTGTGGTTCAACAATGCAGATGTTGGGCGATCATTTATGTGGAAGGAAATTACAAATCATCACAAACTTTATTCCCCTTGCCAATAAATTGATTGAAAACAACCATGAAGATATTGTGATTATGGGTGGTCAGTATAACCGTAATAAAGCTATTACACTTTCTCTTAATCAAAATGAAAATCCCTATGCCGCTAATATTATGTTTACCAGTGGAAAAGGTTTTACGACCGAAGGGTTGTATAAAACCGATATGATTATTGCTAATTCAGAGCAAAGACTATCTGCGAAAGCCGGTAAGTATGTTGTGTTGCTTGATAGTACAAAATTGGGGCAACAGGTTGGTATGTTATTTACTAAATTAAAAGATATTGATTTATTAATTACGGGTAAAGATGCGGAACCTGAGTTTATTCAGTCTCTACAGGCTAAAGGATTATCG
Source organism: Rodentibacter caecimuris (assembly GCA_001998905.1). Taxonomy (GTDB): domain Bacteria; phylum Pseudomonadota; class Gammaproteobacteria; order Enterobacterales; family Pasteurellaceae; genus Rodentibacter_A; species Rodentibacter_A heylii_A. The sequence continues at coordinate 20,623 of MLAA01000001.1, read as the reverse complement.
GTGATGCTTGTTTAAGAGGTGCTCGGTTCAAATTTAAAGTGAAGATTTACAAACGAAAAGAAGGACATTGAATATGTCCCATATTTAAATCGGGTGCAATGTTTGCACCCAACTTTAACCCTTTATAGGAGTGTTCTGTGAGAAAACATAAACTTGGAATCTATGAAAAAGCCCTGCCTAAAAACATTAGCTGGCAAGATCGTTTATCCATTGCAAAAGCTTGTGGCTTTGATTTTGTTGAAATGTCTATTGATGAAACTGACGAACGCTTAGCGCGTTTAGACTGGAGTAAAAAAGAGCGATTACACTTGGTGAAAGCTATTGTTAATACGGGGGTTACTATTCCGTCAATGTGCTTATCGGGTCATCGTCGTTTTCCTTTTGGTAGTCGCGATGAAGCGACTCGCCGAAAAGCCTATGAAATTATGGAAAAGGCTATTCAGTTTGCTGTTGATACAGGGATTCGCACTATTCAATTAGCGGGTTATGATGTGTATTATGAAGAACAAGATGAAGGCACACTCCAACGTTTTCAACAAGGGTTAGAATGGGCAGTAGAACTCGCTGCTAGTAATCAAGTTACTCTCTCCGTAGAGATTATGGATACCAAATTTATGAGTTCAATTTCCCGTTGGAAAAAGTGGGATAATATTATTAAATCGCCTTGGTTTACTGTCTATCCTGATTTAGGTAATCTTTCTGCATGGAATGACAATGTTATCGAAGAGCTAAAACTGGGCATTGATAAAATTTCTGCCATTCATTTAAAAGATACTTATAAGGTTACAACAAACTGTGCTGGGCAATTCCGCGATATACCGTTTGGCGACGGTTGTGTTGATTTTGTCTCTTGTTTTAAAACTCTTGCTGAATTGAATTATCGAGGTGCATTTTTAATTGAGATGTGGACCGAAAAATCAGATGAACCAATTGAGGAAATTATCAGTGCTCGCCGTTGGATTGAACAGAAAATGAAAGAAGGGGGGTTCCAATGTTAAAAGAACTAAGAGAAAGGGTATTAAAAGCGAATCTAGAGTTGCCAAAATATAAATTAATTACGTTTACTTGGGGGAATGTGAGTGAAATCGATCGTGAAAGCGGTTTGGTCGCAATTAAACCTTCTGGTGTCGAGTATGATTTAATGACCGTTGATGATATTGTGATTGTTGATCTTAATGGTAATCGAGTTTGGGGTGATAAAAAGCCTTCTTCAGATACACCTACTCATTTAGAACTCTATCGCCAATTTAAAGATATTGGTGGGGTGGTACATACTCATTCTCGCCATGCGACTGCTTGGGCACAAGCGGGTGAAGATATTCTTGCCCTAGGTACTACGCAAGGCGATTATTTCTACGGATCCGTGCCTTGTACTCGCCGAATGACAGCGGAAGAAATTGCAGGTGAGTATGAATTAGAAACAGGTAAGGTGATTGTTGAAACATTCCGTAAACGCAATCTTGAACCGAAATCTGTGCCTGGTGTATTAGTTCACTCTCATGGTCCCTTCACTTGGGGAAAAGATGGTTTTGATGCCGTACATAATTCTGTTGTATTAGAAGAAGTGGCGTATATGAATTTTGTCAGTCATCAAATTCGTCCAAATATTGGCTCAATGCAACAAGAATTACTGGATAAACACTATCTCCGTAAACATGGTAAAAATGCTTATTATGGGCAATAATATTGACAATAAGGCGGTTCTTTAACCGCCCTTTTTTAATCTAGGAGGGATAAGAATGAATTATAAAGTCGTTGCTTTTGATCTTGACGGCACATTATTAAATTCCGAAGGGCATATTCTGCTGGAAAATAAATTGGCAATTCAAGCCGCAATGGATAAAGGGATTAAAATTCTGTTGGTTACTGGTCGTCATCATACGGCCGTAAAACCTTACTATCATGAATTAGGCTTAGATACCCCGATTATCTGTTGTAATGGAACCTATGTTTATGATGTGGCTACGGATACCACTCCATTTTATAACCCACTTTCTAAACAGCAGGCACAATTAATCTATGATGTCGCAGAAAAACATCATTGTCATCTTTTGATGTATTCTCGAGATTCAATGAATTATGCACAACTTAATCCGCATATGGAAAAATTTGTTAAATGGGTGGAAACTTGCCCTGAGAATGTGCGTCCTGATGTCAGAAAAGTGGAAAGCATTCAAGAGGTAATTGATCATCATAATCCAATTTGGAAATGTGTCATCAGTGCAGAGAATAAAGAGATTATGAATAATGTGGTAAATGAACTACCGATTTCTCAATTTAGTTGCGAATGGTCTTGGATTGATCGTGTCGATATTGCCAATGCGGGTAATACGAAAGGCGGAAGATTACTCGCTTTGTTAAAAGACTGGGAAGTTGAGCCGAAAGAGGTTATTGCATTCGGCGATAATCATAATGATATCAGTATGCTAAGTGCGGTCGGCTTGGGCATAGCAATGGGCAATGCCGAAGAAGAAGTCAAATTACAGGCTAAAATGGTTACGACATCAAACGATGAGAATGGTATTGCACAAGTATTAAAAAATGCGTTGTCATTATAATCTTTATTTTTAAATTTAACCGAAGGCTCAGGAGCTCCTTGTCGATTTTGTAGGCTTTTTAATTTATTCACAATCTGTATAATAAACGGCGCAAACGTTTAACTATCATCACACAGGAGGATCTCTATGCCAATCAATCTAAGAAATCGCCATTTTTTAAGATTAATGGATTTTACCCCACGAGAAATTCAATTCTTACTTGAGCTATCTGCGGAATTAAAAAAAGCAAAATATTGTGGTACGGAACAACCAAGATTAAAAGGTAAGAATATTGCGCTTATCTTTGAAAAAACCTCTACTCGAACTCGTTCTTCTTTTGAGGTGGCTGCTTTTGATCAAGGTGCTAATGTTAGTTATATCGGACCGACAGGTTCACAAATTGGTGTAAAAGAATCAATGAAAGATACCGCTAGGGTATTGGGGCGAATTTACGATGGTATTCAATATCGTGGTTACGGACAAGAACAAGTTGAGATCTTGGCACAATACTCTGGCGTTCCGGTTTGGAATGGTTTAACTGATGATTTTCACCCTACACAGATTCTCGCTGATTTTTTAACGATGCTAGAACATGGAGAAGGTAAACGGTTAAATCAAATGAAAATGGCTTATTTAGGCGATGCACGTAATAATATGGGAAATTCGTTTGTTGAAGGTGCCGCGTTAATGGGCGTTGATTTACGCTTAGTTGGTCCAAAAGCTTTTTGGCCGGAACAAAAACTTTTAGATGAAGTTGCCGAAATTGCCCAAAAAACGGGTGCTAAAATCACTTGTACAGAAAATACCGAGGAAGGCGTGAAAGGCGTTGATTTTCTTTATACGGATATTTGGGTGTCAATGGGTGAACCTGAGGAAGCTTGGGAACAACGTATTAATTTAATGAAACCTTATCAAGTTAATAGAGAATTATTAGCGTTGACGGGTAACCCGAAAGTGAAGTTTATGCATTGCTTACCAGCTTTTCATGATGAAAACACTGTGATAGGTAAAGAAATGGCACAACGCTATGGAATGAACGGTTTAGAAGTTACCGATGAAGTGTTCGAATCTGAGGCTTCAATTGTTTTCGATGAAGCTGAAAACCGCTTACATACGATAAAAGCGGTAATGGTAGCGACGCTAGGAAATTAAAAACTAGTTATTGTAGAAATAGTGTTACTTTCTAGTTGAGGGTAATCGTAATAAGCGCGGGCATCGGTTGATGTCCGTGCAAGTGGGGTAAATCAGAGCGTTATAGAATTTAAATAGCGATTAAGCATATTAGATATTGCTATTGGATTTATAAAAAGCAAGGCTCAAATTTTAGAACGAAATAATTTAACACAAGGAATAGGAATTAACGGAAATAGATTTCAACATAAACACATTCTCTCATTGGTATTATGCTTTATATGGTAATGTTCAAGATCTTCTGCTAAGTTAGCCCGAATACGATCAAAATTTGTAGATTTAACTAATTTACCGTTTTCAAAAATCACTTCCAATAAATCATCGCTAAAGTCGTCAGCAGCACTTAGACCTTCCACATAATGATCAAGTGAAACTAATTTTACCCGACCTTTTTGTGATTTTTTCAAACCGTCATCTGTCTTAGGATTTTTAAATATAGCTTTTTCTTGACCATTGATCATCATTGAGGTGGCTTTTATGGCAAATCCAAGTGTATCTCTAGTATTCGCTTGATAAGTTTGTGAACCCACACCAAAAACTAAGTTATTAGAAGCATAACCTTTTTGTTGTAAACCGGTTAGAATACGGACCATTTTTTCGTAGTTTACGCCATCACCATAAATTACACCGATGTGGCAATCCAATTCTTTGTAGCCCTTATTATTTACTTTACCGCCTACAATGTCCCATAAGCATTCGATTAATCCCTTTTGCTCATAGCTCGTATTGGCATCAGGATCACCGCAGATTATTTTATACGCATCACCGCTATCGGGACGGATAATAATTTTAGCATGCTCTGGACGTGCCATAATCTCTTTTTTTAAAAGAGGTAAATTCACACTGATGTTATACCAAAAATCCGTTGTATCTGCGACAATCGATAGCATAGAATCAGGATATTGTGCCATTAAATAGCGAAATGTAGGAAGTTCATCCGTGCCATGTGCACTCATGACTGAATGTTCTGATGCCGGGATCGATGTTCCGATAAGTTGGGATGAGCCATAATAGCGCTCAACAAATAAAATGGCCGGAATGGTATCCGTACCGATAAAACAAGTTAAATGGCCGCTGCCTGATAGCTCTGCTGATTCTAAAGAACTCATTCCTCGCATAGAGAAGTCGTGTAACTGGAAAGGGATATGATCATGATTTTCACAGGTTTGCTCGGCAAAATTCATCAAAACGAAACGGCATTGGCGAGCTACTGATGCAGAGATTATCGGCTGCCACATTGACATATTGATTAATGTTTCAAGGTAATTAGTCAACCAAGCGAAATCGGTGTGCGTATTTTCGATAGTCATCATTGGCATTTGTATTGCGACAGTTTTTCCTTCCTCAACCGCTTTAATTTTTAATGGCAAATAGCCTAAACGATGTAATTGAGCAATATGTTCACCTTTATCGGTTTGTGCCAACGTGCGTTGAATAAATTCACAATATTCATTTACCACCTGTTGTTCGGGGCGAGAGAAAAAGTTCTCGTTAAAATACCAAATTAAATATTTTGTAATAAAAGCTTGAAAGCCAAAGCTCACCACTCTATCAATGTGGGGAGCCTGCCGATTACTTCGGGGAGTAAAAGTACTGTAAATAATTTGGGTTCCTTGTGGGTATTGCAAACGGTGAGATGTTTTATAAAAATCACAAAGCAGCACGGGTAAAATACCGCCACATTGAAAATTTGGCATATATTTTTTACATTTATTGTTATTTACCATTATGAAATGGTAACGCGAACATAAAGAAATAGCAAATATATTGTGTTTTATATTATCTAACTAATAAATCTAAAATATATGCTACATGATGTATGACTTTAACTTGAAATATTAAACATTTTCTAGAGATGAAATCGGATTTTACTACAATTAAAGGTTATCTATAACAAAATCTGTTATATTGATGTCTCAATATTCGCTGCTATATAGCGAATGATATGGTAAGTGAAAACTAATATTTAATAGTTGATCGGCTATAATAGACTGAAATAATAATTAAAGAATCGGTATGTAAATACTATGAAATATCTTTGGCACAATAAGCAGAAACAAAACTTAATTCTTTATTTTGCTGGTTGGGGAACTCCAGTTTCGGCAATCAATCATTTAATTTTACCTAAGGGTTACGATTTATTGATTTGTTATGATTATCAAGATCTTCGCTTAGATTTTGAGTTTTCTCTTTATCAAGAAATACGGGTTGTTGCTTGGTCAATGGGAGTGTGGGTTGCTGAACGGGTACTAAGTGGAATACCGCTTCAGTCAGCTACAGCAATTAATGGCACAGGTAAGCCTTATGACGAACAATGTGGTATTCCTCCAGACATTTTTGATGCTACACTCAATAATTTCACGGAACAAAACAGATTAAAGTTTGAGCGCCGGATGTGTGGCAAAATGCTTACTAATTATCAGCAACTAGGGGAACAACGGAGCTTTTCAGATCTTCATTTGGAACTAACCGCTCTTTTTTATGCTATCAAGCAAGATGAATGTACAGATCTATTGTCTTGGACGCATGCTATTATTGCTGAGCAAGATAAAATTTTTTCTGCTCAACATCAACAAGCCTATTGGCAAAGCCGTTGCCCGATAAGTTTCATTGCTGGAGAACATTATTGTTTACCATATTTCAGTCGTTGGGAGCAATTATGGACTTAACAAGTAAGGCCCTGGTCAAACGCTACTTTAGTCGAGCTATACCTTTTTATGATGAGCAGGCAAAGGCTCAGCAGGAAATTAATCGACGGCTAATGAATCTATTGTTAAGTACACGGACGAATTTCGATCATGTGTTGGAAATAGGTTGCGGAACAGGGGATTTTAGCCACTTGCTACAACGGCATATTCGAGCAAAGAAATGGTTATTTAATGATTTATGTGATGTTTCGGCTCAACTGAAACAGAAATTATCCCGCCCCTACCAATTTATTTGTGGTGATGCAGAACAAATTGATTTTCAAGGTAAATTTGATTTAATTAGCAGTGCTTCGGCAGTGCAATGGTTTCATCGTCCTCAGCAGTTTATTCAACGTCTCAGACGACTATTTGCTCCGAATGGTTTATTATTGCTCAGCACTTTTACTCCCGATAATTTGAGTGAAATTCGACATCTTACCCAAATTGGTTTGGATTATCCTGATATTAAAATATGGCAAAATTGGCTGGCGGCGGATTTTGAACTTTACCATTTAGAGAGTGGCAAAATAGAATTATTTTTTGAACACCCTATTGATGTATTGAAACATTTAAAATTAAGTGGAGTAACAGCGATAAAGAAATCTAGTTGGACTACTACAACAGTTAAAACATTTTGCAAGCATTATCAGGCGCAATACACTTTTAGTGAAGGCGTAAAATTAACTTATACGCCATTATTTATTCTGGCAGGTTATCGAGGGGCTAAATGGGACGTATAATCTTTGTTTCAGGCATTGATACTGACGTAGGAAAAACGGTAGCAACCGGTTGGTATGCGAAGAAATTGATGGCAAAAGGTTTCTCCGTAATAACCCAAAAAATGGTGCAAACGGGTTGCCAAGATTTTTCTCAGGATATCAAAATACACCGTCAAATACAGGGAATTGATTTTACAGAAGAAGATAAACAAGGACTGACTTGTCCGTATATTTTCCGTTATCCTTGCTCGCCTCATTTGGCCGCTAAATTAGATAATTGTTCTATTGACTTAGAAACTCTCGAAAAATCGACCGCACTTTTAGCCGAAAAATATGATTATGTGCTGTTAGAAGGGGCTGGGGGGTTAATGGTTCCTTACAATGATAAGGAGATAATTCTTGATTATTTACGCCAACGAGGCTATCCGCTAATGTTAGTTACATCGGGGAAATTAGGCAGCATCAACCACACTTTATTGAGTTTAGAAGTTTGTCGTTTACATCAAGTCCCCCTACACAGCCTTATTTATAATCATTACCCGAAAACTGATCCGATTATTGCTCAAGAAACTCAGCGCTATTTTGTCGATTATTTGATACGGTATTTTCCACAGGCGTTGTTTGAAATATTGCCACAACAATCGCTATAAAAGCGGAGATTATCCGCTTTTATTTTTCTACAGCATCTTCTTTAGTTGATATAAATAAGCTAATGCTTGTTTTGGACTAAGCTCATCGGGGTCTAGCTTTTCGATAGCAATTCTCAGTTGATCGCTTTCTCGTTCAAAATTCAAACTACCTTGTATATTGTTCAGTGAACGCAATTCTTGGATATTTTTATCCGTATTTTGCAATGATAGTTTTTCAAGTTGATTCAATTTTTGTTTTGCCAGTTTTATTACTAATTGCGGAACACCAGCCAATGCAGCAACGGCCAACCCGTAACTTTTACTTGCTGCGCCCTCTTGTACGGCATGCATAAATGCAATGGTATCGTTGTGTTCGACTGCATCTAAATGGATATTATAAATTCCTGCAATTTTCTCCGGTAACGCCGTTAATTCGAAATAATGTGTGGCAAATAAAGTGAGAGAGCCGACTTGCTTCGCTAACCATTCAGCACAAGCCCATGCCAGAGACAATCCGTCGTAAGTTGATGTTCCCCGTCCGATTTCATCAATGAGAACCAAACTGTATTCAGTCGCTTGATGTAAGATATTTGCCATTTCCGTCATTTCTACCATAAATGTGGAACGGCCAGACGCCAAATCATCAGATGCGCCTATTCGAGTAAAAATGCGGTCAACTGAACCAATTTCTGCTTTCTCCGCCGGAACAAAACTACCAATATATGCCATTAAGACGATAAGTGCAGTTTGTCTCATATAAGTGCTTTTTCCACCCATATTTGGACCTGTAATAATAAGTAATTGGCGTTCTGCGTTTAGCGTAACTGGATTAGCAATAAAAGGTTGTTTTAGCACTTGCTCGACAACAGGATGGCGCCCGTTTTCAATTTTGATACCCCGCTTTTCGGTAAAGGTTGGGGCTATATAATTGAGAGTATTCGCGCGTTCCGCAAGATTGACCAATACATCTAATTCGGATAGTACTAAACTGGCGAATTGTAACGTACCTAAATGGGGTAGTAATAAATCAAATAATTCTTCATAAAGTTGCTTTTCTAACGCAAGCGCTGCACTTTTTGATTTGAGTACTTTATCTTCATACTCTTTTAGTTCTGGAATAATATAACGTTCGGCATTTTTCAAAGTTTGACGTCGAACATAATGAATTGGTGCTTTGTGTGCCTGTCCTTGACTGATTTGAATGTAATAACCATGTACGGCATTAAAGCCGATTTTTAATGTGTCAATACCGGTTTTCTCACGTTCCCGCTGTTCTAAATTTTCCAAATATTGAGTTGCTCCGTCAGATAACATTCGCCATTCGTCTAGCTCGTTATGATAGCCCGGTGCAATGACACCACCGTCACGAATTAGTAATGGAGGCGTTTCAATAATCGCTCTATGCAGTAAATCATATTGTTCACTAAAATCAGAAATTTGGTTAAAAAGTGCGGCCACTTTTGAATTCGTTTTATGAGCGAGTAGGGCTTGAATAAACGGTAATTGTTCCAAAGCAGTACGTAATCGAGTGAGGTCTCTTGGTCTGGCAGAACGTAATGCAATACGGGCTAAAATGCGTTCCATATCACCGATTTGTTGTAAATAAGGTTGTAGATCTGGGATTAAATCCAAATCAATAATATCCGCGATAATTTGTTGACGTTGTCGTAATTTCTCAATATCTCTTATTGGTTGATGAATCCAACGTTTTAGTAAACGACTTCCCATGGGGGTAACGCATTTATCTAATACGGAAGCCAGTGTGTTTTCCGTTCCTCCTGCGAGGTTATGAGTTAACTCTAGATTTCGTCTGGTTGCTGCATCTAATTGAATATTCTCATTATTTTGTATTGCACCAATACTTTGAATATGAGGTAATGCGGTACGCTGAGTATCTTTGGCATATTGTAATAGACAGCCTGCAGCACATAATCCAATTGGTAATTTTTCAACACCGAATGCTCGTAAATCTTTCGTACCAAATTGGCGATTTAGTAATGTAATTGACGTGCTAAGTTCAAATTCCCAAGTAGGACGACGGCGTAGCCCTTTATAAGCTTCGATTAGAGATATATCGGAAAAGTCTTCGCTATAAAGCAATTCTGCCGGATTAATGCGTTGTAATTCGGCCTGAAGGCTCTGTACGGAGGTTAATTCGCAAACTTGAAAACGTCCTGATGTTATATCCAATGTTGCTAAGCCAAAAGTCTCTTTGTCTTGGTACAGGGCTGCAATCAAATTATCTTGCCGCTCTGGCAATAAAGCTTCATCACTAACAGTACCTGGGGTAACTATACGCACAATTTTACGTTCAACCGGCCCTTTTGAGGTTGTTGGATCACCCACTTGTTCACAGATCGCAACCGATTCTCCCAGTTGAACTAATTTTGCTAAATATCCTTCAATCGCATGATAAGGTACACCCGCCATTGGAATTGGCTGTCCTGCTGACTGTCCTCGTTTAGTTAAGGAAATATCTAATAATGCGGCTGCCTTTTTAGCATCCTCATAAAACAATTCATAAAAATCCCCCATTCGATAAAACAGCAAAATATCCGGATTTTCTGCTTTGAGATTTAGGTACTGTTTCATCATTGGGGTGTGTTGTTCAAAACTGTCCATGAATATTTCCTTATTTGTTTTTGGGTAACATTATACTCCAAAAGGGGATTTTATTGAATGTAAGAGAGGGATACAAAAAGTGCGGTCAGAAAATCAGATATTTTATAGCATTGTCGATAGACATCTATCGACAATCGGTTTTAATGATAAATAGATATTATTCTCGCCAATATTTTTTCTTCGGTGTATAGCCTATTCCGGGATTAAAACTGTTGGTTGGATCTAATTTTTGATAGAAGATTTTTAAGTTTGGTTTAGCTTCATACAAATGTCCGACATTATGTTCAGCAGGATATTGAGCGCCTCGTTTATCAAGTAACGCTAGCATTTGATGTTCAAGTTCAACACAATCGAAGCCTTTTTTTACAATATAATCTTGATGAAAAACATGACACATAAAATGACCGTAATATAATTTATGGGCTATTTTTTGTTCAATTTCACCAGGTAATGTCTCAAACCAATTTTGATCATTACGGCGTAAAGCGATATCAAGCGCTACGATATCTTCTACTTCATTTTCATGTACTGCTCGATAGCGCACGGCTGCAGATGCCACTGCAAAACGGTGTAGCATTGCTGCTTGATTTTCCTGTGGATTACATTTGAAATAATCTCCTTTAGAGCGTTCGTTAAAGTAGTTTTGTAAATAGTTTTCTGCTTCTGGGATACCTTTTCCCCCCATTTTAATAATGAGGTGATGTTCATATTTATCACGATATTGTAGTAAACGTTGCGGCAAATGTTGAGGTAATATTTTAGAAATAAACTGTAGTAGCTTATCGCTCATATGTTTAGGTAAAAATGCCCATTTTTTACTGATACGATCGACATTGGCTTTTAAGGCAAATAATTTAGGTAACCAATGCGTACCGAATTTTTTTATTACCCAGAAAGTATCTTTACCGTAATGGGCGGCTATATCAAAAGCATGACGATGAATATATTCACCGGAAATCGGTAATTGTTCAAAATGGGTTAATATATGACGTCGAATATCATTTAGGACACTTGTTTGATTGGTACCAATGTAAAATACGGCAGTTTCGGTTTCCAGTGGAAAAGTATCTAAGCGTACGGCAAATACAGCCAATTTACCGGCACAGCCCGAAGCTTCATAATGTCGTGTAGGGTCGGCATTAAAACGGGCAGGAGAATTTTCGTTGACTTGACGGACGTGCTGACAGTAATGATCGTCATGTCCCTTACCGCAATTTTTTTCCACATCTCTTGTTTGATAATGTTGATTTTGTAAATTGGAGAGTATTTCTTCCGGCGTTGTGCCTAAATAGATACCGAGATGATTTTTTAGCTCCAATTCGCCTTTTGCATTGATTTGAGCATATAATGCCATTTCTGTATAAGCTGGTCCTCGTTGAACCAAAGCTCCGCCGGAATTATTACAGATGCCGCCGATAACTGAAGCGCCAATACAAGAAGAACCGATAACCGAATGAGGCTCACGACCATAGGTTTTTAACTTATTTTCAAGATTATTTAAGGTAGAACCGGGTAAACAAATTACCTGCTCGGCATTGTTTATAATTTGAATACCATCAATTCGCATTGCATTAATAATAACAATATCTCGATCATAATCATTGCCATTTGGGGTTGAACCTCCGGTTAGCCCGGTATTGGCCGCTTGATTAATTACAATAACGTCTGCTTTAACACAAGCTTCTAAAATTCGCCAAAATTCCACTAAAGTAGCAGGACGAATAACAGCTAATGCTTTACCTGTACCAAAACGATAGCCGCTTCGATAGGATTCGGTTTTTGCGGGATCGGTAATGATGTATTGTTTTCCGACGATATGAGTAAGTTGAGAAAGTAATTGAGCAGACATTTGATACACCGTTTGAAATGAGAAATTAACATTATCATAACAAAATATTGTAGCGTTACTTAAAATCTATTGAAGAAAATGTTAGTTTTTTGCGCACTATCACATTTTTCGGCGTGAATTGATCTCATTTTTTATTAGTTCATATTTTTGAAGCTAAAAATATGGGCGGATAAACCGCCCAACAATTTATTCATTTTAACTGTAGTTTTTCAAGATTGTGTACATCTCGTCCTTTAAGCGTAATTTTTCTTTTTTTAGATTCTCCACTTCGGTATGAGTACCTAATTCAATATTCGCCTCAATATTTTTAACTTTTTGATCCAATTCGTTATGTTTATCAAACAAACGAGCAAAATGTGCATCTTCGCTTTTTAAGCGACTAATTAAATCACGAAATTCCGGAAACATAAAAACTCCTAAAATAAAAAGATCATATAGCGAATTACTATACCGCTTTATCTTACCGAGTTTTCGCCAAAATTAATGTGTCAATGATCACAAAATTGAAAGTCTATTTTCCTGTTTGACCTTTTGTAAGAGAGCATCACAACATTGATCCAATAATTCATAGGTTTGCTTAAAATCGCGGGTGTACCAAGGATCAGGAATATGGTCAATGCCGAGATTTTCACAAAGTATGGTGATTTGAAACAATTTAGGGTGCTTTCCGAATAATGTTTCAAGATCCTGTAAATTGTTATTATCCATTGCTACAATATAATCAAAATGCTGCCAATCTTCCGAGCGCACTTTTCGGCTGCTAAATCCCTGACTTGGGATTTTATGTAAATCAAGTATCTCTGTCGTTCCACAGTGCATATTTTCGCCATTATGCCAACCGGACGTTCCAGCGCTTTCAATATGAATACATTGCGCTAAACCCGCTTTGTCCACTTTATTCCGCATAATATATTCTGCCATTGGAGAGCGACAAATATTACCTAAACAGACAAATAAAATATTAACGACTTTCATTTTCTTCCTTCTTTTATGATGATGAAAAACCCTGTACGAGTTGTACAGGGTTTAGTTATTTTTACAAAATATTATTTTGCAGTTTTTCGAGTTTTTACCTCAGTAGGTTTTGGGTCAGCTTTTTTCACCGAACTTTTTCTTGCTGTTGTTTTTCTTGTAGTAGGTTTTTTGTCTTCCGATTTTACCGTTTTGGCTTTTTTAGGCTGATTTTTGACCGCACTTTCCGCTTTATTTTCAGCTAAATCTAATTTGATTTGGAGGTTTTCGGCCCATTCTCTCAACTTAGCGACAAAGACTTGTCCCATTGGACGAGGATCCCCGCTAAATAAAGTTTGTAATCCATTATTTTCAATAATGTGGCGACGCAATTCTAAACGTTCTTGATGATTTTCTGCTAATCGTAGTGCCCGTTCAACATATTCGTCTACCGTATCAGCAATTAACCATTCAGGTAAACCTAAACGTTTAAATAGTCCCTCGTCAATATGTTCGTGAACTTCAGGTCCTGTTTTACATATTCCGACCAGACCTAAAGTAACCATATCAATAATACCGTTGGTATTTCCAAATGGGAACGGATTTACCATCATATCGCAGTTATGCAAAATGTTAAGATATTGATGATACGGCGAGTGAGGATGTGCAGTTGCGCTATCTCCTAAATAAGTTTTAATAAAACGTTCTACATAGGGGTGAGTAATACCGGAAGATTGTCCCAACGCAAAGTGGAAATGTACCTTCACTTTGGCGCGATCCCGAATAGCTTGCAAAGCTTTTAAGAAGTAAGGATTTAATTTCATCGTAGTTGATGCGATACCAATATTAACAACTTCTGGATTCTCACGCATACGGTATTCCACTGAGGTTGGTGCTAAAGCAGACGGCACATAAGGCAAGGCATCTTTTGGTAAACGTAATAGTTTCTCACTAAAGCAATCTTCTGAACCCACATAGTCATCTTCAACAATGACATACTCAATAAATTCGGAGTGAGTAGTTGCTGGGTGCCCTAAAGCAATAGCTTGAATCGGTGCTAAACGCGTATTGCTAGCGAAAATTGTGGTTAAATCCATACCAATACTTGGCATATAAAAAATAGCTGCGCCACTTTCTGTACAAATACCTTTTAATTGCTCTAATTTTTCAAAGATATTATTGCCTTGCACAATATGAAATTCATCAAATACATCGCGACCAGCCTGATCGACTGCATCGCCACCTAATCCGATTAAATGGAAATGCTCGCGAGCGGCAATCATGGAGGTAGAGTGGGTGCGATAAATTGAATGGGCGGAATGGAAATGCTCTAATAATACAACCATCACAGGTTTACCATTACGGTAACCGATTTCTTGAATATTTTGTCTGTCTTGCCAACCATTGCTGACTAAATGGCGGCGGATAACTTGGTTTAAGGCATTTTTCACATTATGTTTATTCGCAGCAATATCATAACTACAATGCATATATACATCGTGAGAAATAGCACTAGGCAGCTGATTTAAATTTTCAATTTGAGCCAGTTTCTCAGGGAACCATTGTAAAATCGCACCGCGTTTATTAAACGAATGTTCGGTTCCAATAAAACGTGGGGATTGTAAAGCAAAGCATAGTGAGGCACATAATTCTGGAGAAACTTCCCACATCGCATCAAGATTTAATTGAACATTAGATTCCGGTAGATAGAGGATAGCAAATTTAATTAACGCTTTTTTCGTTTGTTCGAGATGAATATCGTTCGGATTATCCGGTTTGGGTTTGCGATTATAAGAACGCAAAATATGATCTGCATTTACAAACGGTGAGCTGGCAAAAATTAAGTTAATCCAACGTTGTAATACGAAGAAGCGCTGCGCTCCCGCATCTGTGATATCCAACGCAGGATCTTGAAATAGATCAGTGATTGCAACGGCCATACGAGTACAAAAATAGATATTTTTCTCTTTCTCTAATTCTGCCAACTGTTCAGGCATATCAATTTCAATATCGTTAATTCCGCCAAAATTGCTGTCAATTTTGCCTAAAATTTCTAATAATTCTAAACAAGCATTTTCATAATTTTTTGTCTTAACGGCTTGTTCAAAGCGAATAACGCTTGGTTTTTGGTTTTCTGACATAAATATTCCTTACTTTTTTAATAAGTTAAAACTATAAAATAACAACCACACTTTTGTACAACGTAATCTTAATAAGTTCCCCATAAATCGTATTCATCTGCAGCAGTAATAGTAACCGGAATAATCTCACCGACTTTAACCTCATTATTCGATAGATTATCGATATAAATTACACCATCAATCTCTGGAGCATCTGCCATTGAGCGTCCAATAATACCTTCTTCATCAATTTCATCAATAATAACATCCAAAGTTTGCCCAATTTTTCGCTGTAAACGCTCGGCTGAGATCTGTTGTTGTAACTGCATAAAACGATGAAAACGCTGTTCTTTGATTTCTTCAGGCACTTGTTCCGCCATTTCTGTTGCTGGCGCACCTTCTACCGGACTAAACTTGAAACAGCCGACTCGGTCAAGTTGCGCTTGCTGTAAGAAATCCAATAACATTTGGAAATCTTCCTCTGTTTCCCCTGGAAAACCGACAATAAATGTGGAACGTAAAGTCAAGTGCGGACAAATTTCGCGCCATTTTTTTATACGTTCTAAGGTTCGTTCAATAGAACCCGGGCGTTTCATGGCTTTAAGAATTTTTGGACTGGCGTGCTGCAATGGAATATCCAAATATGGTAGAATTTTGCCTTCAGCCATTAATGGAATTAAATTATCAACGTGTGGATAAGGATAAACATAATGCAAGCGTACCCATATTCCAAGCGAACCTAATTTTTCACATAACGTCAATAAATCATTTTTAATTGGCATTCCGTTCCAAAATACCGTTTTTGTTCCTTCATGACGATTTTTATCGAGTGCATAGGCAGAGGTATCTTGTGAAACGATCAAAATTTCTTTTACACCAGCATCAACTAAACGCTTGGCTTCGTCTAATATTTGGACGATAGATCGGCTGTCCAAATCTCCGCGCATTGACGGAATAATACAGAAAGTACAACGGTGATCACAGCCTTCGGAAATTTTCAGATAAGCGTAATGTTTTGGGGTTAATTTTACGCCTTGCTTAGGCACAAGGCTGGTATAAGGGCTATATGCCGGCTTCGGTACATATTTATGAACGTGTTTCATTACCGTTTCGTAGCTATGAGGGCCGGTGATTTCTAATACTTTCGGGTGAACTTCCCTAATTTGGTTTTCTTTCGCACCTAAACAACCGGTAACAATCACTTTTCCATTTGCTTCCAGTGCTTCGCCTATACTTTCTAACGATTCTTGTACTGCACTATCGATAAAACCACAAGTATTGACAATAACCAAATCTGCGCCTTCATAACTAGGAATAATATTATAACCGTCGGCACGGAGTTCTGTTAAAATTCGCTCCGAATCAACCAAGTTTTTCGGGCAGCCTAAACTGACAAAACCAATATTCGGTGTTGAACTCATAAAAATCCCAATATTTTTGTATGTATAGATTTAAAACGGCTGATTGTACAAAATTTCAATAGGAAAGGCGATGTTCTAAATGTAAAAGATTGTAAAAGCCTATATTTTATTTAGTGAAAAAGCTACAATCGACAATCTATAAACAACTAAAAAGACTATCCACATGAACATTTCTCCTGATTTTTTGACCACACTTTTTCATTCTACACATCTAACTATATTCGGTAAAATGCTATTGGCAATGTTATTGGGTGGTACAATAGGTTTGGAAAGGGAACTTAAACGCAAACCAGTCGGAGTAAAAACCTGTGTCATTATTGCCGTTACCACTTGTGTGCTGACTATTGTCTCTATTCAATCCGCGGAATATTATGCCCATGTATCAGAAAATATTCGTACTGATCCTATGCGTCTTGCTGCTCAAGTTATTAGCGGCATTGGTTTTCTTGGGGCTGGTGTTATTCTACGCAAAAATAATGATGCAATATCCGGTTTGACGACAGCAGCAATTATCTGGGCTGCTGCCGGTATTGGTATAGCGGCAGGCGCAGGATTTTTCTTTGATGCAATTATCGCCACATTAATGATTTTGGTCTCTATTCGTTTAAGCCCTATGGTACAACGTTTTATTCACCGTAGAAGCCGTAAAAAGAAAACGAAATTAAATATTTTACTTCGATCTTCTATTGCTATTTCCAAAGTGACAGAATTGTTAATAAAAAACAATTACCATATTGAACATATTTTCGTTAAAGATCAAAGTAATGGCGACATTCGATTACATATTCGCTGCTTAACAATAGATAAAGCGATGATTCAAGATATATTTACCTTGTTAAAGGAAGAAGAAGATATTTTAAGTGTCGATTTAGAAAGTTAAAGTGCAGGTAATTTTTAAGATATTGTGTAAAATATCTTATTTTTAGTCTCTAATTTTTATTTCCTCTATATTTATAGGTCAAATGATATGTCATATAGCATCCAAGATTTTGTCAATATTATTGCTCAATTGCGTAATCCTAACAGTGGCTGTCCTTGGGATTTACAGCAAACTTATGAAACGATAATTCCCTGTTTAACCGAAGAGACCTATGAAGTCATTGAAGCTATTCAACAAAAAGATACGATAAATTTGCGTGAAGAGTTGGGTGATTTATTGCTCCAAGTAGTTTTTCTTAGCCAGTTGGCGGCGGAAGAAAATAATTTCACTTTTAATGATGTCGTAAATGAAGTGGCGGAAAAAATTATTCGTCGGCATCCTCATGTATTTGGTGAACATAAAGCCCAAAATGCCGAGCAAGCGTTACTCCGTTGGAATGAGATGAAGGATAACGAACGTAAAGAAAAAGGTGAATCCTCTATTTTGGATAATATTCCCCAAGCTTTCCCTGCTTTGTTGCGTGCCGAAAAATTACAAAAACGTTGTGCTAAAGTTGGGTTTGATTGGAATGAAACCAAACTCGTTTTTGATAAAGTCAATGAAGAATTGGCGGAAGTGCGAGCTGAATTGGATAAAAATGAGATTTCTCAAACCCTGATTGAAGAGGAAATTGGCGATTTGCTTTTCTCTGTAGTCAACCTTGCTCGTCATCTTCGCTGTTCTCCGGAAGAAAGTTTGCGTAAGGCCAATATAAAATTTGAAATGCGTTTCAGAGCAGTAGAATCTTTGTTGGAACGGCAAGGTAAAACACCTAAGAATACCTCGTTATGTGAAATGGATATATTATGGAATTTAGTCAAAGAAAAGGAAAACCAATCATCATAGACAACAAAGACATGTAAGCAGAAAGTTATCTAAAATAATAATCCGATAAGCCTAAGCTTATCGGATTATTTTATATTCAGAGAAAGTGCGGAAATCTCTAGGATTTTTGACCGCACTTTAAAGTTAAAGACAACTAATTAGAATTTCCAACCAATTGCTGCGCCACCAGCATAATCTCCCGAATTATTTGCGCTTCCACCGATTTTGATAATAATCCGACCGTTATCCGTTACTTTTGAATAACCTACCGCGATAGCTGAACCGCCACGGTATGTACCACCACCCACACTCATAATGCTTTCACCTGCACGATAAGATTGTGGTAATAAGCTCATCGCAACCGCTGACGCAATACCACTGCGTAAGCGACGGTCCACTCTATTAATACGGTTATGGACTTCACCCATATTTAATGATAGCTGCTTATTAAAGTAACCTAAATTTACTGCATCGTTAATATCTTTCGGATCTGCGACGTTGGTAACTCGAACAGGTTTATCCGAACCGCTATTAAGTCTCACTACATCGGTATGACGTTGAACATCTTTACCTGTTTGTGGATCAACGTAAACTAAAGGTCCTGCCATCTGTAATTGAGTTAAGGCTTGGCTTAATGATTTTTTACTTTCATCACCATAAATATCAAAGCTACCTTCAATATCTGAGTTACCTAAATCAATTTTTGCATTATCAGCTAAAGTTAGGGATTTATTAATCATAACTTCATTTAAGACAGTAGAACCTGTTACATTGAGGTTTCCTTCAATTGAGGAATCGCCTTTTGTTGTACTGTTACCGTTAACTACAATATCTTTTCCAACGGTTACATTGCCTTTAGTAATACTATCGCCTTCAACAGTTGAATTGCCTTCAACAAGGGTATTACCTTTTGTGGTACTGTTACCGTTAACTACAATATCTTTTCCAACAGTTACATTGCCTTTAGTAATGCTGTCGCCTTCAACAGTGGAGCTACCTTTAACAATACTATTGCCGTTAACTGTTGAATTTCCTTCAACAAAGGTATTACCTTTTGTTGTACTGTTACCGTTAACTACAATATCTTTTCCAACAGTTACATTGCCTTTAGTAATACTATCGCCCTCAACAGTGGAGTTACCTTTCACTAAGCTATTACCGATAACAGTACTATTACCACCGACAGTTAAATCTTTCGTGATAGTTGCATTATTCGTAACTTGTAGATCTTTGGTTGAGGTTGTTCCGTTAACGGTTATATTTTTCGCAAAGGTAGCGTTACCTTTAGTAATGCTGTCGCCTTCAACAGTGGAGTTACCTTTCACTAAGCTATCACCGATAACAGTGCTATTACCGCTGACAGTACTATTACCACCGACAGTTAAATCTTTCGCGATAGTTGCATTATTCGTAACTTGTAGATCTTTGGTTGAGGTTGTTCCGTTGACGGTTATATTCTTCGCAAAGGTAGCGTTACCTTTAGTAATGCTGTCGCCCTCAACAGTGGAGTTACCTTTCACTAAGCTATTACCGATAACAGTACTATTACCGCTGACAGTACTATTACCACCGACAGTTAAGTCTTTCGTGATAGTTGCATTATTCGTAACCTGTAGATCTTTGGTTGAGGTTGTTCCGTTGACGGTTATATTCTTCGCAAAGGTAGCGTTACCTTTAGTAATGCTGTCGCCCTCAACAGTGGAGTTACCTTTTACTAAGCTATCACCGATAACAGTGCTATTACCGCTGACAGTACTATTACCACCGACAGTTAAATCTTTCGTGATAGTTGCATTATTCGTAACCTGTAGATCTTTGGTTGAGGTTGTTCCGTTGACGGTTATATTCTTCGCAAAGGTAGCGTTACCTTTAGTAATGCTGTCGCCTTCAACAGTGGAGTTACCTTTTACTAAGCTATCACCGATAACAGTGCTATTACCGCTGACAGTACTATTACCACCGACCGTTAAGACTTTCGTGATAGTTGCATTATTCGTAACCTGTAGATCTTTGGTTGAGGTTGTTCCGTTGACGGTTATATTCTTCGCAAAGGTAGCGTTACCTTTAGTAATGCTGTCGCCTTCAACAGTGGAGTTACCTTTTACTAAGCTATCACCGATAACAGTGCTATTACCGCTGACAGTACTATTACC